>NZ_JBVKAI010000008.1:0-350397 GCF_055639495.1 Streptomyces sp. NPDC039424
TTGAGTTCCCGGTATGTGAGGGTGGTGTCGCCGCTGACCACGGCGACCGTGTCGGGCGTCTCGTCGGCCCGCGCCTCGAACAACCCCGGCAGGGTGGCCTCCGTCGCCGCAGGGACGGCCTCGGGCACGGCCAGTAGCGTCGCGCGCTCCTCGTCGGTGAGCAGGTCGATCCGGCCGATCGGCCGGGAGGGCTCCGACGCCGCGACGGCCCGCAGCACGGTGAGCAGACGCCGATGATGAGCGGCCAGCTCCTGTTCCGGGCAGATCTCGGGATGGGCGTTGAGGTCGACCGTCAGCCCGGTGCCGTCACGTCGGTCCCACACGGCGAGCGTGAGGTCGCCCACCAGGCCCGAGGAGAGGTTGTGCGCGGTGGTCGGCAGACCGGCGAACGTCACCGCGTAGTCGAAGGACATGACGTTGACGACCGGTGCGTACCAAGTGCCCACGCTGCCCGGCAGGTCGAGGTCCCGCTGCAGGTCCTCGGCCCGGTAGCACTGGTGGCTGCCGAGCTCCAGCACCCGCTCCCCGATCTGGCCGAGGAGCTCGCCGAGCGTCAGGTCCGGCCGGAGCGCGAGCCTGAGCGGGAGGACGTTGGAGGCCGTGCCGGGCGTCCGGCGCTGCAACTGGTCCAGGCGCGCCGTCACCGGCAGGCCCAGCACCACGTCCGGCGTACCGGTCATCCGGTGCAGATAGACGGCCGTGGTGGCGATGACCAGGTACGACCAGGGGGTCCGCGCCCGCCGCGCCGCGTCGCGCAGTTCCGTCAGTTCGGCAGGGTCCAGGGAAGCGGTCTGGCGGAGGTAGCGCTCCGGGGTGATCGACGGGCGTCCGACGATCCCGGTCGGCTCGGGGCGGTCGGCGAAGCGTTCGGTCCAGTAGGCCCGGTCGGTGGAGAACCGTTCCGAATCCCGGTACTTCCGGTCGGCGGCCAGCAGATCGTCCAGGGATCCGAACGGGCTGGGTCCCGCCGGGCGCCCCTGGGCGAGGGCGGTGTACACGTCCGCCACCCGACGGGTGATCAGCAGTGACCCGAAGGCGTCCATCACGGCGTGGTGGTAGCCCTGGTACCAGTAGAAGCGCTCGGCATCCAGCCGCAGCAGGGCGTACTCGAACAGTCGGTCCTCGGCGAGGTTCATCGGCCGGGCCACCGCGGCGTCCAGCCAGTCGAGGGCAGCCCTTTCGGGGTCCGGCTCCGCGCTGAGATCGACGAGTGCGGGCGACCAGTCGCCGAGTTCGTGGACCACCTGCCGGACCTCGCCGCGTTCCTCGACGAAGCGGACGTGCAGCGCGTCGGCCTCGGCGACGACCAGCAGCAGGGCCTGCTCGAACAGCACCGGGTCCACCCGTCCGTGGATCTCCAGGTACTCACCGACCCGGAAGACGTGGTTCGTTCCCTCCAGGCGCTGCTCGGCAATCCATATCTCGCGTTGGGCAGCCGTGACGGGCAGCGTGGCGCCAGCACTGACGGACAAGTCTCCACCTCCGAAAATTCCCCCGCGCGGACGGCCGGAGAGACAGGAATGAAAAACTCGCAATGGCCCGGAAAAAGCGTTGGAAATTCCACCGGGCGACAGAGGGACGGTGGCGTTCGCACAAACGGCGCGACGGGCCGTCATGCGCACCGAAATCGGGCACAACGGCCCGGAATCACAGTCAGGGCAACCTAACCCGGGAGCTCTTGAAGGGTCAAGGGAGATCAAACGGCTATGCCAGGCGCATGTCCGCCCGTTGTCCCGCCGGCGGGACAACGGTCCCGCTCCGCAGCCACGGCACGGAGGCGTCCGCCCCGGCCACGAAGGTGCACGGCAGGGACGGTGCCCTCGTGTCGCAGCGTGCTGCATTGATCGTCGGAGCGCTTGCCCGCCGTTTCGCGGCAGTGTTAGTTTCGGCATCGAACGTTTCGCGAACCTGTTTTCGCAAAAGGAAGCGTGTATGGCGAATACATGGTGGGGAAGTCATCTTCTGAACCGTGGCGCGGACGACGAGATGTGGGCCATTTCCAGCGCGCCGGTCACCCGGGGGCAGTTACGTACAGCGGTTGCTGATCTCGGGAGGCGTTTTCGGGAGCAGGGTGTGGGGGAAGGGAGCTCGGTTCTTCTGCGTATGAAGCCGAGTTTCACTTATCTCCAGGTGTTGTTCGCCCTGTGGAGCTGCGGCGCGCAGGTGGCGCTGGTCGACTTCCGGCTGAAACCGGCCGAGTACGAGCCGCTGGCCGAGCTGGTGCGCCCCCAGTACCTCGTCACCGCGGCCGGGGCGGACGGACCGGTGGCCGGATTCCGGCAGGAGTCCGGCTTCTCGGTCCAGCGGCTGCCCAGTGGCCGGCCGGCCCTCGAGGGCATCCGTCTCGTGCAGTTCAGTTCGGGCTCGACGGGCCGCCCCAAGGTGATAGGCAGGCCGGCCGACTCCGTGCTGGCCGAACTCGACCGGCACACCGCACTCCCCGGAGTCCCCGGCAGGGGCGACCGGCTGATGCTGCTGAACTCGGTCATGCACAACATGGGCCTGGTCAGCGGCGTGCTGCACGCACTCGCGGCCGGGGCGACGCTGATCGTCCCGCCGACGCTGCGCCCGGCCGAGGTGCTGCGGACGATGGCACGCACGGAGGCGTCCGCCGTGTACGGGACACCCGTCCACTACGAACTGCTGACCCGGATCGGCGGCCGGCCCGAACTGCCCGCGCTGCGCCTGGCGGTGTCCGGGGGCGAAGGGGTGCCGCAGGAGGTTTTCGAGCGGTTCGGCGCGCACTTCGGCCTGCCGATCAGTCAGGTCTACGGCCTCACCGAGATCGGGCTGATCGCGGGTGACCTCACCGGCACCTGCGAGCCCCCACAGGTGGGGCCCCCGGTGCCGGGCGCCGAGGTCAAGGTGGTCGGCGAGGAGCTCTTCGTCCGGATGGACCGATCGCCCTATCTGTACGGCGAGCACGCCGACCGGTTCACCGACGGCTGGCTGCGCACCTTCGACCGGGTGCACCAGGACCCGGTGACGGGGGTGCTGAGCATGCTCGGCCGGGCGGACTCACTGGTCGTCGTCGGCGGGCTGAAGGTCGATCTCACGGAAGTGGAGACCGTCCTGCTGGGCCATCCCCGGGTGGCCGAGGCCGTGGTGACCCATGGGGAGGTCATCGAGGCCTTCGTGGGCACCGACCAGGCACTCACCGCGCAGGACCTCACGGCCTGGTGCCGGGAGCGGCTCAGCCCGGTCAAGGTCCCCAAGCGCTTCCTCGTCACACGGCAGCTGCCACGGAACTCGATGGGAAAGCTGGTCCGCGACCGTGCGCTGATGCACGAGCGCATCACGCCGCACCCGTCGGCACGGGCATAGCCACAGCCACAGCCACATACACAGCTACAACCACCGCCACAGACACAGGGGGAACCGTGATCTCGAAAGACCACATCAGAGCGATCCTCTCCGAGAACGCGGGGCTCGGACCGCCCGAAGAGCTGTCGGACGACGCGGAGTTGGTGGTCGACTCGCTCACCCTGGTCGTCCTCCAGCACGGGCTGGAGGAGAGGCACGGCGTGGTCATCGACCCGCAGTTCGAGGACATGGCGCTCTTCACCTCGATCAACGGCATTCACAAGTACGTGACCAGGGTCCTGGAAGAGACGTGACCACCCCCTTTCCCCTCTCGACCCCTCTGCCCAGGGAGCATTGATGAGCAACCCCTTCGAGAACCCGGACGGCACCTTCCTCGTGCTGGTCAACGACGAGGGCCAGCACTCGCTGTGGCCCGCGTTCGCCGAGGTGCCCGCGGGCTGGACCGTCGCCCTCGCCGAGACCGACCGCCAGACCTGCCTCGCCTACGTCGAGGAGCACTGGACAGACATGCGCCCGCTGAGCCTCGTTCGCCGATAGGAGACCGCGATGGACGACGTCGCATTTCAGCAGCTGCTGCTGAGCGAGGAGGATCTCGAGGAGTCGTTCTTCGGCGAGGAGCCGAGTGCCGCCTACGATCCCGTCTTCGTGTCCGGCCACGAGTCGGGGCGGGTGCTCGTCGACCTGACGAACATGCTCACGCACGGCACGCACCCCGAGACGACGCACCACGCCTCCGCGCTGTTCACGAACATCGTGGGGTCGGTGGTGTTCCACCATGTGGCGCAGTTCGGGAACGGAGCCGGCCGCGAGGTGTACCGGCAGCTCTTCGACGCGGTGCGCGACTGCGCGCACTACCGGATGGAGCTCAACGACGGTGTGCAGCTCGACATCACCAGGCTGAACGTGGGGCCGGTCGCCCTGGGCGACAGCGGATTCGTGGTGCGCTGGCTGTCCACCGTCGACCATTTCCGTATCGAGACCACCTGGGTGATCGTCACGAAGGGCGACATCCTCAACTTCATCAACACCCGCATCCCGGACGAGGCCGAGGTCCATCGGCTTGCACGCATCGCCGTGGACCGCGTCTCCGACCTGACGGGCACGTCATGACTCCCACCGCGACCCTCGTCGACTTCGCGTCCGCGCTCGATTCGGTGGACTCGTGGCTGACCGAGTACATCTCGGCGAACCACCCGGAGATCGGCCGCACGGGGCCGATCTGCCCGTTCGTGTCACCGGCCCGCAAGAACAGGACGCTGGAGATCCGGATACGACTGGTCGGTCATGCCCCGAGCCTCGAACTGGTCGAGGAGATCGCGCGCGGCAGTCTGCGCGAATACGAGCTGACGACCTGGCAGGGCAGGAATCCCATGCTGCAGGCCATGGTCGTCGTCCTGCCCGATCTCCGCGGCGAGGACACCGGACTGCTCGACCAGGCCCAGGAGCGTGTGAAGGACGACTTCGTGGCTCAGGGCCTCATGATCGGCCAGTTCCACGAGAACTGCGAGGTGACGGCGGCGCGCAACCCCCGGTTCGCGGTGAGCAGGGCGCCGGTGCCGGTCCTGGCGATCCGCGCCATCGCCCTGCACGACGTCTTCTTCCTGTCCGACCGGCCCCACTGGTTCGAGAAGTACCGGGAGAAGTTCGGCAAGTTCTTCGGACCCGACTCCACGGTGATGGACCCGCTCCTGGTGGAGCGCTATCGCCAGGGCGAGCAGGCCTACGGCTTCTCGTCCTGATCCCCGCCGATGCCTCTCACTCGGTAGCCGCCACTCCGATGCCGAGGGCGATGAAGAGGCAGCCGGTGACCCGTTCCCAGCGGCGGCGCCAGGCCGGGCGGCCCAGCACCGCCCGCAGTCGTGCGGCGACTCCTACCAGGGCCAGCCAGTAGGCGATGCCGATCACCACGTCGAGGAAGCCGAGCAGGAAGATCTGCCCGGTCAACGAGGTGCTCCGGTCGACGAACTGGGGCAGGACGCTGAGGAAGAACAGGGCCGCCTTGGGATTGAGGACGTTGGTGAGCAGCCCCTGGACGAAGCTCTCCCGGCGACTGTCGCGACGGGCCTCCGTCGGCCGTTCCTCGTACCCGCCGCCGACCTTGCGGGCGTTCAGCAGAGCTCGTACACCCAGGTACATCAGGTACGCGGCACCCGCCAGCTTGATCACGGTGAAGGCGTAGGCCGACCGCGCGGCGAGGACCGACAGCCCGAGGGCCGCGGCGCACATGTGCACGCACAGTCCCGTCTGCGCCCCCAGGGCAGCCGCCCGGCCCAGGGCGCGCCGCCGCGCCGCGGCCCGCACGACCACCAGGAAGTCCGGGCCGGGCACCAGGTAGGCGAGCACCACCACCCCGAAGAACCCCACGAGATCGCCCGACATGTGCCGCTCCGTCCCGTGTCCGACCGCCGGACATACCGTGCGAGTTCCACCGCTGCCTCACGTCATGCGGCTCCCCCGGTCACCTCCTGGTCGTCCCGGGCGCGGCCACCAGGCCCAGTTGCTGCGCGCGCAGGACGGTGCTGATGCGGTCGCGGGTGCCGAGTTTGCGGTAGATGTTCTCGATGTGCTTGTGCACGGTACGGGAGGAGATGCCGAGGCGGCGGCCGATCGCGGCGGCGGTGAGGGCGTCGGTGAGCAGGAGCAGCACGGCCGTCTCACGGGGGGTGAGGTCACCGGTCGCCGCGGGCTCGGGCGGGACGGCGGCCGTCGCCCGCCAGCGTTCCAGGAGTTGCCGCTGCTGGTCGACGGCTGCCAGCAGCGGTTGCAGATGCTGGGCGATCCGCAGGTGGTCGTCGGTGAAGTCCGTACCGGAGCGGTAGACGAGACATCCGGTGACCGGGGCGGCGGACCGCGGCAGGGGGAGTCCCAGTACGTGGTCCATGCCCATGGTGTCGGAGATCAGCCGGGCGGTCGGGCTCGACGGCCACGCGCGGCCCGCGGCCCGGCGCGCCGTGACAGGCGTCCGGTCGTCGTCGTCCGCGTAGTGGTGCGCGAACGGGTAGCCGGTGCGCAGCAGCCCCAGGGCCTCGTCCCCGAACCGGTCGAACTCCGCGGCGACGCCCGGTGACATGCCGACCGTGCCCTTGCCCTCGCTCCAGTCGTCCAGCTTGTAGATCAGCGCCTCTCCGCCGCACAGCCCGGGCAGGGCGGCGGCCATCAGGGGCCACAGGCGCTCGGGTTCACGCTCGTGGAGCGCCGCGACCGCGACCGCGAGCATGCGCTCGTAGGCTCCGTCCAGGCCGTGTGCCACTGTTCCTCTCCGGTTGTCCGTGTACGCAGTTGTACCCATACCCGCACGGCACCTCACCGTTCACACTTCAACCGGGCGACACCGGCACCGTTCGGATGTCTCCCACCATGGTGCGGGCCGCCGGTACGGGGGAGCGGCGGCCCGCACCATGTGGTGTGTCCCCATGGTGCCCTCACGCGCCCCACGCCGCGGCGCACAGGGCCCGGTCCACCTCTTCGGTGTAGAGCGCGGCGGCGAGCCAGGCGCGGGCGAAACGGTCCGTGTCGGCCGGGAGAAGGCGGCCGAAGGGGTCGCGGGAACGGTCGGCCGCGGCGGACCGGAGCTCGCCGAGCAGGTCGCCCGCCGTCGCCAGGCCGTGCTGCCGCAGGCGCCGACCGTCGACGCCGCCGTCCCCGGGGAAGGCCAGCACGCGCCGGCCACCGGAGGCGGCCTGGTGGACGCGGCGGCGCAGGAGATGCAGCGGGGCTTCGTCCGGGACGGGAACGGCGGGAACGGCGTGAACAGCGGGGACGGCGGGCGCGGATGCCTCGGCGGGCAGGTCGGCGCGCTGGAGACGGTCCAGGCCGAGGTCCACACGTGCCCCGGGATCGGTGGGGTGCTCGGTGGCGAGCAGCAGGGCGCGGGGCCGCGGGGCCGGGGCGAGGCGGGCGACGATCCGCAGCTTCCTGCCCCGTGCGGCGGCCAGCAGGCGGAGGTTGTCGCGGTGGGGGAGCGCGGGGTGGTCGTGGGCGGCGGCCAGCCGGAGCGTCAGTCCGTCGCAGTCGGCCAGCAGACAGTCGCCCGCCGCCTCGCGGACGGTGCCGGTGAGGGTGACGTCCAGGAAGAGCAGGTCGTGATCGCCGTCCAGGGCACGGCGGACCTGGTCGCCGATGGGCACGGCCCACAGCCGGTCGAGGGGCTCGCCGCCGAGGCCGGCGCCGGAGGCGCGTACCGCCCGTACCCCCGCGCCCGCCCCCAGCCGCCCCGTCGGCGAGACGGTGGCGCCGGACACCGCGAGGCCGGCCCGCGACAACTCGCGGTGCGTCAGTGCCGTGTCACCGATGCGTACGGCACGGTCGGCCGCGCCCACCGCCCGCCCGGAGCCGCCCGGGGCCACGTCCGAGACCGTGTAGAGGCGGCCGTCGGCATCGGCGGTCCAGGTGACGGCGCCCGCGTAGCCGGTCGCCGTCAGGACCGGTTCGGAGAAGACGCCGTACAGGCGCAGTGAGCCGTCCGGCGTGTACGGCTGCCGCACGGTGCCGCGCAGGGCGACCAGCTCCGGGCCGGTGGCGGACGGCAGGCGGTGGGCGACGGCCAGGACCTCGCGCAGCGCGGCGCCGAGGTCGTCGAGGCGGTACGCCGGATCGGCGGAGCGGGCTGCGCGCACCGCCGTGACCACGGAGACCGCCGAGGCGGCGGCCCGGGGCAGGCCCGCCAGCCGTGCGGTGTGCGCGGCCCGCAGCAGCTCCGCCTGGAGCACCGCGCCGGCGCCGTCCGTGCCGGCCTCCAGCACGGCCGCCGCCGCCTCGTGCACGGCCCGGGCGGCGGCGCGTTGCGCGTCGGTGGGCTGCTCGGGCTCCGCGACGGACTGTTGCCCCTCGGTGGGCTGTTGCTCCTCGGTGGCGGAGGGTGCTTCACCGGCGGAGTCGGCCGCGGCCTCGGCGATCGGCGCCGCCGAGGCCGCCGCGGCGCGGTGCAGACAGCCGGGGGCGAGCAGACAGCCGCACCGGATCGCGTCCGCGCGGGTCACCGAGCCACCGGGCGCGTGCAGTTCGAGGTGGGTGTCGTCGTCGACGGCGATGCGCACGGTGTCGCCGTCGACGACGACGGGCCGGGCGGCCAGCTTGGTGATGCCCGCGTCGAGCCGCTTGCGCAGCCGGGGCGAGAGCGCACCGACGAGTTCGGCGGTCACGGACGGGGCGACCGGAGGCAGGTCCGGGCTCATGCGATCTTCTCCCCTACCCAGCGGGCGAGTTCGAGCGGGCTGAGGGCGGCGACGGGCATCCCCGCGGCGACGAGCTGTCCCGCGACACCCGTGGAGTACCGCGGTCGGCCCGTGTCGTCGAGGCTCGCGCAGCCCAGGACGTGGCAGCCGGCCCCGACCAGGGCGCGGACCTCGGCGAGCAGTCCGCCGAGCGGGTAGCCCTCCTCGAAGTCGCTGACGACCACGACGAGGGTGCGGGACGGCACGGTCACCAGCTCACGGGCGTGCCGCAGCCCGGCCGCGATGTGCGTGCCGCCGCCGACGCTCACCTCCAGCAGCAGCGACAGCGGGTCCCCGACATGGTCGGTGAGATCGATGACCTCGGTGGAGAAGGCCAGGAAGTGCGTGGAGAGGGTCGGAACCCCGGCCAGCACCGAGGCCGTGAGGGCGGCCCAGACCGTGGACGCCTCCATGGACCCCGACACGTCGGTGACCAGGATCAGCCGCCAGTCGGCGGCCCGTTTGGCACGCGTGCGGAAGACCGGCCGCTCGGGGATCACCTGGATCGTGCCGTCCGGGCCGCGCCGCGCGGTCGCCAGGTTGGCCCGCAGTGTGCGGGGCAGGTCGAGACCGCCGCCCGGGCGCCGGCTGGGGCGCGGCAGGGCCGTGCCGTGCAGGGCGGGGCGCAGCCGCGTGGCCAGCTGCCGGGTCAGGGCGTCGACCAGGCGCCGCACGAGCGGGCGCAGCGCGGCCAGCCGGGCCTCGGGCAGGCCGCCCGCGTGCCGCAGCACACTGCGCAGCAGGTCGACCGAGGGCCGCACGCTGTCCGGGTCGAGCTCGGTGAACACGTCCCGGCGGCCCGCCGAGGCCGCCGCCGCCAGGACCTCCTCGCGGATGCCGGGCCCGAACAGGGCCGCCAGCTCCTGCGACCACTCCCGCACACCGGGGTACGGCGCCTCCCGCCCGCCGCCCAGGCCCGCGCCGGTGAGGTCGCCCCGGCTGCCCTCGCCGCGTCCACTGCCGTACAGCTCGTCCAGCGCGGTGGCCAAGGCCGCCGCCGACCGGGGCAGTCGGTCCGTGCGGCGGCCCAGCAGCAGGCGCCAGCGGTCGGCCGGGGCGAGCCGGTGTTCCTCACTGGATGCGCTGGATGCACCGGATGTCCCGAATACGCCGGTCGTGCCGTCTGTACCCGTGGTGTCGGACGTCTCGGTCGCGGTTGTGCCGGAGACCGGCCCGTCCCGCTCCTCGGTCCCGGGCGGGGGCAGCAGTCCCATCGTCCGCAGGACCTCCCGGGCCGCGAGGTCCGCGCGTGTCCAGGTGGCGAGGGCCGCGGGGTCGACACCGGCCGGGTCCGCCAGGTGGCCGGTGCCGAGGCGCTCCTCGACGCCGGACAGAAGCCGGTCGCGGGCGGCCGGGCTGAGCGTGTCGAACCCGCCCCTGAGTGCGGGCAGCCGGTCGAGGAAGTCCCGGTCGGACAGCTCCGACACGCGGGTGAGCAGCGGCTCCAGGGCAGGGGGCGCGGCCTCCAGGAGCTGGCCCGCGGCGGTCAGCAGCCCGGTGAGCCGGGCGGTCAGCGCGGACCGGGACTCCGGATCGCAGGCGCTGTCCACCCAGGACGCCACGCGCCCGCCGAGCGCCCGCGCGTCCTCGTGCCCGAGGAGCACGCGTACGGCCCCGGCGGCACCGCGCATCAGCGGGGAGCCGTCGGCGGCCAGACGGGCGAGCGCGTCGGCGAGCCGGATGCCGCCCAGCTGATCGGCGCGGTGGGCCAGGCCCAGCAGGGCGTGGGCGTCGGCGGGATCCTCCGAGCCGGTGAGCCCGTCCACCTGGCGCACCGCGGCGGCGGTGAGCAGCCCGGCCACGGCCGCCGTCCGGGCCGTACGGTCCTCCTCGGCGCCGAGTCCGGCCACATGGCCGGACCGCAGCCGGTCCAACAGGGCGAGGCCGGCGAGGAGTTCGGGCAGCGTGCCGGAGTGCGGCAGTACTTCGGCGGTGTCCTCGAGCCGTTCGTCCGCGAGAGCGGGCAGCCCGCACCCAGCCGCCTCTTCGAGACCGCGCAGGGCCTGCGCGGCGGTGGGGCCGCCCTCGTCCCGCTCCACGCGGCGCCGCTCGCGCAGCACGCCTTCGGCGGCCTGGGCCGAGGTGACCCCGCGCACCCCGGCCGTGGCAAGCATGGCCGCCGTGGCGGGCGTCCAGCGCACCTCCCAGCGCGAGGTCAGGGCCTCGGCGTTGCCCGCGCCGACGACCTCCTTCGCCTCCGCGTACGGCACGCCGCACACCGTCAGGCGGCGCAGCAGCAGTTCGCGGCGGCGGTCCAGGCCGGAGCGGAGCGGGTCGAGGCGCAGGTCCCGGGCGGCGCCGGACGCGCCGGCCTCCGGCCCGGGCAGGCCCAGCTCGGCGAGCTCCGCCTCCACCGCGGGGGCCAGGCCGCTGCGCGGTGCGCCGGGCGCGGGACGTCCGGCGCGCGTGCCGACGAGCACGCTCTCCATCGCCCGGGCGACGGCCCGGCCCCGGCCGTACGGCTCGCCCTGCGCCAGTACCGTCTGCACCGCCTCGACCAGCTCGCCCCGGCCCGCCGTGGGCAGCCCGCGCAACCGGGCGAGGTCTCCGGCGAGTCGGCTGATCTCGCGGGCGTCGGCGGGCCCCGACGGATGGCCGAGCGCCCGCAGCCGCGCGCACACCCGGACGGCCGCCCGGGTCAGTGCCTCCTCCAGCGCGGCCGGATCGCCCGCGGCCTCCAGCACCAGGTGCTGCCACTCCGGGTCGCGGATCCCCGCGGGGTAGCCGGAGCGTTCGTCCAGGAGGGCGTAGGTGTACGGGATGAACGAGGTCGTCCAGACGGGACGGGTGCCGGGGCGGGGCGTGTCAGCGCCCGCGGCGGCGGCCGAGGCCCCCTGCTCAGGCCCCGCGGGGGCCGGGAACTCCGGGCCTGCCCCCGCTTCCACGGGCGGGGACACCAGCGCCGGTGCGTGGAAGGCGCCGACGACCACCGCCGCCCGCCGGCCGTCGGCGGTGGCGTCGGCCAGACGGTCGCGCATCCACCGCTCCCGCCGCAGGTCCACCTCGGGGACCCCGCTGGAGGCCAGCGCGTCCTGGCGCAGCGCCCACCCCGCGAGCAGCGCGGCCCGCCGCACCGCCTCGGGCGGCGAGCCCGGTGCGGTCGCCTCGACGAGACGGTCCCACAGGTCGTCACCGGGGCGGCCGGTGAGTCGGGACCGCAGGGCGACGGCGAGGCCGGGCCGACCGGACGCATCGCCCCGGTCACGCCGGTCCGTCTCCCACGCCCGGTCCGCCAGCGGCAGGTCGCAGGCGACGACCGGGACGTCATGCCGGGCGGCCCAGCGCACCGCGGCGAGTTCGGGGGAGAAGTCGGCGAACGGGTAGAAGGCCGGCCCACCGCCTCCTCCGTCGCCGGGGGCGGCGGCGAGGGCGACCGGGGCCCGGGTCTCCTCGTGGCCGAGCCAGGGCAGCCACTCCTGCAGCTCGGCGGGGAGTTCGACGAGCAGCACGTCCGGCTCGGCCGCGTCCAGCAGCGCGGGTACGGCCGCGGCCAGCGAGGGCGCGTGGTGCCGTACACCGATGAGAAGTGGCGCCGCCGGGTCGGTGAGGGCCGCGAGGGCTTCGTCGGGGGAGAGGGGCACGGCCGTCAGCCCTCCAGGACCGTGCGCAGGTCCCACAGGGTGCGCCAGGTGGCGGAGCCCTGCTCGGCGCGGCGCCGCACGGGACCGTCCCAGTAGCCGCGCAGCCGGGCCGCGTCGGCCGGGTCGTCCTTGCGGACCACGCCGAGGAGGTGCCCGGGCAGCAGCCCGAGCACATCGCGGTCCCCGGGGAAGTAGGCCGCGGCCAGCCCCAGCGCGCCCGCGACGGACACGGCCTCCGCGGTGCTCATCACCGTGGAGGGCCGCTCCACCTCCCAGCCCTCCGCCGACCGGCCCTCCCGCAGATCGCGGAAGGCGGTGACGAGGGCCTCCAGGACGGCGTCGTCCACCTGGAAGGGCGCCCCGGCCCGCTCCACCGAGGCCCGCGCCTGGCCGCGCACCAGCGCGGTCTCGGCGTCCAGGTCCGGGATGGGGCCTACGGCCTCGAAGTTGAAGCGCCGCTTGAGCGCGGCGGACATCTCCGAGACGCCCCTGTCCCGCAGGTTGGCGGTGGCGATGAGGTTGAAGCCCAGCGCGGCGTGCGCCAGGGCGTCCTCGGTGCCCGCCAGTTCGGGGACCGCGATCCGCCGCTCGGAGAGCAACGACACCAGCGAGTCCTGTACTTCGGGGAGGCACCGGGTGACCTCCTCGACCCGGGCGATGCCCCCGCGGCTCATCGCCGTGAGCACCGGAGAGGGCACGAGCGCCTCCCGGCTGGGGCCCTTGGCGAGCAACAGGGCGTAGTTCCAGCCGTACTTGAGCTGGTCCTCCGTGGTACCCGCCGTCCCCTGCACGACCAGGCCGCTGGTCCCGCACACGGCGGCGGACAGCAGCTCGGACAGCATGGACTTGGCGGTGCCGGGCTCGCCGACGAGCAGCAGGCCGCGCTCACCGGCGAGGGTGACGACGCACCGCTCGACCAGCGCCCGGTCGCCGACGAACTTGCCCTCCACCACCAGCCGGCGCGGGACGCCGTCGGGCACCTCGGCGTTCTCGCGCAACCGCAGCGCCTCACCGCCGCTGCCCATGACGAACGTGACCACGGCACGCGGGGTGAGCCGCCAGGCGGGCGGGCGCGGCCCGTCGTCGTAGGCGGCGAGGAAGGCCAGCTCGGTGGCGTACCGGTCCTCGGGCGGCACGATCTGCCGGGTGGCGTCGGGGACGAGGGTGGTGGTCATCGGCGGGTGTCCTTCGGGGCGGTGGCAGGGATGGTGGTACGGGCGGTGGTCGGCGGCCGGTGTCGGCGGGCGCTCATCGGCGGCGCCCCTTCCGCGTGGCCCGCGTGGTCAGCTCCTCGTAGGCCGGCGCGTCCCCCGCGCGTACGCGGTCCCAGGCGCGGGCGAACAACTCCGGCACGGGGATCAGCGGTACGGCGTGGCCGTAGGTGGCAACCGGGTAGAGACCCTCCTTCCAGGTCTCCACCGGCAGCGCCGGGGACTTGAGGTCGTACCAGCCGCACGGCAGGAACAGGGTCCGCCCGGCGCGCGGGCGCTTGGCCTCTACGACCAGGTCGGTCGCGGCCAGTTCGGCCCGGGCCTTCTTCGTACGGGCGGGCTTCCAGCCGGTCCAGCGGGCGCAGTTGCGGTCCGTCGGGTCGGGCAGGGCCAGCAGCTGCAGATAGAGCGCCGCGGCGTCCTCGCCCAGGCCGTGCGACGCGGCGACCTCGGCCACCAGCGCGGGCACGCTGACCGTGGGGTCCTGGGCGTGGCCCGTGGGGCCTTCGGCGCCGGTGCCGGCCGCGAGGGCCCCTTCGAGTCCGTCGCCGAGGATGGTCCGCAGGGTTCCCAGGCCCTCGCCGCGGTGCGGCCCGACCAGGCCTTCGAGGAGCAGCAGGACGTCGTCGTCCGGGCCGGTGAGAGCGGCCGGCCGGATCAGCACGTTCTCGTTCTCGCCGTACCAGGGACGCAGCACGAGCGCCTCGCCGACCCGCGTCAGCCCGTGCGCGTCGGCTCCGCCGGTGGCGGGCAGCCCGTACGCCTTGCGGAGCTCGACCGCGGTCGCACCGCCCTTCTCCGCCCAGGCGACGTTCAGTTCGAGCAGCAGCTCCGGGTCGGCGAGGCGGCGGCGCAGCGCGGCCAGGCCCTCCGGCAGGGCGGCGCGCAGCGGGTGTCCGTACGGCAGGCCGTAGGCGAGCGCGGCGAGGGCGGAGACGGCGCCGGTCAGCTCGAACCGGCTGGGTATCGCGCTGGGGTCCGCCCAGGTCAGGTCGCCGTCCTTGTCGGGCCGCAGGACCGAGGTACGGCTGAGCCACGGGGTGCGGCCCGGGTTGAGCACCGCGTCGGCGGCGCCGGCGCCCACCGGGAGGCCGGCGGCGATGTCCTCGGGCAGGCGGACGAGCGAGCCGAGCCGCTCGGCCCACACCCGGCCCGCGGCCTCGGTGTCCGGCCCGTTCGTCCACAGGTCGGCCGGGTCCGCGGGCAGCAGGGCCCCGGCGAGCGCGGCCCGGTCGTCCGCGCCCAGGGAGCCCAGCATGCCGTCGCCGAAGTCCTTCTGCCGGGACTTCAGCCCGATCGTGGCGAGTGCCTGGGCGTCGGCGCGGTGCGGCAGACCGGCGAGCAGCACGGTGGTCTGGACCGGACCGAGGCCGCCCCGGGTCGCGGCCGTGAGCGCGGCGGGGGCCTCGGGCCGCCAGGGCGCGGCGCCCTTGTCCCGGATCAGCCGGGTGAGGGCGGCCAGCCGGTCGGCGGGCAGCGCGGGCGTGTGCCGGGTCTCCTCGTCCAGCGTGAAGTGGGCGATCGCGCCGAACACGCCGGTCGGGTCGTGGTCCAGGGCCAGCCAGTCCACGCGGTCGCGCTGGGTGTCGATGCGTCGGCAGCCGAGGACGACCACCGTGCGGCCCTCGCGGCGCAGCACCTGACCCGCGCGCTGCTGCTTGTCGTGCGGCTCGCTCAGCACGATCTCGCGGAGCGTGCCCCCGGCCGCGAGGAGCGGCCCTTCGGTGAGGACCTCGAACAGCACCAGCAGCGCCTCCCGTTCGGCGTCGGGCACGGCGGGCGAGGCGGCACGGTAGGCGAGCGGGCGCAGCGCGGACAGCACGGAAGGCCACACCATGCCGATGCCGGGGATGACGAACTCGTCGCTGCGCCAGCCGTCGCCGAGTGCGGCCAGCCGCTCGGCGGCCGGCAGGGGCTTGCCGTCGGCGGGCTTCCCGGACAGTACGTGGTTCACGGACCGGATCTGCCGCAGCACGCTCCACCGTTCGCCGCCCGACCACCCGCTCAGCCGGGCCAGTCCGCTGATCGCCGTGTTCAGCGCCTGGTCCTCGCCGAACTCGGGGCAGTAGTCGGCGAACATGCCCTTGGTCCGGCGGGGGTCCGACTGAGGCCGCTCCACCGACGGTGCCGCGAAGGCCGCGGCCGACTCGGCGATGCGCAGGGCGCTGCGGACGAGGGCGGCGACGCCGATACGCATCCGCTCGTCGGCGAGGCCCGGCAGGGCGCGGGAGACGGCGACCAGGGCGACCTGGTCCGCGGTCGGCACGGCGGGCTTGCCGTCGGCGCCCGACTCGCCCGCGGCGCGTGCCCGGGCCACCTGCTCCTGCCGCTCGGCCAGCGCCGCGGCCGTGACCCGCAGCACCTCGGTGATCTGCTCGTCGGTCAGGGCGCGCAGCACGGCGGACGACCGCTCGTCGCGGGGGCGCAGGGCGTGCCAGAAGGCGACCGGCGGCACGAACCGGGTGCCGGCGGCGAACTCGCCGCCCTGCTCCAGCGCGACCACCCGGCCCAGTACCCCGGAGGCGGAGGTGTCCTCGGCGGCGCACAGGAAGAACGTCATGGCGGCCTGTGCGACCACGGGTTCGGCGCCGCCGGGCAGGCGCAGCGCACCGAGCGGGACACGGCGCCCGGCCCCGTCCTCGACGGGCAGGCTGACGGTCCGCCCGTCCGGGGTGCCCGCGGTCCGCAGAGCCCCGGGGCCCTGGCCTTCCGCGCGCACCCAGCGACCGAGGACCGCGCCGTCGGTGCCGAAGGGACTGTGCTCCAGGCCGGGTTGCAGGGGCAGGACCTCGCAGTCCGAGGGCAGTAGGGACGCGTCCTCACGGATGCCGGAGCGCAGGAAGGCGGGCAGTGAGGCACGGCCGTGCGTGCCGGTCGCCGGGTCGTACTCCAGCCACATCGTGTGCCTGCCCTGCCTGCCTTCGCGCCAGTAGGTGGTGCCGTCGCCGATGACGGCCCGGCTGGGCGGCAGGACGGTGTCCCCGGCGTGCAGCGTGCGCCCGCCGGTGGCCCGGCCGCCGTCGGGCAGCGGGATGGAGGTGTTGCCGGTCTCGTGGCTGGACCAGTAGCCGGGCAGCTGCTCTCCGGTGAGCGGGAACACCTCGGACGGCCGGGCGGACCAGTATCCGAACTGCTTGCCGCCGTGCCGCCACATCACCAGCAGCTCCCCGTCGGTGTAGCGGAACCGGGGGCGCTGCCAGCGGTCGAGGTCGTCGGGGAGGCGCAGGTCGTGCTCGAGCAGGATCTCCTCGGGGCCGACGACGACCGCCTTGTGCGGGCGGGCCAGGATCAGCGTGGGCCAGGCCTCGGTGACGGTCAGGGTGTTGTCCTCGCCCTTGCGGGGCTTGCCGTCGAGCAGTCGCAGCCCCTGCTCCAGGGCGGGCCAGCCCAGCTCGTCCAGGATGCCCGCGCGCAGCGTACGGCCGAGCAGCGGCGCGATCGCGTGCTCCGCGACCCGGGCGACGGCGCCGGGGCCGACCTCGCGGGCGACCGTACGGAAGGGGCGCATCCGGTCCAGGGCCGCGCGGGCGCCGGGCAGTCCGACCGCGCGGGTGAACTCCGCCGCCGCCTCGTCCAGCCACTCGCGCAGCACCTCGCCGAGCACGGGGTGGACGGCGAGGGCGGCCAGCACCTCGGGCGTCGCCCGCTGCCCGTTCCCCAGCGTCCCCACGGACCGGTGCAGCAGACGCCGCAGGCCCGGGTCCGCCGCGGTCGCGACCAGATCGCGCCGGCCCGGCCTGGTGTCGGGCAGCCAGCGCTCCAGGGCCAGATACACGTTCACGTGCGGGGCGGGCATCGCCAGCGGGATGCCCTCCGCCACGCACAGGTCCAGCAGATCGAGGTCGGCCCCGGCGTGCCAGCGGCCGGCGAACAGGTCGACGGGCCGGCCGGCGGCGCGCAGCTTCGGCGCCATCCGCTCCACCAGCGCCAGGGTGGCCGCGGACGGCCGGGAGTAGGCGCTGCCGTGCTTGCGGTGCAGCGCCCAGCGGCTCAGCCAGTCGGCGGCGTCGACCCCCTGCCCCGCCTCGTCGTCCTCCCCGGTCAGCAGCCGGTCCGCGCCGCTCTCCGCGAGCAGCGTGAGCCAGAACTCGTCGTCCTCCACCTCGCGGCCCAGCCCGGCCGGCATGATCTCCAGCAGCCGGGCCCGGACGGCCGGTCGCCGCTCGGCGAGGACCGTGAGGGTGGCGCGGTAGGCGGTCCAGAAGGAGGCCGGGGCGCGCACGGCGGCGGGCGAGGCGAGCAGGTCGGCGACGAGGGCGCACTCCTCGGTGACCCGGTCCAGCCCGGCTGCCTTGATCAGGCCGCGGGCGTCCTGCGGCAGCGAGGCGTACGGCGGCATCCCGGCCGCACAGCGCTCCACCGTCAACTGCCGGAACTGCGCCCACGCCCGGGCCGGGTCGAGGCGCCGCGCGAGGTCCTTCACATGCTCCTTGAGGGCCTTGACCGTCAGCGCCCCGGCGAAGGCGAACTCCAGGAACACCGCCCGCTGCCGCTCCTCGTCGACGGCCAGCGCGTGCACCCGCTCGGCCTCGCGTGCCTTGCCGAAGAAGGCGGAGGCGTACGTGGTGTTCTCGTACTGGAGGAAGACCCGGGCGGCCTGTTCGTAGAACGTCGGCAGGAAGTGCGGCACGGTCCGGCCGAGCCGCACGCCGAGCGCCTCGAAGCCGTCCTTGGCGTTGCCGGGGCGGGACTTGGCCTGGCGCGCGAGCCGCTCGACGTCCTTGACCAGGGCCAGCGCGTGGTGCCCGTTGGCCGGGTCGTTGACCAGCGCCCAGGCGGGGAAGCCCAGGGTCTCCCGGCGCACCTGACCGACCTCGGGCGTCTCGGGCTCCCGGTCCAGGCCGAGGAACTCCAGCGCGAGGTCCTCCGCCTCACCGAGGGTGCCCGGCACGAGCCGGACCACGCGCCGGTCGTCCAGGGCGGGGTGGGTGTAGGTGCGGACGGTGAGGGTGTCGGCGTCCTCGCGCAGGGTGCTGCCCGGGGGCAGGACGGCGCCGGAGTCCAGCAGCGCGGCGGTGGTGGTCTCGTCGTACGTCGTCATGCCGCCCGCTCCTCGTCCTCGATGTCGCGTCCGGCGTACAGCGCGGCCGCCATGCGCATGCCCTCCGACCAGGCCACCGGCCCGACCTGACCGAGCTTCAGCACCCGGCCGGCGGTGTCGCTCCACAGCAGCGGGCCGGTCTCGGTCTCCTCGTAGCCGTCGTAGTCACCGATCCACACCCGGGCCTCGACCGCGCGGCCGTCCTCCAGCACGGAGCACACCGAGTTGCCGCCGCGCACGCGGTAGCCCAGCTGGCTCGCCCGGCCGTGCAGGAAGCGCAGTTCCTTGAACGAGCCGCCCGCGTACTCCTCGACCTGCGTGCCCTCGGCGTCTACGGCGGCCGGGCGGAGGAACACCTCCCGGAAGAGCTGCTGGGCCCGCTGCTCCACGCCGAGTTCCACGGCGAACTCCCGCAGGTCCGCCAGATCGTCCAGGAGCACCGGGTGCGGGATGCGGACCAACTCTGGGGACACGCGCACGGTGTCGCCGTCCAGGTCGACCAGACCGAGGCCGCGCTCGGGGTCGGCGTCCCGCAGGAATCCCGCGACCGCGCCGTCGGCGCCGGTGACGACGAGGTCGCGCAGGGCGGCCTGCCAGGCCGGGTCCGGCCACACCCGGGCGATGACGGCCAGGGGCACCGGGAGCGAGCGGATCATCCATCGCTCGACGTCGGCCAGGCACTGCCGCTCGTGCCGCTCCAGCCACTCGGTGAGCTGCCTGAGACCCACCACCGCCGGATCGTCGGCGAGCTTGGCGGGGACGGACTTCAGCCGCCGTCCGGACGTGTTGCGGCACACCACCTTCCCGCTGTCGAGGGCGACCTCGTAGTCGCCCGCCCGCACCCACCCCATACGTGCCTCCCCGCACCGCAGTGATCAAGTGACGGGAACTCTAGGACAGGGCACTGACAACGCCCCTTCGCCCCCTGGGGAGCTCTGGCGGGGGGCGGACGCGTTCACGTGACGCGGCTGCGACGGCTGTTCGAGGAGGATCGCGGGGACCCCGCAGATCGTGTCCGCGGCCGCGATCGCCAAGTCCCCCGCCCGCCCGGCCGAGGAGGCGACCGCTCGCGGACCACGGCCTCGGCCGAGGCCGCCGCAGAAGGAGACAGGTGATGGCACAGCCACTGAGCGCGTCGAAACTGCTGGAGATCCTGCGCGCCGAGGGTCTCACCGTCCACGAGGTGCGTGACTGGCGCAACCACAACCGCAACTCCAAGGGGCCGTGGGGCCCGGTGAACGGCGTCATGATCCACCACACCGTCACCTCCGGCACGGCCACCTCCGTCGACATCTGCTACAACGGCTACTCCGGCCTGCCCGGTCCCCTGTGTCACGGCGTCATCGACAAGCAGGGCCATGTCCACCTCGTCGGCAACGGCCGCGCCAACCACGCCGGCCTCGGTGACGGCGACGTCCTGCGCGCGGTCGTCGACGAGGCGAAGCTGCCGCCCGACAACCAGGCCGACACCGACGGCAACAGCCACTTCTACGGCTTCGAGTGCGTCAACCTCGGCGACGGCGAGGACCCTTGGCCCGAGGAGCAGAAAGAGGCCATCGAGAAGGCCGCCGCCGCGATCTGCCGCCACCACGGCTGGACCGAGCGGTCCGTCATCGGGCACAAGGAGTGGCAGCCGGGCAAGCAGGACCCGCGCGGCTTCACCATGGACGGGATGCGCAAGCGGATCGCCGAACGGCTCGCCTCACCGGCGCCCCAACCGAGGTACGAGCCGTTCCCCGGCAGCGGCTTCTTCCGCGCCGGGCGGAGATCGTCCCTCATCACGGCCATGGGCCGCCGCCTCGTCGCCGAGGGCTGCGGCCGCTACGAGTCCGGCCCCGGCCCCGAGTGGACCGAGGCCGACCGCAAGTCCTACGCGGCCTGGCAGCGCAAGCTGGGGTACAGGGGCGACGACGCGGACGGCATCCCCGGCAAGTCCAGCTGGAACAAGCTGAAGGTGCCGGCCCAGGACTAGGCCCCTGGGCGACCGTCACCAGCGGGGCAGCCGCGGCTCGTACTCCGGGTGGATCCGGCGCAGGGGCTGCCAGGGGAAGGCCTCGGCCGGCGCCCGGATCGCGGCTGTCTCCTCGTCGGGCGGGAGGACGCCGCATCTCACAGGGGCCGCACGCACAGCACGACGCCCCCACCGCCAGGGGATCGGCGGTGGGGGCGTCGGAGCCGTGCAGGTGGTGAGGGGCGCGGTTACTCGGCTCGCTCGGCGTTCTTCGCCTTGACGCGGGCCGCTTCCTTGCGGACCTCCGCCTGGGTGGCGCGCTCCTTCTGCAGCCACTCGGGGCTTTCCTGCTTCAGGGTCTCGATCTGCTCGGTGGTGAGGGCCTCGGTGACCCCGCCGCGCGCCAGGCCCGCGATGGACACGCCCAGCTTCGCCGCGACCACCGGGCGGGGGTGCGGGCCGTTTCGTCGCAGCTCGCGCAGCCACTCGGGCGGATCGGCCTGGAGCTCGTTCAGCTCGGCGCGCGAGACGACACCCTCCTGGAACTCGGCGGGGGTGGCGGGGAGGTACACACCCAGCTTCTTCGCCGCGGTGGCGGGCTTCATCGTCTGGGTGGTCTGGTGCGACTTCATGGGGTCCAGGGTATCGGCCGCGTTCGAGACGTCCGACCACGGCCGGTAACCTGGCGGCGTGACAGGCTCGCAGGAATCACCGTCGTTCCGGCTCGCGTACGTCCCCGGAGTGACGCCCGCCAAGTGGGTGCGGATCTGGAACGAGCGCCTGCCCGACATCCCGCTCACCCTCCTCCAGGTGACGACCGCCGAGGCGTCCGAGATGCTGCGCGCGGGGGAGGCGGACGCGGGTTTCGTACGGCTGCCGGTGGACCGTACGTTCTTCAGCGCGATCCCCCTCTACACCGAGACCACGGTGGTCGTCGTCCCCAAGGACCACCTGATCACGGCGGCGGACGAGGTGTCCCTGGCGGACCTCGCCGACGAGGTGCTCTTCCATCCCCTCGACGACGTGTTCGACTGGGACGGTCCCCCCGGTGAGGCCGCCTTCGAGCGTCCCGCCACGACGGCGGACGCCATCGAGCTCGTCGCCGCCGACGTCGGCCTCCTCGTCGTCCCCCAGTCGCTGGCCCGACTGCACCACCGCCGGGACCTCACCTACCGGCCGGTCGTGGACGCCCCCCAGTCGAGCATCGCCCTGTCCTGGCCGGAAGAGGCCACCACCGACCTGGTCGAGGACTTCATCGGCATCGTCCGTGGCCGCACCGTCAACAGCACCCGGGGCCGCACCGCCCAGCCCGATCCCCAGCGCAAACGCCCCGACACGCCCGCCGCCCGGAAGAAGCCCACCGCGGGCAAGACGACCGGCCGCACCCCGAAGCGGAGCTCCGGCGGCGCCAAGAGCCCGAAACGCGGCAAGCCTCGCCGCCGCTCCTGACCGAGGACACGGACGGGGCCGGGAGGCCACTGTCACGGCGCCTCGTCCGCCAGGGCCTGCCCGACCATTTCCCGCCTGCCTCGCGACACCCGGCACGCACTCTCCACGCTCTGTGCATCTCGGGGCAGCGCTGGTATCAGGTGAGGGCCGTGACCAGCAGGGTGAAGGCGGCGATGATGACGGCGACGCGGACGTAGTGAAAGCGTTCCCAGCGGTGCAGCTGCTGCTTCCAGTCGGCGGGCCGGTTGTCGGGGGTCCACGTCTTGTTCCGGTTGTTGATCGGGACGAGCAGCAGAATCGACATGACCACGCTGACGATCAGCAGGCCCGCGGCGGTGACGACGAGTCCGGCGCCGTGGTGGTGCCATCCGGCGATGGCCCAGATCGCGCTGAGGACGAGCGAGCCTATGTACCAGAACGGCATCAGGGCGCCGAGCATCCGGCCGCCGTGGGCGTGGCCGAGCTGGCCGCTGTCCTCGGGAAGCGCGTCCAGGATCCGGTTCATGATGAAGGCGACGGAGAACTCCACCCCCACCATCAGCCCGACGATGACGGTGGTGACGACCTCGAGTGCGTTGAGCATGACGATTCCTCCGTGAACTAGCGTTGCTAGCTGATGAGGCAACGCTAGTACTACTGCCGCTCGATTGTCTAGCGGTGCTAGGATCGAATCATGTCGGTACAGGAACGCAAGCAGCGCGAACGGGCGGAGCGTGAGCGCCTCATCGTGGCGACGGCCCGCGAACTCGCCGAGCAGCAGGGCTGGGACGCAGTCACCACCCGCCGGCTCGCCGAGCGCATCGAATACAGTCAGCCCGTCCTCTACAGCCACTTCCGCGGCAAGCGCGAGATCATCGGCGCCGTCGCCCTTCAAGGGGCCGCCGAACTGGCCGCAGCGGTGCGGGCCGCGACCTCCGCCGCGGACGGCCCGCGCGCCCGGGTCGCCGCCCTGGCCCGCGCCTACCTCGACTTCGCCGCACGCAACCCGGCGGTCTACGACGCCTTGTTCCAGCTCGACGGCGGCCTGGCGTACGCGCAGGAGGACACCCCCGAGCCGCTGAAGGACGCCTTCGCCGCGCTGATGGAGAGCCTCGGCGAGGTCGCCGGGGACGGCGTCGACCCGGGGCTGTTCACCGAGGTGTTCTGGGCGGCCCTGCACGGCCTTGCGACCCTGACCCGCGCGGGCCGCCTGCTGCCCGAGGACGCCGAGCCGAGGGTGGAACTGCTGGTGGACCGGCTCGCCATGGTCTGACACACCGTCCCGGCGGGCACGCAGCCGGGGCCCTCGCGCCCCGCCGCTGCCTGCCTGCGGCAACGCTTCCGGTCACTCGCGTCCACACGGCGCAGCCGCAGATCGCCGGGCCCCGCCCCCCGGACGGGGCACCCGCCTGGGAGGCCGCGATGCTCATTGATCACGAGCCGATACGCTCCCTAGCCCTCCGCGGAGCGCTCCCGCAGGTCGGCCACCGCCAGGGCCAGGCCCAGCAGGACGAACAGGAGGGCGGTCGCCAGGCCGATCTGGAGTGCGCCGGTGACGTGGCCGTAGGCGGCGAGGTGGGCGAAGTACACGGCTCCCACGGCGGCGATCCCGGCGGCGGAGCCGATCCGCTGGCCGGTCTGCAGCACGCCTCCGGCGGCCCCGGCGCGGCGGACCGGGACGCGGCCGAGGGTGAGGGTGGTGTTGGGGGAGACGGTGAGTCCCGAACCGATCCCGGCGACGAGCAGGGGCAGTGCGGCGGCCCACGCCACGTCCCGGTCCGGGACGAGCTGAACGGCCACGACGGCCCCGATGAGGCCCAGTGCGACACCGCACAGTCCGTAGACCACCAGCCTGCGGCCGTAACGGACGACCAGCCGCCCTCCGGCCAGGGCGGCGGCCGCCGAGCCGACCGCGAACGGCGTCGCGGCGATCCCGGCCGCGAGCGCGCTGTAGCCCAGGCCGTTCTGCAGGAACAGCGTGTAGACGAAGAAGACCGAGGTGAAACCGGCGAAGTACACAAGGCTCAGCAGCGCCCCGAGTGTGAACGACCGCCGGGTGAACAGCCTCAGGTCCACCAACGGCGCCCGCCCGCGCCGCCCCTGCCGCCGCTCCCACAGCCAGAACGCCGCCAGCAGGATCGCGGCCACGGGAACCAGCGCCCACTTACGCCGTCCGGGCCACTGCTGCTCCTGCACCAGGGGCAGCATCAGCGCGAGCGCACCGGAACCCAGCAGCAGCACGCCGGGCACGTCGAACCCCTCCCGCGGACCTTCCCGGGGCAGGGTCCGGGGCAGCAGCCGCAACGCCGCGGCGAACACCGCCACGCCGATCGGCAGGTTGACGTAGAACACCCAGCGCCAGCCGTCGTCGCCGCCGGACGCCTGGATCAGCAGACCGCCCGCCAGCGGCCCGACCGCGGTGGAGACGGCGACGACGCTGCCGAACATGGCGAACGCCCGGGCCCGCTCGGCGCCGTGGAACATCTGCTGCATCAGCCCCGAGCTCTGCGGTGCGATCATGCCCCCCGCCAGGCCCTGGAGCAGCCGGAAGATCACGAGCCATCCGGCGGCCGAGGTGAGCCCGCACGCCGCCGAGGCCAGCGTGAACAGCGCCACCCCGACGAGGAAGGCCCCCTTGCGGCCCCAGATGTCCCCCAGTCGGCCCGCCGGCACCAGCATCAGCCCGTATGTCAGGGCGTAGCCGGAGGCCACCCACGACAGGTCGGCCTGGGTGGCACCGAGCCCCCGGTGCATCGACGGCAGGGCCACGTTCACGATCGACGTGTCCAGGAGGGTCATGAACCCGGCGGTGAGGCACACCCCGAGAGCCTGCCAGCGCCGGTCATCGACGCTCGGCTCGGACGACCGTGCCTGGACTGTGGTCATGCGGCCACGCTAGGCAGCCGAGCCGCCCCTCGCACGGGGAGCGCGGCCGGGTGGTGGCGTCCCCGCCCCCGCGAGCCACTCGTAGGCGGCCCGCGCCGTGAACTCCGCCTGGCCGCCGCGCACGAGCAGACCGGCGGTGGCGAACTCCGGCGCGCCGGCCTGCGCGGCGACGTACGGGATCGCCACGCACCGCATCCCGGCCGCGTGCGCGGCGGCGGCGCCCGGTGCCGCGTCCTCCACGACCACGCAGTCCGCCGGGGCCGCCCGAAGGCGCCGGGCCGCCTCCAGGAAGACGTCCGGCGCGGGCTTGCCGCGGGCCACCTCGTCGGCCGAGACGACGGTGCGCAGGTGGGCGTCCAGGCCGGTGCCCGCGAGGATCGCCTCGATCGCCTCGGGGGAGGAGCCCGAGGCCACGGCCATCGGGACGCCCTCGGCGGCCAGCAGCTCCACGAACTTCCGCATCTCGGGGTACGCCCGCGTATCGGCCCGGGCCAGCTCCAGATAGCGCCGGTCGGTCGCGGCGAACAGCTCCTCCACGGGGGCGCGCAGCCCGTACCGCTCCTTCCAGAGGGCGGCCGTCTCCAGGGTGCTGATACCGACGTAGCTCTCGTGGTCCGCCCAGCCGAAGTCCCGGACGCCGTGCTCGGCCAGGGTCAGCCGGCCCGCTTCGTAGTAGTTCGGCTCGCTGTCCACGAGCGTGCCGTCGAGATCGAAGATGACCGCGATGTCGCCCAGGGTGCTCATGGCTTCCAGCATGCCAAGCGCTACGGGCGGCCGGCCCTGCCCAGCGACTCCACCAGGGGCAGCAGCCGGTGCGGGACGCGCTCGCGCAGGGCCACCTCCGTGCGGGTGCGCACCACGCCCGGCAGGCTGATCAGCTTCTGGATCACGTCCTCGAGATGGGCGTTGTCCCGCGCCACGACCCGGGTCAGCAGATCCCCGCCGCCCGTGATGGAGAACGCCTCCACGATCTCCGGAACGGCGGCCAGCGCGTCCCCGACATCGTCCAGGTGGCCCTGGGTGACCTCGATGTGCACGAACGCCAGCACCGGATGGCCGAGCGCGGCGGGGGAGAGCGAGGGGCCCGTGCCGGTGATCACGCCGTCCCGCTCCAGCCGGTCCAGGCGGGCCTGGAGGGTGCCGCGGGCGACGCCGAGGATGCGGGCGTACTCGCGCACGCTGGTGCGCGGCTGCTCCAGCAGCAGCCGCAGGATGCGGGTGTCGAGCTCGTCCACGGTCATGATGTACGACTGTACCAATGGCTCAGCGACGGCCGATCCAGATGTGCCGTCCGACCTGGTCCAATGGCCTGCCGACGGATGGGCGCCGGGATGCGATGATGCGCCAATGGCACAGTGATCCAGCGAACACTTGAGCCAGCGACCTCTGTGGTGCTCTCATGGGCATGTCGATGGCGCTGCGGATCCCCGCGGCGCCTTTTGTGTGCCGGTTCCGTACCGGTGTTCCCAGGGGTGGCAAGCAGTGCTGAAGAGGGTGTTCGTGGCTCCGGACCCGGGGCGGCTGCGGCTCAGGTTCGCCGCGCGGGCCGTACTCGGCGTCGGGTCGGCGGTCGTGGTCTGCGGTCTCGCCGGACACTCCCTCGTGGGCGCCGTCACCGGTGGGCTCGCCGCCCTGCTGGCCCTGTTCACCGTCACCGATGCCACCGTGCGGGGGCAGGCGGTCACGACGGCGCTGCTGCCCGTCGTGGGCCTGCCGGTGCTCACCGCGGCGGCCGAGCTGCACGACCACCCGGTGGCGCGGGACCTCGCGTTCCTCGCCGTGGTCGGCGCGGGCGTGTACGCGCGCCGCTGGGGCCCGCGTGGCCACAGCCTCGGCGTGTTCGCCTTCATGACCTTCTTCGTGGCCCAGTTCCTGCACGCCACCGCCGGGCGGCTGCCCGAGCTGTACGCCGCCGTCCTGCTGTCCGTGCTCACCGCGGCGGCGGTGCGCTTTCGGCTGTGGTGCTACGAGCGCCGGCTGCCCCCGGCCGCGGTGCCCGCCGCGCCCGGCGGGAGCGGACTGGCCCGGGTGACCACCCGGCAGGCGGTGCAGGCCACCGCGGGCGCCGGTTTCGCGCTCGTCGCGGGCCAGCTGGTGTCCGGGCAGCGCTGGTACTGGGCCGTCGGAGCCACCTGGTGGATCTTCGTGAACACCGCCTCGCGCGGCGAGACGCTGGTCCGCGGCTTCCGGCGGGTCCTCGGCACCGTCCTGGGCATCGCCCTGGGCCTGCTGGTCGTCGTCCCGCTGCACGGGTCGCCGCTCGCCACGGCCGTCCTCGTCGCCGCGGCGGTCTTCGGCATCTTCTACACGGCCGCCCTGTCCTACACCTGGATGATGCTCTGGGTGACGCTGCTCGCCGAGCTCCTCTACGGCCTCCTCGGCGTCCTCAGCCCCGGCCTGCTCGGTCTGCGCCTGGCGGAGACCGGCGTGGGCGCCCTCGGCGCCGTGCTGGCGGTGCTGCTCGTACTGCCCGTCACCACGCACACCACCACCGACGCCTGGATCCAGCGCGCCCTGCGCTGTGTGCACGCCTGCACGGCGGAGGCCGCCGCCCGCCTCGCCGGTACCGACGAGACGGCGGACCCTGCGCGCCGGGTCACCGAACTCGAACAGCTGCTCGGCCGGGTACGACTCTCGGTCGCCCCCCTGGTGCACCCCCTGAACCCCCTGCTCGGCCGCAAGCGGCGCGCCCGCCGGGTGCTCGCCCTGCTCGACGACTGCGCTCGCGAGATCCGCGGCCTGGTCGCGGTCGCCGCCGACCCGGAGGCCTCCCACGACGCCCGGCTCGCCGCCGCCTGCTGGCGGGTGGAGGCGGCGGTCGAGGCCCTCACCGAGGGCGGCCCCGGCCACGTCACCCACGCGGCCGAGCCGCCCGCCGAGCCCGCCCTGGCCCACCTCCACGGCCTGGAGCGCGCCCTGGCCGACCTGGCGGAGCCCCTGCGGACCCCGCCGGGGACGGGGCTGGTCGGAGCCTGAACAGCGGCGGCCCCGGCGTCCCCCCGGTCCGCCACGCCGTGGTCCTCCCGGTCCGCCGCGCCATGACCCCCCGAGTTGGTCTAGACCGCACGTGATCGACTGCTACCGTCGGCCACGCGGGCGACGGACGGGCGCGGCGAGAGGGGACAGCGGTGGCACACGGCGGAAGTCGGCGGCGGAGGGCGTTCATCGGGTCGTTCACGGCGGCGGGCGGGGCCGGGGTCGTGACGGCGGCGGTCCATCCGGACAGCGGTGCGCTGCACCTGCTCGGCAGCGTCGACGGCGTCCCCGACCCGTCCTACCTGGCCCTCTCGCCCGGCGGGGACACGCTCTACGCGGTCAGCGAGACGGCTGAGGGCGCCGTGGCCGCGTACCGAGTGCACGGCGACCAGCCGGAGCTCACCGGCCCCCCGGTGCCGGTCGGCGGCAGCGGACCCACGCACCTCAGCCTCTACGACGGGCACGTCCTGACCGCCAACTACGGCTCGGGCTGCGTCACCGCCGTCCCCCTGCGCGCCGACGGCACGCTCGCGGGCGCGCCCTCGGGCCGTCTCCAGCACACCGGTTCCGGCCCGCACGAACGGCGCCAGCGCAGGCCGCACGCCCACCAGGTGCAGCCCGCCCCCGGTGGCCGCTGGGCGGTCAGCGTGGACCTCGGCACGGACTCGGTCCGGGTGTGCACTCTGGAGGGCGGGGTCCTGGCGGTGCACCGCGAATTCGCGCTGCGGCCCGGCTCCGGCCCCCGCCACCTGGCCTTCCATCCCGACGGCCGGTACGCCTACGTCGTCAACGAACTCACCCCGACCGTCACCGTCTGCCGCTGGGAGGGCGACAGCGGCTCCCTGAAGCCGCTGATGGAGACGCCGGTCCTGCCCGACGTCCCGGCCGGCGACGCCTACCCCTCCGGCATCGTCGTCTCGCCCGACGGCCGCTTCGTGTGGACCGCGACGCGCGGCGAGGACGTGCTTTCCGCGTTCACCGTCGAGGGGGAGACGCTGCGGCTGATCGGCACGGTCCCCTGCGGCGGCCACTGGCCGCGCGCGCTGACCGAGTCCCGGGGTGTCCTCTACTCGGCCAACGAACGCTCCGGAGACGTCACCTGGTTCACGATCGACCGGGCGACGGGCATTCCGCGCTACGAGGGCTCGGTGGCGGTCCCCGCCGCGTCCTGCGTGGTGTTCGACTGAACCCGCCCCTCCGTCTCCCCGGCACGGCGAAGGGCCCGCCCCTCGGAGGGGAAAACGGGCCCTTCGCCATACCGCTCGTGCGGGTCGTGCGGGGTACAGGTCGTGCGGGTCGTGGGGGGAGGCGTCAGGCCGCGTCAGCGGACCGGCGCGCCCTGCGGCTGCTGCGGGGCGATGCCCAGCGCCGTCGTGTACTTGGCCAGGGCGAGCTTGCCGATCGCCGGGTAGGCGCCGAGCGGCTCCGCGATGGCGCAGCCCGCCTCCGCGGCGGCCGCCTGCAGCAGGCCCGCGTCGATCTCGGGGCCGATCAGATACGGCGCGAGCGCCAGCTGCTGCGAGCCGGAGGAACGCAGCTGGTCGGCGACGGAGGCGATCGAGCCCTCCTGGTCCAGGGCGGCCGCCATCACCGGCACGGCGAGGCGCGCGGCGAGCAGCATGCCCGTGATCCCGGCCGCCTGCACCGCCTCGTCGCCACCCACGGAGGCCAGGACGATGCCGTCCGCGGCGGTCGCCACGGTGAACAGACGGGCCCGGTCGGCACGGGCCAGGCCCGCCTCCGACAGGCGCACGTGCAGCGCCTCGGCGAGCAGCGGGTGCGGGCCGAGGACGTCGGTCAGCTCGGCGGCGACCCGGCTCTCCATGAGGGCCTGCCGGACCTGGCGCAGCAGCGCGCTGTCCGGACCGGCCAGCAGCGGGACGACCACGGCCACCGGGCCGTCGGGTTCCTTGACCTCGACGCCCGCGGCGCGGGCCTGCTCGTAACGGGCCGTGCGCTCGTCGGCGGTGTGCGCCAGCACCGACCTCAGGGCCGGGAACTCCGCGTCGTCCCCGTCCAGGTACCCGATCCGGGCGTCCAGGCCGGGCAGCTCGGAGCGGGCGATGCTCACGACCTCCTCGGCGAGGCTGCGCGTGGCGGCGCTGGGCGTGCCCGGCACCGCGAGGACGAGCGCGGGCGCGCCCTCGGGAGCCACCAGCGGTTCGGGGCGGCGGTGCCGTCCGGGCTGGCGGGGTCGCGGCATTCGTACTGGCAGGCCGGACTCGGGTCCAGTGGGGGAGCTCATGGCGCCGCATGTTACTGGTTTCCTGGGCTTCTCTGTTCGGGGAGGGTGCAGGTGAGCGGTTTCCGTCCTGTTTTGTCTGATGAGTTACGGGCGGATCAGAAGTGATCCCTGTACGTTCCGGACAGTTACTGCCCCGAGGGAAGCAATCCCGTTATGTCGTCACGGTATACAAGATCGCATCATCGCCGGGCAGGGTGAGCTGCCCGGCCGCCAGATCGGTCGCGAGCCGTACCGCGCCGTGCAAGGGATCCCCCTCGGCCGGGACATGACGCGCGTGCGGCAGCCGCCCGGCCAACTCCTCGCCCAGGGGTACGAGGAGCGGGGCGCCCATCCCGACCAGACCGCCGGTGACGGCCACTCGGGGCTCCCCGGCCGCCGGGCAGACCGCGGCGGCCGACTCGGCGATGTGCCGGGCCGCCGCGCGCAGGATGCCGGCCGCCACGGGGTCGCTCGCGGCGCAGGCGGCCACCCGGGGCGCGAAGGAGGCGAGCACGGCGGGGCGGTCCGCGCGCGGGTAGAGCATGCCGGGCAGGCCCGGCAGCGGACCGAACTGGTCCTCGGCGCACGCGTGCAGGGGGGCGGACCCGCCGTCCCGGCCGTCGTGGGCGCGCAGCGCGGCCTCCAGGCCCGCCCGCCCGATCCAGGCGCCGCTGCCGCAGTCGCCCAGCAGATGCCCCCAGCCGTCCGCCCGCCGCCAGCCCGTCAGATCGGTGCCGAGCGCGATCAGTCCCGTGCCCGCGGCGACCACGGCACCGGCCCGCGGCCCCAGCGCGCCCACATAGGCGGTGACGGCGTCGGCGGCGAGCGCGACGGCCCGCACGCCCAGTTCCCGGGCCAGGGCGGCCGGTAGCTCGGCGCGCAGCGCGTCGCCCAGGGACGCGAACCCGGCGGCGCCGACGACCGCCGTGTGCAGCCCGCTCACTCCGGCCTCGGCGGTCAACGCCCGGGCCATCGGCACGAGCTGCTCCATCAGATGCCCGGGGTCGATTCCCCGCGCGCCGATGCGCACCGGCTCCCGCGACTCCCGCCGCGCGGCCGGACCACGCCCTGGCACGCCCACGACGACCCGCAGGCCGGAGCCGCCCGAGTCGACGGCCAGGAAGCCGGGCCCGGCCCCCTGCCGGGTCATGGCAGGCGCCAGTCCACCGGCTGTCCCCCCTGCCGGATCAGCAGGTCGTTGGCCCGGCTGAACGGACGGGAGCCGAAGAAGCCGCGGTCGGCCGACATCGGCGACGGGTGCGCGGACTCCACCGACGGCAGGTCGCCCAGGAGCGGACGCAGATTGCGGGCGTCCCGGCCCCACAGGACGGACACCAGCGGCTTGCCGCGCGCGGCCAGCGCGCGGATGGCCTGCTCGGTGACCTCCTCCCAGCCCTTGCCGCGGTGGGCGGCCGGACTGCGCGGGGCCGTGGTGAGCGCCCTGTTGAGCAGCAGCACGCCCTGCCGCGTCCACGGGGTGAGATCGCCGCTGGACGGCTGGGACACCCCCAGGTCCGCGTGGAGTTCGCGGAAGATGTTGATCAGGCTGGGCGGCAGCGGGCGTACGTCCGGCGCGACCGAGAACGACAGCCCCACCGCGTGCCCCGGTGTGGGGTACGGGTCCTGGCCGACGATCAGGACGCGGACGTCGTCGAAGGGCTGCTGGAAGGCCCGCAGGACGTTCGGCCCGGCCGGGAGGTAGGTGCGTCCCGCCGCGATCTCCGCGCGCAGGAAGTCGCCCATCGCGGCGATCCGTCCGGCCACGGGTTCCAGGGCCTTCGCCCAGCCCGGTTCGACGATTTCATGCAAGGGTCGTGGTGCCACGGGCGTCACCCTACTGCCGTACGCGGTACGGCGATCACACGGTGGTCCGAGGCCGACCGAGGATGACCGAACCGTCGACACGGGTGACTTGAACCTCCTTCCTTCGCGGTCGTGTTCCTTGCCGCTGTGCTCCTCAGCCCACGACCGCGGCCCGCACACACAGCACGTCCGGCAGATGGGAGGCCAGCAACTGCCAGCTGTCACCGTCGTCGCCCGAGGCGTACACCTCGCCGTTGCGGTTGCCGAAGTACACGCCCGCCGGGTCCGCGTCGTCCGTGCGGAGCGCGTCGCGCAGCACCGTGCCGTAGTGGTCCTCCTGGGGCAGCCCGGCGGTCAGCGGCTCCCAGGTCTTGCCCGCGTCCGCCGTGCGGAAGACCCGGCAGCGGTGGTCCGCGGGCACCCGGTCCGCGTCCGCGTTGATCGGGAAGACGTACGCCGTGTCGCCGCGGTGCGGGTGGGCGGCCACCGCGAAGCCGAAGGTGGACGGCAGGTCCGCGCCGATGTCCGTCCAGTGCGCGCCCGCGTCGTCGCTGCGGTACACCCCCCAGTGGTTCTGCAGGTAGAGCCGGTCCGGATCCCGGGAATCCTGCGCGATCTTGTGCACGCACTGGCCGAACTCCGGGTTGGGGTCCGGCAGGAACACCGCGGACACCCCGGAGTTGGACGGTGTCCAGCTCGCCCCGCCGTCCGTGGTGCGGAACACCCCGGCCGTCGAGACCGCGACGGTCACCGCCCGCGGGTCGCGCTCGTCGGTGACCACCGTGTGCAGGCCCTCACCGCCGCCGCCCGGCACCCACTGCGCCCGGGTGGGGTGCTCCCACAGCGGGCGGACCAGCTCGAAGCTCTCCCCGCGGTCCTCCGAGCGGTACAGCGCGGCCGGTTCCGTGCCCGCGTACACCACGTCCGGCTCGGCGGCTGCCGGGTGCAGCTGCCAGACCCGCTCCAGTGAAGCGCCGGTGTCCTTGGGGAACTTGACGGCGGGCCGGGCCGGTTCGGTCCAGGTGCGGCCCAGGTCGTCGGAGTGGAACACCGACGGGCCCCAGTGCGCGCTGTCGCCTCCGGCCAGCAGCCGCGGGGTGCTTCCGCGGGTGTCGACGGCGACCGAGTAGACGGCCTGTGCGTTGAAGTAGGGACTTTCGTCGAACTGCCAGGCGCCACCTCGCCGCCGCCCGATGAACAGTCCTTTTCGGGTACCCACGGCGAGCAGTACCTCGGTCATGCCGATCACCTCCGGGACATCTTTGTCGCAGGTAGTTTTCAGACACCGGTCAGTCTGCACCCCGGCACTGACAGTCACCTCTGGAAGCGTCATCTCCGCAGGTCAGTGCGGTGGCGTGGGCCTGTCGCGGAGATCGCTTGGACGTGTTCCCGTCAGACGCCTGCACGGACCGGGACTCTCGTGCGACCGTCGAAGCGGGGGGCTTCGTGAGCAAGACGGGGACGCCCCCCGTATGGGAAGGCGGTCGGGAAGGCGGCCGGTCTGTCCGTGCGCTCGTGAGGAGGATGCCTTTGAAGGCGTTCCGTGGTCCGAAGGTGTGGCTCTGGCGCTGGCGGCGCAACCCGCTCAAACGCAGGGCCGACACGATGGAGGCCTGGCTGGTGCTGGGCGCCTGGCTGCTCACCGTCCTGGCCGGGGTCCTTTCGGGACTCGCGGCGGCAGGCTCGGTGGAGCACGGGCTGGCCCGGGAACGCGCCGAGTGGCGGCCGGTCGTGGCCCGGGTCACCGAGAAGGCCCCGGGGTCGGCGAACACCGGCGAGCAGGTATGGGCCAAGGTGCGCTGGACCGTGGCGGCCGGCTCCTCGCACACCGGCCAGGCCCGGGTCGCGCCCGGCAGCGAGGCGGGCACCCCGGTCACCGTGTGGACCGACCCGCAGGGTCACCTGGTCACCCACCCCGCCTCCGTCTCCCAGGCCCACCTGCGCGCCGGCCTGATCGGCACGCTCGTCGGCGTCAGTACCGCCGCCGTCCCCTTCGTCGCCGGCCTGGCCCTCCGCGGCCGGCTGGAACGCCGCCGCATGGCCGAGTGGGACGCCGAATGGGCCCGACTGGGGCCGCAGTGGGGCCGGATGACCGGCTGAGGAGCGGGGCCGTCCCCGGGAACGGGCCGGGCGGCCCCTCATCCTCCCGGTCCTCCCGACGGCACCCCTCTGCACACCCGGAGCAACTCCTCGTCCTTCTGAATGTCGTGGCTTCCGTACCCGCCCGCCCGCGCCGTGTGGCGCCGCGCCCCGGCCAGTTCGGCCCGCAGGAGGTCCCACAGCGGGGCGCCCGCCGGCCCCATGCCGGCGACACAGGCGGCGATCGTGCCGCGTGTGCAGGGGTTCTCGGCCCAGGCCGCGCGGAACACCGGGAGAACGGGGTCCGGATCCCCGGCTGTCCGCCACAGCGCGAGTGCGGCCGAGGTCCGTTCCCACACCCGGCTCGCCCCGGTCATGCGGTGCAGCGCGGGCAGCGCGGAGCGGGCCGCGGGCCCCAGCCGGGCCACTTCCCGGGCGGCCGCCCGCCGGCGTCCGGACTGCTCGTGCGCCAACTCCCCCAGCAGGACCGGAAGTACGACGGCCACGTCCTCGCCCGTCGACCACAGCGCCCCCGCTGCCGCCGCCGCGTACCCGCTGCCGAGCAGCCCCCGCAGCACCGGCGCCGCCTCCCGCGCGGCGGGCCCGAAGGCGTCCAGCGTGCGGATCGCGTACCCCACGGCGGTGTCCCCCGGCCCAGGACGCTCCGGCGCGGCGCGCAGCAGCCGCAGCACCTCGGGCACGGCCGCCGCGTCGCCCAGGGCCGTGAGCGCCGACAGCAGGGGCACGGCACGGCTCCTGCTCGCGGGCGAGTCGAGCGGGAGCCGCCCGAGCCGGCGCCGCAACGCGGGGGCGAGCGGGGCCGCGGCCCGTCCCAGGGGGCCGACCACGTGCCCCAGGTCGTCGGGCGGAAGCGGTCCCGCCAGCAGCTGGGCGAGGACGGGGACCACCCGTGCGTCCCCGCTGCGGGCGAGGGCCTTGAGCGGGCCGCCCAGCGCGGACGCGCCGCGCTCCCACCCGCGGACCCACAGGTCGGGCCGGGAGACGACGAGGGCGTGCAGGTGGTCGGCGGCGGGTGCGGCCAGGCCGAACAGCTCGGCCAGCACCGACACCGCCGCATCCCGTAACGGATCGTGTTCCTCGCTCAGTTGGGCGCCGAGCAGGGCCACGGGCCCGGTGTAGTCGGCGCGCCACTCGCGCAGCAGCCCCGCCGACATCCACACCGCGTTGCACCGGTCGACCGGGGCGGGGCTGGTCAACTGCCCGGTGAGCAAGGCGATCCGGTCGTCCACCCGGTCGTCCAGCGCGGTGTGCAGGGTCCGCAGCAGATACGAGCCCTCCTCGTCGGAGGGCCGCAGCCGCCGTATCCGGCCGACGAGGGTGTCCGTACCGGGGCGGTCCGGCTCCTCCGGCCGCCCCCCGGACCATTGTTCGGACCTGTCCCTGAGCAGCCGGACCACCGTCGGCACCAGGTCGGCCGGGAGCCGGCCGGGCGCCCCGAGCGCGAGCTGGCCGAGGGCCGCGAGCCGCAGCCCGGGCCCGTACGGCGGGGCGCTCTGCGCGGCCAGCAGGTCCACCGCCGCGGCGGCGTGCCCGGGATGCCGCCGTACGAAGAGGCCCAGGCCCTCGGTGAGGGCGAGCAGGACCCGGTCGTCCCGCTCGACGGTGATCCGCTCCCGCAACAGGCCCAGCACCTTCGCCGGATCGTCGAGGAACCGCACGAGCGCCGCCGGCGTGGCGCGCCGCACCCCGGCGTCCGGGTCCGCGGCCAGGGTGACGAACGCCTCGGCGCCGGAGCGCACCGCGGCACGCGCCGGCGTACCGCCGTCCTCGGCGTCCTCGCCCTCCGTGCCGATGCTCACCAGCAGCTCGACTATGCCGCCCCGGTCCGGCACCTCCGCACGGGCCGCGAGGGCGAACAGGAACGGAACGCAGGCGAGGGTGGAGTCGTACACGTTCCCCTGGTGGTGCACCGAGCCGTACATCCCGTCCAGCGCGCCCTCCCGCTCGGCCGGGTCCGCGGAGGCCAGCCCCCGCAGCAGTCCGGGCACGTCCTCCGCACTGCCGTGCGCATGCCGCAGCGAGGCCCAGTCGACCTCGTCGATCCCCGTGAACACGTTGTCCTCCCCAGACGAGTGCCACCTGATCGCGAGTCTGCACCACGGCACTGACAACGAAGCGGAATCAGGCGGCGACTGTGTGCGATCCGTCGGCTGTCACCGGCCACGGACCGCGAGCGGGGGAGGGGAGGAGAGAGGAAGGCGAGGGGAGAGGAGATGAGGGTCAGTGCTCGCCGGGCAACGCCCGTTCCAGGACCGCGCCGACGTCGGCCGTGCCGGGCAGTGTGCCGAAGGCGTACCCCCAGTCGCCGCCGAGCCGGGTGGCGCAGAAGGCGTCGGCGACCGCCGGCGGGGCGTGCCGGACCAGGAGCGAGGCCTGGAGGGTCAGGGCGGTCTGCTCGACCAGCCGGCGGGCGCCCGCCTCGTCGGCCTCGGCCAGGCGGTCCTTCAGCCGGGTCACGGCCGCGTCCAGCCGGGCGTCCGCCCCGCGCGCCAGGGCGAGTTCGGCGAACAGCGCCTCCGCGGTGGCGGGTTCCCGCCCCAGCGCCCGCAGCACGTCGAGCGCGTTGACGTTCCCCGAGCCCTCCCAGATGGACAGCAGCGGAGCCTCGCGATAGTGGCGGGGCATGCCCGACTCCTCCACGTAGCCGTTGCCGCCCAGGCACTCCAGGGCCTCCGCGGTGAACGCCGGGCCCCGCTTGGTCACCCAGTACTTGCCGACGGCGGTGGCGATCCGCCGGAAGGCCTGTTCCCCGGCGTCCCCGCGCACCGCCCGGTCCGCCGCCCCCGCCAGCCGCAGCGTCAGCGTCGTCGCGGCCTCCGACTCCAGCGCGAGGTCGGCCAGGACGTTGCGCATCAGCGGCTGGTCCAGCAGCCGGGCGCCGAACGCGCTGCGGTGACGCGCGTGGTGTCCGGCCTCGACGAGCGTCTTGCGCATCAGTGCCGCCGACATCATCACGCAGTCCAGCCGGGTGCAGTTGACCATCTCGATGATCGTCTTCACGCCCCGCCCCTCGGGGCCGACCAGCCAGGCCACGGTGCCGTCGAACTCGGGCTCGGAGGAGGCGTTGGACCGGTTGCCCAGCTTGTCCTTCAGCCGCTGGATGCGGAAGGCGTTGCGGGTGCCGTCGGGCAGCACGCGCGGCACCAGGAAGCAGGACAGGCCGCCGGGCGCCTGGGCCAGCACCAGGAACACGTCGCACATCGGCGCCGACGTGAACCACTTGTGCCCGCGCAGCGTGTAGAGGCCGGGTTCGGCGGTGGGCGTGGCCACGGTGGTGTTGGTCCGGACGTCGGAGCCGCCCTGCTTCTCGGTCATGCCCATCCCGGCCAGCAGGCCGCGCTTCTCGGTGGGCACCCGCAGTTCGGGCTCGTACTCACGGCCGGTCAGCAGAGGCTCGTACACCTTCGCCAGGTCCGGCTGGGCGCGCAGCGCGGGGACGGCCGCGTACGTCATCGACGTCGGGCAGCCGTGCCCCGCCTCGGTGTGCCCCCACACCAGCCCGCCCGCGCTGCGGGCCACATGGGCGCCCGGCCGGTCGTCCGCCCAGGGCGCGCCCGCCAGTCCCTCGGCGACCGCCGCCCGCATCAGGTGGTGCCAGCTGGGGTGGAAATCGACCTCGTCGACGCGGTTGCCGTACCGGTCGTGCGTGCGCAGCTCCGGCTCGTGCCGGTTGGCCAGTTCGGCCCACTCCTGCGCCTGAGCGCCGCCGGCGCGCGCCCCCAGCCGCCGGATGCCCTCCTCCGCCCAGTCCGCGCCCTCCCGGCGCAGCCCCTCCAGCAGGGCCGTGTCCTCGGCAGCGTCGTAGGGGGCCAGGGGCGGGGGCTGGTTGGTGACGAGGTGCGTGACGTGCTGCGGGTGCGCGGATGTCTCGGCCATACGCTCAGTGTTGCACTATTTCTACAGTCGCAGCAATGATGCAACATCAAGGCCGCCCGTACAGTACGTCTCCATGCACAAGAACGTCGGCGGGAAAGCGCCGGTCGGCTCCGGGGAGATCGACCTGCGCCCCCTGTCCGCCCGCTCGGTGGTCCTGAGCCTGCTGCTGGGCACGCACCCGCCCGAGCTGCCGGTGAAGGAGCTGGTGCGCGCGGTCGAGCCGTTCGGCGTGGGCGGCTCCACCCTGCGGGCCGCGCTCAGCCGGATGGTGGCCGCCGGGGACCTGCGGCGCACGGAGGCCGTCTACCGGCTCAGCGACCGCCTGCTCGGCCGCCAGCGGCGGCAGGACGAGGCCGTGCACCCGGAGATCCGGCCCTGGGACGGCGACTGGGAGATGGTGGTCGTCACCGCGACCGGCCGCGGCCCCGCCGAACGCGCCGAGCTGCGCGCCCGGCTGACCGGGCTGAGGCTCGCCGAGCTCCGCGAGGGCGTCTGGCTGCGGCCCGCCAACCTGCGCCGCGCCGGTCCCGGCGACCTCGGCGACGTGGTCCGGCACTTCACCGCCCGTCCCGAGGAGCCCGCCCGCGAACTGGCCGCGGCCCTGTGGCCGCTGGACGCCTGGGCCGGCACCGCCCGGGCGCTGCTCGCCCATGTCGCGGCCACCGACCGGCCGGCCGACCGCTTCACCGCCCTCGCGGCCGTCGTGCGCCACCTCCTGGCCGACCCCGTCCTGCCCGCCGGACTCCTGCCCGCCGACTGGCCGGGGGCCGAGCTGCGGGCCGCCTACACCGACTACCGGCGGGAGCTGACGGCCGCGACGCTCGGCGGGGCCGGGTAGCGGTGGAAAGCGGTCGTACGAAGCGCCGTCAGGTGCGCCTCGCACGACCGCCGTCGGGGAGGGGCGCTACTTGTACGTGATGTCGGACGACGCGTACTTGCAGTAGGTCCCGTCGGCGCCCGTGCCGTTCTTGCTCGGCTCCGCGCCCGTGTTGTTGCCGATGTACTTCTGGCAGGGAATGATCTTCTTGCCGGTGTCACCCACGATGGTGATCTTCTTCAGGGTCGCGCTGTCGCCGTAGTTGGTGTTGATGCCGACGAGCCGGCCGCCCTTGTAGGTCGCCTCGATGGTGTTGAGGTTGATCGTCCGTTTGTACTGGCCGCTCTTGCAGTTGCCGCAGGACCGGACGAAGGTGCCGAAGTTCTGCACCGCGAAGTTCGAGACGTTCAGTGTTCCGGCGCCGTTGAACTGGAACACCTTGTCGCCGGCCTCCTTCGCGCCACCGCCGGAGACGGTGTACACGTTGGACGACGAGGAGCCGAGGAACGTCGCGGCGTCCTCGCCGACGTCCTCCCACCAGACGTTCTGCAGCGTGCAGCTGCCCAGGCAGTGGACGCCGTCGGCGGCGGGGGAGCCGATGATGACGTTCTTCAGGACGGCGCCGGGGGCCAGTTCGAGGAGCGGTCCCTGGTCCTCGTCCTGGCCGCCGGTGCCCAGGTCGCCACTGCCGTACAGGCGCTTCATCCCGTAGTCCTTGGTGCCCGAGACCGGGATGGTGGAGGTGACCGCCTGGCTGCCGTTGGCGGTGGGCCAGGTCGCGGCGCTCGCCGGGGTCAGTGCCCCTTCCGTCATGATCATGGCAGCCGAGGGACCGATCGCGGCCAGTGCGCCGGTCAGGGCGTGCCCGTGGGCGCGCGGTCGTACCGAAGAAGTCATGTCCCGATTCCCTCTTCCTGGATGGGGGAAGCGCGCGGCCATGTGTATGAACGTTGTACGTCATGCGGAACTCCACGCGGGAACGAGTCACCGTATGGGCCCAATATCGGACCGCGCGGTCACGCTGTTGAACGGACCGTAGGATGCAAGCGCTTTCTAGTCAACGCTTCGCGCAGAACCTTTCGGGTCGGCGGAAGTGGTGTGGGAGCGCTTCCATGGCGGCCATGTCCATGCCACGATGCCCCGGATGCTTCCCTTACGAGAGGGGCGAGTCGATGAGGACTCCGCGCATGCGCACGCTCCTGGGCGGACTGGTCCTGCTGCTCCTGGCGGCCGTCACACTGACCGGACCGCCCGCGGCCGCCCGAGGCGGCGACGGTTCGCCACCGCGGCGGGCAGCCCCGTTGCCCGGCTCCTTCACCTGGTCCTCCAGCGGTCCGCTGATCGCACCCAAGCCGGACGCCACCCACCCGATCGTGTCCGTGAAGGACCCGACGGTGTTCCGCTACCAGAACCGCTGGCACGTCTACGCCACCACCGCCGACACCTCCGGTCGGTGGAGCCTCGAGCACACCAGCTTCGCCGACTGGTCGCAGGCCGCCGCGGCGCCGCAGACGTTCCTGGACACCAACCCCGACATCGGCACGCGCTACGCCGCCGCGCCGCAGGTGTTCTACTTCGCCCCCCAGAAGAAGTGGTACATGGTCTACCAGACCGGCCCGCCGTCCTTCTCCACCACCGACGACCCCGCCAAGCCCGGCAGTTGGAGCGCCCCGCGCACCTTCATGGACACCGAGCCGCCCGTCGTCACGCAGAACAAGGGCAGCAGCGGCGCCTGGCTGGACTTCTGGGTGATCTGCGACAAGACCGACTGCTACCTGTTCTTCTCGGACGGCAACGGCCACGAGTACCGGGCGCGGACCACGGTCGGCGAGTTCCCGAACGGACTGCGCGACACCACGATCGTGCTGTCCGCACCGAACCGCTTCGACCTGTTCGAGGCGAGCAACGTCTACCGGCTCGGCAACAGCGGCAAGTACCTGATGCTGGTCGAGGCCCTGGCCACCGGCTCCGACTGGCGGCGCTACTTCCGGGCCTGGACGGCCGACAGCCTGGGCGGCACCTGGACGCCCCTGGCCGACACCGAGGCGAACCCGTTCATCCGCGCCACCAACGTGACGTTCCCCTCCGGACAGTCCGCGTGGACCAAGGACTTCAGCCACGGCGAGATGATCCGCGACGGCGTCGACCAGACCCTCACCATCAATCCGTGCCGCCTGCGGTACCTCTACCAGGGGATGGATCCCGCCGCGAGCGGCGACTACTCCCAACTCCCGTGGCGCCTGGGTCTGCTGACCCAGACCAACTCCTCCTGCTGAACCAGGAAGGGACAAGGACATGCCCCCCACCGTGCCGTTACGCCGCACACTGACCGCCCTCCTCGCGGCGCTGCTCCCGCTGCTCGCGACGCTGTTCCTCACCGCGCCACCGGCAGCCGCCCGGACGGAGTCCCCCGCGGCCCTCCCCACGGCCACGCTCACCGAGGTCACCGGCTTCGGCGACAACCCCAGCAACCTGCAGATGTACATGTACGTGCCGAGCGGCGTCACCGCGCACCCGGCGGTCGTGGTGGCCGTCCACTGGTGCGGCGGCTCCGCGTCCGCGATGTACTCCGGCACCGAGTGGGCCTCGCTGGCCGACCAGTACGGGTTCGTCGTCGTGTACCCGTCGGTGACCCGGGCCAGCAAGTGCTTCGACGTCTCCTCCCCGCAGGCGCTGCGCCACGGCGGCGGCAGCGACCCGGTCGGCATCAGGTCCATGGTCGGCTGGGCGACCCGCACCTATTCGGCCGACACCGGCAAGGTGTTCGTCACCGGCATCTCCTCCGGCGCGATGATGACGAACGTCCTGCTCGGCGACTACCCGGACGTGTTCGCCGCGGGCGCCGCGTTCTCCGGCGTGCCCTTCGGCTGCTTCGCCACCACCGACGGCTCCGAGTGGAACAGCACCTGCTCCGGCGGCACCCTCACCCACACCCCGCAGGAGTGGGGCGACCTGGTGCGCGGCGCCTACCCCGGCTACACCGGACCCCGGCCGCGGATGCAGCTGTGGCACGGCACCGAGGACGACGTGCTGCGCTACCCCAACTTCGGCGAGGCGATCAAGCAGTGGACCAACGTCCTCGGCGTGAGCCAGACCCCGGCCGCCACCGACACGCCCCAGTCCGGCTGGACCCGCACCCGCTACGGCGCCACCGGTGACCAGGCCCCCGTCGAGGCCATCAGCCTCCAGGGCGTCGGCCACAACCTCTACGCCTACGGGATGGTGGCCCGCGCCCTGCGCTTCTTCGGCCTCGACGGCGGCGGCACCGTGCCCCCGGCCCCGGCCGGTGCCTGCAAGGTGACCGTCACCACCAACGCCTGGAGCACCGGACTGACCGCCTCCGTGACGATCACCAACACCAGCACGACGGCGGTGAGCGGCTGGAAACTGGGCTTCACCCTGCCCACCGGCCAGACCATCACCAACGGCTGGAGCGCCACCTACAGCCCGTCCTCCGGTGCGGTGACGGCCGCCAACGTCTCGTACAACGGCACCATCGCGCCGAACGCGAGCGTCAGCATCGGCTACCAGGCCACGCACACCGGCAACAGCGCTGCTCCGACCGCCTACACGCTCAACGGAACCGCCTGCACGGCCGGTTGACCGACCCGGGTGCGCGCCGGAGGGGAGTACGGCGCGCACCCGCCCCCCCCGTCCCCTTGTCAGGAAGGGCCCCGTGAAGCCGCCCAGACGAATCCCGCTCGCCCCGCTGATCAGCGCCTGCGTCCTCGCCCTCGCCCTCGTCGTGACGTCGTCGGCGGTGACGGCACTGGTCAGGAGCTCCAAACCACCCGCCCCGCCCGCCGCTTCGCACCCGCCCCCCGGCAGGCACTGGGTGAACACCTGGACCGCCATGCCGCAGCTCACCGAGCCCGCCAACCTGCCGCCCGCGCCCTTCACCGGGCAGAAGTCCGTCCTGGCCGACACCACCCTGCGGCAGACCCTGCGGGTGTCCACCGGAGGACACCGCGTCCGGCTGCGCTTCTCCAACGCCTACGGCGACACCCCGCTGCCGCTCACCGCGGTGACGGTGGCGCTGCCCCAGGACGGCCGGGTGGGCGTCAGCGCGATCGAACCCGGCAGCACCCATCCGATCACCTTCTCCGGGCACGCCGCCACGACCGTCCCCGTGGGCGCCCAAGTCGTCTCCGACCCACTGGACTTCGACCTGCCGGCCGGATCCGCCCTGACCGTCACGGCCTACCTCGCCCAGGGCCAGCCGTCGCTCGCGCTCACCTCGCACCCGGGCTCGCGCACCACCTCGTACCTCGTCGGCGGCGACCACACCCAGGACCAGGACCTGCCGGGCGCCACCCCGGTCAACCACTGGTACCTGCTGAGCGACGTCGAGGTGCTGTCACCCGGGACCACCGAGGCGCTGGCGGTCCTGGGTGACTCGCTGACCGACGGCCGCGGCTCCACCACCAACGGCAACGACCGCTGGACGGACCAGTTCTTCGACCGCCTCCGCACCCGCCCCGCCACCTCGGGCATCGCCGTCCTCAACCAGGCCGCCGGCGGCAACCGGGTCCTCAACGACGGGCTCGGCCCCAACGTCCTGGCCCGCCTCGACCGCGACGTGCTCGCTCGCAGCGGGGTCTCCTGGCTGATCGTCTTCGAGGGCGTCAACGACCTAGGCACCGCCGACGCCACCGCCGACGCCCAGCGCCGGGTCACCGACGACCTGATCGCCGCCTACCGGCAGATCGTCGTCCGCGCCCACGCCCAGGGCATCCGCGTCTACGGCGCCACCCTGACGCCCTTCGGCGGCAGCACCCTCTACGACGACCCGGCGGGCGAGCGCGAGGCCTCCCGGCAGCGCGTCAACGCCTGGATCCGCACCCCCGGTCACTTCGACGCGGTCATCGACTTCGACCGCGCGGTCCGGGACCCCGACAACCCGCGGCGCCTGCTGCCGACCCTGCACGACGGCGACTGGCTGCACCTGAACCCGACGGGCTACAAGGTGCTCGCCGCCGCGGTGCCGACGGGGCTGCTGCGCAGGCCCTGAGCTCGCATACCGCGTGCGAACGGGGCGCAGGGCCCTTCAGCTCGCCGGACCGGGGTGCGCAGCCTCCCCGCCCCCGGCGGGCAGGCCCTCCGCCCCGACGTCGGTGGCCGAACCGGACCGCGCCGGAAGGTGGTTGAACAGCAGGTTCAGTACGATCGCGGTCAGGCACCCCGCGCTGATGCCGCTGTTCATCACCGTCTGGAACCAGTCCGGGAACTTGGCGTACACGGTGGGCACCCCCACTGGCAGGACGCCGACGGCGACCGAGACGGCCACCACCGTCAGGTTGTGGTTGTCCCTGAAGTCGACCCGCGCCAGCGTCCTGAGGCCGCTCGCCGCGACCGTCCCGAACATCACCAGGCCCGCGCCGCCGAGCACCGGTGCCGGGATCGCCGCGACCACCGCGCCCAGCTTGGGCAGCAGACCGAGCAGCACCAGGATGCCGCCGGCCGCCGCGACCACCCAGCGGCTGCGCACCCGGGTCATGCCGACCAGGCCGACGTTCTGCGCGTACGCCGTGTACGGGAAGGTGTTGAACACACCCCCGAGCACGGTGGACAGGCCGTCGGCGCGCAGCCCGTCCGCGAGGGAGCGCGGCTCCACCTTCCGCCCGGTCAGCTCGCCGACCGCGATCAGGTCACCGGTGGTCTCCGTCATCGTCACCAGGGCCACCACCAGCATGGACACGATCGCGGACACCTTGAACGCCGGCGCCCCGAAGTGGAACGGGGTGCTGATGCCCAGCCAGTCGGCGTCCCCGACCCCGCCGAAGTCCGTGAAGCCGAAGGGCACGGCCACCGCGAGCCCCACCGCGATGCCGACCAGCACCGCGATCCGGCTCAGGAACGCGGGCGCGAACCGCTGGACGCCGATCACCACGGCCAGCACGAAGGCCGCGAGCGCCAGGTTCTTCGGCTCCCCGAAGTCCTTCGCGCCGACGCCGCCCGCCGCCCAGTTGCCCGCGACCGGCAGCAGCGAGAGACCGATGATCAGGATCACCGTGCCGGTGACCAGCGGTGGGAAGAAGCGCAGCAGCCTGCCGAAGACCGGCGCCAGCAGCATGATCGCCAGTCCCGCGACGATCACGGAGCCGTAGATGGCGGGCAGCCCGCCGCCCGTCGTCCCGATCAGCACCATCGGCGACACGGCCGCGAACGTACAGCCCTGCATGATCGGCAGCCGCACACCGAACCGCCAGAACCCGACGCACTGCAGGAGCGTCGCGATCCCGCACACCAGCAGGTCGGCGGTGATCAGGTAGGCCAGGTCCGCGGGCGACAGCTTCAGCGCCCCGCCCACGATCAGCGGAACCGCGACGGCGCCCGCGTACATCGCGAGGACGTGCTGCAGACCGAAGGCGGTCAGCTGCCGTCCGGGTGGGACCTCGTCGACGGGGTGTACGGGTGCGGTCGTGGCCATGGGCACTCCAGAGCGGCGGGTGGGGGGGCGACATCCGAACAGCACGAGACCGTAAACGGCTTGAACAGTTTGTTGATTTCGCGGCTGTTGCCGGTGTGTGTCCTGCCCACCCGGGCGCGCCCCACTCTGCTAGGAGGCCGCCGTCCGCGCCGCGGCCAGCAGGGAGTCCCAGTCGGCCAGCTTGACCACGCTGCGCCCGAGCGAGGCCCCGAGCTCCGCCTCGGCCCGCTCGATCGCCTGCCACCCCGCCCACGGCACGGGCTCGATCCCGGCCGCCCGCAGCACCGCGACGGGATCGTCCGGCACCGGCTTGCGTACGAGCACGGGGGCGTCCGCGAGCATGGAGAGCACCGTCTCCTTGGCGCACGGGCGGTTGGTGCCGATGACGCCTGTCGGGCCGCGCTTGATCCAGCCGGCCACGTACTCGCCCGGCGACACGACGGACCCGCGCACCACCCTGCCCTCGCTGTTCGGCACGGTGCCGCTCGCCGCGTCGAACGGCAGCCCCTCCAGGGGCACTCCGCGATAACCGACCGAGCGCAGCACCAACTGCGCCTCGACGACCTCGAAGAGGCCGGTGCCCTTGACGCCGCCCTGTCCGTCCGGAGCGGTCCGCTCGAAGCGCACCGCGCCCACGTGCCCTTCGTCGGCGAGAAGTTCGACGGGACGCAGATGGAAGCGCAGCCGGATGCGGCGCGCCGCGTCCTGGGCCGGCCGTGCCGCCCAGCCGCGCAGCACCTCCACGTTGCGCCGCTGCGCCGCGGGCAGCCCGGACGGGTCGACGTACGCCGGGTCGAGCGCCAGCTCCGCCGGGTCCACGAGGACTTGGGTGCCGGGCAGGGCGCCCAGCTCGCGCAGCTCCTTGGTGGTGAAACGGGCCTGCGAGGGGCCGCGCCGCCCCGCCATCTGGACCTCCCGCACCCCGCTCGCCGCCAGCGCGGTGAGCGCCGCCTGCGGCATGTCGGTCGGGCTCAGCTCCGCCACGCCCCGGGCCAGCATCCGGGTGACGTCCACCGCGACATTGCCCACGCCGATGACCACCGCCGACCGGACTCCCCGCAGGAAGCCGTGCTCGGCGGAGTCCGGATGCGCGCTGTACCAGGACACGAACTCGGTCGCCGACCAGCTGCCCGGCAGGTCCTCGCCGGGAATGCCGAGATGCCGGTCGGTGGCGGCGCCCACGCAGTACACCACCGCGTGATAGAGCTCCCTCAGCCGCTCGACCGGCAGCCCGCCGGGGCCGCCGACCCTTATGCCCCCGAGGAACCGCACCCGGTCGTCTTCCAGGACCGTGCGCAGGCTGCCCTGGAGCGACTTGATCTTCTCGTGGTCCGGGGCCACGCCGTACCGCACCAGGCCGTACGGGCACGGCAGCCGGTCCAGGACGTCGACGTGCACCTCGGGATCCAGCTGAATCAGGCTCTGGGCGGTGTAACACCCGCTCGGCCCGGAGCCGACGACGGCTACACGCATGGCTCCAGCATCCCACCGCACCGGCTCCACTGACAGGGGCCGGTGGGGTGATGTCCTCCGAAGGGGTGGCTCGTCGGCCGGTGGTGCTAGAGGGCGCCCGGCCCGTCGCCCGCCCGTCCGTCCGGCACGGCACCCGACCGCTCCTCCGTGGCGAAGAACCGCGAAAGATCCTTCTCGCACTCCCCCTCGGCCGCCGCCCCGGCCCCGGGCGGCACGCCCAGCTCCCAGTCGAGCCGGTAGCGTTTGAACAGCTCGTCCCGCAGGGTCGGAATCGGCATCGGCACCCCGGGCACCAGCGCCGCGTACACCGCCCCCATCAGGAGCGCGCGCAGCATGGGGTAGTCCGCCTGGACGTCCTGGGAGCCGTACCGGACGACGGTGTCGCTGAGCAGCTCGGACAGCCGCCGCTGTTCCGGGCACCGCACGAAGCCCTCGGCCTGGAGGAGTCCCGCCATGTGCTGGCGCATCAGCACGGGCCGGTCCCGGGCCAGGCCCAGGATCGCGTCGATCGCCCGCGCCAGCCGCTCCCGGCCGTCGTCGGTGCGCGGCTCGCGCTCCAGCGCCTCCTCCAGCGTGCGGTGCATCAGCCGGTGCACGGCGGACTGCAGGAGCTGGCGTTTGCCGGGGAAGTAGTACGACACCAGTCCGCGCGCCGAGCCCGCCCGGTCCGCGATGTCGCCCAGGGTCGTGGCCTCGTACCCGTGCTCGCCGACCAGCTCGACCGCCGCCTGGAGGAGCCGCTCCCGGGAACGCCTTCGCAACTCTTCGTTGACCGAGGCGCTGCGCGGGGACATGCTGTGACTCCTGCGTTGACTGGCTGCCAGCCAACTATACTCAACGCATCGGCCCCGGCTCCGCGCGGGGCCTGCTCAGGGCTGCCGTCCGCCTGGGGCGACACGGGGGATCGTCTCAGGCGGCCGGTCACCGGAACGGGGCTCAGCCCACCAGGTCCAGCACCGGCAGCAGCGCGTCCGGCCGCTCGGACACCGGCAGGTGGTCCACGAAGTGCACCCGGCAGCCGAGGGCCGCCGCACCGCCGTCCGCCGGCCTGCTGTCACCGACCATCAGCACGTCCCGCGGATCGACACCGAGCGCCGTACAGGCCGTGGAGAACAGCCGCGGGTCCGGCTTCTGGACGCCGTGTTCGTACGACAGCACGTACGCGTCCACGTACTCGTCGAGCCCGTGCTCGCGGAAGACCGGGCGCAGGTCCCAGCCGATGTTGCTGACCACGCCCACGCCGATCCCGCGCTCGCGCAGTGTGCGCAGCACCTCGGCGGCGTCGGGGTACGGCGACCAGGCCCGCGGGGACATGTGCCGCTCGTACAGCGCCTCGTGCAGCGCGGGATCGGGCAGCGGTACCCGACGGGACAGGCCGGTGTACGCGGCCCGGTGCAGCGCGGCGCTCTCGTCCCGGACCGCCCACACCTGAGCGAGCTCCGCCGGCGGTTCGACCGGTGCCACCCCGCCCGGCAGCACCCCGGCGGCCTCCAACGCCCGTGCGGCCTCCGCCAGTTCCGGCTCGGGGAGTTCCAGCGAGGACTCGGCCAGGACGGCGCGCAGCCAGGACTCGGTGGACTCGACGCGGAACAGGGTCCCGGAGAAGTCGAAGAGGACGGCAGCCATGCGGTGGACTGTACCCGGCGCTATGTCGCCCTTCCGTCCGGTGCGTGGCTGCTGTCGGTGCGCGTCAGTTCAGCGGGGCGGGCGGCGGGGTGCCGTAGAACCTGATGGCCGGCCAGCCTCGGGAGGTGACGAATTCGTTGAGCAGCTCGGCGACCTCCACGGGATCGATGACCTTCGCCGCCGGCGCCTGGTTCGTCTGGACGCTGAACCTGATCTGCAGGTCCGCGTCGATGTCCCCGATGGTGCTCTGGCCGGTGAAGAGCGTCCCCGGCTGGAACTCGGTCGACGCGGTCTCCGCCTGTGCTTCCTGGGCCTGGGCGGGCTGCGCGGACGCCGCACCGCCGATCGCCGCGCTCGCGGCGGCCGTCCCCGAGTATCCGAGCAGTGATCGTCTGGACATGCTGGACAAGGTTCCCCCATGCTCCGGTGGCCCTGCGGGCGTCTCCCGAGGGCGCCGCACGAGCGTATGCATGTTCGATGCGCGGCGGGGCTGAACCGGGTGGTCCGCTAGTGAGGATCGGCCCGGCCGCTCGGCGACCACCCGTACGCCAGCACGGCCACCGCCACGACCAGCCCCCCGAGCAGCCACCCTCCGAGCACGTCCGACAGCCAGTGCACGCCGAGCCACACCCGGGTCAGGCCGACCCCCACCACGGAGACCACGGCGACGGCGACGGCCGTACGCCACAGGGCGCGTCCGGCGCCGAAGTGGTGGAGCAGCCAGAGCAGGAGGCCGCACACCACCGCGGCGGTCATGGCGTGACCCGAGGGGAAGGCCGCGTAGTGCGCCGAGTCGACGGGGTCCGGCCAGACCGGGCGGGGGCGGGCGACGGCGGCCTTGACCGCCTGCTGCGCCACCGTGGTCAACGCGCAGGCCACCGCCAGCCACACGGCCGCCCGCCACGCCCCGTGGCGCCACACCAGCCACACGGCGACCGCCCCGCACACCAGGCGCATTGTCAGCGGGGCCCAGACCCAGTCGGTCAGGACGCGGAAGACATGGGTGAGGCCGCTTTCCTCCACCGCCCAGCGATGGGTGGTGCGGGCGACGTCCCCGTCCACGGCGATCAGCGGGTGCCATCTGGTCGCGACCAGCGTCAGCAGCAGTACGGAACACGGCGCGAGGACCCAGGCGGCGCGAGCGGCCGCGCGGTACTCCTGCGGGCGGGGCGGGGACTCGACGGACGGGTGGTGCATGCTGCGATCTTCTCCGACGCGCGGTACGGGAAACCAGCCCCGGGGCGTGAGTGGTCCGTCGCCGGGGTGGAGGCGCCCGCCGGAGGCACGCGTGCCGGTGCCTACCCCAGTGCTCGCAGGCTCGGTATGAACGCCACCAGTACCGGGATCACCGGGACCAGGGCCGCGGCGGCGGTCAGGCGCAGGCGGTGCATCGCGGTGAGGCGGTCCGGGGGAGTGAGGAGGCGGTGCACGCGCTGGGGGAGGTGGGCCTGCGGGGTGGGGCCGGGGCCGAACACACCGCGGTCCTCGTTGAGTTCCACGAGGGCCAGCGCGGTCGTGAGGCGGCCGTGGCGGCGGGAGGCCATGTCGTCGGCGGCCAGTTCGACCAGCCGGTGCATCTCGTCGCGGAACGCGGCGAACACCGGCACCTGCGGAAACCCGACAGCCAGCGCGCCCGAGCAGTGCAGCAGCCAGTCGTGCCGGGCCTGCGCGTGCCCCTGCTCGTGGGCGAGGACCGCGTCCAGCCGGCGCCCCTTCAGGCGGCGCAACGCGGCCGTGGTGATGACCAGTTGGGGCGTGGCACCCGGCAGCCACCAGGCGTCGGACCGCTCGCCCTCCAGTACGACCAGTCGGCCGCCCGCGGGCTCCTCCCCGGGCAACAGCGGCGCGCGTACGAGGAGTTCGGCCCGCCGCAGGCGCCGCCGCGTCCGGGCCCGCGCGACCTCGCGGACCAGCATCGCCGCGGTCCACAGCCCGCCGCACGCGAGCGTCACCGCGGTGGTCGCCGCCCATGGACCGGCCGTGCCGAGGGCGTAGGCGTCCACCACCGCCCGCGGCGCCGGCCCGAACACGTGCCCGCGCACCGCCTGCCAGGCCGCCGCCGCGCTGAGCGTCATCGACAGCGCGCAGCACAGCAGGACGGCCGCCACCACGCACTGCCACGCCCACAGGGCGACCACCGGTTCACGGTCCGGCCAGTCGGCCCGGGCGAGCAGCCGGGGGGCGACGACGGCGGCCAGGGCGCCGAGCAGCAGCAGTGCCGCGGGGACCATCATGGTCGGCAGCCTATGAGCGGTGGGCTACTCAGGGGTACGGTCCGGCACGGCAAAGTGACGCAGACAACGCTTGCCCGAGGGCCTGCGTCAGAGTGTCAGCAGCATGGCGACCATGGCGATCCCCATCGACAGCCGGCACGCCCGCGCCAGCTCCGGCCGGTCGCCCCACCGGACGGTCCTCGTACCGGTGACGGCGGCGGCTGGGACCAGCCGGACGCCGGAGAGCAGCACGTAACCGGTGAAGTAGAGGAGCAGCGCACCGGTCAGCAGGGGAACCCCCGTGCCGCCGTGCTCGTGGTGGGAGCCGGGGGAGCCGGCCATCGTGAGCGCCATGTACACCATGGCCGCGCTGCCCACCAGGTGGTGCAGATGGTGCGGGCTGCCGCGCGCGGTCCACAGGGCGCGCAACGCCGCCGCGCCGAACACGACGGCGTACAGCGGCCAGGCCCACGACGGCGGGCTGAACACCGTGCCGGGTACGGCCATCGCGGCCATGCCGAACCCCATGAGCGCCTCGCCCCCCGCGGCGCGCCGCTGCTCCTCGACCCTGCTGCGCATCCGCAGCAGGCAGTACGCCCCGGTCGCCGCGCACAGCACCACCAGGAGCCAGCCGGTCGACGCCGGTCCGTGCACGCGCACCTCCCCGCTCGACGGTCGGTCGAGGGATGCGATGCCCGCCCCTCGGGGCGCGCACGCGAGCGCAAGGGGGTGCACGGGAGCACGAGTGATGTTTTACATGTAAAACACGTGCTAAATTTGATGCCATGAGCAGTGCGACCCCCCACCGTCTCCCCCTCGCCGGCGTCCTGCGCCTCGGCCGCCCCTCCGACATCTGGTTCAAGCCCGCGCTGAGCGTGGTCGCCGCGGTCGCCCCGCCCAACCTGACCCTGCTGGCGCTCGGCCGCCTCGACCTGGCGATGTACACGATGGCCGGGTCGCTGTGCGCGCTCTACGGCCACAACCGCCCGTACGCGGCCCGGGCCCGCGCCCTGGCCTGGGTGGTGCTCGGCATGATCGGCGGGCTGGCCGTCGCCCTGCTCACCGCGTCGCTCACCACCGACGCCGTCGCCCTGGTCACCGTCGGCGCCCTCCTGGCCGCCGCGCAGAAGACGCTGTGCGACGCCACCCGCACCGGCCCGCCCGGGAACGTGGTCCTGACCTTCATCAGCTCCGCGTCCCTGTTCGTACCGCAGACCCTCGCCCAGGTCCCCGGTCACCTGGCGCTGGCCGTGGCGGCGGGCGCCTGGGCCTGGCTGGTCGGGATGGCGCCCGGCCTGCTCCGCCCGCACGGCCCCGAACGCCGCGCCACCGCGCAGGCGCTGAACGCCGCCGCCGCGTACGCCGCCACGCGCGGCACCGGCGACGGGCACGCCCGTACCCGGGCCGCCGCTGCCGCCGCCGTGCAAGCCGCCTGGCAGTCGCTGCTCTCCACCGGCGCCCGCGCCGACCGCACCCGCCGCGCCCTCGAACGCCTGCTCGTCCGTGCGGAGGTCGCCCTCGCCGCCCCCGCGGGCACCGACCCCGAGCGGCTGCGCGGCTGGGCGCGGGCCCTGCGCGGCACTGGCCCCGTCCCCCGGGCGGACGTCCCGCAGGCCGCCGACGCCGACGAACTCCTCGGCGTGGACGCCGAACGCGCCGCCCCGCACCCCGCCTGGTGGCGCGCCCTCGGCCCGCTCGCCCCGATCGCCGCCCGCACCGCGATCGGCTGCGCGCTCGCCGGATACGCCTCCCTCGCCCTCGGTGCCGGCCGCCCCTACTGGGCCCTCGTCACCGCCGCCTCCCTCTACCAGGCCAATGTCACCCTCACCTGGAGCCGGGGCGTCCAGCGCGTCGTCGGCAACCTGGTCGGCGTGCTGCTCTTCGCCGCGCTCGTCCCGCTGACCCATCCGCACCCGGCGGCCCTGGTGCTGTGCTGCCTCGCCCTCAACTTCGGCGCCGAGGCGCTGATCGCCCGCAACTACTGGCTCGGCAGCGTCTGCGTCACCCCGATGGCACTGCTCATCACCGAATTCGCCCGGACGCAGGACCCCCGCACGCTGATCACCGAGCGGATCGGGGACACCCTGGTCGGCGCGCTCGTCGGCTTCGTCGCCGCCGTGGCCGTCACCAACCGGCGGGCGGGCGACCGCCTCGCCCACGACCTGGCCGCCGCCGAGCGGGCCCGCGAGAGCGCCGCGCGCCTGCTCGCAGAACCCCACCCCGAGCCCCGCGCCCTCGAAACGGCCCGCCGCTCGCTGGCCGCCGCCCTGGTCCAGCTGCGCGCCACGGCCGACGCCGCGTCCGGCGAGTGGTGGCAGCGCGCCCTGCCCCAGGAGCGGGTCGTGCTCGCCGAACAGTCCGGACACCGTACGCTCGCCGCGACGGTACGACGCCAGGGGCTCCACCCCTCGGCTCAGACGAGGACAACGGAGGACGTACGGCCATGACGGCGACGAACGGACAGCCGGGGGCCGGGGGCGAGGCGGCGAGGGGCGACACCGTCGCCGCGGTCGTCCGGCAGTGGCGGGCCGTCCACCCCGAGCTGGACACCGGACCCATGGAGGTCATCGGCCGCATCAACCGTTGCGCCGCCCTCCTGCAGCAGGCCGAGGACGCGCCGCTGCGCCGCGCCGGCCTGAGCCGCCCCGAGTTCGATCTGCTCGGCGCGCTGCGCCGGACCGGTCACGAACTGACCCCGAGCGAGCTGGCCCGGGAGACCTTCTCCTCGGGCGCGGCCGTCACCAAGCGCCTCAAGCAGCTCACCGAGCGAGGCCTGGTCGAGCGCCGCGGCGACACCCGCGACCGCCGGGTCGCCCATGTCCGGCTCACCGACGCCGGCCGGGGCCTGGTGGACGGCATCCTCCCCGAGCAGCTCGCCTACGAGACGGCCGTCCTGTCCGTCCTGGCCCCGGAGGGCCAGGGGGAACTGGCCGGCCTGCTCGCCGAGCTGCTGACCCGCCTGGAGGGACGGATGGGCGCCCTGCGCGCGTGAGCGGCGGCTGTCGCGACCGTTGACGCGGGCCGGAGGTGATCCTTACGGTCAGTGCCGTTCGGTTCGCCGACTGGCGTACGAAATCACGAACAGGGGATGATGTCGTGACCGCCGCAGCCTCCGCCACCTCCGCCGACCAGGCGCTCACCGTCGACCTCGGCACCGACACCGGCCCCGTCCACGGCGGCGCGAGCGGCACCCTGTACGGGCTGTACGGCGACGGCGTGCCGAGCCGCAACGTCGTCGAGGGCATGTACGTCCGCACCGTCTCCACCAAGGCCCAGGACGGCACCCAGCACCCCGGCGCCGACGCCCTGGAGATCCTGCCGTCCTTCGTCGAGGCGGGCGGCCGGGAGGTGTACGTCTACATGACCGACATCTATCGCGGCTTCCCCTACGAGTGGCCCGGCGCCACGGGCGAGGAACGGCTCGCCGGCTTCCGGGCCCGGGTCCGCCGCCAGGTCGAACAGGTGCTCACGCTGGGCGCGCTGAAGTCCCACGTGGTCTATGTGCCGTTCAACGAGCCCGAGGGCAACATGTTCGGCACGGGGGAGTGGAGCTACGACACCGTCTCCTGGCGGGACGACCCCACCCGCTACTTCGCCGCCTGGAAGGACCTCTGCGAGCTCATCCGGGCCCTGCACCCCGACGCGCGCATCGCCGGGCCCAACACCAGCATCCTCTACGACGAGGTCCGGGGCTTCCTCGAGTTCGCCCGCGACAACGGCGTCCTCCCCGACGTGGTCACCTGGCACGAGCTGTCGTCACCGGACGAGATCCGGACGAACGTCGCCAAGTACCGCCGCATGGAGCGGGAGTTGGGGATCGGCCCGCTGCCGGTCAACATCAACGAGTACGCCCACAACTACCACTTGTCCGTGCCCGGCCAGATGATCCAGTGGATCGCCGCCCTGGAGGAGTCCAAGGTCGACGCCGACATGGCGTACTGGAACATCGACGGCAACCTCAACGACTCGGCGGTGGAGGCCAACCGGGGCAACGGGCAGTGGTGGCTGTTCAACGCCTACGGCCGGCTCACGGGCAGCACGGTCCGGGTCACCGCGCCGCGGCCCAACGTGCAGTACACCCTCCAGGGCGTCGCCGCACTCGACCGGGACAAGCGGCAGGCACGGGTGCTCTTCGGCGGCGGGAGCGGTGCCGCGGACCTCGTCGTCGAGGGCGTCGACCCGGAGCTGTTCGGCACGGCCGTGCACATACGGCTCCTGGAGATCCCCTGGACGGGACAGCTGGGCGAATCGGCGCAGCCGTCGCGGCTCGCCGACCTGGAACTCCCGGTGACCGACGGCAAGGTGACGGTGCGTCTGGAGGAGCTGGAGGAGATGTCCGCCTACCAGGCGATCCTGTCGCCCGGCGGCAACGGGAGCGCTCCGGTGCCGCCCTCGGTCGGCTGGCGGCGGGCGTACGAGGCCGAGGACGCGGCCCATACGGGTGACGGCCATGTCGTCCACGGGCCCGAGGGGTCCCCGGCCGACGTCGGCAAGTTCGCCACCTCCGGCGGCCATCACGTCGGCGGCCTGCGCACCGGCTCCGACCTGGTCCTCGCCTTCGACGTCGAGGTCCCGCGCGACGGGACGTACGACGTGCGTGTCCTCGCGAACTCCGACAACCTCGCCGAGGCGGTGCGCGAGCAGGGCCCCACCAATGTCTTCCTGCGGGTCGACGGTGAACGGCCGCAGGAACTGCGGCTGCCCCTCGGCTACAAGTGGGCGGTGTGGGGCCGCACCGACACCCGGGTGGAGCTGACCGCAGGCCGGCACACGCTCACCCTGGCCGCCCGCGACGCCGACCTGGGCGTCACCCGGGGCGACGCGGTCGTCGACCGGCTCGACCTCGCCCTCCGCGACGACCATGTGACGGCGCCCGCGCTGTACGACGCCGAGTACGCGTCCCTCGGCGGCGGGGCCCGGGTGAGCTACACGCACCGCGGCGCCTCCGGGCCCGGCGCGGTCGTCCTGCCGCGCGGCGGCACCGCCACCTTCTGGGTGCACGCGTCCGGCGACGGCGAGGCGACCGTCACCGTCGCTCTGCTCGGCCCCGGCGAGGGCCTGCTGACGGTCAACGGCGAGGAGACCGGCCCGGTCGAGCGCACCGCCGTACCCCTGTTCCTGGCCGGCGGCATCAACAAGATCACGGTCACCGGCGCGTCGGAGCAACTCGTCCTGGACCGGCTGCTGGTCGCGCCGTCCCGCGGCCTGCTGCCGACCGCCGCGTACCCGGCCGAGGAGGGCGTCCCGACCGGCCGGGCGCACGTCACCGGCGCCCACACCTTCGCCACCGGCGGCAAGGCGGTGGACGGCATCGGCGGCGGTCCGGCGAACGCCCTCACCCTCACCGTGACCGCCGAACGGGCCGGACGGCACGCGCTGACCATCCGCTACTCCAACGGCGAACAGGCGCCCGCGACCCACTACAACCCCGACCCGGTCTGCCGGCACGCGGACATCTCCGTCAACGCAGCCGCCCCCCGGCGCGTGCTGTTCCCCACCACCTTCCACTTCAACAACTTCTTCGAGCTGTCCGTCCCCGTCACCCTGCGCGAGGGCACCAACACCCTCACCTTCACCGCCGACGAACTCCCCGACCACGACGGCACCGGCCGCAACCCCTACGGCCAGCGCTCCGCGTACGCCCCGGTCATCGACCGGGTGACGGTGACACCGCTCGCGTGACGGACCCGGCCCCGCGCGCGCCTCAGCCCGCCTCGCCCACCCGGTGCACCCCGAACGCCGCGCCCTGCGGATCCCGCAGCACCGCGATGCGCGGGCCGTCCGGGACGGTCGACGGCTCCATGACGACGAGACCGCCCGCCCGCACCGCCACGTCCGCCGTCGCGTCCACGTCCGCCACCGCGAAGTACGGCATCCAGTGCGCCGGCACCTCGGGCGGGAACCGGTCGCCCATCGCCGCCATACCGCCGAAGTCCTCCCCGTCGACGCCCCACTGCGTGTACCACTCGGAGGCGTTGACGCTCCAGCCGAAGACCGTGGTGTAGAAGTCCCGGGCCCGCTCGGTGTCCCGGGTCGCCAGCTCCACCCAGCCCAGCGAGCCCGGCGCGTCGAACAGCCCGGCGCCCGGGAAGGTCCGCGCCTGCCACAGCTGGAAGGCGGCGCCGGTCGGGTCCAGGGCCACGGCGAAGCGGCCCACGTCGAAGACGTCCATCGGGCCGAGGACCACCGTCCCGCCCGCCTCCTCCACCCGCCGCGCCGCCGCGTCGGCGTCCGTCACCGCGAACGACACGTTCCACGCCACCGGCTGGGACTCCTGGTACAGCGGGGTGAGCGCGGCGACCGCCGCGTCCCCGAGGTGCGCGACCGTGTAGCCGCCCGCCTCCTGCCGCGGATCGGTCTCCGGACGCCAGCCGAACAGCTCCGTGTAGAACCGCTTGGCACCCTCCAGGTCACTGGTGCCCAGTTCCGTCCAGCAGGGTCCGCCGGTCACCGGCTTGTCGGCCTTCATGGCAGCACGCTAGCCCCGCCCCCCGGCCCCGGCCATCCGAAACCCCTCGCGCCCGCCCGTCCCGCGACGTACCCTCGTGCCCGTACCGCATCGCATGGCGGCCTCCCCTCACCCTTCCGACCGGAGGTCACGCATGCCCCAGGTACGCCCCTTCCACCGCGACGACCGCGACCAGTTGACGGAGTTGGTCAACGCGCACGTCGCCGCCGTCGTCCCCGGTGTCTCGGTCTCCGTGAACACCGTGCTCAGCGGCCTGGAGCGACAGCCGGAGGAGTTCGTCACGGACCCATGGGTGGGGGAGCGGGTCACGCTCGTCGCCGAGAGCCACGGTCACGTGGCCGCCGCCGCCCATCTCCTGCGCTACCGCGCCGACGCCGAGGTCGGCGAAGACCACCGAGACGCGGGCGAGATCGCCTGGTTCCTCTGGCATCCGCCCGCCTCCTTCCGGCCGCACACCGACCAGGCCGCCGACCTGCTCATGGCCGCCTGCCTCGCCCAACTCGCCCGCTGGCGCGTCCGGGTCCGCCACGCCTCGGGCGACCTGCCCGCCCCCGCCGTCTACGGCCTGCCCCGCAACTGGCCGCACGTACGGGCCGTCTACGAGCGCGCCGGGTTCCGGCACACCGGGCACACCGAGGTGATCCTCCTCGCGCCGGTGTCCGAGCTGCCCCGGCCGGAGCCCCGCCCCGGGATCACCGTCGAGCGCACGCTCGGGGAGTGCGGGACCCGCCTCACCGCGTACGCGGAGGGACACCCCGTCGGCTTCATCGAGGTCGACACCTCCCTCGCCCGCCCCGAACGCCACGCCCGCGCCGCCGGCCTCGCCGACATCGGCAACCTCCACATCGACCCCGCACACCACGGAGTCGGCTGGGAGCACCAGCTCCTGGCCCACGCCGCCGACTGGCTGCGCCTCTCCGGCGCCGACCGCCTCCTCGCCTACGAACACGCCGACGACACCACCCCACTCCACACACTGCGCACCGCGGGCTTCACCGAACTGACCCGAACCGACCGGGGCTGGCAGCACCGGCCACGTTGACGGCGCCGGGGCCCTGCCGCCGCGCAGGCCGCGAGCGGGGCCCTCGGCACGGCCCCGGACCGCCGGGCTCGGCCCGCGCCGGGGCCACCACCGCCCGTCGCCGCCCCCGGATGGTTCCGGTCGGTCCGGCCTGCCGGGCACCGGGCCCCGAGGCGGAGCCCACATGCGTGGGTTTACCTGAGCCGAGATGGTCGGCCGCATTGACGGTGCCGGAAGCCCTGCCGTCGTTCAGCCCACCGGTGCGGCGGCCCCGGCACGGTCCACGAACCGCCCGGCTCCGCTCGCGCCGGGGCCACCGCCCGTATCGGCGCCCGTCAGATCCCGGGCCGGTACCGCAGTGGATGTTCGTCGGGGATCTGCACCAGCACGATCGGGACGCCGTCCGGATCCGCGATCCACATCTCGACCAGTCCCCAGGGCTCGCGCACCGGTGGCCGGACGATCTCGACCCCCTTCGCGAGCAGTTCCTCGTGGGCCGCGGTCACGTCGGCGACCTGGAGCCACAGCCGCACGGACGGGGACGGCGGGGTCGGGGAGCGTCCGGAGACCTCCAGGAAGCCGCCGCCGAGGAAGTAGACGGTCCCCCGCTCCGGCCCCGTACCGAACTCGCGGTAGACGGCGAGTCCGAGCCGCTCGCCGTAGAAGGCCCGGGAGCGCTCGGGGTCGGTCGGGCGCAGAAGTGTCCGGCTGCTGAGTACGTGCACCATGCATCCGGAGAGTAGTGCCAGGGTTAGTCTCGTTCCTGCCCTGCCGCGCCAGAGATCGGAGACGTACACCCATGGACACCGCCGCTGCCGGACTGATCTTCCGCGATGCCACCGACGCCGACGTGGACGCGCTGGTCGCACTGATCGAGTCGGCGTACCGGGGAGACTCCAGCCGGGCGGGGTGGACCACCGAGGCGGACATCCTCGAGGGGCAGCGGACGGATCCGGAGGGGGTGCTGGCGGTCATAAAGTCGCCGGACAGCCGCCTGCTGACGGTGGAGCGCGACGGCCGGGTGGTCGCCTGCTGCCAGCTCGAACACCGCGGCGACCACGCCTACTTCGGCATGTTCGCGGTCAGCCCCGCGCTGCAGGGCGCGGGCCTGGGCAGGGTGATCATCGCGGAGGCGGAGCGGCAGGCCCGCGCGACCTGGGGCGTCACGGAGATGCACATGACGGTGATCTCCGTACGCGACGACCTGATCTCCTGGTACGAGCGCCGCGGCTACCGCCGTACGGGACGGATGACCCCGTTCCCGTACGGCGACGAGCGCTTCGGCATCCCGCAGCGCGACGACCTGCAGTTCGAGCTGCTGGTCAAGCCGCTCGCCTGATCGTCACGCCGTGAAGCGGCCGGTGCGCTTGATCTCGGGATAGTCGGTGGTCGCGCCGTCCAGACCGAGGGCGCGCACCAGCCGCAGATGGTCCTGGGTGTTGACCACCCAGCCGATGATCCTGAGGTCCGCCTCGCGGGCGAGTTCGACGACCTCCAGGGTGAGCCGGCGGATGTTGAGGCAGACGGTCGCGGCACCGGCAGCCACGGCCCGCTCCACCACGTCGGTGCCGTAGCGGCTGGCGATCAGCGCCGTGCGGACTCCGGGCACCAGACGGGCGATCTCGGAGATCGCCTCGTCGTGGAAGGAGGACACCTCCACCCGCGAGACCAGGTCCCGCTTGTGCATCACCTCGGCCAGCGCCCGCGCCGCGGCCACGTCCTTGATCTCGGCCTGCAGCGGCGTCTTCACGGCGTCCAGGACCTCCTCGAAGACCGGTACCCGCTCGCCCTGGCCCGCGTCCAGGGTGCGCAGCTCGGCGAGGGTCTTCTCGGCGATCGGGCCCGCGCCGTCGGTCGTGCGGTCCACGTCCGCGTCGTGCATGACGACCAGGGCGCCGTCCTTGCTCAGGTGCAGATCGAGTTCGATCAGGTCGAGGCCGGCCTGCTGGGCGGCGACGAAGGAACGAAGGGTGTTCTCGGGCTCGACACCCATGACCCCGCGGTGACCGATGGTAAGGAAGTTCAAGGTTCAACTCGCTTCCGTCGACGGCGGCTCGGCACGCGCGCGGACCGGAGGGACGTCGCTGTCCACGCGGCAGGCTCGCAGCCTAATGGCCTGGTCCCGGGTTGAACCCGCACGTACACGGGGGATCGGGGAGACGACCGAGGCGTACCGGGCCCGTACCCTTCGCGGCGGTCACCCGGGCGTGGGCGAGTCCTCCGGTGATTGACCGGCTGGATCCGGTCGGTCCCGGCTTCTACCCCGGTACGGCGTCGTCATGCCTCCGGCTGTAGCGGAAGTGTGCGTCCGTCGCATGTCCGGCAGGAAAAAGAGCGGTGACCAAGGGGGTGACGCAGGATAATTTCCGGAGCCTCCTCTTGCTGGGAGAAACCCCGTATGCGTACGGTGTCCTTACGCGAGCTTCTCCCGTGGAGGATGGGACATGACGGAAATTCTTGTGCAGGTGGGTGTGGAGGGGCAGATTCCTCCCGCGACCAGGGTGGTTGAGCACCCTGGGTGGCCCGTGCTCAAGGATGCCGTGGAGCAGATCCGGCCATGGCAGTCCAAGGACGGATCGATCGATTTCGACGCCGTCGGCGCCCCGGATCCGGCCGAGGCCGAGCTCGCCGTGCGCCGTGTGATCGACGCCGTCACCGAGCTGTCCCCGCTGCTCCCGCACGACGCCGCCTACCACGAGGCCCTCGTGACGGACCTGCGCCGCTGGGCCGACGGCGGCTTCGGGGTGCCGGACTTCCTGGACTCGCTGCTGGCCTTCCAGCCCGCCGCGCACCGCACGGACGGCCTGCAGCACCTGGTCGTCTTCCCGATGTACACGCAGAACGGCAACCCCGACCGCAACCTCGAGGCGGTCGTGCTGCGCATGGTCTGGCCGGACTGGCTGGCCGAGCTGGAGCGCACCCGCTACGACAACCCGCTGTTCTGCGGCATCAAGTTCGAGGACTTCACGTCCGGGTACGACACCAACTCCGCCGTCCTCTTCCCCGAGACGATCGCCGTGCGCGAGGCGCCGGAACGATTCTCCTGGGGCGGCATCTTCTGCGACCGCGAGGCCGCCCGCTTCCGCCGGGTGACCGACGCCGCCGTGGGCATCCTGGGCCTGGAGCTGCCCGAGGACATCGCCGCGATGGTCCACGACCAGAAGCGCTGCGAGGAGGCCTTCGTGCTGTGGGACATGGTCCACGACCGCACCCACAGCCACGGCGACCTGCCCTTCGACCCGTTCATGATCAAGCAGCGCCAGCCGTTCTGGATGTACGGCCTGGAGGAGCTGCGCTGCGACCTCACCGCCTTCAAGGAGGCCGTGAAGCTGCAGGCGGACGGCGTCCCGCAGGCCCGTGACGTGCAGTACGCGGTGCTGTTCGACCGGATGTTCCGCTTCCCGGTCACCGGTGAGCGCGTCCGCAACTACGACGGCCTCGGCGGCCAGCTGCTCTTCGCCTACCTGCACAAGCACGACGTGGTCCGCTGGACCGACAACAAGCTCTCCATCGACTGGGAGCGCGCCCCGCAGGTCACCAACCAGCTGTGCGCCGAGATCGAGCAGCTGTACAAGGACGGCATCGACCGCCCGAAGCTCGTGCACTGGTTCGCCGGGTACGGGCTGGTCTCCACCTACCTCGCCCCGCACCCCGGATCGAAGTGGGCCAAGGGCCCCGACGCCCTCGACCTGACCCAGCCGCCGCGCAAACTCGTCGATGACGTGCTTCCGGACGAGTTTCCGCTGAGCATGTTCTATGAGGCCCTGTCCAAGAAGCTGAAGAACGTGATCGCCTCCACCAAGGGCATCACCGCGGACGGCGCCGAGCGGATCGCCGCGTGAGCGGGCGCACCACCGACACAGCGAACACTGCTCAGCAGGAGGCGAAGATGGGGAACGGGAACGGGCCACTGAGCGGTGCGGTGATCGCGGTGGCCGGCGCGGGCGGACCCGCCGGCCGGGCGACGCTGCTCCGGCTCGCCGAGGCGGGAGCGACCGTCGTCGGGGCGGACAACGACCCGGAGCGGCTCTCGGAGGCCGTGGACGCGGCCCGGTACGCCTCCGGTGGCGCCACCGTCACCGGGGACACGGTCGACCTGCTCGACCTGCAGTCCACCCGCGACTGGGCCACCCACGTCGAGAAGGACTTCGGCCGCGTCGACGGCCTCGTCCACCTCGTCGGCGGCTGGCGCGGCAGCGAGACCTTCACCAAGACCAGCCTCGACGACTGGGACTTCCTGGAGCTGCTGCTCGTCAAGACCGTGCAGCACACCACCCTCGCCTTCCACGAGGCGCTGCAGCGCAGCGAGCGCGGCCGGTACCTGCTGATCAGCGCCGCGGGCGCGAGCAAGCCCACCGCGGGCAACGCCGCCTACGCCGCGGCCAAGGCCGCCGCCGAGGCCTGGACGCTGGCCCTCGCCGACTACTTCCGCAAGGCCGGGGGCCCCGAGGGGCCGACGTCGGCGGCTGCCATCCTGGTGGTGAAGGCGCTGGTGCACGACGCGATGCGCGCCGAACGCCCCAACGCGAAGTTCGCGGGCTTCACCGATGTCAAGGACCTGGCCGAGGCCATCACCGGAGTCTGGAGCAAGCCCGCCGCCGAAGTGAACGGAAACCGTCTGTGGCTGACCGAGAAGCCGTGAACCCTCCCAGGACCGACGCCCGTCGCCACCACGACCCGCAGGTCCGCGGTTTCGCCAGCGACAACTACGCGGGGGTCCACCCCGAGATACTCGCCGCCATAACCCTGGCCAACGGCGGCCACCAGGTCGCGTACGGCGAGGACGACTACACCGAGCACCTCCAGCGGATCATCCGCAGCCACTTCGGTGCCACGGCGGAGGCGTTCCCGGTGTTCAACGGCACCGGCGCGAACGTCGTCGCGCTCCAGGCGGTCACCGACCGCTGGGGCGCTGTGATCTGCGCCGAGAGCGCCCACATCCACGTCGACGAGGGTGGCGCCCCCGAGCGCATGGGCGGCCTCAAACTGCTCACGGTGCCCACCCCGGACGGCAAGCTGACCCCCGAGCTGATCGACCGGCAGGCGTTCGGCTGGGAGGACGAGCACCGGGCCATGCCGCAGGTCGTGTCGCTCGCCCAGAGCACCGAACTGGGCACCGTCTACACGCCCGACGAGATCCGCGCGATCTGCGAGCACGCCCATGCCCGCGGCATGAAGGTGCACGTGGACGGGTCCCGGCTGGCCAACGCCGCCGCGTCCCTGAACGTCCCGATGCGGACGTTCACCAACGCGGTCGGCGTCGACATCCTGTCGCTGGGCGGGACGAAGAACGGCGCGCTGTTCGGCGAGGCGGTCGTGGTCATCAACCAGGACGCCGTCAGCCACATGAAGCACATCCGCAAGATGTCCATGCAACTCGCCTCCAAGATGCGCTTCGTGTCGGTGCAGTTCGAGGCACTGCTCGCCAGGGACCTGTGGCTGCGCAATGCCCGCCACGCCAACGAGATGGCCGAGCGGCTGGCGGAGGGCGTGCGGGCGGTGCACGGGGTGGAGCTCCTCTATCCCGTCCAGGCCAACGGGGTCTTCGCCCGGCTCCCGCACGACGTGAGCGAGCGCCTGCAGAAGCGGTTCCGGTTCTACTTCTGGGACGAGGCCGCGGGCGTCGTGCGCTGGATGTGCTCCTTCGACACCACCGAGGACGACGTGGACGCGTTCGTGGCGGCGGTCAAGGAGGAGATGGCGCGCTAGGCGCTGCTCTTGCATAAGTATGCGGTCGCCCGAAAAGTCATTGACTGTCGGGTGATCGCATTCCTATGCTCTGCGGGCATGGAGCTGATCCAGGAAAACCCTGACCTGTCCGCGTATTTGGCCGCCGACGAGGCCATCGACCACCATCACCCGCGCGTCCGGGAGACGGCCGCACGTCTGGCGAGGGACGCCGAGGACTCGTATTCCTATGCGCGCCTGGCGTTCGAGTTCGTGCGCGACACCATCCCGCACTCACAGGACTCCGGCGACCCGCGGGTCACCTGGCGCGCCTCGGACGTGCTGGAGCGCGGCACGGGCATCTGCTATGCCAAGGCCCACGCGCTGGCCGCGCTGCTGCGGGCCGAGGACATCCCCACCGCGCTCTGCTACCAGAAGTTCGAGGTGGTGCACGGGCTGGTCGCCGTGCGCTTCAACGGTGCCTGGCACCGGCAGGACCCGCGCGGCAACAAGCCGGGTGTGGACGCCCAGTTCTCCCTGGACGGCGAGTGGCTGGCCTTCGAGCCGGACCCGGAGTCCAATGAGATGGACTACCCGGAGCTGTACGCTGAACCCCATCCGGTCGTGCTCGCTGCCCTGAAGGCCGCGCCCGACCGGGCGTTCCTGTGGAAGACGCTCCCCACCGCACTCTGAGGCGAGACAGATGACTCTCACGCTCACCGTGTCCGACGAGGTACGCGCCCTCGCGCCCGGCTTCACCCACGTCGCCGTCGAAGCGTCCGGCCTCGCGGGCGGACCGAGCACGGAGGCCGGTTCGGCGCTCCTGGACGACGCGGCCCGCCGGCTCGCCGTACGCCTGGACGGGCGCGCCCCGCACGAGGACCCGCACATGGCCGCCTGGCGCGAGGTGTACACGGCGTTCGGCTCCAAGCCGTCGCGCACCCGCAACTCGGCCGAGGCGCTGGCCAGGAGGGCGCTGTCCGACGCCGGTCTGCCCCGGATCAACCTGCTCGTCGACCTCTACAACGCCGTCAGCGTCGCCCACCTGATCCCGGTGGGCGGTGAGGACCTCGACCGCGTCGAGGGCGGGATGCGTCTGGTGCGCGCCACGGGCGAGGAGGACTTCGTGACCGTCGCCGGGGGTGAGGAGAGCGTCGAACACCCCGACCCGGGCGAGGTGGTGTGGCGCGACGACGCGGGGGTGACCTGCCGCCGCTGGAACTGGCGCCAGGGCCCGCGCACCCGGCTCACCGAGGCGACGGCCTCCGGCGTCTTCCTGCTGGAGAGCCTCGCCCCGATGCCGGTCGCCGAGGTGGAGGCGGCGGGCGCCGAACTCGCCGAACTGCTGGAGAAGTTCAGCCCCGGCGCGCGGATCACCCTCCACCCCGCTGTCTCGGCACGCACTCTGCCGCAGGAGTGATCGGCGGCGATCACCGCACCGGCGACGGCCACCGCCGTACCACTGCTCGGCCGGAGCCGTGTCGTCGCGCCGCCCGCACTGGCACGCCCTCGGGCTCTAGTGCGCCTCCGCCGCCCGCAGTTGCTCCTGTGTCGGGGCCGTGCCGCCCAGGTGGGCCGGGAGCCACCAGGTGTCCTCGGGGCCCTTGGGGCGGGCGGGGTAGGCGCGCTGGGCCGCGTCGAGGAGCTCCTGGACGCGTTCGCGCAGCTTGCGGGTGATCGCGCCCGCGTACAGGTCGCGGGAGGCCTCGATGGCTTCGCCGACGCGGATGGTGACCGGGGTGTGGCTGCGCTTGAAGTTGCGCGGGTGACCCTTGGTCCACAGTCGCTGGGTGCCCCACACCGCCATCGGGACGAGCGGGACGCCCGCCTCCTGGGCCAGGCGCGCGGCACCGGACTTGAAGCTCTTCAGCGTGAAGGACTGCGAGATCGTGGCCTCCGGGAAGACCCCGATGACCTCACCGGACCTCAGCGAGTCCAGGGCGTGCGCGTACGCCGCCTCGCCCTGGTTGCGGTCGACCGGGATGTGCTTCATCCCGCGCATCAGCGGACCGGAGATCTTGTGGCGGAACACGGCCTCTTTCGCCATGAACCGCACCAGCCGCTTCTGCGGAAGCGCCGCCAGGCCGTTGAAGATGAAGTCCAGATAGCTGATGTGATTGCTCACCAGCACGGCGCCGCCCGAGCGCGGGATGTTCTCCGACCCCTTGCAGTCGATCTTGAGGTCCCACGCCTTGAACAGGGTCAGGGCGAGGCCGACGACGGGGCGGTAGACCAGTTCTGCCATGGGCGGGGTGGGCCCTTTCTGCTCTGCCTGGGAAAGGGGGCTCCCGGCGGGAGGTTACGCAGCCGTAGGTTTACGGCGTCTCGCAGATCGTGCCCGAAGAACGGTCGGGTAGCCAGTCCTGGTGCCCCGCGGCGGCGAGATTCTCGTCACGTCGGCCTATGATCCACCTCGGTCTTTTAAGTCCCCTTTACTGCGCACGTACCGTCATCCGACGGACGAGCAGGAACATCTCGCAGCCCAGGCAGTACCCGAACGCCGCGTTCAGGAAGGCGGCGGCGAGCGCCGCGCCGGTGGCCGCGAGCCCCAGCCACTGCGGCCCGAGCGCGTACCCGACGAGCCCGAGGCCCGCGAAGACCAGCCCTACCGCCTGGGCGAACCGCGGCGGCTCGGGCGCCTCGAACTCGGTCGGCGGGCCGATCCGGGGGCGTACGGCCTTCCGGAACACCCACCCGTACGGCGACCGGCCCACACCCCCGGCCGCGCCCAGCGCGAACGCCAGGGTCTGCCAGGCCAGCAGCCACCCGCTCCCGGTGACCAGCACCGCCGCCAGTACGACCGCCGTCACGGCCGCCCCGAAGCGCGGCCCCCTCACGTCAATGTCCATGAATCAAGCATTCCGCAACGGAAACTCCTCAGGGAGGCGGGAATCCTTGCAGTCTCATGAATGCTTGTGCAGATGATGACCGGAGTGGTGGTGTGCGTGGCGGTGCTCGCTGTGGCGGGCGCCTACGGAGTGCTGCAGCGGCGGCGGAGCGGGAGAGTACGGGTGCGCGGGCGGGACGACGGCAAGCGGCTCGGGCCGGCGGAGCTGGGCGGGGAACTCGGCGAGCGGGCCACGCTCGTGCAGTTCTCCAGCGCCTTCTGCGCGCCCTGCCGGGCGACCCGGCGGGTCCTCGGCGAGGTCGCCGGTATGGTCCCCGGCGTCGCCCACGTCGAGATCGACGCCGAGGCCCACCTCGACCTCGTACGCGAACTCGCGATCCTCAAGACCCCCACCGTGCTGGTCCTCGACGCGGAGGGGCGGGTGGTGCGGCGCGCCACCGGCCAGCCGCGCAAGTCCGACGTGATCGCGGCACTCGGAGAGGCGGTGTGACGGCCGTGCCCATGACGGCGAGGCAGCTTCCAGATCCCGGACCGTACTTGACTGCGCGCACCACGTATCGTCAGCCTGACCGTATGCCTGAGGAACTCCTTCTCGTCGGACGGGCGCACGTCGACCTGGCCCGCACCGCGAGCGCGCGCTGTCCGGGCTGTTGAGCAGCGACGGACCGGCTTCTCGTCTCTCCCAGAAGGACAACTCCGTGACGGCCACGCCCGATCTCGCCACCTACCAGCTCGCCTCCCCCGACCTCCTGCGCTCCGTCTTCCGGCGGCATGCCGCGGGCGTCGCGGTGATCACCGCCCGCGGTGACGCCGGCCCGGTCGGCTTCACCGCCACCTCCCTCTCCTCCGTCTCCGCCGACCCTCCGCTTCTCTCCTTCGGCATCAGCACCGGCGCCTCCAGCTGGCCGGCGATATCGGAGGCCGAACACGTCGGCGTCCACATACTCGGCGAGCACCAGCGGGAGCTGGCCGCCACCTTCGCCCGCAGCGGCGCCGACCGGTTCGGCGCGCCCACGGCCTGGCGTGAGGGCCCGGAAGGCGTACCGGTGCTGGACGAGGTGCTGGCCTGGCTGGTCTGCCGGGTGATCGGGCGGGTCCCGGCCGGGGACCACCGCATCGTGCTCGCCGAAGTCGTCCTCGGCGACCCCACCGGGGCCGGGCGCCCGCTCCTCTACCACCAGGGCCGCTTCAACGGTCTGCGGGATTGATCACGCGGCGGCTCTCCTGCGGAGCCGTCGGATTCCGGTTACGCTGCGTTGCGAAGGTCACAGTTCAAAGCGCTTGCTTAGCGGGAACGAACTGGGTGTACTGACGAGTAATATTTCGATCGGAGCGCGCGGCCGCCCCGACCGGGATCGGCCGCTTCAGGCGCCTATGCTGCCTGCAAGAGGCAGCCCAGAAATGACGATGCAGTAGGAGAGCCGGCGTGAGCTTGAGGATCGTTGTCACTGTGAAGTACGTGCCCGACGCCACTGGCGACCGGCACTTCGCCGATGACCTGACCGTCGACCGGGACGACGTCGACGGTCTGCTCTCCGAGCTGGACGAGTACGCGGTCGAGCAGGCCCTGCAGATCGCCGAGGACGCCGACGACGCCGAGGTCACCGTGCTGACGGTGGGCCCGGAGGACGCCAAGGACGCGCTGCGCAAGGCGCTGTCCATGGGCGCCGACAAGGCGATCCACGTCGAGGACGACGACCTGCACGGCACCGACGCCATCGGCACCTCCCTGGTACTGGCCAAGGCCATCGAGAAGGCCGGCTACGACCTGGTGATCTCCGGCATGGCCTCCACCGACGGCACCATGGGCGTCGTACCCGCCCTGGTGGCCGAGCGCCTGGGTGTCCCGCAGGTCACCCTCCTGTCCGAGGTCTCGGTCGAGGACGGCACGGTCAAGGGCCGCCGCGACGGCGACGCCGCCAGCGAGCAGCTCGAGGCGCAGCTCCCGGCCGTCGTCTCGGTCACCGACCAGTCGGGCGAGGCGCGCTACCCGTCCTTCAAGGGCATCATGGCCGCCAAGAAGAAGCCGGTGGAGTCCTGGGACCTCTCCGACCTCGACATCGAGGCCGAGGAGGTCGGTCTCGACGGCGCCTTCACCAAGGTCGAGGCCGTGGCCGAGCGTCCCGCGCGCACGGCCGGCACGATCGTCAAGGACGAGGGCGAGGGCGGCAAGCAGCTCGCTGAGTTCCTCGCGGGCCAGAAGTTCATCTGAGCCCAGCAGTCGCTGACCGCCCCTCAACTTCGTTTCGCAGGAGAGCAATCCCATGGCTGAAGTCCTCGTCTACGTCGACCACGTGGACGGCGCCGTCCGCAAGCCCACCCTGGAGCTGCTGACCCTGGCCCGCCGCGTCGGCGAGCCGGTCGCCGTCGCGCTCGGCAACGGCGCCGCCGACACCGCCGCCACGCTCGCCGAGCACGGCGCGGTGAAGGTCCTCACCCACGAGGCGTCCGAGTACGCCGACTACCTGGTCGTCCCGAAGGTGGACGCCCTGCAGGCCGCCGTCGAGGCCGTCTCCCCGGCCGCCGTGCTGGTCCCGTCCTCCGCCGAGGGCAAGGAGATCGCCGCCCGTCTGGCGCTGCGCATCGGCTCCGGCATCATCACCGACGCCGTCGACCTGGAGGCCGGCGACGAGGGCCCGGTGGCCACTCAGTCGGTGTTCGCCGCGTCCTTCACCACCAAGTCCCGTGTCATCAAGGGCACCCCGGTCATCACGGTCAAGCCGAACTCGGCCGCCGTCGAGGCCGCCCCGGCCGCCGGTGCGGTCGAGGCCCTGTCGGTGTCCTTCTCCGACAAGGCGACCGGCACCAAGGTCACCGGCCGTACGCCGCGTGAGTCGACGGGCCGCCCGGAGCTGACCGAGGCCGCGATCGTGGTCTCCGGTGGCCGCGGTGTCAACGGCGCGGAGAACTTCTCGATCATCGAGGCGCTCGCCGACTCCCTCGGCGCGGCCGTCGGCGCCTCGCGTGCCGCGGTGGACGCGGGCTGGTACCCGCACACCAACCAGGTCGGCCAGACCGGCAAGTCGGTCTCGCCGCAGCTGTACATCGCCTCCGGCATCTCCGGCGCCATCCAGCACCGCGCCGGTATGCAGACCTCGAAGACGATCGTGGCGATCAACAAGGACGCCGAGGCCCCGATCTTCGACCTGGTCGACTACGGCGTGGTCGGCGACCTGTTCGACGTCGTCCCGCAGCTGACCGAGGAGATCAAGACCCGCAAGGGCTGACCCTCCCCGCATCCGTTCGAGGCCCCCGTGACCGCTCCGCCGGTCACGGGGGCCTCGGCTCATCCCAGGGTCACGGACGCCTGGACGGGAAGGTGGTCGCTGGGGAACCGGCCGTCGCGCGAGAAGGTGTTGACCGACGCCCGGTGTGCCGTGACGCCCCTGGCCAGGATCCAGTCGATGCGGTCGCCGTCCGGAACGAGTGCCTTGTAGCCGTGGAAGGTCCCGTAGAGCTTGCCGCGCTCGGCGGCCGAGTCCCAGGTGTCGGCGAGTCCGGCGCCGAGCAGAGTGTCGTGTACCGGGTTCTTGTGGGCGGCCGAGTTGAAGTCGCCGGTCACGAGCAGGGGTAAGGACCGGTCCAGCCCCGCGAGGTGCCGCGTGACGAGCGTCGCGGCACGCTCGCGTGCGTACTGGCTCGCGTGGTCCAGGTGGGTGTTGAGGACGTGGAACTCGCGGCCGCCCGCACGGCGGTCGCGGAAGCGGACCCAGGTGGCGATGCGGGGCAGGGCGGCGCCCCAGGTGTTCGAGCCGATCGTCTTCGGTGTGTCGGAGAGCCAGAAGGTGTCGTGCTCGTCCGGAGCCAGGCGCCGGGCGTCGTAGAAGACCGCCACGGACTCGTCGTGGCTGCCGCCCTCGCGGCCGGTGCCGATCCATTCGTAGTGCGGTCCGAGGTCGGCGGCGATGTCGCGCAGCTGTGGGTAGAGGCCCTCCTGGGTGCCGATGACATGGGGCGCCTCGCGGCGCAACAGCTCGCGCATCACTGGGCGGCGGGCCGCCCAGCTGTTGGGCTCGGCGGTGCTCGCGAAGCGCAGATTGAACGTCATGACGTCCAGCCGCGGGCTGTCCGGCTTGGCGGCGGACGCCGACACCGTGGCGGCCAGCGGCAGGGTGAGCGTGGCGGCCAGCGCCGTTCTCAGGCCCGTGCGACGCGTCACTCTGTGGGTCTCCGACATGTGAATCCCTCCCGAGGGGTCAGGATGAGGGTGTGAACCGGAGGATGAAAGAGGGCGTTGAGGTTCTCGGCAGCGCGAGTGAACCCGGTGGATCACGCTGTGGACGGGGTGTTGACCCGCGAGAAGCCGTCCGGATAACTTCGTTCTACGGATTGTTGATTCCGTACAGCGGAAAGTCGGAGGGCGTGGGATGGGTCAGGGCCGACAGGAGCAGGTGGCGACAACCCTCGCGGGCGCCGTCAGCGAGGAGATCAGCGCCTCCCTCGCACCGGTCGACGCCGAACTGGAGCGCCGCTACCCCGGAGACCCCGGCACCCGCCAGCCCGTCCACACCGTGTACGTCCCCGGCGACCTCTTCGCCGCCGACACCGTCCGCGACTGGGGCGACCGGGCCCTCGCGGCTCTCGACGAACACGCCCCGGACGCCGCCTCCTTCGCCGCAGTCCTCGGGCTGAGCGAGGAACTCGCCGCCCCCGTCCACGACCGCGTCCGCGCCAAGCTGGAGCGCGAGCCCGTGGAAGACCTCCGCGTCGACTTCGAGGACGGTTACGGCTCCCGCCCGGACGCTGAGGAGGACGAGGCGGCGGCCCGCGCGGCCCGGCTGATCGCCGAGGCGTACGAGAAGGGGACCGCGGCGCCGTACATGGGCATCCGTATGAAGTGCATGGAGGCCGCGGTGCGCGACCGGGGCATCCGCACCCTCGACATCTTCCTCACCGGCCTGATGGAAGCCGGCGGCCTGCCCGACGGGCTTGTGCTGACCCTGCCGAAGGTGACCTACCCCGAGCAGGTCACCGCCATGGTCCGGCTGCTCGAGGCGTTCGAGAAGGCGCGCGGCCTGGAGCCCGGCCGGATCGGCTTCGAGATCCAGATCGAGACCAGCCAGTCCATCCTGGCCACCGACGGCACCGCGACCGTCGCCCGGATGATCCAGGCCGCCGAGGGCCGCGCCACCGGACTGCACTACGGCACCTTCGACTACAGCGCCTGCCTCGGCGTCTCGGCCGCCCACCAGGCCAGCGACCACCCGGCCGCCGACCACGCCAAGGCGATCATGCAGGTCGCGGCGGCGGGCACCGGCGTACGCCTCTCGGACGGCTCGACGAACGTCCTCCCGGTCGGCCCCACCGAAAAGGTCCACGACGCCTGGCGCCTGCACTACGGCCTCACCCGCCGCGCCCTGGCCCGTGCCTACTACCAGGGCTGGGACATGCACCCCGGTCACCTCCCCACCCGCTACGCGGCCGTCTTCGCCTTCTACCGCGAAGGCTTCGAGCAGGCGGCGGCCCGGCTCGCCCGGTACGCCGACCGGGCCGGCGGCGACGTCATGGACGAGCCCGCCACCGCCAAGGCCCTCAGCGGCTATCTGCTGCGCGGCCTGGACTGCGGCGCCCTCGACCTCGCCGAGGTGGCCCGCCCGACCGGGCTGACCCGGTCCGACCTGGAGGGCTTCGCGGCGCCGCGCCGGTAGCGCGTACGTCAGCGGGGGCCGCCTCCGGGGACGTACCGTTCGAGTCCGGACGGCGTCACCCACTTGCGCTCGGCGAACAGCCGCGTGCCCCGCGCGCACAGCTGGGGGTCGGCCCGCGCCCGCGCGCTGAACTGCTCGGGCGTGACACCGAACAGTTCACGCAACTCGGCCGATCCCACCAGGAGTTCGGTGAGCAGCGCCCGCTGCCCCGGATGCCCGCGGGGCGCACCCGTGCCGTCGTGCAGGACACCGTGCCGGTTGACGTAGGCGTACGCGCCGGGCAGCGTCGAGCCGTCCGGCAGTTCGACGCGCACGTCCGGCGCGGGCAGCCAGGCGCGGTGGTAGTTGCCGTGCGGCAGGGGCACGCCCTCACTGGCGTCGATCACGGCCAGCTGCCGCGCGTCCAACCAGATGACGAACAGCTCCCGTGACGTGCGCGGTGCGCCGACGGGGGAGGCGGAGACGTAGCCCATGCGGCTGACGTGCGCGGAGACGCCCACGTCGAGTCCGGTCACCCGCGCCTTCACCATCGGCAGGGCGGTGCCGACACCGAACTCCGCCAGCTTGTGCCGCAGTTGCCCGGGGCAGGCGTTGGAGCCGATCGCCACGACCGGCGTCCGGTCCTCGTACACCAGGCGGTCCAGCGGCAGCATCCGGTCTCCGTGCAGCAGCCCGGAGTCGGCGGGCCAGGCGCCCGGATAGCTCAGCGGATGGTCGCGCGGCGCCTCGGCGAGACCGAGTTCCTCCAGGGTGAGGCCCGCCATCCGCCGCTCAGTCCGCCGGCGGCAGCTCGCCCGAGCCGCGGGTGATCAGCCGGGTCGGCAGCTCGATGCGCTCCGGGGTGACGAGGGTGCCGTCCAGCTGGCCGAAGAGACGTTCGGCGGCGGTACGGCCCAGGGCGGCGGAATCCTGGGCGACGACCGTGATACCCGGCTGGAGCAGGTCGGCGAGCTCGAAGTCGTCGAAGCCGACCAGGGCGACCCGGCGGGACTGTTCGGCCAGGACGCGGATCACGGTCACCGTCACCCGGTTGTTGCCCGCGAAGACGGCGGTGACGGGGGAGGGGCCGGTGAGCATCTCCTCGGCGGCCCGGCGGACCCGCCGCGGATCGGTGGCGCCCAGGGACATCCAGGGCTCCGCCACGGGTATCCCCGCGTCCTCCATGGCCGCCCGATAGCCGCGCAGCCGCTCGGCCGCGGTGTGGATGCGGGGCATGTCGCCGATGAACCCGATCCGGCGGTGGCCGTGGGCGATGAGGTGGGCGACGCCGTCCCGGGCGCCGCCGAAGTTGTCGGACAGCACGACGTCGGCGTCGATCCGGCCGGCCGGGCGGTCCACGAAGACGGTCGCCACGCCCGCCCTGATCTCCGGCTCCAGATACCGGTGGTCGTCCCCGGCCGGGATGACCACCAGCCCGTCCACACGCCGCGCGCACAGCGCCAGCGCCAGTTCCTGCTCACGCTCCGGGTCCTCCGCGCTGGAGCCGTTGATCAGCAGCGCGCCGTGGGTCCGCGCCACCTCCTCCACCGCGCGGCTGAGCGGGCCGTAGAACGGGTCGGCGAGGTCCTCCAGGACCAGGCCTATGCTGGCCGTGCGGCCCTTGCGCAGCACCCGGGCGCTGTCGTTGCGGCGGAAGCCCAGCGCGTCGATGGCCTCCTGGACACGGCGTTCCGTGTCGGGGGTGACCCCGGGCTCGCCGTTGACCACACGGGAGACCGTCTTCAGGCCGACACCGGCCCGTGCCGCCACGTCCTTCATGGTCGGACGGTTGCCGTAGCGGGTCCCGGAGAGGCTGTCTCCACGGCGGATGGTCTCGGGCACGATGCGCTGTCCTGTCCTGTCGTCCCTGTGGTCCACGGGGGTGGTGCGTCGGTCCATGGGGTTGTATGAGGATGTGGCGTCGAGCATAGAGCCTGGACAACGTTGTCAGCTGCGGGGGAGACTGTCCACCGCAATCCACGGCCCGCGCCCCCACCGCGACCGGCCGGCCCTTTCCCGCACGGCTGACGGAGATCCGACACTCATGCACACCGACCTAGTGGCCGCGCTCGACATCGGCGGCACCAAGATCGCCGGAGCGCTGGTGGACGCCCACGGCGCGATCCTGGTCCGAGCGCAGCGCGCGACGCCCGCGCAGGAGGACGGCGAGACCGTCATGCGGGCCGTGGAGGGGGTGCTCGGTGACCTGACGGGGTCGCCCCTGTGGATACGCGCGGGCGCCCTCGGTATCGGCAGCGCGGGGCCCGTGAACGCCTCCACCGGCACGGTGAGCCCGGTGAACGTGCCGGGGTGGCGGGACTTCCCGCTGGTGGAGCGGGTGCGGGCGGTGGGTGGAGACCTGCCCGTGGAGCTGATCGGCGACGGCGTGGCGATCACCGCCGCCGAGCACTGGCAGGGCGCCGCCCGGGGCCACGACAACGCGCTGTGCATGGTGGTCTCCACGGGCGTCGGCGGCGGCCTGGTCCTGAACGGGCGGCTGCATCCCGGCCCGACCGGGAACGCGGGCCACATCGGCCACATCAGCGTCGACCTCGACGGCGACGCGTGCCCGTGCGGTTCGCGCGGCTGCGTGGAGCGCATCGCGAGCGGTCCGAACATCGCCCGGCGCGCGTTCGAGAACGGCTGGCGGCCCGGTCCGGACGGCGACACCTCCGCCGCCGCGGTCGCCGCCGCCGCCCGCGCCGGTGACCCGGTCGCCGTGGCCTCCTTCGAACGTGCCGCGCAGGCCCTGGCGGCCGGGATCGCGGCGACCGCGAACCTCGTCGAGATCGATGTCGCGGTGATCGGCGGAGGCGTGGGCAAGGCGGGCGACATCCTCTTCGCGCCGCTGCGCGAGGCGCTCGCCGACTACGCCACGCTGTCCTTCGTCCGGCGGCTGACCGTGACCCCCGCGCAGATGGGCACGGACGCCGGGCTGGTGGGCGCCGCCGCGGCGGCGCTGGCCCGGAGGCCCGACCCGACCGCGGCGGGCGTCTGACGCCGGGCCAGGCCTCGGCGGGATCCTTCATCTGCGCGGCGGCCCCGGGTGGGACCCTGGATCACCGGAACTCGTGGACCACCTGGATCGTGCCGACGAGGTGGGCGTTGAACTCGTCCAGCTCCCCGGCGGGCACCCAGAGCTCCAGGATGGTCTCGCCGCCCGCCTGCCGGACCGGATACCGGCTCACGAACTCGGAGTCGACCTCGAAGCGGGTCACGAAACCGGCGCCGTCGTGCTTGACGTTCCAGTCGCGGGCGATCCTGATCGCGTAGTCCTCGTTCAGGACCGGATAGAAGATCGGCTGCTCGGGCAGCCGGGGCGGCCAGGCCCGCCAGTCCAGCTCGCGGACCAGATCCAGCTCCTTGGGGCCGGTGGGGCGCCACAGGGTGGTCGTCGGTCGCGTGCCGCTCATGGGAGTCGCTTTCGTCTCGTGGCCCGCGCCGGTTCCGGCAGGCCGTGGCCTCGGACGATACCGGCGGCGCGAGCACCCTTGCGAACCGTTTCCGCCGCGCCCTCCGGGGCCGCCGCGGGACCCCTGAGCGCCCTCCTGGCCGACGCCGTGGGCACGCCCTCTACTGGGCGTGGTTTCCGTGGCAGTGTGGAGCGGGCAAGCCACAGGGGGCCAACAGAAGAGGGGGAACTGTCCGTGATCGTCTGGATCAACGGCGCGTTCGGTGCGGGGAAGACCACGACCGCACGGGAACTGATCGAACTGATCCCGAACAGCACGCTCTTCGACCCCGAGGTCATCGGCGGAGCACTCAAGTACCTGCTCCCGCCCAAGCGCCTCACCGAGGTCGGCGACTTCCAGGACCTGCCGATCTGGCGACGGCTCGTGATCGACACCGCGGCCGCGATGCTCGCCGAGCTCGGCGGGACCCTCGTGGTTCCCATGACCCTGCTGCGTCAGGAGTACCGCGACGAGATCTTCGGCGGCCTCGCCGCCCGCCGCATCACCGTCAGGCACGTCCTCCTCGCTCCGGCCGAAACGATCCTGCGTGCGCGCATAGCCGGGCGGGAGGTCCCCCCGGACCTCCCCGACGGCGAGTTGCGGGTGCGGCAGTGGTCGTACGACCACATCGAGCCCTACCGTGCCGCCCTGGCCTCGTGGCTCACCGCCGACGCCCATCTGGTCGACACCAGCCGCCTCACCCCGTACGAGACGGCCGTCCGGCTGGCCGAGGCCGTCGGCAGCGGGGACGTGCCGGTCCGCGACATCGTGCAGACCCCGGAGCCCACCGCCGAGACCCTCGCCGCCGGGGTGCTGCTGTTCGACGAGCGGGACCGGGTGCTGCTGGTCGACCCCACCTACAAGGCCGGCTGGGAGTTCCCCGGCGGAGTCGTCGAACCCGGCGAGGCACCCGCCCGGGCCGGTATGCGCGAGGTCACCGAGGAGACCGGGATACGGCTGGACGACGTGCCGCGGCTGCTCGTCGTGGACTGGGAGCGGCCCGCACCCCCCGGCTACGGCGGACTGCGGTTCCTCTTCGACGGCGGACGGCTCGACTCCGCCCGCACCGGCCGGCTCCTGCTGCCGGGTCCCGAGCTGCGCGACTGGCGCTTCGTCACCGAGCAGGAGGCCGCCGACATGCTGCCGCCCGTCCGCTACGAGCGGCTGCGGTGGGCCCTGCGGGCGCGCGAGCGCGGGGCGGCGCTCTATCTGGAGGCGGGCGTACCCGTCGGCTGAGGCCGGTCGGCTCCCCTCGTCCGGGTAGGAGGTCGTCACGGCGAGCGGCGCGTGGTGCTCGACCGGTGCGGCGGCGGCCCGGGGGATCCTCTCGGGCCGCGTGCGGTCGTGGTCGGTTTGTCCGGCAAGGGCTGGGGCGGGTCGGGCAGGAGCCGCCGGTGGTGCGGCGGCGGGGCGCCCGAGGGCGCCCGGCCCGCGCCTGAGGCCGGTCGGCTCCCACCCGGCGGATGAAACGGCGCGGCCCGACTCCTCGTCCGGGTACGGGTCGTCATGGTGAGCGGCGCATGGTGCTCGACCGGCGCGGCGGCGGCCCGGGGGATCCTCTCGGGGCGCGCGTGGTCGTGGTCGGTTTGTCCGGCAAGGGCTGGGGCGGGTCGGGCAGGAGCCGCCAGTGGTGCGGCGGCGGGGCACCTGGGAGGCGCCCGGCCCGCGCCCAGTCCGTCGTCGGCGCCCCGTTTCACGGGCACCGGCGCCACCGGCGGTGATCCGTACGGCTCCGCAGCCGATGCCGTTGCCGAGGCGGACGCCCGCCGCGAGCCGCTCGAAGGGCTCTGCGGCGCCGAGCAGGCGGAGGGAGGCGGAGGTGCCGCCCCTGGGCCGCGAGGCGTGCGGGGGTGGATGTGCCGTCAGGATCGGCGCGGGGTGCCGTAGCCGTCCGCCGCTTTCCGCAGGACGGCCGACGCCTGCTCGGTCACCGGGTCGCCGTGGCCGAAGCAGGCCACGTCCGCGTCGAGGTCGGCCAGCCGGTGGAAGGAGGCGACGGCCTGGGCCCGGTCGAGGTTGAACACGCCGAGGATCACCGTCCCGGTGCCCGGAGCCGCGGCCACCGCGTCGCCGGTGAACAGCACGCGGGCCTCGGGCAGATGGACGGCGACGCTGCCGTGGGTGTGACCCGGGGCGTGGACGATCCGGGCGCCGCCGCCGAAGTCGAGCACGTCGCCGTCGGCGAGTTCGGTGACGTGCTCCGGCCGGACGGGCTCGCCCCGCGGCAGGTGCCGTACGGCCTCCGCGTGGATCGGCCGTTCCCAGTCCTCCAACACCGGTGGCGGGCCGGGGACTTCACCGCGGACGGCCGGCGCGTCCAGGCGGTGCGCCAGCACCTCGGCACCGGTCAGCGCCGCGAACTCGCCCGCCCCGCCCGCGTGGTCCTCGTGGAAGTGCGTCAGCACGATCCGCCGAACGGCCGACGGGGCCCGTCCCAGGGCCGTGACCGCGTCGGCGATCGCCCTGCCGGAGCCGGCCAACCCGGCGTCGATCAGTGTCAACTCGTCGCCGTCGCGCCAGAGATAGGCCTGGCCGACCGGGAAGCGCAGCAGATGGAGGCGCGGGAGGAGCTCTATGACGTCCATGCGCCGACCGTAGGCAGGGCCCCTGTCGGTGGACGAGGGCCTTCTGCCGTGGGCAGAGCGGTTCAGCCCGCCGCGTACCCGCGCAGGAAGTGCGCCTCCGCCACGGCCAGCCGCTCCAACTCCTCGGGGGAGACACTCTCGTTGACGGCGTGGATCTGCGCCTCCGGCTCGCTCAGCCCGATGAGCAGGATCTCCGCGCGGGGGTAGAGGGCCGCGAGGGTGTTGCACAGCGGGATGGAGCCGCCCTGTCCGGCGTACTGCATCTCCTGGCCCGGGTAGGCGACCGCCATCGCGTCGGCCATCGCCTGGTACGCCGGGCTGGTGGTGTCGGCGCGGAACGCCTGACCCTGGCCGACCTGCTCGACGCCCACCCGCGCGCCCCACGGCGTGTGCGCCTCCAGATGGGCCTGGAGCAGCTTGCCAGCCTCGGCCGCGTCGACGCCCGGCGGCACCCGCAGGCTGATCAGGGCGCGGGCGCTCGCCTGCACGGACGGGGTGGCGCCGACGACCGGCGGGCAGTCGATGCCGAGCACGGTGACCGCCGGGCGGGCCCAGATGCGGTCGGCGACCGTGCCGTCGCCGATCAGCCCCACCCCGTCGAGCACCTTGGCGTCGGCGCGGAACTGCTCCTCGTCGTACTGCAGACCCTCCCAGCCGGTCTCGGGGTCGAGCCCGTCGACGGTGGTCGAGCCGTCCTCGGCGCGCAGCGAGTCCAGGACGCGGATCAGCGCGGCCAGCGCGTCCGGGGCGGCGCCGCCGAACTGGCCCGAGTGCAGATTGCCCTCGAGGGTGTCGATCCGCACGCGGACCAGGGTCATACCGCGCAGGGTGGTGGTCACGGTCGGCAGGCCGACGCGGAAGTTGCCCGCGTCGCCGATCACGATGGTGTCGGCGGCCAGCAGCTCGGGGTGCTGCTCGGCGTACCGCTCCAAGCCGCCCGTGCCCTGCTCCTCGGAGCCCTCGGCGATCACCTTGACGTGCACCGGGACGCCGCCGTTCGCCTTCAACGCACGCAGCGCCAGCAGGTGCATGATCAGGCCGCCCTTGCAGTCGGCGGCCCCGCGGCCGTACCAGCGGCCGTCGCGCTCGGTCAGTTCGAAGGGCGGGGTGGTCCAGGCAGCCTCGTCCAGCGGCGGCTGCACGTCGTAGTGGGCGTAGAGCAGGACCGTTTTGGCACCCTCCGGGCCCGGCAGGTACCCGTACACCGACTGGGTGCCGTCCGGGGTGTCCAGCAGTGCCACGTCCTCGAAGCCCTCGGCCCGCAGCGCGTCGGCCACCCAGTTCGCGGCGCCCTCGCTCTCGCTCCTGGGGAACTGGTCGAAGTCCGCGACCGACCTGAAGGCCACCAGCTCGGTGAGCTCCGCCCTCGCCCTGGGCATCAGGGCGGCGACGGTCTCGGCGAGCGGATTCGACGACATGGGCACGCTCCTTGTGGGTGCGACGTTGTACCGGTGAGGCCGATCCTCCCACAGTGGCCTGCGGCGACGTCCGCCGTAGGATGCGGAGGACAGGTGCGGCAGACGGCTTGATCGGAGCAGCGGACCATCGTGAGCGGCGAGAACTCTTCGGCGGACGACGTGCAGCGGGTGTGGGACGTCGTCGTGGTGGGCGCGGGACCCGCGGGGGCCTCGGCCGCCTACGCGGCGGCGGTCGCGGGACGGCGCGTACTGCTCCTGGAGAAGGCGGAGCTGCCCCGCTACAAGACGTGCGGCGGCGGCATCATCGGTCCCTCGCGCGACGCGCTGCCGCCGGGCTTCGAGCTGCCGTTCCGGGACCGGGTGCACGCCGTCACCTTCTCCAGCAACGGGCGCTTCACCCGTACCCGCCGCTCCAAGCAGATGCTGTTCGGCCTCATCAACCGGCCCGAGTTCGACCAGCAGCTGGTCGAGCACGCGCAGAAGGCGGGCGCCGAACTGCGTACGGGCGCCACCGTGTCGCGGGTCGAGCAGCACGGCTCGGCGGTGCCGGACCGCCGTACCGTCGCCGTCGTCCTGCAGGGCGGCGAGACGCTGTTCGCCCGCGCGGTGGTCGGCGCCGACGGCAGCGCCAGCCGCATAGGGGCGCACGTCGGGGTGAAGCTGGAGCAGGTCGACCTCGGCCTGGAGGCGGAGATCCCGGTTCCGGAGACGGTCGCCGAGGACTGGAAGGGCCGGGTCCTGATCGACTGGGGGCCGATGCCCGGCAGTTACGGCTGGGTCTTCCCCAAGGGCGACACACTGACGGTCGGTGTGATCTCGGCGCGTGGCGAAGGCGCCGCCACCAAGCGGTACTTGGAGGACTTCGTCGCCCGGCTCGGGCTGGCGGGCTTCGAGCCCAGCATCTCCTCCGGGCATCTGACGCGCTGCCGTGCCGACGACTCGCCGCTGTCCCGCGGCCGGGTGCTGGTCTGCGGCGACGCGGCCGGGCTGCTGGAGCCGTGGACCCGCGAGGGCATCTCCTTCGCCCTGCGGTCGGGGCGGCTCGCGGGGGAGTGGGCGGTCCGGATCGCCGAGGCGCACGACGCCGTGGACACCCGCCGCCAGGCCCTGAACTACGCCTTCGCGATCAAGGCGGGGCTCGGGGTCGAGATGAGCGTCGGCAAGCGGATGCTGGCCGCGTTCGAGCGCCGGCCCGGCCTGTTCCACGCGGCCCTCACCGGCTTCCGCCCCGCCTGGAAGGCCTTCAAGGACATCACGCAGGGCTCCACGTCCCTGGGCGAGATCGTCCGCGGTCATCCCATGGCCCAGCGCGCCCTGACCGCGATGGACCGGCGGACCGCCGCGCAGGGGGACTCGGTCACTTCCTGACGGTGATCCGGAAGACGGGGTGGTCGGCGGCAGCCGCCGTGATCTCCTCGTCGGAGGACTTGGCCGTGACCCCCTTGAAGTACTGGTTGACCTCCCAGCCCCACTTCTCCAGGTAGGTCCGCAGGACCGGGAGCTTCTCCGCGTCGGGAAGCTCCACCGCGGTGAACTCGCGGACCCTGCGTCCCACGCGCAGTTCCCCGCCGCCGGCCGCGCGCATGTTGCGCACCCACTGCGAGTGCCCGCGGGCGGAGACGAGGTACCGCGCGCCCTCGTAGGTGTGGGGGTTGACGGGGATGCGCTGCATCTGACCGCTCTTGCGGCCCCGCACCGACATCTCCGCGGTGCCGGCCAGGCTCAGGCCGTGCCGGGCCAGCCAGCCGATGACACTGTTGAGGCGGACGGCCATCGGGCTGCCCTTGAGGTAGTACGGCGCGGACGAGGACGACGACATGGTGACCCCCACGGATTGGGAGAGCGGTGCTCTCGCTTGATTCCAGTGTGCGGGAGATGGGTGCTCCAAAGCAAGAGCACCGCTCTCTTTTGTGTGCAGTGCTCTGTCTTCGTGTCACACTGCTGTCCATGAGCACCGCACAGGGCGCCCGCGCGCGGGCCAGGATCGAAGTCACCGCCGCCATCAAGGACGAGGCACGCAGACAGCTCGCCGCCGACGGCGCCGCCAAGCTCTCGCTGCGCGCGGTGGCCCGTGAGCTCGGCATGGTCTCCTCCGCGCTCTACCGCTACTTCCCCAGCCGCGACGACCTGCTGACCGCGCTCATCATCGACGCCTACGACTCCCTCGGGGAGGCCGCCGAGCAGGCCCGCGACGCGGCCTCGGACGCCCCGCCCGCGGCCCGCTGGACGGCCGTCTGCGAAGCGGTGCGCGGCTGGGCGCTGGCCCACCCGCACGAGTACGCGCTGATCTACGGCTCACCGGTCCCCGGCTACTCCGCCCCCGAGACCACCGTCCCCTCCGCCTCCCGCGTCGGCCTCGTCCTCATCGGCATCGTCCGCGACGCCCACCAGGACCCCGGCCTCGCCGGCCTCCCGCTCCCCGCCGAACTGCGCCCCGAGGCCGCCCGCATGGCCGCCGACCTCGCTCCCGGCCTTCCCCCCGAGGCGGCGGTCGCGCTGGTCGCGGCCTGGGCCCAGCTCTTCGGGCTGGTCGGCTTCGAGCTGTTCGGGCAGTTCAACCGGGTGGTGGAGGACCGGGAGACGTTCTTCCGGCATGCGGTGACGGGGCTGGCACACGGGGTGGGGTTGCGTTAGACCCCGTACGGGGACGAGCGCCGTACTCCCCGGGGAGTACGGATGATCACCCCGCTCGGCTGACGCTCTCCCCGGGCGGCGGCGTCTAGCGTGGCCGTCATGGAACAGCAGCGCGGGCGCCGCGTCCGGTCACGGCGGGGGGACGGCCGCAGACGGCGGTACGGGCCCGTGCGGTGGCACGGCCCGGACGACGCCGAGGCCCGCGGCCTTCACTGGCCCTGGCGTTCCACCGTGCTGATCACCGCCTTCGTACTGATCGGCTCCACCTTCGCGGAACACCAGCAGCCGGGCCGCGAGACGCTGGACGCCCCCGGGCGCGTGCTGCTGCTCGTGGCCTCGGGGCTACTGCTGTGGCGGCAGCGGTACCCGGTGTTCGTGGCGTTCGCCACCGCGTCGGCCGCCCTGGTCTACCTGGTCGCCGGCTACCCGTACGGGCCGGTCTTCCTGGCCGTCGCCGTGAGCTGCTTCAGCGCGGTCGTCACCGGGCACCGCCGGGCCGCCTGGACGTCCATCGGGCTGCTGTGGGCCGGACACGTCCTGGTCGCGCTCTGGCTGTACCGCCGGCTGCCGCCGCCGCACGACAGGGGAGCGGGCATCGGCCAGGAGATCGTCGTCGCCACCTGGGTACTGGCCGTCGTCGCGCTGTCGGAACTGGGCCGGGTACGGCGCGAGCAGCGGGCCCGGGAACGCGCCGACCGCGCCCAGGCCGCCCGGCGGCGCGCCGACGAGGAGCGGCTGCGCATCGCCCGCGAACTGCACGACGTCCTCGCGCACAGCATCTCCGTCATCAACGTGCAGGCGGGCATGGGCCTCGCGCTCCTGGACACCGATCCGGAGCAGGCGCGCACGGCGCTCACCACCATCAAAGCCGCCAGCAAGGAGGCGCTCGGCGAGGTGCGCCAGGTCCTCGACACCCTGCGCGCTCCGGGGGACGCCCCGCGCGCCCCCGCGCCCGGCCTGGACCGGCTGCCGGAACTGGTGGAACAGGCGGCGAGCGCGGGCCTCACCGTCGAGGTCGAGGGCGAGCCGCCGCGCCTGCCGCCGGGCGCCGACCTCGCCGCCTTCCGCATCGTCCAGGAGGCCCTCACCAACGTCGTACGCCACTCGGGATCACGGCACGCGCGCGTGCACCTCGGGCAGGAGGGCGGCGTACTGCGGCTGCGGATCGACGACGACGGGCCCGCGACCGGCGCGGAAGCGGGCGGCAGCGGGAACGGGCTGGCGGGAATGCGGGAGCGGGCCGCCGCGCTGGGTGGCACGATCGAGGCGGGCCCGCGCCCCGGCGGAGGCTTCCGGGTGCTCGCCGTACTGCCCTTGCACCCCAGGGAGGATCAGTGATCCGGGTACTGCTCGCCGACGACCAGTCGTTGGTGCGGGCCGGTTTCAGGGCGCTGCTCGACGCGCAGCCGGACATCGAGGTGGCCGGCGAGGCGGCAGACGGCGCGGCGGCCCTCAGCGAGGTGCGCGAACTGCGCCCGGATGTCGTCCTGATGGACATCCGCATGCCCCTGCTGGACGGCCTGGCCGCGACCCGCGGCATCACCGGCGACCCGGAGCTGAAGGACGTCAAGGTGGTCATGCTCACCACCTTCGAACTGGACGAGTACGTCTTCGAGGCGATCCGCTCGGGCGCCTCCGGATTCCTGGTGAAGGACACCGAGCCGGACGAACTCCTGCGCGCGGTACGGGCGGTGGTCCAGGGCGACGCGCTGCTGTCGCCCGGCGTGACCCGCCGCCTGATCGCCGAGTTCGCGGCCCGCTCCAAGGAGCCCGCCGCGGCCGACGCCCTCGCCGCGCTCACCGAGCGGGAACGAGAGGTGATGGCCCTGGTCGGCATCGGCCTGTCCAACGAGGAGATCGCCCGCCGCCTGGTGGTCAGCCCGCTCACCGCGAAGACCCATGTGAGCCGCACCATGGTCAAGCTGGGCGCCCGCGACCGGGCCCAACTGGTCGTGCTGGCCTACGAGTCGGGGCTGGTCCGGCCCGGCTGGCTGGGCTGAGCCCGCTGCTGGAAACGCACCAGCACGCTCACCGTCCGGGCGACGAAGACCAGGACCGCGAGTGCCCAGCCCACGCGCAGCAGCCCCGCCGACACCGAATGCGGCAGATCGAAGAGCAAGGCCGGCCCGCCGATCGCCCCGAACAGGACCGCCGCCGCGAACACCGCGCTGACCAGCGCGTATCCGATCTCCACGGTCATCGCGTCCTGCTCGGCCCTGGTCCGCCGTCCCCCGTACCCGTCCATCCCCCCAGTCTCACAGGCGTGCGCCCGGCGGAGCAACCAACTCCGGCCGGGCACACGCTGGACACGACCTAGTCGCGGACCGCTGCCACGGGCTCCGCGCCCGCCTCCTCCACAGCGGACCGGGCGACCACCACGGTGTGCTGGTCGGCGCGACGGCCGCGCAGCCCCGTGAGGGTGATGAGGAGTCCGGCGAGGGCGATGCCCGTCACCACGAGCAGACCGGGCCGGTAACTGTCGAGTACGGCCTGCGGGGTCGCGTGGGCGGGGGAGTGTGCGGTGACCACCGCCGTGACGACGGCCAGGAAGATCGCGCCGCCCACCTGGACCGAGGTGTTGAGCAGTCCGGAGACCATGCCCTGCTCGTGGTCCTCGACCCCGTTGGTGGCCTGGATGTTGAGCGAGGGGAAGACCAGCGCGCAGGCCGCGCCGATCAGCAGCATCGACGGCAGGATGGCCGCCGCGTACACCGGGTCGAGGTCGACGCGCAGGAACAGCGCGTACCCGGCGACCATCAGCGCGAAGCCCGCCGCGATCAGCCGCTGGGTGCCGAACCGGTCGACGATCGAACCGACCTTCGTGGAGGACACCGCCACCAGCGCACCGGCGGGCAGGAAGGCGAGCGCCGTGTGCAGCGCGGACCAGCCGAGCAGCGACTGCATGTACAGCGTGACCAGGAACTGGAAGCCGACGTAAGAGCCGAAGAACGCCATCGCGCCGAGCTGCGCCCGCACTTGATGGCCGGAGCGCAGTACACCGAGCCGGATCAGCGGCCCGGGCGAGCGCCGTTCCACCAGTACGAACACGGTCAGCAGCACGGCGACGGCGAGGAAGGACAGCAGCGTACGGGCCGACGCCCAGCCGGCCTCCGGCGCCTGTACGACGGTGAAGACCAGCAGCAGCATCGAGGCGGTGCCGATGACGGCGCCGGGAATGTCGTACCCGTCGTGGTCCTTCTCCCGTGCGCTGCGCGGCAGCAGCTTCAGGCCCGCGAGCAGGGCGGCGAGCGCGATGGGCGCGGGCAGCAGCATGGTCAGCCGCCAACTGGCCTCGGTGAGCAGGCCGGAGAGCACCAGGCCCATCGAGAAGCCGGTCGCCGCGCAGGTGGTGTAGATCGACAGGGCGCGGTTGCGCAGCGGGCCCTCGGGGAAGGTCGTGGTGATGATGGACAGGCCGGCGGGCGCGGTGAACGCCGCGCTCAGTCCCTTGATGAAGCGGCTGGCGATCAGCAGCGGCCCGGAGTCGACGAGCCCGCCGAGCAGCGAGGCGAGCGCGAACACGCCCAGGGCCACCAGGAACACCTGGCGTCGGCCGAGCAGGTCGGCGGTCCGGCCGCCGAGGAGGAGCAGCCCGCCGTATCCCAGGATGTAGCCGCTGACGATCCATTGCAGCGTCGACGTGGACAGGTCGAGGTCGGAGCCGATGGAGGGCAGGGCCACGCCGACCATCGACACGTCGAGCGCGTCCAGGAACATCGCGGCGCAGAGCACCAGCAGGGTGCCCCACAGCCGGGGAGTCCAACGCCCCTGGGACGCGGAGGTGGTGAGCGGAGAGGTCATGCGGAAGACACTACATGCACACGCATGAGATGCAAACGCATTTAATTCCGATGCAATAAATTCGTTTCTCTGCTACGGTGCCGCCCATGGCGGCGAAGAAGGCCGAGCAGGAGCTCGTGAACCAGTGGCGGGACATGCTGGCGCTGCACGCCCGCACCCAGTGCGAACTCGACCGCGCCCTGCACGGACACGGCCTGTGCGCCAGCGACTTCGAGGTCCTCGACCTGCTCGCCGAGGGCTCCGCGGCGGACGGTGGCTGCGCCTACCGCGTACAGGAGATCGGCGACCGGGTCCACCTCAGCCAGAGCGCGCTCTCCCGCCTGATCGCCCGCCTGGAGAAGGACGACCTCCTCCAGCGGGCCATGTGCGCGGAGGACCGGCGGGGCGTGCGGGTGGCCCTCACCGAGAAGGGGCGCGCGCTGCACGGCGAGGTGCTGCCCGTGCAGCGCGCGGTGCTGACCCGGATGCTGACCGAGCCGGACGGCTGACCGGCGAGGTCAGATCGTCGATTTCTCGCGCCACAGCGCGGCGAGCGCGGCGTCCCCGGTCACCCTGGGCACGGGCAGCCGGTTCCACAGCGCGAGGTACAACCGGTCGGCGGGGCCGGCCAGTTCGGCGTCGGCCTCACCGGTTTCGTCCCGGCTGGTCACGGGTGGCTGATCGGACAGCCGTACGGTCCACGCCGCATCCCCCTCCACGTCCAGGGCGCGCACCCTGAGGACGCGCGGCGCGTCGGTGCGGACCCGGCTCCTGGGGCGGGCGTGGAAGCCGCGCAGCAGTTCGTCGATGCCGTCCACGGCGAAGTCCGGGGCGATCGCGGACGCCGTGCCGCCGAGCGCCGACTCCGCGTCGTAGCGGTGGACGGCCGTCTCGTGCGCCTGCCGCCGGGTCCAGAAGGCCAACGGCGAGGCGACGGGCGCCGAGTGGAAGGTGAAGCACACCACGTCGGGCGGCGCGGCGGCCAGCGTGTCGACGAGCCGCCGGTGACTGTCCCGGTACCAGGCCACCAGTGCGTCGCCGTCGAGGTCGGGGGCGTCACCCAGCGGACGCGGCTCACCGTGCCCCTCGGCGACGAACCCCGCCGCCCAGCGGTGCACCGTGCCCGTGTGCCGCAGCAGATCCCGCACCTGCCACTCCGGGCAGGTCGGCACCTTGGCGTCGGTGCCCGCCTCGGCCGCGGCGGCGGCCAGCAAACGGCCCTCGCGGTCCAGGAACTGAAGGTACTCGGCTGTGTCCATGCTGATGAGTGTGCCGGACGCGGGTGGGGCGGCGGGCGCGGGAATGCCGTGATCCGTCCTCCCCGCGGGGATTCCGGCGTGCGAACGCACGGCGCCGAGGAAAAACCCGGTGACCGCGCCGCCGCACGTCAGGACAATGGACCACCACGGCGCCGGTTTCGACGCGCGGGCCTCGCGCACCGCTGCCGTGAAGGGGCTCGGCCGCCGCGCGGGCCCACATCACCCAGCACCAGGAAGGCGGCCGACCGTGACCGTCCCGAACACCCTGCTGTCCGGCATCGTCGGCTCGACCGCGTACGGGCTCGCCCACGAGGGCTCCGACGTGGACCGCCTCGGCATGTTCGCGGCGCCCACCGAGGCCCTGCACGGCCTGCACACCCCGAAGGAGTCCCACGTCACCACGGCTCCGGACCGCACGTTTCACGAGGCCGCGAAGTGGTGCCGGCTCGCCCTCGGCGGCAACCCGACCGTCACGGAACTCGTGTGGCTGCCGGCGGACCTGTACGAGGTGCGGACGCCGCTCGGCGACGAGCTGATCGGCATCCGCACGTCGCTGCTGTCCGCCAAGCGGGTCCGGGACGCCTACCTCGGCTACGCCACCCAGCAGTTCCGGCGGCTCCAGGCCCGCGCCGACGCCTCGGACTCCGTGGACACCCGCAAGCGCACCGCCAAGCACGCCCGCCACCTCAAGCGGCTGTGCCACCAGGGCCTGGAGCTCTACGCCACCGGACGTCTGACGATCGGCGTCGAGAACCCGCAGCAGTACCACGACTTCGGCGACCGCGTCGCCGCCGACGCCTCGGCGGCACTGCCCCTGCTCCAGAGGTACGAGACCGCCTTCGCCGAGACCCGCACGGTACTGCCGGACCGGCCCGACGAGGCCGCCGTCGACGCATGGCTGCGCCGCGTCCGCGCCCACTTCTACGCCCCGCACACATCGCGGGCCTCGTCCTCCGGTCCAGCGGCTGATCCCGTCGCGCTTCCCTAGGAGGGGCCTGCTGCGCACAGGGGCCGCGTTCGTCACCCACGACTGCCCTGCCGCGAACCGGCGTGCCGTCAGCCCACGGTCACCCGGTGCGTGAAGACACCGATCACCGCCGCCAGTCCCGCCAGCACCGCCACACTCGTGAGCGCGACGGGCAGCGAGGACCAGTCCGCCATGAAGCCGATCGCGGGCGGCCCGAGGAGCATGCCGCCGTAGCCGAGGGTGGAGGCGGTGGCGACGCCGGAGGGGCCGGTCAGGGCGCCGGCGCGTTCCACGGCGACGGGGAAGAGGTTGGCGAGTCCGAGACCGGTGACGGCGAAGCCGATCAGGGCCGCCCAGGTGGCGGGGGCGAGTGAGCCGAGCAGCATTCCGGCCGCCGCGGTGCCGCCGCCGGCGATCACGGTGGGGGTGCGGCCGAGGCGTTCGAGCAGGGCTGTGCCCGTGAGCCGGCCGAGGGTCATGGCGAGCGCGAAACACGAGTAGCCGACCGCCGCGACCCCGGCCGAGGTGTGCAGGTCCTGTTCGAGGTGGAGCGCGCCCCAGTCGGCCATGGCTCCCTCGCCGTACGCGGTGCACAGCGCGATCAGGCCGAAGACGGCGACGAGCCGGCGGGTACGACGGTCCGTGGGGTCTGTGCGGTCCATGCGGTCCATGCGGTCCATGCGGTCCATGCGGTCCATGCGGTGCTGAGTGCCGTCGCCGGAGACAGGTGCGTCCGGTGGCGCCGGGGGTTCGTGACGCAGCAGGGCGCGGCCGGCGACCGCGGTGACCAGCAGGCCGATGAGGGACAGGCCGAGCAGGTGGCGGGTGGGGGAGAGGACGCCCGCGACCAGCCCGCCGAGGCCCGCGCCGAGCATGCCGCCCAGGCTGAAGGCGGCGTGGAAGCTGGGCATCACCGGTCGCCGCAGCGCGGCCACCAGGTCTACGGCGGCACTGTTGAAGGCCACGTTGATACCGCCGTACGCCGCTCCGAACAGCAGCAGCACGCCGCCGAGCGCGGGCGCCGAGTGGGTCAGCGGGGGCAGTGCGACGCTGAGGGAGAGCAGGACGGCGCAGACCACGGTGACGGGGTGGCTGCCGTAGCGGCGGCAGAGCCGGCCGATGAGCATCATCGTGACCACCGCGCCGGCGGAGACACCGAGGAGGGCCAGGCCCAGGGCGCCGGTGGAGGCGTGGGTCTGGTGCTTGATCGCGGGGATGCGGACGACCCATCCGGCGAAGACGAAGCCGTCGAGGGCGAAGAAGACGGTGAGGGTGATGCGGAGTCGGGTGAGGTGGCTGCCGGTGCCCGGCACGGCGTTGTGCGTTCGGGTTTTGTTTATTAGCGGCACAAAGTCAGGGTAGGAGAGTGACCAGGGGCGGGCAAGGGGATGCGCACGTCAGCCCGGTGGCGCCGCCGTGCTGTGCCTGATCACCAGACTGGTCGGCACGAGATCGGTTCCGGGCCGGGAGCCGTCGAGGGTGCGGATCTGCCGCAGGGCGCCCTGGACGCAGCGGCGGCCCACCTCGGCGAAGTCCTGGTGCACGGTGGTGAGGGGCGGTACGAAGAACGCGGCGTCGGGGATGTCGTCGAAGCCGACGACGCTGATGTCGTCGGGGACGCGCAGGCCGCGTTCGTGGAAGGCGCGCAGCAGCCCCAGGGCCATCTGGTCGTTGGCGGCGAACACCGCGGTGCAGTCGGCTTCCCCGGCCAGCGCGAGGCCGGCCGCATAGCCCGACTCGGCCGACCAGTCGCCGTGCAGGGGCGGCGGCACCGGGCGTCCCGCCTCCTCCAGGACCGCGCGCCAGGCCTGGGTCCGGCGCTGGCCGGCGAAGGACGTCTGGGGTCCGGTGACATGCCATACGGTCCGGTGGCCCAGGTCGAGCAGGTGCCTGACGGCCTTCCGGGCACCGTCGGCCTGGTCGGTGTCGACCACGCTGTAGCGGTCCCCGGCGTCGGAGTCCACGACGACGACGTGCACGCCGGGCGGCAGTTGCACCGTGGCGGTGTCGAGCAGATGGATCTCCATGATGACGATCACGGCGTCGACGGCCAGCTCTCCCATCCGGGTGAAGGCCCCCAGCACGTTGTCCTGCGTCGGGACGTCGATCGGGATCAGCGTGATCGCGTAACCCTCGGCCGCGGCGTGCGTGGCGATCGCCTCCACGGTGCGGCTGTTGCCCGTCGAGGACAGGCTGAAGAGGATCACGCCGATGGTGTTGAACCGGCCGTACCGCAGGGCGCGGGCGGCGCTGTTGGGCCGGTAGCCCAGCTCCCGCATGGCCGCGAGCACCTGCTCCCGGGTCGAACTGATCACCCCGGGATGGCCGTTCGAGACCCGGGAGACCGTCTGGGACGAGACGCCCGCGAGCTTGGCGACATCGGCCATGGACACGCGCTGCTTGCGGCGCTCCCCGGGCACGCCCGAGCCGCCCCGCCGGGCCCCGCCGAAGGGCGCGGGCACCCGCTCGTCCCGTTCGTTCAGGGTCATCGCTCCACCACTCCCGCCTCCCTCGTCGCACCGGATGTTACGCGTGGGAAACCTTGACGACCGCTGGAGCGGATGCCACGATTCCGACGCCTTCGAGTTTACGTAAACATCGCCACGGAACCAGCCTGGGCGGAGATCCCGTCACCTCTTGCCCTCCGGGTCATGTTTACGTAAACACGCCGTCGTGGAGGGTGAGCACGTCAAGGGCGGTGAGCCGAGACCGCCCGTCCGGCCCGGTACACCTCCCGGGGCCGCTCATCCGCGCGAACTCCCCCGCGCCGAGCCGTCATCTCCTGAAAGGGCAAGTCGATGAGCAAGACCCCGGCCCGAACCCGCCGCACCCCCCGGCTGCGTGCCGCGTTCGTGGCGGTCGCGATCGCCGCGATCACCGGCACGACCGTCACCGGCACCCCCGCCTCCGCCGCGCCGAGCACGGGCACGACCCAGTTCAAGGGCGTCAACTGGGCCGACCCCCGCGACAACTTCGCCGACGACCCCGTAGTGCTGTCGGGCCTGTCGCTCTCCGACAGCTACGCCCAGACCTACGCCAAGGCGAGCCGGATCATCTCGGCGTTCCGCGCCAACCTCGGTGCCAACACCGTCCGGCTGCCCATCAACCCGTACACCGTCAACGGCCCCTACTGGAAGTCGTACCGCGGGGTCATCGACGCCGCGACGGCCAAGGGCTTCAAGGTGATCGTCTCCTACTGGGAGGGCACGGGCGCCCGCAAGGACGGCTTCATCGACGACCCCGCCACCTTCTGGCCCATGTGGGACACCGTGGTCAAGGCCTACAAGGGCAACTCGCGGGTCTACTTCGAGCCGATGAACGAGCCGCACGGCTACACCGACACCGACTGGGCCGACATCGCCGCGAAGTGGCTGGACACCTACCCGTCGGTCCCCCGCGACCGGGTGTTCGTCAGCGGCGCCGGCTACAACGACCATGTCACCTCAGTCTGCGCCGACCCGCGTCTGAAGGGCACGTACCTGTCGCTGCACCACTACGGGTTCTGGAAGGACTACGCCACCTACGACCAGTGGGTGTCCGACCTCAAGGTGCGCATCGGCGACTGCGCGAGCCGGACGGTCGCCGACGAGTTCGGCGCCCCGATGACCACGGGCCTGGACTACAACAAGCCCACCCCGGACAACAACTTCATCAACTACGTCCAGGCGGTCACCGACACCTTCCGCCAGCTCAAGATGGGGTCCGTCTACTGGCCGGGCCTGCGCACCGACGACACGTACTCGCTGCAGACCCTGACCGGCGACCCCGCCCGGCCCTGGCTGGCCACCACCAACCAGTCCGGCGCCGACCGGCTCGCCTGGGGCTGGGGACGCGGCAAGCCCGTCCGGCCCTGACCGGAGCCGGGGCACGGACGCCGGCCGGCCGCGGTGCACGCGCACCGCGGCCGGCCGCTGGTGCTGGAAGGGGCGGTGGTCACGTCACCCGCCGGAGCCGCAACCGGCCCCACGTCGTGGGCCACGCGGGCGAACTCCCGGCCACGACTGCCGCCGCCGGGGACCGCCGCGCGGGCATGTTCGTCTGGCGCCGCACACCGGCGCCTCGTGCCCCGTCCAAGGAGAGGCCCATGCCCCGACTCCCACGCCTGGCCGGTGCCGCCACGGCCGCCGCCGCCCTCAGCGTGCTCGCCTCAGCTCCCGCGCTGGGCAACGACCTGCCCGTGTCGGATCCCCACATCGTCGCCCACTTCGACCGCGCCGCGGGGCAGACACCGGAGAACATCGCGCTCGAACCCGGCGGCTCGGCGTACCTGACCTTCGCGGTGGCCCGGCAGGTCGCCCATGTCACCCAGGACGGACACACCGAGATCCGCGCCACCCTGCCCCCGGTGGCGAACCCCAACACCCCGATCGTGCGCGACGCGGTGGTCACGGGCATCGCCCGCGCCCACGACGGCACGCTCTACGTCGTCTACGCCACCGGCACCGACGCGACCGGTGTCTGGCGCATCGCGGCGGACGGCAGCGGCCCGACGCGGATCGCGCAGCTTTCGCCGAACGGGTTCCCCAACGGCCTCGCCCTCGACGAGCGCCGCAACGTGCTGTACGCCGCCGACTCGGCGCTGGGCAAGGTCTGGCGCGTGCCGTTGAACGGCGGCGAGCCCACGGCCTGGGCCAGGGCGGGCGCCCTCGAAGCGGCCAACGCCGGAGCCTTCGGCGCGAACGGCATCAAGGTCCACCGCGACGCCGTGTGGGTGACCAACACCGACCGGGGGACGCTGCTGCGCATCCCCGTCCGCGACGACGGCTCCGCGGACGCGATCGAGACCCGGGCGACCGGGCTGGAGGGAATCGACGACTTCACCTTCGTCGGCCACGGGAGCACCGTCCTCGCGGCGGTGAGCGCCGGCAGCCAGGTGGCCGTGGTGCGCCCGGACGGCGGCCACACCGTCGTCCTCACCGAGCGGGACGGCCTGTCCAACCCGTCCTCCGTGGCCGTGCAGGACCGGACCGTCTACGTGCCCAGCACGGCGTTCGTCACCCAGCGCGACCCGAACCTCCTCCTGGCCCGCCTCCACCACCGCCTCCGGTAGCCGGCCTCAACTCGCCGTCGCCCGGCGGCGCGTGGCACGCATGAGCACGGCCACCAGCACCGCCAGATCCACCGCCCCCTCCGGGTCGTCCGCGTACCGGGTCGTCTGCAACGGCCCGACCTCGTCCAGCCGCACGCCCTCCAGGTCCAGCACATGGGCCAGGGCCAGCAGGGCCAGGCGGGCGTTGCCGTCCGTGAAGGGATGGAAGAAGGCGACGTCCAGGTATGTCCGGGCCGCGCGGGCGGCGAGGGGGACGGCGGGGTCGGTGCTCTGGCGCAGACAGGCCGCGAAGTCGGGCCAGGTGCGCGGGGTCAGGCCGTAGCGCTCCCGGCCGCCCTTGGCGAAGGCGTCGCCGTCGCGCGGGGGTGGCACCTCGGGCAGGCCGAGGACGAGCCGCTGCCAGGCGGCGAGGAGGCCGGGAGTGAGCGGTTCGCCCCGGGCGGCGTCGGCGCGGGCGCGGGACAGCGCCGCGAGCAGGCGGTCGGCGCGCTCCGGGTCGCGGCGCCGGACCGGGCCGTCGTACCAGGTGGCGAGGCCGTCGATGGACGGCCGCACGGGGGACGCGGTTTCGGTGGGCACCGCCGAGGACCAGTCGACCCGCAGTCTGACCCGGCACCAGGTCGCCAGCGCGTCGGATGTTCCGTATGTCTCAGAAGTCACGGTACGGTTTCCGGTCCGTCAGCCCGACCGCCAGGTCCTCGCCCACCGAATCCACCAGGGTCTGCCGGGGCCGCGTCCAACTGGCGAACCGGCCGCCGATCGCGGCGTCGACCGCCCGTGCGGACTCTTCCGGTGACATCCCGGTCGAGGTGAGGAACCAGGTGAGCACCCTCCGGCACGTGCCGTACCAGCCGCACTCGGCCTGCGTACGATCCACGACCAGGGTCACCAGCCGGGTCGCCGCCCGCTCGAGATGCCAGCTGCGGTCCTCGGCGGAGGCGTCGGGCGGTGGGGCGAGCCGGGCGAACCGCTCGGCCAGGCCCTCCAGCCAGTCGCGCCATTCCAGGAGCGAGTCCACGACACGGGCGGCCGTCGGCCCGGGCTCCTTCACCGAGTGGGACACACAGCACCAGCTGCCGACCACACCGCCGCCGCCACCCTCGCCGACCGAGCAGTCCCAGCCACACGCCCACCGGCCGTACCTGGCCACCAGCAGTTCGGTGACCTGGCCGACGAAGTGCCACTTCGAGTCCTCCCCGTCCTGCGCGGCGTTCGCCAACGAAGTGATCAGCGCGGTCAGTTCGGCCTCCTCCTCCGCGTCCCAGGAGAAGGGATGGGTCTCCGGGTCCATCTCGGACCAGCTCAGCCGGTAGTGGTACAGCTCGGGATCGCGGAACGTGACATACCTCCGGGGTGAGCGGTGTGCGGGTGCGGCCGACCGATGATCGCCGACCCGCGCGGCCTTGTCATCCGGATTTCCGGGGCGGGAGACGACCCCGAAAGCGGTCAAGTCGGCGATACGGACCGGTTAATGCTTGCTCACGAGCTGGTTGCGGGAGGGTGAGCGCGTCATGATGGGCCCATGACGTTGGCCTCGCGCGCGCTCGCGCAACTGGCGACCTGGCCGGACCTGAGACAGGCCGCGCCGAGCTGCGGCCTGGGAGAGGCGGTGAGTTCGGCCCGTGGCGAGATCGCCCACTTCCACTCGGACCGGGATGTCGACCTGCGTCTGACGGACCGCGCCATTCGGCGTTTCGCCAAGGACCTCAAGGGCTCGGGGGCGATCCGCATCGTGCCGGGCTCGCAGTGGGTGACGATACGCCTCGACGCCTCGAGCGACGTCGACCTGTTGCTGACCCTGGTGAGCGTGGCCCTCCAGGCCCAGCAGGCCGGCCCGGACCCGGCCGACCGGCCGGCGGTCGGCTGCAATGACCAGCGGGGCGCGGGGTTCATCCGGGCCGCTCCGGGCGGGATCTGAGGCGGTGCGGCGCGGTCACACGGTGACGACCCGTACCCCCGCCTCCTCGAATCGGCGCACGGTGTCCTGTCCCACCGCCGTGTCCGTGACCAGCGTGTCCACCGACTCGGCCGCGCAGATACGGGCGAAGGCCCGCTGACCCAGCTTGCTGGAGTCGGCGGCGACGACCACCCGCTCGGCGCGCTCGCACAGCAGCCGGTTGATCGCGGCCTCGGCCTCGTCGTGCGCCGCCGCGCCGTGGGTGACGTCGAAGGCGACCACCCCGAGCACCGCCACGTCGACGGTGATCTGGCCGAGCACGCCGTCCGCGAGCGGGCCGACGAGCTCGTACGACTGCGGGCGCGCGACCCCACCGGTCACCACGATCTTGAACTGGGGCCGTACGGCGAGCTCGTTGGCGATGTTGAGCGCGTTGGTCACGACGGTCAGCGCCGGCGAGCCGGAGGAGAGATCACCGCGCACGGCGAGGGCACGGGCCACCTCCGTGGTGGTCGTGCCACCGGTCAGGCCCACCGCCTCGCCCGGCGCGACGAGGTCCGCGACCGCCTTGGCGATGCGCTGCTTCTCGGAGGCGCGGCGGGCCGTCTTGTAGCGCAACGGCAGCTCGTACGACACCCCGTGGACCACCGCACCGCCCCGGGTGCGCACCAGCATCTGCTGCTCGGCGAGGCGGTCGAAGTCCCGGCGGATCGTCGCGGCCGACACCGCCAGCTCGGCCGCCGCCTCCTCGACCTCCAGCCGACCGCGTTCGACGAGCAGTTCCAGCAGCGCTTTCCAGCGGGCGTCGCGCGACATCGGCGGCCTCCGTTCCTCGATCTCTTCGCGACCCTAACGCAATCCGCTTGGGCCTGAATGCTTGATTGTGCTTGAAAGCTGGCTCTACCTTGCAAGAACAAGCAGACAGGTGGCGCGTCTGGGAGGGGTACGGCATGACCCATGTCGAGGACGAGCTGAACAGCCAGCCCGAGTGCTGGATACGGGCGGCCCGGGAGGCGGCCCGGTACGGCGGGGTGCTGCCGGTGCCGGGGGAGAGGGCCGCGATCGTCGGCTGTGGCACCTCGTACTTCATGGCGCGGGCGGCCGCCGCCCTGCGCGAGGGCGCCGGGGCGGGCGAGACGGACGCCTTCACCGCGTCCGAGTTCCCGCACGGACGCCGGTACGACCGGGTCGTCGCCCTCACCCGGTCCGGCACCACGACCGAAGTGCTGCATCTACTGCGGCAGTTGCAGGGGCAGGCCCGCACCACCGCGATCACCGCCGATCCGGACACGCCCGTGACGGCGGTGGCCGACGACCTCGTCGTGCTCGACTTCGCGGACGAACGGTCCGTCGTCCAGACCCGGTTCGCCACCAGCGCCCTCACCCTGCTCCGGGCCCACCTCGGTCTGCACACCGACGCGGTGGTCGCCGACGGCCGCACCGCGCTGTCGACTCCCCTGCCCCCAGGTCTCGTCGAGTGCGCGCAGTTCACCTTCCTGGGCCGCGGCTGGACCGTCGGGCTCGCGCACGAGGCCGGGCTGAAGATGCGCGAGGCCTCCCTGTCCTGGACCGAGGCCTACCCGGCGATGGAGTACCGGCACGGCCCCATCAGCGTCACCACCCGGGGCACGGCCACCTGGATGCTCGGCGCGGCCCCCGACGGACTCGCCGAACAGGTGCGCGGCACCGGTGCGTTGTGGATCGAGGGCCGTCTCGATCCGCTCGCCGAACTGGTCCGCGCCCAGCGCCTCGCCGTCGCCGTCGCCGCCGCCCGCGGACTCGACCCGGACCGGCCCCGCCACCTCACCCGCTCGGTGATCCTCGCCCCCTGACGGAAAGGACCGGCCGTGCCCCTCGCAGCCACCGGTGAGCTGGTCACCCGCGCGGCCGCCGCGCGCTCCGCCGTCGCCGCCTTCAACATCATCACCCTCGAACACGTCGAAGCCGTCATCGCCGGCGCCGAGTCGGCCGGCGCGCCCGTGGTCCTCCAAGTCAGCGAGAACGCCGTGAAGTTCCGCTACGGACGGCTGCTCCCGCTGGCCCGCGCCGCCGCCGTCGCCGCCGAGCGCGCCCGCGTACCGGTCGCCCTGCACCTCGACCACGTACAGAGCGACGATCTGCTGAGGCAGGCGCCGGGCGCCGGGTTCAGCTCCGTCATGTACGACGCGGCGCGGCTGCCGTACGCCGAGAACCTGGCGGCGACCCGGGCGGCGGTCGACTGGGCGCACGCCCAAGGGCTCTGGATCGAAGCCGAGTTGGGTTCCATCGGCGGCAAGTCCGGGCCGCCGCTGGACGCCCACGCCCCCGGCGCGCGCACCGATCCCGACGAGGCCCGGACTTTCGTCGCCGGCACCCGCGTGGACGCCCTGGCCGTCGCCGTCGGCAGCGTCCATGCCATGACCACCCGCACCGCCGCCCTCGACCACGACCTCCTCGGACGCCTGTCCGCCGCCCTGTCCGTCCCGCTCGTGCTGCACGGCTCCTCCGGAGTACCGGACGAGGGCCTGGTCGAGGCGGTCGCGGGCGGCATCGCCAAGGTCAATGTCGGCACCGCCCTGAACATGGCGATGACCGGCGCGATCCGGGACTTCCTCGCGGCCCACCCGGAGGCCGTCGACTCCCGCAAATACCTCACTGTGGGCCGGGAGGCGATGGCCCGGGAAGTCACGCGGATCATCGGTGTCCTGGCCCGGCCCGGCGCCCGCTCGGCTACCCCCGCTTCACCGCACTGAGCACCACGAACTTCGGGTCGCTCGCGACCAGTCGGCTGTTGCCGAACAGGCGCCGCAGCTTCACGTGGTACCCCAGGTGCCGGTTGCCGATCACCCACAGCTCGCCGCCGGGCCGCAGCGCTCGCCGCGCCCCGGTGAACATCCGCCAGGCCGTCGCGTCGGTCGTCGCCTGGTGGGAGTGGAACGGAGGGTTGTTGAGGACCAGGTCCACACTGCCGGGCGCCACCCCGGCCAGCCCGTCCCCGACCCGGAACTCGGCGTGTCCGGGGACCCCGTTGGCCTTGTACGTCGCCTCCGCCGAGGCCACCGCCTGGAACGACTCGTCCACGAACAGCACCTCGGCGGCCGGATCGGCCAGCGCCACCGCCGTCCCGACGACGCCGTTGCCGCAGCCCAGGTCCACCACCCGGCGCGGCCCGTCGGCGGGCGGCAGATGCTTCAGGAAGAACCGGGTGCCGATGTCGAGCCGGTCGGCGCAGAACACGCCCGCGTGGTTGACGACCGCGCGCCCGGAGATCGCGCCGATGCCGTCGGGAAGGGCGTAGGCGTAAGGCCACGGGTTGGCGGGGCGCGCCGACGACGGGTCCGGGGAGCAGAAGATCAGCCGGGCCTTCTGCCGGGCCGGCGAGGTCCGGGTCGGGCCGAGGATCCGCTCGAACAGCTGGAGCGTCGAGGTGTGGATCTCCTTCACCATGCCGGTGCCGACGACGACCGTGCCCTCGTGCACGGCGGGCGCCAGCCGCAGCAGCTGGTCCTCCAGCAGCGCCAGGCTCTTCGGCACCCGGACCAGGAGCACGTCGACGCGCTCCGGCGGCGGATCCTGGGTGGTCAGCAGGCGCACCGCACCGGCCTCCACACCGGCCCGCGCGAGGTTCGCCCGGGTCGCCTCCTGGCTGAGGTACGAGTCGGTGATCTGCGTCGGCCGGTGCGCCGCGAGCGCCGTGACCAGTGCTCCCCAGCGGTCGCCGAGCACCACGACCGTGCCGGTCAGGGGGATCCGCTCCTCGGCCAGATGCCGGAGCAGATACACGTCGGAGGCGTCCCAGGCCCGCAGCCGGTCACGCGGATCCTCGGGGAAGCGGGACAGCTCGAGCTCGCCCCACGGAGTCGTCATACGGTCGTTCATCGTGCGTCCAGGCTAGCCGAGCCGCATCTCACGGCCCCTCGGGCAGGATAGGAGCATGGAGGCGGAGCTGTTCCCCAGGGGGCGCACCCGGGTCGCGCCGGGCGCCGTGCACGTCCCGGACTGGCTGGACACCGACGCGCAGCGCGAGCTGCTCGCGGCCTGCCGGGAGTGGGCACGCCCACCGGCCGGCCTGCGTACCGTGCGCACGCCCGGCGGCGGCACGATGACCGCCCGGCAGGTCTGTCTGGGCTGGCACTGGTACCCGTACGCCTACGCCCGCACGGTCGTCGACGGTGACGGCACCCCCGTGAAGCCCTTCCCGGACCGGCTCGGCGAGCTGGGCCGGCGCGCGGTGGCCGACGCGCTCGGTCCGGAGGCGGCCACGGCGGCGCCGTACGACATCGCCCTGATCAACTTCTATGACGGTGACGCCCGCATGGGCATGCACCGCGACGGCGACGAGAGGTCCGACGCGCCCGTGGTCTCGCTGAGCCTCGGCGACACCTGTGTCTTCCGCTTCGGCAACACCGAGACCCGCGCCAGGCCGTACACGGACGTCGAGCTGCGCAGCGGCGACCTGTTCGTCTTCGGGGGACCGTCCCGGCTCGCGTACCACGGCGTCCCACGGGTGCACCCGGGCACCGCGCCGCCCGCGCTCGGGCTGACCGGGCGGCTGAACATCACCCTGCGGGTGAGCGGCTTCTAGGAGCTGCCCGGCCGGTCAGCGGATCATGGGAGACTCGCCCTCATGAGCGGCAAGGCGGACCCCCGGGCGGCGGGGGAAGGGACCACCTCCAGGACGCGGCTGGACCGGGGGCGCGGTGCGCTCGGGCCCGCGTTGGAGCTCGTGCACACCGGACGTGCGCCGACCCGGGCCGTGCTCACCGCCGAACTGGGCGTCACCCGGGCGACGGCCGGCGCGGTGGCCGCCGAACTGGAGGCGCTGGGCCTGATCCGGGTCGACGCCCGGCCCGGCGCGGCGGCCGGCTCGCAGGGACGGCCCTCGCACCGGCTGGAGGTCGCCGAGGACGGGCCGGTCGTGCTGGCCGCGCAGGTGCACGCCGACGGCTTCCGGGCGGCGCTGGTCGGACTCGGCGGCCGGATCGTGGCGACCGCGCCCGGCTGCGAGACCGTCGACGCCGACCCCGCGAAGGTGCTCGGTTCCGTCGTGGAGGCGGGCGCCGAGCTGCTCCGCGACACGGGCCGGCGCTGTGTCGGCGCGGGTCTCGCCGTGCCGTCGGCGGTGGCCGAACCGGACGGCCTGGCCCTCAACCCGCTCCACCTGGCCTGGCCCGTGGGCGCGCCGGTCCGCCGGATCTTCGCCGAACGCGTGCGCGCGGCCGGCCTCACCGGCCCCGCCTTCGCGGGCAACGACGTCAACCTCGCCGCGCTCGCCGAGCACCGGCACGGCGCGGGCCGGGGCGCCCGGGACCTGCTGTGCGTGGCCACCGGGCACCGGGGGGTGGGCGGCGCCCTGGTGCTGGACGGCCGTCTGCACACGGGCAGTTCGGGCCTCGCCCTCGAAGTCGGCCACCTCACCGTCAACCCCGAGGGCCGCCCCTGCCACTGCGGCAGCCGCGGCTGTCTCGACGTCGAGGCGGACCCGCTGGCGCTGCTCATCGAGGCGGGCCGCGACCCCGGACCCGAGGTGTCCCTGCTCCAGCAGGCCAACGACCTGATCCGCCACCACTACGCCGACCTGACCGTGCGCACCGCCGCCGAGGCCCTGATCGACCGCCTCGGCCTGGGCCTGGCGGGCCTGGTCAACATCCTGAACCCCGACCGCATCATCCTCGGCGGCCTGCACCGCACGCTGCTCGACGCCGACCCCGCCCGGCTCCGCGCGGTCGTCGCCGACCGCAGCCTGTGGGGCCAGAGCGGGGGTGTCCCCATCCTGCCCTGCACGCTCGACCACAACAGCCTGGTCGGCGCGGCCGAGCTGGCCTGGCAGCCGGTGCTGGACGATCCGCTGGGGGCGCTGCGATGACCGCGCCGTCCGCCGTGGAGGTCCTGCGCACCCACCGCGTCCGTCTGGTCGAGACGGCTCCGCCCGAGCTGTCCCCGGAGGACCGGTCGGCGATGAACCGCGTGTGGGACGAGGCCGTCCAAGCCAACCCGGCACTCTTCGACGGTCCCGTGGCCGCCCTCACGGGCGTGGAACGGGAAGAACCGCACGGCCTGGTCCTGTCCTGGACCCGCACCACGTACCGGGCCCGCGCCCTGCGCCAGGTCCCGGGCGCCACCTCCTGGCTGCCGTCCCTGTTCGTCTCCGTCGTGCGGCCGACCGACGACGGGCGCCTGCTCGTGGGCCGGATGGCACCGTGGACCGCCGCCCCGGGCCGCTGGCAGCTGCCGGGCGGCTCCGTCGAACCGCCGGACCCGCCCACCGACTTGGACCTGCCCGCCCTGCGTCGGCACGCGGCACGCGAATTGGCCGAGGAGACCGGCGCGGACCCCACGCCGGACGAGCTGACCCTGCGGCTCGCCACCCGCGGTCACCACGGATCCGTCGGCGTCCTGTTCCTCGCCCCACCGCTCCCGGAGTCGCTGCTGCGTGAGCAGTACGCGGCGCTCGTGGCCACCGAGACCGCTCAGGGCGGTGAACCCGAGTTCGACCGCATCGCCCTGGTCCGCTCACCGGAGGATCTGGCGGCCCTGCGCGGCCCGCACGTGGACTACCTGGAGCCGGTCGTCCGTCACTTCGCGGGGGCGAACGCCTGATCCGTCGCGGGCGAGGAGCCTCACCGCGGGCCGCGAACCTCACCGCCAGTCGACGGCGAACGCCCGGGCGGGGTTGTCCCTGAGGATCCGCTCCACCGACTCCTCGCCCAGCACCGCCTCCAGGCGGGGCCGCACGCGGCGCAGCAGGTACGGCATCCCGGGCCCGCCGTCGACCGACCGCGCCCCGGCGACCACGGTGTCCCCGCCGAGCAGCAGCCGGTGCCCGAACCCGGCCTCGGCCAGGGCGCGCATGGCTTCCGGCATCCGCCAGTCCGTGGCGTGATGGGCGCGGGACGGGCCGTCGAACGCCAGCCAGCAGCCGGTCCCGGCGGCCTGCCGCTGCACCACGGGGTCGGGGGAGCGGTTGAGATGCCCGAGGATCACCCGGTGCGGCGGCACCTCCAACTCGCCGCAGAGCAGGTCCAGTACGTCGAGCGCGCCGGTGCCGAGCTCCAGGTGCACGGCGATCGGCGCGCCCGTCGCGTGGTGGGCCTCGGCCGCGGCGGTCATCGTCCAGCGGGCGTGCGTGTCGAGGGCATGGAAGCCGCCCGCCACCTTGATGAGCCCGGCGCGGACCCCGGACGTGCCGATGCCCTCGGTCAGTTCGGCGACGAAGACCTCGGCGAGCCGGCCGCGCAGTCGGTGCGGCAACTCCGGGGGATAGTGGGCCGCTTGGTGCAATCCCGTCGCGCAGACCACGTGCACCCCGGCGGCCCGGGACAGCGACGGCAGGTCCGCGGCCCGGCGCCCCAGCCCGTACGGCGTCCACTGCACCACGCTCGCGCCGCCCGCCGCGCGGAACTCCTCCAGTTCGGCGCGCGCCGCGGCGGCGTCGTTCAGCTCCTGGCCGGGCAGCTGCGGACTGCCGAAGAAGAGGTGGTCGTGCGCGTCGCACACGCCGAGTTCCCCCGGGGGCAGGTCACCGAGCACCGTACGGACGGCGGCGCTCACCACTGCCGCCCACGCGGCAGCCGGTCCCTGCCCGGTGCCGACAGGTGCAGCACCTGGAAGACGTCCCCGGGCGCCTTGGGCGTGTCGTGCTCCCAGAGCGAGAAGTGGACCAGCTCCCAGTGGCGCGTGTCCACGGCGACCGCCGCCAGCACGGCACCGTCCCCGGCGGCCAGCCGTCCGGCCTCGCCCACCGCGTCCGCCATCACCCCGGACAACTCCGCCCCGTCCGGCACCGGTGCGCGCCGGCGCACGGCGACGGCCGGCGGGGCACCCGCGGCGGCGCCCTCCTCGTACGCCACCCCCGACCACTGCCGTGCCGCCGGCCGCCCGAAGTCGTCGACGACCCCCTGGAAGGCGCCGCCCCACAGGAAGCGGTTCAGGCCCTCCACGGTGTTCCAGAGGTAGAACGGCGCGTACTGGTTGACCGGCGAGCCGTGCACACCGCGCTCGCGCATCAGGTAGGCCTTGATACCGAGGCCGTCCCAATCGTCGAGCTGGTGTCCGACGCGGGCCACCCGGCCGCGGATGATCTCCATGTCGTAGTCGGCGGGGAGCGTCAGCTCGTACTGCAGCGCGTGCATGCCGGGGTCCTTCCTCAGGCCGGATAGTCGTCGGGGGCCACGTGCGCGTCCCACTCGGTGGTGGTGCCGTCCTCCGCGGCCTCCACGACCGCGAGGTGCGTCATGAAGGTGCGGGGCGCGGCCCCGTGCCAGTGCCACTCGCCGGGTTCGATCCACACGGTGTCGCCCGCGCGGATCGCCTCCACCGCACCGCCCCTGCGCTGGACCAGCCCCTCGCCCTCCAGCACGTGCAGGACCTGCCCGTGCGGGTGCCGGTGCCAGGCGGTGTGCGCGCCCGGCGCGAAGTGCACGTTGAACATCCGCAGCCGGGACGGGGACGCGGGCGCGGCCACCTCGTCGAGCCACACCGTGCCGGTGAAGTTCTCCGCCGGGCCCGGCAGGGTGTCGGGGCGCCTTCTGGTGATGTGCACGTGCGTTGACTCCTAACGGGGGAAGGTGGTGGGGGCTCACTGCCGCGGGGCGAGCAGTGCGAGCAGTCCGCGCACCGCGGTGTCGAAGGCGGCGGGAGAGCCGGAGGCACGGGCGAGGACGTACCCGCCCTGCACGGTCGCGATGACGGCCGCGGCGATCTCCGCGCCGTCCAGCGAAGGCGCGAACTGGCCCTGTTCCTTGCCCTCTTCGACGATCCCGGCGATCCGCTCGCGGATCCGGTCCAGCGTCTCCTCGACCGGTGCGCGCAGCTCGTCGCTGGCGATCACGTCCGGATCCATCGTCAGCCGGCCGACCGGGCAGCCGCGCAGCACGTCACGCTCGCGGAGCAGATACGCCTCGATGCGCTCGTACGGCGTGCCGGGCCCGCCGAGTACTCCCTCGGCGGTGGCCCGCAACTCCTCGGCGGTCCGCCGGATCGCGGCCAGGGCCAGGTCCGGCTTGCCCTTGAAGTGGTGGTACATGCTGCCCTGGCCGGCGCCCGCGCGCTCCAGGATCGCCTTGGGGCTGGTGCCCACGTACCCGCGCTCCCACAGCAGCCCGCGGGTGGACTCGATCAGTCGCTCCGAGGTGCTCATGCCGCCACTGTACATACTAGTAGTTACAGAATCCAGTGCTGAGCGAGTACTCCAGTGCTGAGCGAGTACTACGGAGGAGGTACGCCCACTGCCGCTGCCCGTACGACGACCCCGCCCTCTCCCCCGGGCCAGTCTCTGAGCGTCACCGCAGCACACCTTCGACCGGGGAGATGAACCGAGATGCAGACTCTGGCGAACTGGGACGGCGGGCCCGGCCCGTGGATCCTGTTCTTTCCGCTGATCTGGGCGGCCGTCGTGATCGCCGCCGTGGCCCTCCTGCGCCGCGCCGCCTGGCGCGGGCGCGGCGGACCCTGGCGGGCGATGAACGGCTCACGCCCGGCGGGCGACTCGCCGATCGCCGTCCTCGGCCGCCGCTTCGCCTCCGGCGAGATCGACGAGGACGAGTACTGGCGCCGGCTCTCCGTCCTGGAGGAGCAGTTCGGCCGGATCGGCAAGGGCGGTGCCGCGTGACGGATCTAGGTCAAGAACCGACCTACTCGCCTCCTGCGGTCGCCCCATGACCCCTTCCGCGAACCGTCCCGCATCCCTTCCAGGCGAACACGGCGAACTGCTGCGCGCACTCGCCGAGCAGCGGGAACTGCTGCTCATCACCGTCCGCGGCATCACCGACGAGCAGGCCGTGCGGCGTACGACGGTGAGTGAGCTCACCCTGGGCGGCATCGTCAAGCACATGGCCCGGGGCGAGCGGGTGTGGACGCGGATCCTGGTCAAGGGGGACGGAGAGCTTCCGGACGGCATGCTCGACACCGGGCAGTACCGCATGGCCGAGGGGGAGACGCTCGCGGAGCTGCTGGACCTGTACGCGGTCGCGGCGAGGGGGCTGGAGGAAGCCGTGAGCGCGCTGCCGGACCTCGGCAGGACCGTGCTCCTGCCGACGACCCCTTGGTCCCCGCCGGAGCCGGTCCACTGGCCGGTGCGCCGGATCCTGCTGCACCTGATCAGGGAGACGGCCCAGCACGCCGGGCACGCGGACATCATCAGGGAGACACTGGACGGGGCCGGCACCACCGCCCAACGCTGACGGCGCACCCGCACCCGCCCGGTCACCCCGCGACGACCGACCGGGCGGGTGCGTGGGCCGGAGCGGGGGCGCAGGCCGCGGGCTCCACCTCGACCTCCTCGAAACGGTGCGCGGGCGCCTCGGTGGTCGCACGACGTGGCGGCCGGGCCGGCTGCTTGTCGGTGGCCGAGGGTGCGGGGAGCGTGAACCACACGACCTTTCCCTTGTCGCCGTCCGGCCGCACCCCCCAGCTCTCGCTCACGGCGGCCACCATGGCGAGCCCGCGCCCGCAGGTGGCCAGCGGGCCGATGTCCTGGATGTTCCCGACCACCGGCAGGCGCGGATCGTGGTCGCGCACCGACACCTTGAGCCGGTCGAGGAGCAACTCCATCTCCACCGTGCACGACTTGTCGGGCTGGGCGTGCCGGTGGACGTTGCTCAACAGCTCCGTCACACCGAGCGAGGCCCGGTCGATCAACGGGTCCAGATGCCAGTAGCGCAACTGCGCAGATACGATTCTGCGGACCTGGCCGATCCGCGACGGCAGGGCTTGGAGCTCCACCGTGCAGTGCCTTGGCTGACTGATCACGGCTGCGACTCCCCGATGTGAGGTCCGGACGAACCCGGAGGAACACGGAGAACGGATCCAGCAGGGTGCTTGCGTCCAAACGTCCGCCTGCTGTCGTGGCCGGCGGGCTGGTTCGCAGCGTTATCGCCGGTAAACCCAGAGTGACGTGTCACCAGCGTGACGCAGGGGGTGCGGTCCCGCAACTCGCTCCGTTCAGCCGCCGTGCCCGGCGGCCCGGCGCACGGCCTCGATGAACCGGCGCGCCGCGGGCGGCCCCGTCTCGCCCGGAGCGGGGTCGTGGCCGCCGAGGGTGAGCAGGTACCGCTTGCCGTTGAGGTCGGCCAGGGCCCGGTCGTCCGGGGCGAACCAGGGCTTGGAGGCACGCACCGCCTGCACCGGCGCGCTGTCGATCTCGCTGCCGTAACTGGTGAGCAACTCGAGCCTGCCGTCGTTGATCCGGACCTGTCCGGCCCGGGTGAGCGAGCGCAGCCGCTTCCCGATCCGTACGCCCGTGGCCGTGAACTCCGGCTCCGCCATCCTCGCCGCCCCCTTGTGCGCGTCGCGCGCCGGACCCGATCCCCTCCGGGTCGTGATCCAGCCCTGCCCTTCGTGCTTCCGTGTGACCCAGTGTGCGCCCCCGTGCGGACCCCGGGGTGCTGTCCCGTCCGTGCGGTGCAGTCTGCCCGCGTGCGGCGCCGAGCACCAGTACGCACGGGGGCGCGTGCGACCGGCGCCCGGAGCACTGTCGCAAATGCGCCCCATCGCCCGCACCCCGTTCGCACAGGCGTGCCCCAGGGCTGCCTTTGGGTGGCTCAAAGTAGCGTTTATGCAGGTGAGAAGCGGTACGGAAGCTGCCTATGATCGGTGTGTCGGCCGCGTGAAACGCCGTCGGCGCGCAGCGTAAGGAGCCCTGCCGTGAGCACCACCCCACAGATCCGGACCGGCGCCACCCTCGACGTCGACCGCAGCGACACCGCCTACCGCGACTGGCTGAAAGAGGCCGTCCGCAAGGTCCAGGCCGACACCCAGCGCTCGGCCGACACGCACCTGCTGCGCTTCCCGCTGCCCGAGCGGTGGGGCATCGACCTGTACCTGAAGGACGAGTCGACCCACCCGACCGGCAGCCTCAAGCACCGCCTCGCCCGCTCCCTGTTCCTGTACGGCCTGTGCAATGGCTGGATCCGTCCGGGCCGCCCGGTGATCGAGGCGTCGAGCGGCTCGACGGCCGTCTCCGAGGCGTACTTCGCCAAGCTGATCGGCGTCCCCTTCGTCGCGGTGATGCCGCGCACGACGAGCGCCGAGAAGTGCCGCCTCATCGAGTTCCACGGCGGGCGGTGCCACTTCGTGGACGACTCCCGGAAGATGTACGAGGAGTCCGCACGCCTGGCCGTGGAGACCGGCGGCCACTACATGGACCAGTTCACCTACGCCGAACGGGCCACGGACTGGCGCGGCAACAACAACATCGCCGAATCCATCTTCCGCCAGCTGGAGTTGGAGCGGTTCCCGGAGCCGGCCTGGATCGTCGCCACCGCGGGCACGGGCGGCACCTCGGCGACCCTCGCGCGCTACGTCCACTACATGCAGTACGACACCCGCATCTGTGTCGCCGATCCGGAGAACTCGTGTTTCTTCGAGGGCTGGACCACCGGCGATCCGGACGTCAGCTGCGACTGCGGCTCGCGCATCGAGGGCATCGGCCGCCCGCGCATGGAGCCCAGCTTCGTGCCCGGCGCCGTCGACCGCATGATGAAGGTCCCGGACGCCGCCAGCGTCGCCGCCGTGCGCGCCCTGGAGCGGGCCATCGGCCGCAAGGCGGGCGGCTCCACCGGCACCGGTCTGTGGAGCGCCCTCAAGATCATCTCGGAGATGGTGGCCGAGGGCCGCACGGGCAGCGTCGTCACCCTGCTGTGCGACCCCGGCGACCGCTATCTCGACAAGTACTACTCGGACTCGTGGCTGGCCGAGCAGGGCCTGGACATCACCCCGTACACCGCGGCGATCGAGTCCCTTCTCCTCACGGGCATGTGGCCGGAGAGGCCCTAGCCGGTCAGCCGCCGGTCAGCCGTCGGTCCAGTGCCGACACCGCCGTGCGGAAGGCGCGGCCCACGCCCGGGCGGGCGAGGGCGCACGTGAGGCGGAACGGGGGCGTTCCGTCGAGGGCGAAGGTCATCCGTATCCGGGTTCCGGTGCCGGCCGGGGTGAGCCGCCATTCCTCGACCCAGGCGCGCGCTCCGGGCACGTTCGCCGTGTCGACGCGGTAGGCGTACACCTCGGGCGCCTCGGCAGCCAGCACCGACTCCTCGAAGCGGGTGCCGCCCCTGAGCCGGATCTCCCGCCCGTCCTCGGTCGGCCGGGCGGAGGTCACCGCCGAGAACCACTGCGACCAGCCGGGGACGTCCTCGGCGAGCGCGCGGAAGACCGCCTCCGGCGCGGCGGCCGTTTCCCGCGCGAACACCAGCCGTACGGGAGCGGTCTCGACGAAGTCGATCCCCACCGGTCGCAGACGGTGAGCCATGGGCGACAAACCCCCTCGTGGAACCCCGGGAGGACACGGAAACGGCCGTTGGCCGGTCACCCTAGCTGACGGGCCGTCAGATGTCTGTGTCCTCGTCGGGCTCGCCCGCCACCACCAGCCGCCGCAGATGCTCGGCTATCTCCGCCCGCGCTCCGGCGGGCAGGCCCGCGTCCGTCACCAGCGTGTCGACCTGCTCCAGCGCGGCGAAGGAACTCAAACCCACCGTTCCCCACTTGGTGTGGTCGGCGACCACCACGACCCGCCGCGCCGACTGCACCAGCCGCCGGTTGGTCTCGGCCTCCGCGAGGTTCGGCGTCGACAGCCCGGCCTCCACCGATATCCCGTGCACTCCGAGGAACAGCAGGTCGAAATGGAGCGCCGCGATCGCCTGGTCGGCGACCGGCCCCACCAGCGAGTCGGACGGGGTGCGCACCCCGCCGGTCAGGACGACCGTGGCCGCGCCCTGCCGGGGACCGGAGGTGCGCTGCGCCGCGTGGAAGACGTCGGCGACCCGCACCGAGTTCGTCACCACGGTCAGGTCGGGCACCTCGACCAGGTGATGCGCCAGCGCGAAGGTCGTCGTACCGCCGGACAGCGCGATCGCCGTACCCGGCGTGACCAGTTCGGCGGCGGCCCGCGCGATGTCCTCCTTGGCGGTCAGCTCCAGACCCGACTTCGCCTCGAAGCCGGGCTCGTGCGTACTCGCCTCGACCACCGGCACCGCGCCGCCGTGCACCTTCTCCAGCACCCCCTGGCGGGCCAGGGCGTCCAGGTCGCGGCGCACGGTCATGTCCGACACGCCGAGCTTGCGGGTCAGCTCGTTGACCCGCACGCCACCACGGCGCCGGACCTCATCGAGGATCAGGGCGCGCCGCTGCTCCGCGAGGAGGTTCTGATTCTCACTCACGTACGCTCTCCGGTCCTTTCGCGTCAGCCGTCCGCCACGCCCTTCGCAGCTGCTCCGACCAGGACGTTCCATCTGTCCCGGGGTGCGCGGGCGTCCCATCTTGTCACGGGACCGCCGCTGGGGCGCCACCCCCCGCACCGACGCGCACATGTCATCCAGGCATCGTGCGCCCCGCCGCGTTCACACGGATCGGGGAGTTTCCGTCAGAAGTGGTGTGCGTCACACCGTCAACCGCCATCCTGGTGCACGCACGGAGACACATGCCGTCGGCGCGTCACGGGGGAAGTGCGATCACAGTGGAGCGTGCACAGGAACGTGCCGCCGCGAGCGGAGCGAACGGCCTCGCCGCGCGGCCCGAGGACACCGAAGCCGCCCTGGAACTCCTGGTCCACGGAGTCGGGGGCACCACACCCGAGCAGATGCTCGGAGATCCGCGCACGGTGCGGATCACGGGCGACGACACCGCGGCCGTCTTCCGGCGCGCCGAGGACGTGGACGCGGAGACGAGACCCGGCGACCACCGGGGCGGACCCGTCCCGGAGGCGTACGTCTGGTGCAACCTCACCTCCGGAAACGGCGCCCGCGCCCTGTGGCTGTTGCTGCTGCCGTTCATGGTGGTCAACCTCGCCCACTGGATGCGCCCCGCCGCACCCGGCCGGACCCGGCTGGTGCGCCTCTACGGGCTGCTGGTGCGACTCGCCGGCCTCACCCTGACGGCCCTGCTGGTGGCGGCGGCCTGCGAGGTCGCCCTGGACCTGGCCGCCTGGCAGTGCGCGGGCGTCGCCCCCTGCGCCCGGCGCCACTCCTGGCTGGGCTTCCTCTCGCCCGCCGTCTCCGGCGGCGGCTGGTGGAGCGCGCCCGGGCGGCGGCTCGCCGTGGCGGCCCTGGTCCCCACCGCCCTCACCGCCCTGCTCTGGTACCTCTCGCACCGGACCTGGAGCGCGTACGAGTCCCAGAAGCCGCTCGACCGCGCCCCCGAGCCCGACGAGGAGACCGGTCCCACCTCGCTGGGCCGCCCCGGCTTCTGGTACGGGCGCCGCCTGGTGGCCCGGCTGCGCGCCGCCCACACCGCCGCGGGCCTGCTGACGGTCGCCGCGGCGGTGCTCACCCCGGCGGCCCGCTTCGACCGGGGGCCGGGCGGACCCGCCGCCCTGGACACGCTGGGCCGGCTGCTGACGGCGGCGCTGCTCGTCTGGGCGGCGGCGGTGGTGGGGGTGGTCTGCCGCCGGGGCCGCAGCGAGAACCGCCTCGACCAGGAGCTCGACGAGCACCTCGTACGACGGCTGCCGCTCGGTGCCGTCCTGCTGCTCGGCCTGACCCTGCTGTACGTCGGCTGGTCCCGGCCGGGCTGGCACTCCTCCGGTCGGCTGCCGGGCGACCCGGCCTTCGCGGGCCTCGCCCTGACCCAGGGCCTGCTGGTCGTCGCGCTCGGCGTGGTGGCCCGCCTGCTGCACCGCACGGCACCCGATCCACGCGCGGCGATGCGCGGCCTCGGCGGCCCGGCGGCCGCGCTGCTCGCCTGCGCGCTGGGCGGCGTGATCTCGGGCGGCGTCGCCCAGCGCGTGGCCGACTGGCTGGACGGCACCCGCGCCGCCATCGACGGCCCGCCCGTGCTGCTGACCTGGCAGGCGTCCGTGATCCCGCTCCTGCTCCTGGTACTGCTGGCGGTGGCCGCCCGGCTGGCCCGGCGCACCCACCGCAACGCCCGGGCCGAGCGGAGCCGGGTCGAGCGGGAACACGGGGGAGAACCCGAGGACAGCGCACGCACCCGCCGTATCGCGCGCGCCCGGGCGATGGCCGCCCTCACCGACCGGGCACCCCTGATCGTCGGCGTCCTCTCCCTCGCCACCCTGTTACTGGGCGCCGGGGCCCTGGTGGGCGCCCGGCTGACCGACCGGACCCCCGGCGAGGCCACGCGGCACACGTACGCCGTGGTCCGGGGTGCCGCCGAGACCTCGCAGGCGCTGGGCTCCTGGCTGGTCGGCCTCGGCTTCATACTGTTCGTGACCTGGGGCCGTCGCGCCTACAAGGACGCCTCCGCCCGCCGCACCATCGGCATCCTGTGGGACGTCGGCACCTTCTGGCCGCGCGCCGCCCACCCCTTCGCCCCGCCCTGCTACGCCGAGCGCGCCGTACCGGACCTGACCTGGCGGATGGCCACCTGGACGCGGCGCACCGGGGGACGCCTGGTGCTGTCCGGGCACTCCCAGGGCAGCGTGCTCGCGGCCGCCGCGGCCTGGCAGCTCACCCCCGCCGTACGGGGACGGGTCGCCCTGCTGACGTACGGCTCCCCGCTGGAGCGCCTGTACGGCCGCTGGTTCCCGGCCCACTTCGGCCCGGCCGCGCTCGCCTCCCTGCACCGGGAGGTCGCATGCTGGCGCAACCTCCACCGGCTCACCGATCCCATCGGGGGCCCGATCCGCCTGCCCGGCGACTGCGGGCCGGTCGTGGACCACGCCCCGCTCGAAGACCCCCTGGCATACGGCCGCACCGTCGAGCACCCGCTGCCCGCGCCGCTGCTCGGCCACTCCGACTACCAGGCGGACCCGGTGTTCGCCGAGGAACGGGCACGGCTGCTGGCCCGGCTGCGGACCGAGCTGCCGGGCCCGCGGAGCGCGGACGGCACACCTCAGGGCAGCTCCGGCAGGTCCTCGGCGTAGAGCAGGCTCAGGTCGTCGGTGGTCGGCTCGGCGAGCTGCGCGACCCGGCTCGCGTGCCGCTCCACCATGGCCTCGAAGGTCTGGCGCGCGGTACGGCCGTTGCCGAACGCGGGACCTTTCGGGAGGACGGTGAAGTACTTCAGCAGGGCCTCCGGCGCGCCCGGGGCCAGCCGGTACTCGTGCTCGTCCGCCTGCTGCTGAACGATCCGCAGCAGCTCGTCGGGGCCGTAGTCGCCAAAGGTGATGGTCCGGGAGAAACGGGAGGCCACACCCGGGTTGACCGAAAGGAACCGCTCCATCTCGGCCGTGTAGCCCGCGACGATCACCACCACCGCGTCCCGGTGGTCCTCCATCAGCTTCACCAGCGTGTCGATGGCCTCCTTGCCGAAGTCGCGGCCGGCGTCCTCCGGCGACAGCGCGTACGCCTCGTCGATGAACAGCACACCGCCCCGCGCCCGTTCGAAGGCCTCCTGGGTGCGGATCGCCGTGGAGCCGATGTGCTCGCCCACCAGGTCCACCCGGGACACCTCGACGAGGTGGCCCTTTTCCAGCACCCCGAGGGAGGCGAGGATCTCGCCGTAGAGCCGGGCGACCGTGGTCTTGCCGGTGCCCGGGGAGCCGGTGAAGACCAGGTGGCGCTTGACCGAGGCCGCCTTCAGGCCCGCCTGCTGCCGGCGCCGGCCCACCTCGATCATGTCGGTCAGCGCGCGGACCTCGCGCTTGACGCTCTCCAGGCCCACCAGCGCGTCGAGTTCACCGAGCACGGCAGTGGAAGTCCGGACGGGCTGCTCGGCAGCTCCGAGGGCGGCCGACGGCGGTTCCGGGTCACCGGCCCGCTGCTCGGGGATCAGGCTCAGCAGACCGGGGGACCGGCCCGCCGTCTGGACGGCCGTCTCCCGCGCGGCGGGCGGCTTCGGACCGCCGCTCTCGTCACTGGTGCAGTCCTCCACGACCGGACCGGTGCCGGGCGCGGCGTCCGGCCCGGCGTCCGCGAACTCGTACCCGCCGCGCGCGCACCGCTCGGTGCGGCACTTCTTCAGCGTCGTACGGCAGCCGTCGATGACATGGAAGCCGTATCCGCCGCTGCCGGTGACCCGGCAGCCGAGGAAGCTGCCCCGGCCCCCGGCCGACACGTAGAAACCGGCCTCCGCGGGGGAGTCGACGGTGCAGCGCTCGATGACGGGGTCGGCGCCCTTGGTGACGATCACGCCGGTCTGGGTGCCGTCCAGGGTGCAGTTGTTGAGCGTGCCGCCGCTGCCGTGGTCGCGGAACCAGGCGCCGGTCGCCGCCTCCCGGATCCGGCAGTCGTCGAGCTGCGCGGTCGCCCCGTCGCTCACCGACACGGCCGTGTTGCGCACCTGGGACAGATCGCTGTCGACCACGTCCGCGCGCGAGCCGCGGTCCAGGACGAACAGCGCGTCGGGCACGTCGTGCACCCGGCAGGAGTCGAGCACCACGGTGGCGCCGTCGCTCACCCACACCGCGGGATAGTCGCCCGTGCTGTCGAAGATCTCGCACTGGTTGGCGTCGACCCGGGTGCCCGGGTCCCACACCGACAGTCCGTTGCGCCCGAACTGACGCACCGTCGTCCGGGTCAGCGTCAGCACCGAGCGGGAGCGCAGGTCGATCGCGTTCTCGGGGATGTCGTGGATGCGGCAGTCGGCGAGGGTGAGCACGGCGTCCGTGTCGAGCGTGACGCCGTCCGCGGTGGTGCGGTGCACATCGCAGTCGGTCAGGTGCGCGGTGGCCCGGGCGGTGACCTGCACACCGGAGCCCCGCACCTCGTACACCTCGCACCCCACCGCCTCCAGCGCGGAGTTGTCGCCGGTCACGCTCAGGCCCGGGCCCGAGGAGTGGTGCACCCGGCAGCGCTCCAGCCGGGGATGGCCGCCCCCGCGCACCGCCACGCCGGACTGGCCGGCCGCGACCACCTCGCACTCCTCGAACACCCCGCTCCCGCCGTCCAGTACGGCGATGCCGACACCGGCCGGGTTGTCGACGGTGCAGCGGCGCACGGTCGGGCGGGCACCGCCGCGCACCTCGATCCCCGAGGCGGACCGGGTGACGACCCGGACGTCCATCAGCTCCGGCGTGCCCTCCTCGACGAGCAGCGCGGGCGAGGCCGCGTCCTGGCCCTCCACGTGCAGGTCGCGCACCACCGCCGAGGCGCGGACGGTCAGCGGCACCCCGTCCGGAGGCGCGATGCGCACCGAGCCGGGCGAGCCCTCGGGGCCGCGCAGGGTCACCGCCCGCTGGACGACGAGGTTCTCCCGGTAGGTACCTGGGGCGACGGTGAGGACGTCACCGTCGGCCGCGGCCTCCAGGGCGGCGGCGAGCGAAGCGTACTCACCCGTGCGGCGCCGCCACCGCGATGTGCCGGTGTGCGTCACCTGGACCGTGCCCTGTGCCATGGCGTTGCCGTGCCCCCACCTCGTCGTACGCGGGTCGATGCCGAAGACTTCGGCCGGTCCACCGTAGCGTGCGGGCGGGTGGTGGGTTGACCAGAGCCGGAAGGCCGTCAGCTGCCGGTGCCGGCCTTGCCCCAGTCCGGGCCCGCCCGGTCCCAGGCCTGGTCCCAACGCGCGTACCGGCGGCGGACCATGCGCCAGACGACCAGCCGTCTGCCGCTCTCGACGGCGCCCGCGGTCAGCAACGCCGCGCCGAACCCGGCGAGTACGGCGTGCGTCGTCGCGGTCGCCGAATCCAGCGGGCGGGTCACCATGTGCCCGTGCCGGTCGGTCCAGAGTCTGAAGTGGTCGCCCGGGTGCGGGGACTTGAGAGGCACCATGACCGGCGCCTGCTGCCGGGTGCCGTCCGGGGCGGTCCAGTGAGCGAGCACACGGGTGCGGGTGTCGCGCGCGGTGTCGGGGTCGGGCTCCAGCGGGGTGCGGTCCAGCTTCCGCGTCACCGTGGCCGTCACGAGGTGACGGGCCCGGTGCTGGTCCTGGACGGAGCGCTGGAGGGAGTCCTGGGCCACGGCGCCGACGAGCAGACCGATCACCGGGGCGGCCACCGCGATCAGCAGCAGGGCCACGAGGGCCACCCAGGCCTCGACCAGATCGGTCGTGCGGCGCAGTGGATTGTTCCGCCAGCGCCAGAGTCCGCCGATTGCCCGCACCGTCCCGCACCCCCCTTCCCGCTCCGTGATAACCCCCGGCGGAGCCGTTCGCCCGCGGTCCGGTCGAAGAGAGAGCGAAATCACCCCCGCTCCCGACCGGGACCTCTCATGAACTTCTCACGATCTGCCAACGACCCGGTCCGGCCCCTGGTTCCCGGCCGGCGGCGCCGTCTCGGCGACGTTCGGGGGCGCTGCCCCCGACCAGCAGACCCCGTCCTCCTAAAGCCCTACTCAAGGATCCGCACGGCGTCCCCGACGCGGACGGTGCCGGGGGACTGGGGTACGAGGTTCTGCCCGAACACCAGCTCCTTGCCGAAGCGGCGGTGCCGCCCCAGGGTGCGCAGGGGTTCCCGGCCGCGCTCGGCGGTCGTCTGGTCGGTCGTGGTCACGACGCACCGCCCGCACGTCCTGGCGACCCGGAAGACCACCTCGCCGACGGCGATCCGCGTCCAGTCGTCCTCGGCCCAGGCCTCGGTGCCCGCCACGACCAGGTTCGGCCGGAAGCGGGTCATGGGCAGCGGGCCCTCGTGGGCGTGCTCGCCCCGCGCGATGAGGGAGTTGAGGGCGTCGAGGGAGGCGGCGGTGGTGACGAGCAGCGGATAGCCGTCGGCGAAGCTCACCGTCTCGCCGGGGAGGGCGTAGTCCGGATCCACCGGGCGGCGGGTGGCCGGGTCGTCCATGTGGACCAGACGGACGGAGGTCGCGAGATGCCCGGCGCACCAGGCGTGCGCGGCCTCGTCGGCCACGACGGCCTCCACCTTGGTGCCGAAGACGCTCACGGTCACCGTGTCCGCCGACCGCGGCACGGGCACCGTGAGCGGCGCCAGGCCGGGCGCGGACAGACGAATGCCGCCGCCGGGCACGAGCTCGGCGGCGGCCAGCGCCAGGCGCGGGTGTTCGCGCTGTGTGACGACCTTTCCCCCGTCGTCGATCAGCACCCAGCGCCGGTCTCCGGTCAGCCCCCAGGGCTCCACGACGGCCTCCCGGGGCGAGAAGCCCCGGAACGCCTTGACCGGATACACGTGGATCGACTGCAGTTCGGCGTTCCCCATGACGTCATCGTGCCAGGTGGCACCGACATCCGGGGAGGCCGGTCAGTAGCCGCGGTACTGCTGGTTGTTGTACGGCTGCTCCTGATACGGGGCCGCCGCGGGCCGCGGGGCCGCGGGACGCATCGCCTCGTAGCCGGTGCCCTGTGCCATCGGGCGGGGCTGCTGCTGCGGGCCGGGGTAGCCGCGCGGGGCGGTGGCCTGCTGCGGGATGTACGCCGCGGGCGCCTGCTGCAGCGGGGCCGGCTGCTGCGCCTGTGGGTAGCCGTAGACGGGGGCGGCCTGCTGGGAGGGGCCCGAGGGGAGCGCGGGCAGGGCCGACGGCAACGCGGGCAGGTGGCTGCCCGAGTCGTAGGCGGCGGGAACCCGGATCGGGGCGATCTGCGGAGTGCCCCGTTCGGCCACGAGCGAGTCGTAGATCGGGGTGTCCGGGAAGGAGGCGGAGTAGTAGCCGCCACCATAAGTGGAGCGGGGGGAGGTCATGGCACATAAGTTAAGCCCACGATGTGCTGGTTGGGGAGACCGATAAGAGGGTTGTTTTCCGTGTCGGCGGTGACGCGGGATCCCTAATCCGAGCGAACTCGGGAAAATAGGACGCCAATCGCCGTTTTGATCTTGTAAAGGCCGAGTTCCGGGCCGGTTACCGGGGGTTGGCCGCGCGATTGCCGTGCTTCTCGTAAGAGCTCCCTGTGCCCGGGAATAGGTTGGCCGGGTAGGGATGGGCCAGGTACGGCGAGGACGGGCCGGGAAGCGGCCCGTGGATGATCGCGATGGGGGCGGACATGACAATGCCGAAAGGATCGAATGCGCCGGTGCCCACGACGGCCCTGCGCGTCGAATTGGGCTGGCGTTCCGGGCCGGGCGTCCCCGACGCGGACGCTTCGGCGCTGCTTCTCGCCTCCGGAAAGGTTCGCTCCGACGGGGACTTCGTCTTCTACAACCAGCCCGCGCACTCCTCCGGCGCGGTCCGGCACGAGGGCAAGCGGAACGGCGGAGGGCGGGTGACCGACACCCTTGTCGTCGACCTCGCGCGCGTGGAGGGCGCGATCGAACGGGTGGTGCTCGCCGCCTCCGCGGACGGCGGGACGTTCGGGCAGGTGCCCGATCTGTACATCGAGGTCCGGGACGCCGAACGGGGCACGGTGGTCGCCCGCTTCGACAGCCCGGGCGCGACCGTGGAGACGGCCTTCGTCCTCGGGGAGTTCTACCGGCGCCAGGGTGGCTGGAAGTTCCGTGCCGTGGGCCAGGGCTACAGCAGCGGACTGGCGGGCCTGGCCACGGACTTCGGCATCACGGTGGACGAGCCGCAGCACCCGGCGTCCCCCGCCGCCGCACGAGCCGCGATGCCGGCTCCGCCCGCGACACCCGCCCCCGCGATCCCGCCGATGCCTGCGGCCCCGCCGCCCGTCGCCCCGCCGGCCCCGCCGCCCCCGGCCCCTCCCGCACAGCCCGTCCGCCTGACGAAGGTGACGCTCACCAAGGCCGCCCCCTCCGTGTCCCTGGCCAAGCAGGGCGGCACCTCCGGCGCCATGCGGGTCAACCTCAACTGGCAGACACGCAAGCAGTTCCCCGGCCGTGCGCCCCGGCGCGGTTCGGCGGACCTCGACCTCGACCTGTGCGCCCTGTACGAACTCGCCGACGGCCGCAAGGGGGTCGTACAGGCCCTCGGCAACGCCTTCGGGGCGCTGCACCGGCCGCCGTACATCCACCTCGACGGCGACGACCGCACCGGGGCCCTGGCGAGCGGCGAGAACCTCACCGTCAACCTCGACCACCAGCGCGACTTCCGCCGCATCCTCGTCTTCGTGACCATCTACGAGGGCGCCAGCTCCTTCGCCGACCTGCACGCGACCGTCACGCTCCAGCCCCAGCACGGCGCCCCGATCGACTTCTCGCTCGACGAGTGCACGGTCCCGTCCACGGTGTGCGCCCTCACCCTCATCACCAGTACGGACGGCGACCTGGTCGTCCGGCGCGAGGCCCGCTACCTCGTGCCGGAGCGCGGGGTGAGCCCGCAGCGAACGGTCGACCGTGCCTACGGGTGGGGCATGAACTGGACCCCCGGCCGGAAGTAGCGACCGGGGCGGAGGTCACCCCTCGTCCGGCACGGCGTCCGGGCGGGCGTACGTACGGCCCTTCCAGGCCGCCCCGCGCCCTCGATAGTGCAGCACCGCGGAATCGACCGTCATGAGGAGATACAGGAACGCGGTGAAGGGGAGCAGGGGAGCGAGCCACGGCGGCTGTCGGTAGTAGCGGAGCATCGGGACGTACGTCGCCGTCATCACCAGCCAGGCCGCCGCGCCGGTGACCGTGGCCGCCGCGCTCCCCGCCGCCGCGCCCACCACCACGGCCGCGGGCGGCACCAGGTACACCAGCACCAGCCCGGCGACCGTACCGAGCAGCAGCAGCGGGTTGTGCCGCAGCTGCGCGTACGCGCTGCGCGCGACCATCCGCCACAGGTCGTGCAGCCGCGGATAGGGGCGCACACTGTCCACCCGGTCGGCCAGGCCCAGCCAGATGTGGCCGCCGCCCGCCTTCACGGCCCGTGCGAGCGCCACGTCGTCGATGACCGCGTGCCGGATGGCGTCCGGGATCCGCGCCCGCTCGGCCGTCTCGGCGCGCAGCAGGACGCAGCCGCCCGCCGCGGCCGCCGTACGCGCGCCCCGTACGCCGATCCGGCGGAACGGATACAGCTGCGCGAAGAAGTAGACGAAGGCGGGCACCACCAGCCGCTCCCACAGGCTCTCCACCCGCAGCCGGGCCATCTGGGAGACGACGTCGAAGTCCCCGGTGCGCGCCGCCGCGACCAGCCGGCGCAGGCTGTCCGGCGCGTGCGCGATGTCCGCGTCCGTCAGGAGCAGGTACTCGGGCTCACGCGCGCGTGCCAGGGCGATGCCGTGGCGCACGGCCCAGAGCTTGCCCGTCCAGCCCGCAGGCGGCTCACCGGGCGAGTCCACGGTGAGCGGCAGCCCGCCATGGCGCCGGGACAGCTCGCGGGCCAGCTCACCGGTGCCGTCCGAACTGCCGTCGTCGACGAGGAAGACCTCCGCCCGCCCCGGATACTCCTGCGCCAGCAGCGAGGGCAGGCTCGCGGGCAGCACGGCGGCCTCGTCGCGGGCCGGTACGACGACACAGACCGGGGGCCACACCTCGGGGTCACGGCACGGCGGCAGCCGGACGTCCGTACGCCAGAAGAACCCCTGGCACAGCAGCAGCCACAGCCAGCCGGCGAGGGACACGGCGGCGGTCCACACGATGGCGCTCACGCGCGAAGTCTTCCCCACCGTAGGTGCCCGCAAGGGCACATCGTCTATCGTGGCGGGGTGAAGATCGCGCTCATGGACTCCGGAATCGGGCTGCTGGCGGCCACCGCCGCGGTACGGCGCCTGCGCCCCGACGCGGACCTCGTGCTCTCCCTCGATCCCGACGGCATGCCCTGGGGTCCGCGCACCCCGGAGGACCTCACCCGGCGCGCGCTCGCCGTCGCCGATGCGGCGGCGGCGTTCGGGCCCGAGGCGCTCATCGTCGGCTGCAACACGGCGACCGTGCACGCCCTGCCCGCCCTGCGGCTCCGCCTGGAACCGGGCATCCCGGTCATCGGCACGGTCCCGGCGATCAAGCCGGCCGCGGCCGGCGGCGGCCCCGTCGCGATCTGGGCGACACCCGCCACCACGGGCAGCCCCTACCAGCGGGGACTCATCGAGGACTTCGCCGACGGCGTGCCGGTCACCGAGGTGCCCTGCTGGGGGCTCGCCGAGGCCGTCGAACACGCGGACGAGGCGGCCATCGACGCCGCCGTCGCCGCGGCTGCCGAGCTCACCCCGCACGACGTGACCACCGTCGTCCTGGGCTGCACCCACTACGAACTGGTGGCGGAACGTATCCGCGCAGCCGTCCAGCGCCCCGACGCCGCACCGCTCGTCCTGCACGGCTCCGCCGGCGCGGTGGCCGCCCAGGCGCTGCGCCGGATCGGCGCCCGGCCCGCTCCCGAGGCCCCGGCCGAGGGCACGCTGACGGTGCTGCTGAGCGGCCGCGAGGGCGAGCTGCCCGCACCCGCTCTGAACTACGCCGAAGGGCGGCTGCTGCGGGCCATGAGCCCGGCCGGCTGACCGGTCCGCCGCGCGGGTGCCGGGCGACGTCACCCTGCGCGACGCGGTACCCGCGCAGCGAAACCTGAGTAACCTCATAGGCATGAGGCACCACCTCCACGACGACAGCGCCCCGCACGCCGACGTATGGACCGGCCGGGCCACCAACCGCGTCCAGTGGCTGCTGGCGCTGGTCGGCGCGGCCTGTGTGGCGCTCGGTATCGAACTGGCCGTCGACTCCACTTGGACCTCCGGCATCGCCCCGCTGGTCATGTCCGTCGTCGGCTGCATCGCGGCCGGGCTACTGGTCCTCTTCGGCACGCTCGCGTTCGTGCACGTCGCCCTGAGAGTCGACACGGAGTGCCTGGAGGTGCGCTGCGGCCACATGGGTGTGCCGCGGCGCCGCATCCCGCTCTCCCAGGTGGTCGGCGCCGAGTTCGCCCCGCACGTCACCCCGCGCCACTGGGGCGGCTGGGGTTACCGCTGGCGGCCCGAGAAGGGCACCGCGGTCGTCGTGCGCCGGGGCGAGGGCATCGTGCTGCGGCTGTGGGACGGCCACACGTTCACCGTCACCGTGGACAACGCCGAGTCCGCGGTGCGCGTCATCCGGGACCGGTTGCGCACCATCGCGACGGGCCCGGCGCGCTGAGACCGGACGGGCGGTAGGCGAGGGGACGCGCGACGGCCTGATCAGCGTACGAGGGTGTCCGCGTCGCCATCAGGCCCGTCCGGCCAGGCGGGCCCGAGTGGCCGAGCCGTGGCCAGCCCGGCCAGCAGCCCCGCGCCCGCCGACACCGTCGTGAAGCTCAGCGCGTCGCCCACCGCGGCGATCGCGGCCAGCCCGGTCAGGGCCGCGCCCGCGGTGAGCACGACCGGCGTGGAGCGGGGGGAGCGCCACAGCGCGAACAGGACCCAGCAGAAGGCCGCCGCCAGCAGCAGCACACCGACGAGCCCCTGCTCCGCCGCCTGTTGCAGCGCCGCCGAGTGCGGCTTGCCGTCGGGCCAGAGCGCCTGCGGCGCGGTGGGGCTCAGCTCGCCGAACCGGCCCGGACCCACGCCCAGTGCCCTGTCCCGGCCGGCCAGGCGCAGGGCGTCGTGCCACAGCCGGACACGGCGCGGGGTGAGGCGGCCCTCGAGGGACGCGTCGAGTCCGGCCGGCAGCACGTTCCCGGCGACCGCCCACACCGTCCCCGTCACCAGGACCGCCGCCAGGGCCAGGCCCGCGATGCCGAGGCCCCGGTGACGCATCCGGCCGGCGGCGAGCGAGCACAGCAGGACGGCTGCGCCGAGGGCGCATCCGGTGGCCGATCCCATGGCGGCGGCGCTCACGGCGATACCGGCGGCCAGCAGCCGCAGGGCGAGCCGCGGTGCCGGGGCGGACGTGGCCCAGGCCGCACAGCAGGCGGCTCCGGTGGCGAGGGTCAGCAGCGCGGCGACGGCACCGGCATGGCCGAGCGGGGTGGCGACCTGGGGCCCCGCCGCGAGATACGGCATGGCCACCGCCAGCCCGAGCCCGGCCAGGGCCCCGGCGCAGGGCGCGGCGACCGGCAGGAGCGCCCCGGCGATCCGGCCCGAGGCGTACCCGGCGGCCACCGCCAGCACCGCGAGCAGCACGCCCTCCGGGCGGCCGCCATGGGCGGCCGCACTGATCAGGGACCAGCCGGCGCAGGCCCCCAGAATGATCACGCCCGCCGCGTCAGAAACGTTTCGTCTGTCGCTGTCCGCCCGCGCGCCCGCTGCCGCGGACACCGTCCGTGTGGATCCCACCCCGCCGCCCCCCGTACCCGGTCCCCCGACCTGTGGCAGACCCCGGCCGCCCGGGCCCTGGCCGGCCGCACGACAGAGGCTGGGGCACACCGTAACGGTTGATGACCCTTTTGTGGACGAGTTGCGCAGGAAAGATGCGGTTCCTGACCGTAGGTGTGCGGAGTGCCGCCCTCCGCACCGCGTTGTCGGCGTCCAGGCCGCCCGCCGTACACTCCCCGAGTGACCGTCACCGCAACTTCCGTGGACCAGCCCGACCGGCTGCGACCGGCGACTCCGTCCATCTGGCGCCGCACCTGGGCGGCCCGTCTGGTCCCGGCAGCCGCCGCCGCGCTCTGCGGAGTGCTGCTCTACCTCAGCTTCCCGCCGCGCACCCTGTGGTGGCTGGCGCTGCCCGCCTTCGCGGGCTTCGCCTGGGTCCTGCGCGGCCGCAGCCGGAAGGCGGCCCTGGGGCTGGGCTATCTGTTCGGGCTCGGCTTCCTGCTGCCGCTGCTGGTGTGGACCGGCGTGGAGGTCGGCCCCGGGCCCTGGCTCGCGCTGGTCGCCATCGAGGCGGTCTTCGTCGCGCTGGTCGGCGTCGGCATCGCCGCGGTCTCCAAGCTGCCCGGCTCGCCGGTGTGGGCGGCCGCCGTATGGATAGCGGGCGAGGCGGTACGCGCGCGCGTGCCGTTCCGCGGCTTCCCCTGGGGCAAGATCGCGTTCGGCCAGGCGGACGGCGTCTTCCTGCCGCTCGCCGCCGTGGGCGGTACTCCGGTGCTGGGCTTCGCGGTCGTCCTGTGCGGCTTCGGCCTGTACGAGGCCGGGCGCCTGGTCGCCGAGGCGCGCCGCACCCGGACCGTGCGGCGCCCGGCCGCCGCGGTGGCGCTGCTGAGCCTGGCCGTTCCGGTCGCGGGGGCGGTCGCCGCCCGGCCGCTGGTGAGCGACAAGGCCGAGGACGGCACCGCGACCGTCGCGGTCATCCAGGGCAATGTGCCGCGCGCCGGGCTGGAGTTCAGCGCCCAGCGACGGGCCGTGCTGGACTACCACGCGCGCGAGACCAAGAAACTGGCCGCCGACGTCAAGGCGGGCAAGGCCGCCAAGCCGGACTTCGTCCTGTGGCCCGAGAACTCCTCCGACATCGACCCCTTCACCAACCCCGACGCGGCCCTCGTCATCGACGAGGCGGCCCGGGCGGTCGGTGTGCCCATCTCGGTCGGCGGTGTCGTCGAGCGGGACGGCAAGCTGCTCAACGAGCAGATCCTCTGGGACCCGGCCAAGGGCCCCACGCAGACGTACGACAAGCGGCAGATCCAGCCGTTCGGCGAGTACCTCCCGCTGCGGTCGCTGGTCGGGGCGATCAACGAGAACTGGACCAGCATGGTCCGCCAGGACTTCAGCCGGGGCACCAAGCCCGGTGTGTTCGACTTCGACGGCGCCAAGGTCGGCCTCGTCACCTGCTACGAGGCCGCCTTCGACTGGGCCGTACGGTCCGAGGTCACCGACGGCGCGCAGATGATCTCCGTGCCCAGCAACAACGCGACCTTCGACCGCAGCGAGATGACCTACCAGCAGCTCGCGATGTCCCGGGTCCGTGCCGTCGAGCACAGCCGGACCGTGACCGTGCCGGTGACCAGCGGCGTCAGCGCGATCATCATGCCGGACGGGAAGATCACCCAGAAGACCGGCATGTTCGTGCCCGCCTACCTGGTCCAGAAGGTGCCGCTGCGCAGCTCCGAGACGCCCGCCACCCGGCTGGGCATCCTGCCCGAGATCGCCCTGGTGCTCGTCGCCGCGAGTGGGCTCGGCTGGGCGATCGGGGCCGGTGTGCGCGGCCGGCGCGCCGGTGACGCGTAGCCGTACGCCGGTCGTGCGCCCTGACCGGGTGACGGAGCGACGGGAACCGGCCCATTAGGGTCGGGCCATGGCAACTCCTGAGTTCATCCGTACACTCCGCGCCTCCGCGGGGCACCAGTTGCTGTGGCTCCCCGGGGTCACCGCCATCGTCTTCGACGACGAGGGCAGAGTGCTGCTGGGTCGCCGGTCCGACACCCGCAGGTGGTCGGTGATCGGCGGCATTCCGGATCCGGGTGAGCAGCCGGCGGCCTGCGCCGTGCGGGAGGTCCACGAGGAGACGGCGGTGCGCTGCGTCGTCGAGCGGGTGGTTCTCGTCCAGGCCCTGGACCCCGTCACCTACGACAACGGCGACGTCTGCCAGTACATGGACATCACCTTCCGCTGCCGGGCCGTGGGCGGTGAGGCGCGGGTGAACGACGACGAGTCGCTGGAGGTGGGCTGGTTCGCGGTGGACGCCCTGCCGGAGCTCAACGAGTTCGGGCTCTTCCGGATCAAGCAGTCCATGTCCGACGCACCCACATGGTTCGACTCTATGACTTCCGGCTGAAGTATGTGTTCGGCCCATATGTGGTGGGCGGTGGGCGCTGCCTAGGGTGAGGCCATGACCTCGCCCAGCCTCCCGCCCGTCCCCCGCACCCCCGCCCTGGACCTCGGCGGGCGCACGGCTCTCGTCACCGGTGCCGCCGGCGGCATCGGCCGTGCCTGCGCGCTGCGGCTGGCGGCCGCCGGGGCCAAGGTGAGAGCCGTCGACCGGGACGCTGCGGGGCTGGACGCGCTCGCCGAGCGGGCCCGGGGCCTGGCGGGCACCGTCGAACCGCAGGTGCTGGACCTCACCGACCTGGACGCCGCGGAACTCGCCGCCGCCGGCACCGATGTGCTGGTCAACAACGCCGGACTGCAGCTGGTACGCCCCATCGAGGAGTTCCCGCCCGAGGTCTTCCACACCGTGCTGACCGTGATGCTGGAGGCGCCGTTCCGCCTGATCCGGGGCGCCCTGCCGCACATGTACGGGCAGGGGTGGGGCCGCATCGTGAACGTGTCCTCCGTCCACGGACTGCGCGCCTCGGCCTACAAGTCGGCCTATGTGGCCGCCAAACACGGCCTGGAGGGACTGTCCAAGACTGCCGCCTTGGAAGGCGCCCCCCAGGGTGTCACCTCCAACTGTGTGAACCCCGGCTATGTGCGCACGCCCCTGGTCGAGAAGCAACTCGCCGACCAGGCGCGGACGCACGGCATCCCCGAGGAGCGGGTGCTCTCCGAGGTGCTCCTGCAGGACAGCGCCGTCAAGCGGCTCATCGAGCCGGAGGAGGTCGCCGAGGCCGTGGCGTACCTGTGCGGCCCGCACGCGTCCTTCGTCACCGGCACCTCGCTGGTCCTCGACGGCGGCTGGACGGCCCACTGAACGGCCCGGCGCCCGTGGGTCCGCGAGTTTTCCACAGGCCTGCCGGGACGACCGGACGATACGGAATCCTGTGAGCATGTCCCGCGATCACGTGCAGTCCGCCGAGCGCCCCGCCACCACCGCCGGGGCGCCCCTCGGCGGTGCCGTCCCACCCGGCTGCGGCACCGAGGCGCCCTTCCTCGAACTGCTGGCCCGCGGCGCCTCGGCGGACGCGTACGAGCAGCCGGTGCTGCTCGCCCGCGCCGAGGGACGGCCCGCCGACCGCGTCGCCGCGCTGGAGGAGGCCAAGGACCTCGCCCTGCGGGTACGCGCGGAGCTGGAGGGACGGCGGCGGCGCGAGGCGGAGCTGTCCGCGCTCTTCGAGACCGCGCACGACCTGGCGGGTCTGCGGGACCTGGACGCCGTCCTGCAGGCGATCGTGCAGCGCGCCCGCTCACTGCTCGGCACGGACGTGGCCTACCTCAGCCTCAACGACCCGGCCCGGGGCGACACCTACATGCGGGTGACGGAGGGCTCGGTCGCGGCCCGCTTCCAGCAGCTGCGGCTGGGCATGGGGGAGGGGCTCGGCGGACTCGTCGCCCAGACGGCCCGGCCGTACGTCACCGAGAACTACTTCGAGGACGACCGCTTCCAGCACACCCTCACCATCGACTCCGGCGTGCGGGACGAGGGCCTGGTCGCCATCCTCGGGGTGCCCCTGATGCTCGGCCCCCAGGTCATCGGCGTGCTGTTCGCGGCGGACCGGCGGGCGCGGGTCTTCGAGCGGGAGCAGATCGCGCTGCTCGGCTCCTTCGCCGCCCTCGCCGCCGCCGCCATCGACACCGCGAACCTGCTCACCGAGACCCGAGCGGCCCTCACCGGGCTGGAACGCGCCAACGCGATCATCCAGGACCGCAGCGCGGTCATCGAACGCGCCTCGGACGTCCACGACCGGCTCGCCGAGCTCGTCCTGCGCGGCGGCGGGGTGCACGACGTGGCCGCCGCCGTCTCCCAGGTCCTGGCCGGCACGGTCGAGTTCACCGAGGCCCAGGCCGCACCACCGGCGGCACTGGAGGCGTCCCGGGCCGAGGGGCACGCCGTCCGGCACGGGGACGACTGGATCGCCGCGGTCGCCGCAGGCGGCGAACTCCTCGGCGCGCTGGTGCTGTACGGCCACCCGGGCCTCGACCCCGTCGACCAGCGCACCCTGGAACGCGCCGCGATGGTCACCTCACTCCTCCTGCTCGCCCGCCGCTCCGCCGCCGAGGCCGAGCAGCGCGTCCGCGGCGAACTCCTCGACGACCTCCTCGACGCCCGCGACCGCGACCCGCGCCTGCTGCGCGAGCGCGCCTCCCGGCTGCACGCCGACCTCGACGCCACCCACGTCGTCCTGGCCGCCCGCCTCGACGGCCCGACGGCCGACGCCGACCTGGAAGCCGACGCGCGCCGCCGGCTGTGGGCCGCCGCGTCCCACCTCGCCGCGACCCGGCAGGGCCTCGCCGCCACCCGCGACGGCGGCACCGTCCTGCTGCTGCCCCTTGCCCCCGGCGACACCGCCACGGACCTGGCCCGCCGCACCGCCCGCCAGCTCGGCACGGCCGTCCACGAGCCGGTCACGGTCGGCGCCTCCGCCTCCGTCGCCGATCTCGCCGCGCACCCGGACGCGGTGGCCGCCGCCTATGCCGAGGGCCGCCGCTGCCTCGACGCACTGCGCCTCCTCGGCCGCTCGGGAGACGGCGCCGCCGCCGAGGACTTCGGCTTCCTCGGCCTGCTCCTCGCGGGCGAGCGCGACGTCGCCGGCTTCGTCGAGCGCACCATCGGCCCGGTGGTGGCCTACGACGAGCGGCGCGGTACGGAACTGCTGCGCACCCTCGACGCGTACTTCGCGTGCGGCATGAGCCCGGCCCGTACCAAGGACGAGCTCCACGTCCACGTGAACACGGTCGCCCAGCGGCTGGAGCGGGTGGGCCGCCTCCTCGGCGACGACTGGCAGGACCCCGGCCGGGCCCTGGAGATACAACTCGCCCTGCGCCTGCACCGATTGGCGGCACCGGCTCAGCACTGACCCCCGCACGGCAGACCGTACGGGGGCAGGCCGCCGTCGCGGGTCAGACGGCCCGAGCGTCGGCCGCCGGGTTCGTGACGGCGGCCTCGGTCCCGGCCGCGTCCCCCACCTCGGCGAGATCCCGGTGACGCGTCTCCTTGGCCACTCCCACGGCGACCAGCGTCACCAGCGCCGCGGCGATCACGTACAGCGCGATCGGGGTCGAGCTGCCGTAGTCGGACAGCAGGGCCGTGGCGATGAGGGGCGCGGGCGCGCCGGCCGCGACGGAGGCGAACTGGGCGCCGATGGAAGCACCGGAGTAGCGCATCCGGGTCGCGAACATCTCGGAGAAGAAGGCGGCCTGGGGCGCGTACATCGCGCCGTGCAGCACCAGGCCCACGGTCACGGCGAGGACCAGGCTTCCGAAGGTGCCGGTGTCGACGAGGGAGAAGAACGGGAACATCCACAGGCCGACCCCGGCCGCGCCCAGCAGATAGACCGGCCGGCGCCCGACGCGGTCGGAGAGCGCGCCCCAGGCCGGGATGACGGCGAAGTGCACGGCGGAGCCGATGAGTACGGCGTTCAGCGCCGTCTGCTTGGAGACACCGGCGGACGTGGTGGCGTACACGAGGATGAACGCGGTGATGACGTAGTAGCTGATGTTCTCCGCCATGCGCGCGCCCATCGCCACCAGCACGTCACGCCAGTGGTGGCGCAGCACGGAGACGAGCGGCAGTTTCTCGTCCCCGTCCGCGCGAGCCGCCTTCCGGGCCTCGGCCCGCTCCAACGCCTCCCGGAAGACGGGCGACTCGTCGACGGACAGCCGGATCCACAGCCCCACGACCACCAGCACACCGGACAGCAGGAACGGGATCCGCCAGCCCCAGCTGCCGAAGGCGTCGTCCGACAGGACCGCGGTGAGCAGCGACAGCACCCCGGTCGCCAGCAACTGCCCCGCCGGCGCCCCGGTCTGCGGCCACGACGCCCAGAACCCGCGCCGCCGCGCGTCCCCGTGCTCGGACACCAGCAGCACCGCCCCGCCCCACTCGCCGCCCAGCGCGAAACCCTGGACCAGACGGAGCGTGGTCAGCAGCACCGGAGCGGCGGCCCCGACACTCGCGTGCGTCGGCAGCAGCCCGATCGCGAACGTCGCCCCGCCCATCAGCAGCAGACTCAGCACGAGCAGCTTCTTCCGCCCGACCCGGTCCCCGTAGTGCCCGAACACCAGGGCACCCAGGGGCCGTGCCGCGAACCCGACCGCGTACGTCAGGAACGACAACAACGTGCCGACGAGCGGGTCGGAGTCCGGGAAGAACAGCTTGTTGAAGACCAACGCGGCGGCGGAGCCGTAGAGGAAGAAGTCGTACCACTCGATGGTGGTGCCGATGAGGGACGCGGCGACGATGCGCTTGAGGTTGGCGGTGGGTGGGGGAGCGGTGGTTCCGGAGGCCATGTGCGCCACTTCCTCGCGTGCGGTGGGGACGGGTGGGTGTCCGGATACCGTAGGAACGCGCAGGTCAGGCGCACATGTGGCGGCGCCACACACTTCGGGCGGCGAGTGTGCGTGGAGCGCCCATGCCCCGTGAGCCAGACTTTCCATTGCGGAAAGTTGAGTCTTGCCGCACTGGAAACACTCCTCTAGTCTTTCCGTCATGGAAACCAACGGGGACGTGATCCGACCGACACCGCAGCAGGCCCGCGACGCACTGACCGAGATCGAGCAGATCCACGCCTCTACCGCCGCCCTGTCCGCCACCCCGTGGCCGCTGTGGTTCACCACCGCGCTCACGCTGTACATAGCTGCCATCCCGCCGGTCTACGGAGGTCTGGTGGCGGCTTCCGAGTGGCTGCTGCCCAGGGTCGCCTGGGGCGTCGTCATGGCGGTGATGACAGCCGCCTATCTGGCGCTCTTCGCCGCCGCGGCCGGCTCCTGGAAGAAGAAGACCGGCGTCGCACTGCGCCTGGACGTGCTGCCCAAGCGTGCCACCGTACCGATGGCCGTCGGATTGCCCGCGCTCCTGGTGGGATCGGTGATCGCCTTTCGCGCCACCGGCGAGCCGGTGTGGCTGTTCGCCGCCTCTGCCGTGGGCGCCGCGGTATCGATCGCCTTCCACCTCACCTTCATCCGTCTGCACCGGAAGAACTCGTGAGTCCCGACCCCGCCGACCCCATGGATGGCTTCGACATCACCATCCACGCCCCCAATCGGCTGCGCATCTGCGCCCTGCTCGACACCGCAGGCGAAGCCGAGTTCGCCGTCGTCCAGCGAGAGCTCGATGTCTCCGCCTCCGTGCTGAGTAAGCACGTCACCGTGCTGATGGACGCCGACTACGTCGAGCAGCGCAAAGCCGTCCGCGACACTCGCCAACGCGTCTGGCTTCGGCTCACCCGACGGGGCCGCGACGCCTACCAGGCACATCTGGCCGCCCTGCGCGCCATCATCGGCTCGTAGGAGCGAGCCCGGGTCGTACTCACGCGCACAGTTCCCCAGGGGCCCGTTCCATCAGTGGGCCTCCGCCGCACGTGTCAGGGATGTGGGAGCCGATGCGACGCCCGCGTCACCCTGGTCGACGCCGTGGGTGGCGCAGTTGAAAGCCACCGGCATGATCATGCCCGCCCCGAAGCCGAGCAGGAGTCCCGCGACCAGCACACCCTCGACGTAGGCGGTGTCGGTCCCCATGGTGAGAAACCACAGCATGCCGCAGGAGACGAGGTGCATGCCCGGCGCCATCAGCACCCGCGGCGGGACCTTGCGCAGCAGCCGGGTGGCGAGCCCGCCGGCCGACAGCAGGACCGCCACGGTCATCGGGGCATACACACAGGAACAGACGCTTGATCGGCGGCTGGTTCACGCTGATGTGCTGGCAATGATCGATGCGGATCAGCGGTTGGGTTGGCGAGAGCGGTCCGGGGCGAGGATGCGCCGCAGAACGCGGGTGACGACACCGCGGGGTGTGCGACACGCTGGGCGGTGGGGGCGGGTACGTGTCGGCACCCCGTAGAAATACGCAGGTCAGGCGCACCTGTGGTGGGCCAACATAGTTCCGGGGCGGGGTATGCGTGCGGCTCCCCTGCCTGGTGGCGAATGAATGGCGCATCGCCGCGGATGAGATGGGCGATTTCGGTTTTGCCGCAAGCCCTCGAAAATCCCTTCTCGTGCAGGCTAGGATGTTGATCTCCGCGGCCCCACAACGGCTTTCGGTGCCAGTGGAAAATAGTGAGGCGACGTCAACCGGCTATCTCCCTGGAAGGGGATTTTTTCGTGCGAACCACCACGCTGGGCAATGGAGGGCCGGTCATCGGTCGAATAGGCCTGGGGACGATGGGTATGTCCTTCGCCTACGACCCGCAGAACCGAGATGACGGCGCTTCCCTTGCCGTGGTGCGCCGGGCCCTCGATCTGGGCGTCAACCTCATCGACACGGCCGATGTGTACGGGCCGTTCAGCAACGAGGAACTGGTCGGCGAGGCCCTCGCCGGACGGCGTGACGAGACCGTGCTCTCGACCAAGGGCGGGGTACGGTACGACGGCGCCGAGTTCACGCTCAACGGGCGTCCCGAGTACCTCCGTTCCGCCCTGGAGGCCAGTCTGCGCCGGCTGCGCACCGACCACGTGGACCTCTACTTCCTGCACCGCGTCGACCCGGAGGTGCCGGTCGAGGAGAGCTGGGGCGTGCTGTCGGAGCTGGTCGCCGAGGGCAAGGCACGCGCCATCGGTCTTTCCGAGATGTCGCTCGACGAGCTGCGCCGGGCCCAGCGCGTGCACCCCGTGGCCGCCGTGCAGTCGGAGTTCTCCCTGTTCACCCGGGAGTTCCAGGCCGACGTGGTGCCCTACTGCAATGAGCAGGGGATCGCCTTCCTGTGCCACTCGCCGCTCGGCAGCGGCCTGCTGAGCGGACGCTACTCGTCCCCGACCGACCTCGGCGACGGTGACTTCCGCGCCGAGATGCCCCGCTTCACGGCGGAGAACTTCGCCGCCAACATGCGTCTCGTGGAGATCGTCCGCGCCATCGGTGAGCGTCACGGAGCCACGTCCGCCCAGGTGGCACTGGCGTGGCTGCTCGCGCAGGGCGAGTACGTCATCCCCATCCCGGGCACCAAGACCGCGCGCTACCTGGATCAGAACGTCCAGGCCGCCGAGCTCGCGCTGACGAAGGATGAGATCGCCGAGCTCGACGCGCTGCCCACGCCGGTGGGTGCGCGCGAGTGACCGCCGATCTCTCCCCGTTTCCGTCCCGGCCCCGAAACTGAGTGAGAACGCGTGCAGAAATTCGTCATATTCGATCTCGATGACACGCTGGTGGACAGCACCGGCGCGATCGACCGATGGTTCGTGGAATTGACCGAGCAGCGGTCCCTGGGAGCGGACGGGCTGGAATTCCTGCGAGAAGAGCAGAAGCGACCGGTCCCGCCCGACGAGACGTTCCGCGCCATCGTGGACCATTTCGGATTCTCCGAGTCACCGACCGAACTCCGGCGGAATTTCTCGGTACGGATGCCGCAGCTTGTCCGGACGTTCGACGGTGTGCCGGAGAATCTGCGCGCGCTGCGCGAACACGGCTGGCGGACGGCGCTCCTGACCAACGGCACAGAGGCTCAGCAGCTTCCGAAGATGCATGACGGCCTGGGGGACCTCTTCGACGTGGTGTGCTACGCCGACGACGAGGTGGTGAGCAAACCCGATCCGGAGATCTTCCGCATCGTCGCGCGCCGCGCCGGCGTGGAGCTGGAGCACGGGTGGATGGTCGGCGACTCCCTGGAGTACGACATCGCGGGCGCCGGGCCCCTGGGGATGTCGACGATCTGGATCTCGGGCGGCCGGGCACTGCCGACCGGGGCCTCGATTCCGGGTGAGGTCGTGAAGACCGTCGCGGACGCGTTCCCGATCCTGCTGGCGGAGTGACGGACCGACGGAGCGACGGCGAGTGCGGACGAGGCGAGGACACCTCGTCCGCACCGAGCCGTGTCATCCTCCCGACAGGAACTTGGCTATCGGCGGCCCGAAGCGATCGGTGTCGACCAGGAACGCGTCATGCCCCTGAGGTGACTCCAGCGGCAGGAACCGGACGTCGGTCCCGCCGGCACTGAGTCCATCGGCTATCTGCCGCTGCTGCTTCAACGGGAACAGGATGTCCGTCTCCACGCCGACCACCAGTGCCCTGTCGAGGCGCAGCCGGGACAAGGCGCCCTCCGGGGTGTCGCCACAGGACTCGCCCAGGTCGAACTGGTCGATGGAACGGCTCAGGTAGAGGTAGCTGTTGGGGTCGAACTCGTGCAGGAAGCGGCCGGCGTGGAATGCGAGGTAGCTCTCCACCTCGAACTCCGGGCCGAACGGTTCCTTCCCCGGCAGACGGTCCCGGTTCAGACGCGCCCGCCCGAAGCGACTCTCCCACTCCTGGGCCGACCGGTACGTCGCCATGCCCAGCTTGCGTGCGAGGAGCATGCCGCTTCGCGGGTACTGCTCCGCGTGGTACCGGCCCTGGTTCCACTGCGGGTCGCGCCGGATCGCCTCACGCTGCAACGACCGGATGGCGATCGAGAACGGCAACGAGTGCACCGCGCCGGAGATGTTGATGTGGCTCCGTGCGATCCCGGGGTGCCGGGAGAGCAGGGCCAGCGCGCTCATCCCTCCCATGGAGGCGCCGATCACGCAGGCCAGTTGCTCGAAGCCCAGCGCCCGCACGGTGTAGGCCGCGGCATCCGCGATGTCCTCGATGGTGATGTCGGGGAAGCCGAGCCGGTACGGCTCGCCCGTCCGCGGGTCGATCGAGGCCGGCCCCGTCGAGCCCTTGCAGCTGCCCAGCGAGTTGATGCAGATGACGTACCAGCGGTCCGTGTCGATGGGCTTGTCCGGCCCCACCATGGCCTCCCACCAGCCCGGGCTGGGGTCGTCCGCGTGCGAGGCCGGGTGCGCGTCGGCCGAGAGGCCGGTGAGGATCAGGATGACCTCGCGTGCCGCGTTCAGCTTCCCGTAGGTCTGGTAGCCGATACGCGCGCCGTGGAGCGTGCCCCCACGTTTCATCGGGAAGCCGTCGGGCAGGTCGACGAAGCGTGTGGCAGGGGGGATGAATTCCCTCATGCGCCGTTCCCCTTCAGGTTCAGGCGCCGCCGGTGCCCTCGTCGAGCGAGGCCAGCCATTCGTCGTCCGAGCCCTCGTTCATTCCCTCGAACAGGAAGGTGGACAGGTAGCGCTCGCCGGTGTCGGGCAGCATGGCGAGCAGGACCGAGCCCTCGGGAGCGGTCTGCGCGACCTGCAGCGCCGTCGCCACGGCGGCTCCGGCGGAGATCCCCGTGAAGATGCCCTCCTCGGCGGCGAGGCGGCGCGCGGTGTCGCGTGCCACGACCTCGTCCACGGTCAGCAGCTCGTCGATCACGCTCTGGTCGAGCACGCCGGGCACGAAGTTGGGGGCCAGCCCCTGGATCTTGTGTGCCTTCCACTCCTGGCCGGCGAGCACGCGGGCCGTCTCCGGCTCGAAGGTCACGACGCGCACGTCGGGCCGGGCCAGCTTCAGCATCTGGCCGACGCCCGTGAGGGTCCCGCTGGTGCCGAAGCCGGAGACGAAGTAGTCCAGCCGCTTACCGGCGAAGTCGCTCAGAATCTCGGCCGCCGTGGTCTCCCGGTGATAGGCCGGGTTGGCCGGGTTGTCGAACTGCTGGGAGCGGAACCAGCCGTGCTTCTCCGCCAGTTCGTCGGCCCTGGCCCGGCCGCCGGCACTGCCCTCGGCGACGGCGGGGAAGAGGATGACCTTGCCGCCGTAGGCCCGGATGAGCTTGCGCCGCTCCACCGAGAAGTCGTCGCCCATGACCGCCACGAACTGGTAGCCGCGCGCCGCGGCCACCATCGCCAGGGCGACGCCCACGTTGCCCGAGGTGCATTCCACGATCGTGTCGCCGGGCTTCAGCTCGCCCCTCGCCTCGGCGTCGAGGATGACGGAGAGCGCGAGGCGGTCCTTCACGGAGCCGCCGGGATTGAACGACTCGACCTTGGCGTAAAGGGTGACGTGGTCCGGCGCGATGCGGTTCAGCTTGACGATCGGCGTGCGGCCGATGGTGTCGAGAATGCTGTCGTACAGAGGCATGGGGAACTGTCCTTCGTCGGTGAATACGCCTTCGCGCGTCGAGTCGGGCTGTCGGTCGCGGTTTCGGTTGCCCGGGGCGGGCGCGTCGCGGGTCGCACGGCGCGCCCGCCCCTCTCCGGCGAGCTCCGTCAGCTCACGTGCTGGGCGATGGCGCGTGCGCAGTCGAGCGATTCGGCGTGGGTGGTGTCGACCTCCACGTCGTACACGACGCCCTTGTGCACCGTCTCGGCCTGCAGGGCGGCCATGCCGGGCACCCGGTCGCCCCGGGCGATCTCCCGGGCCGAGGCGGTCTCGGGGGCGCAGTGCACGCCGACCCACAGCACCTGAAGGCCTTCGAGGTGTCCGCGGAGGCGCTCCTGGTCGGTCCGACCGCCGAGGAAGACGTCGTCGATGATGATCCGGGCGCCCGCCCGGGCCATGGCGGCGACGCCCTTCGTCCAGGCGGTCTCCATCGCGCGCCAGCCGTCGCCGAGGATGACCTCGCCGCCCTGTCCGAACGCGACGCCGGAGCCCGAGTCGAGCAGGGAGGGCGGCAGCCGGTCGATCAGGTCGTCCACGCCCATGTTGATCCACGGTTGCGGGAGAATCGCCTTGAGGCAGCGGACGATGCCGGACTTGCCGGAGCTGGATCCGCCGTTCAACACGATGACGTGAGTGCTCACTTGATGAAATCGCCTTCCAGAGATGTGCGTTCCGTCGTGCGGTGACGAGGCCGGGGGGCGCGGTCCGCCGGCCGCCGCGCGGCGGGAGGAACGGGGGTGACGGCGGGGGCGGGTGACCGCTGCGCCGAAGCGTGTGTCATGACTCCGTTGCCGAGAGGCGCACCGGCCGGCCGGGCTCGCTCGTCACCTCGCGCAGGATGTCGACGTACTCGTCGAGCATCCGCTGTGCGGTCGGCTGGTCCAGGACGTCGGCGCTGTAGGGGAGTACCACCACCAGCTCGTCCTCGACCTCGTTGATCTCGATGGTCAGATCGGCCTTGGCGGTGCCGTTGTCCACGAGCCACGGCACCGCGTCGGTGCCGGTGAGCCCGGCGAACGGGCGCAGCGGTCCCTGGTAGGCGAGGACCACCTGGACGAGGGGCTGGCCCGAGGCGCCGGCCCGGGCTCCGACGGCCCGCACCACGTCGTTGAACGCGACGTGCTGGTGTTCCAGCGCCTCCTGGATCTGGCCGTCGAGGCCGTCGAGCACCTGCAGCGGGACCGGCTCGTCGCCGAGCGGCACCCGCATCGCCGCGGTGTTGGTGAAGAAGCCGATGACGTCTTCGGACTCCCGGTTCGGGCGCCCGGAGAACGGCGAGCCGATGAGCACGTCATGCTGTCCGGTGTGCCGGGACACCAGCACGGCGAGCGCGAGGAGACAGACGGCGTACGGCGTGGTGCCCGCCTCCTTCGCCAACCGCTCCACGGCCTGGCGCAGTTCGGCGCCCGTGCCCTGGTTGAGCCGCGCGCCCAGATGACTGAACGAGGGCGGCCGTGACACGGCGGCCGGCAGACGCACCTCCGTCGGCGCGCCGGCGAGCAGCTCGCGCCAGTGGGCGAGACCCGTGGTGAGCGCGGGGTGTCCGACCGTGGCGCGCTGCCAGACCGCGTGGTCCCGGGGCCGCAGCTCGGCGTCCGGACGCGGGGGAGGGGTACGGCCGTCCCGGCGCGCGGCGTAGCACCGCGCCAGGTCGAGGTCGAGCACGTCCTGCGACAGGCCGTCGGCGACCGTGTGGTGGGTGACGAGGACGAGCACCCACGCGTCGGGCGCCGTGGTGAGCAGGAACGCCCGGAGCAGGGGAGCCCGGTCCAGGGCGAAGGGCTTCGCTCCCAGCGCGGCGGCGCGGCGTGCGGCCTCCGCGAGGGGGTCGGGGGAGCCGCTCAGGTCCTCCTCGGCCAGCTCCACCGTCACCCGGGGGGCGACGTCGACCCGCAGGTCGGCACCGTCGAGGTGGAGGCTGCTGCGGAAGGCCTCGTGACGGTCCGCCAGGTCCTGTACGGCCTGCCGGAGCGCGGGCACGTCGAGCTGCCCGGTCAGGTGCAGCGCGGAGGTCTCGTTGTAGGCGACGGACGCCGCCGGCTTCATCCGGGCCTGGGTCCACACCCGCCGCTGGTGCAGCGAGGCGGGGTAGGACGGGCCGGTGTCCGTCCGGGCGAGCGGGGGCAGCGCGGCCCGGTCCGCGTCGCCGGCGGCCAGCAGCCCGGCCATTTCCGCCAGCGTGCCGGTCCCGAGCACCTCGCGCACGGTCAGCGGGACGCCGAAGTGCTCGCGGATACGGTTCTGCACCCGGATGGCCTGGAGCGAGGTGCCACCCAGGGCGCGGAAGCCGTCGGTGGCACCCACCCGCTCCGTGCCCAGGACCTCCTCCCAGATCCGGGCGAGGTCCGTCTCGGTCCCGGCCTTCGGCGCCGTGTAGGCGGTCCTTGTGCCCGTGCCCGGCAGAGGGTGCGTGCGCAGCTTCGCCAGGTCGACCTTGCCGTGTTGGTTGAGCGGAAGGCTGTCGAGTCGCACGACGAAGGACGGGACCATGACGGGCGGTAGCTCCCGCGCCAGCAGCTCGGGGAGCTCCGACTCGATACCGGCGGCGCCGACGACGAAGGCGACGAGCCGGGCGTCGGGTCCGTCGCCCTGGACGACCGCGGCGCACGAGCGCACGCCGGGGTGGGACGCGAGGACGGCCTCGACCTCGCCGCGCTCCACGCGGTGGCCGCGGACGTTCAGCTGCCCGTCCACGCGGCCCAGGAAGTCCAGATTGCCGTCGGGCAGGAGCCGCACACGGTCGCCGGTGCGGTAGAGCCGGGCGCCGGGGCGGTCGCTGAACGGGTCTGCCGGGAACTGTCGCTCCGTCAGTTCGGGAAGCCCCCAGTAGCCCCGGGCCAGTCCGCGGCCGCCGACGTAGAGCTCGCCGGGTTCGCCGTCCGGTACGGGCCGCATCCGCTCGTCCAGGATGTGGAGTTCACGACCGGGCAGCGGCTTGCCGATGGGGGGCGCCTCGCCGGGGCGGCGCTCGTCCGAGACGCTCGCCGCGACCGTCACCTCGGTGGGGCCGTACACATTGATGAACCGCCTGCCGCTGCCCCAGCGTTCGGCGGCCTGCGGCTGGCAGCGCTCACCGATGTAGGCCAGCGTGTGCAGGTCGGGCAGGGCCGGTTCCTCGGTGAGCTCGGCGAGCAACGCGGGCGGCAGCATCGCGCCGGTGACCCGCGCGTCGTGCAGGAACCGTACGAGGCCCGGCCCGGCGGTCTCGACCGCGGGGGGCGGGATGACGACGGTGCCGCCGGCGGCGAGCACCGCGTAGATGTCGAGCGCCTGCGTCTCCCAGGTCAGTGGGTAGAACTGCAGGAAGCGGGTGCCGGGCCCGAGCTTCAGGTAGGGGGCGATCACGCCCATGAACCAGGCGACGGAACCGTGCTCGGCCATGACGCCCTTGGGCCGGCCGGTGGTTCCCGAGGTGTAGGTGATGAAGGCGAGGCGGTTCGGGTCCCCGGGCGGCAACTCCGCCGTGGCACCCGCGGTTTCCCAGGCGCCGCCGGTCTTGTGCGGCTCCGGCGGGGCGGCCAGCTCCTCGGCGATCAGCAGCGGCAGGCCGTCCGAGGGCACCGCCGATCGCATCGTCCGGCTCGCTATCGCGAGGCGGGGCCGGATGTCCTCGAGGATCCAGCGCAGCCGGGCCTCGGGGTGCGCGGGGTCGAGGGCCACATAGCCGCCGCCGGCCTTCAGGATGGCCAGCAACGTCACGACCATGGAGACGGAGCGCTCCAGACACACGGCGACGAAGACCCCGGGCTTTACCCCCTGGGCGACCAAGCGTTGCGCCGCAGCGTTGGAACGGCGTTCCAATTCGCCGAATCCGAGGTGGTCGGTACCGTCTTCGACGGCCGAGAGATCAGGGTTCGCCTGGGCCCGTTCTGTTATCAGTTCATGAATTGTCGTACGGCTCATGTGCGAATTCCCATGGTGTGGTTCCACGAGGTGGTTTTCCTCTGCCATGTGCGCTGTTTGCGCCACGGATCACGAGACTTCGGGCGCAATGGAAGGAATGGCGGTCGAGGGTGGGATACACCCATTCGTCCGGAAGTCGGCTCAATCGGACATACGGCCGTTGGAAGGTGATCGGTCACCGCTATGTACAACTCGGGAAGACGGCGTGTGCGCGCATGGCGCGGATATCCGCTCGCTTGACTCGCGACGGATCGCCGAAGATCATCCTCACATGTGCCCGATGTGCTGGCAAGAGGGTGTCAAAACCGGTCATGTCTCACTGAATATCCCCCGTCGATGCATTCGTAGCCTCTGCAGCACGCACTGTAGTTTGGAGCCGCAGGGGTGGCAAGCGCAGGCATCTTTGCGGATGGGATCGAAGTCCCTTGCCTGGACCGGGACTTATCTGTTTGGATGAAGGGCATCGGGCTTTGACACGGGGGAGTCTTTCATGCACGACACCGAGTTGGACTCGGATGTGCCGTTTACGTCGTGTCGTCGCACGCTCCGGCATCGCCGGCCCTGGAGCCACCTCCGGATCGGCCCAATGCCCAGGATGCCGCGTTGAGAAACCGACTGTGAGGCTGGTCGCAGCCGATCGCTGGACCTGACAGGGTCGTCCTCCCCCTCTTGGGGAGTCGACGGATTCCGGCCATTCTGAGGTGCCGCAAGGCCTTTTCGCGCCATTCTCGTGGTGCGGGAGCGGCCGGTTCGGCACCTGTCGACGCGCGCTGTCAGGTCATCGTAATTCGACTCAACAGCATCGATTCGGACGGCCGAACCTCGCATGCAGTTGTGAAGTCAAGGGAGGGGCCTGGTGATTCAGGTACGAGAACCAACGTTACTGTCGGATACATCCGGCGGTGAGTCCGCGGGCAACGGCCTCGGGGCGCTGGACGACGTGACCATCGCCTTGACCGACGTCGAACGGGAAGCTGCACACGAGGAATTTGCGGCGAACGCCCGCGCGATGAAGTCTCGGTCCCTGGACGACGAAGAGTTACTCACAGCGGCCGAACTCTCCGGATACCGGCTGCCCAGCCGGATCGTGCAGACACTGCGTCAGTTCCGTCGGCACGGGAATGACGCGGGCGTCCTTCTCATCAGAAACATGCCGACCGACGTCGACATTCCGGTGACTCCGCCCAATGGGTACCTGACGGACTGGGACGAGCTCCCGGTGGCCACCTTCGCCCAACTCGCGGTCGCCTCCACCGTCGGAGAGGTCATCTCCTACGCCGACGAGAAAGCGGGTCGAATCGTCCAGGACGTCGCTCCTGTCGAAGGAGCGGCGGAACGCCAGGAGAATTCGGGGACCGTATATCTCGAACTCCACACCGAGGACGGATTTCATCCGTACAAGCCGGACTTCATCACCCTGATGTGTCTTCGCCCCGATCACGAGCGAAGGGCCCACACCGTCCTCGGCTCCGTGACGCGGGCGCTGCCCCTGCTCTCCGAGGAGACCGTCGCCCTGCTGCGCCGGCCGCTCTTCCGGCTCCGGGTGAGCAGCTCCTTCGGGGACGGCAGCACCAACCTGCTGACCGACCCGGTGCCTGTGCTGTCCGGTGCGGCCGACATGCCGGAGCTGCTCGCCGACTTCCACGCCATGGAACCCCTCGGGGACGAGGCGCGAGCGGCGTTCGAGGAGCTCAAGTCGGCGTTCCTGGCGACGCTGAGCGGGGCGGTGCTGGACGTCGGCGACATCCTCGTGGTCGACAACCGCTCCGCCATCCACGGGCGTTCCCCGTTCGTCGCGCGCTTCGACGGAACGGACCGCTGGCTCAGACGCTGCTTCGCCGTCTCGGACATCCGCCGCTCCCGAGCGGCCCGTGCCCCGGGCTCGCGGGTCTGCGCACCCCTGCTCACCATCGGTCTCTCCGCCGCACCGGCCGGCGTCACCCCCACACTGCGAATCGAGGATCCGGCGTGAACCGGTTCATGACCACCCTGGAGGAGCTGGCCGAGCGACCGCCACGCCACATGCTCCTGCTCTACTCCGGCGGGCTCGACGGAACGTATCTGCTCCAGCACCTCCAGACGCTCGGTACCACCGTGACCGCGCTCAACGTGCGCATCGGTGACCCCGAGCCGTCCGCCACGGCCGCGGAGCAGGCCCGCCTGTTCGGCGCCGAGTTCGTCGATGTGGATGTGACGGATCGTTTCTTTGGCGAGTTCGCCCCCGCCGCGGTGCACGCGGACGCGTTGTACCAGGAGCAGTTCCCCGTCGGGTCGACGCTCACGCGGCCGCTCATGGCGCAGACCGCGGTCCGCGTGGCGCGTGAGCACGGCTGCGACGTCATCGGTCACACGGCCACGTACATGCAGAACAGTTCGATCCGGCTCAGCGGGTCGATCGCCGCGCTCGACCCCGAGATCGGCGTCGCCGCGCCCTTCCTGGGCTCCGACCTGCCCCGCGCGGACAAGCTGGCCGCGCTCCGGGAGGTCGGCGTCACCTTCCCCGAGGGCATCCACAGCATCGACAGCAACCCTTGGGCACGCGTCATCGAGTGCGGGTCCCTGGAAAGCCCGGAGAACCGCCTCGACGAGAGCGTCTTCAGGTGGACCAGGGATGTGTCGGACGCCTCCGACGAGCCGGTCGAGATCGCCTTCACCTTCGAAGCGGGGCTGCCCGTCGCCCTGAACGACGAGCCCATCGCCTTCGGCGACCTCGTGCACCGGCTCAACACACTCGCCGGCGAGCACGGCGTCGGTCGCTCCTCCGGCCTGGAGGACACGCCCTTCGGCGTGAAGAACCACGAGGTCCGCGAGGCGCCCGCCGCCACCGTCATCATCAAGGCGCACCAGGTCCTGGCCAACGCCGTGTACACGGCCCAGGAGCACGCGGTACGCGGAGCCATCGCCCGCGAGTGGACCACCACGGTCGTCCAGGGCGGATGGTTCAGCCACCTCGGGGAGAGCCTGGCGAAGTGCCTGGCCGACCTGGACCGGCCGCTCGACGGCACCGTCCGGCTGCGTCTGCACAAGGGCACCGTCACCGTCCTCAGCGTGTCCTCGCCGAACGGCCTCTACTACACCCGCTTCGGCAAGAGCTTCCACGACTCGATGCTCGAGTACTCGTACACACCGTGGCTGTCCCTGGCCACCCTGCCCAGCCGCCTGCGGCGATTCGGAGATCTGCGATGAACACCAGCAAGAGGGACCTCGTCGACCTGTCGCACGTCGTGCGGGCGGGCATGACCACCTACCCCGGGCTCCCGGGGCCGGTCATCGAGGACCACATGTCCCGGGCGGACTCGCGCGGCAAGTACACCCCCGGGACGGAGTTCCAGATCGGGCGGATCACCCTGGTGGCCAACACCGGCACCTACGCGGACGTCCCCTTCCACCGCTTCGACGGGGGCGCCGACCTCTCCGAGGTGCCGCTGTCCCGCTTCGCGGACCTGGAAGGGGTGGCCGTCTCCGTGCCGGCGGGCACCCGCGGCATCGGTCCCGAGGCCTTCGAGGGCTTGGAGGTGACCGACCGGGCCGTCCTGGTGCACACCGGCTGGGACCGGCACTGGGGCACCGAAGCGTACAGCGACGCGGAGCACCCGTTCCTGAACGCGGACGCCGTCGAGTGGCTGGTGGCCCGCCGCCCCGCACTGGTCGGCATCGACTCGGTCAACATCGACGACATGGCCGACGGGACGCGTCCGGCGCACACCGGGCTGCTCGCCGCGGACATCCCGGTCGTCGAGCACATGACGGGGCTCGAGCAGGTCGTCGGCCGTTCCTTCCGCTTCCACGCCGCGCCCGTCGCGATCGCCGGAATGGGCACCTTCCCGGTCCGCGCGTACGCCCTCGTCGACGCACAGGGCTGACAGCGCCTCACGAGAGCAGGACGTTCCTACTTCTACGAAGGTCGTGGACATGGAGAAGTACCACCTGGACGCCCAGGCCAACGCGGAGATCGACGAGCTCGTGCGGGAGCTGACCGCCGACGTGGCGAGCGTGCACGCGGCCGAGTTCCACCAAAAGGCGGCCGTGCTCGCGCACGAGCTCCCCCGGGACCTGCGCCGGGCGCTCACCGAGTTCCGGCTGACCGAGCCGTCGGGCGGATTCCTGCTGTCCGGCGTACGGATCAGCGAGGACCTCCCGCCGACCCCCGGCCACTGGCACCAGGACGAGGAGGCCGCGGCGCTCCGCGAGGAGGCCGTCTTCGCCCTGTGCGCCCAGCTGCTCGGCGACCCGTTCGGCTACACGACGCTGCACCTCGGTTTGCTGATGCACAACATCGTGCCCATCAAGGGCCACGAGAAGGAGCAGATCTCCTCCGGCTCGGCGGAGACGCTGGCGTGGCACACCGAGGAGGCGTTCCATCCCCACCGCTCCGACTACACGGCGCTGATGTGCCTGCGCAATCCGTACGGAGCCCCGACCACCTACGCCGACATCGCCGAGCTGGAGATCGACGAGGGGGACCGGAAGATCCTCCGGCAGCCGCTGTTCGCCGCCCGGCCGAGCGGCTCGCACTCGGCGGAGCGCAACGCCTACACCACCCACCTGCCGGAGCACCGGCACGCCGCCGCGCGCGAGAGCTTCGACCGCATCGAGGAACTGCACCGCAACCCGTCCGTGCAGCCGGTGCTGTTCGGCGGCGAGGACGACCCGTACCTGTGTGTCGATCCCGACTGCATGACTGCGCTGAACGAGGAAGCGGCCGGCGCGCTGGACCGGCTGTGCGAGGAGATCAACCGGAAGCTCCAGGACGTCACCCTCGCCCCGGGCGAGATCCTCTTCCTCGACAACTTCCAGGCGATCCACGGCCGCAAGCCGTTCACGGCGCGGTACGACGGCACGGACCGCTGGCTCAAGCGCATGAACATCACCCGGGACCTGCGCCGGTCGCGCGTCCGCAGGCCCTCGGCCGAGGCCCGGGTCATCGCCTAGCGGGGTGTCCCGGCGCTCAAGCCTGATCGCCGGGACACCCGCGCCTCCACCTGCACGGCCCCCGGCCGACCTCCCCGTACTGCACGTTCAGCAAGTCGAAAGAGGGTCCATCCGTGAAACTGCCTGCCTTCGTCGCCCAACACCTCGGGCGGCGCGGCGACCTGTTGGCGCTGGAATCGGGAACGCGGAGCTGGTCGTACGCGGAACTCGACGAGGTCACCCGGGACCGCTCGGCGCAGCTGCGCCGGCTCTGCCCGGACGGCGGCCGGGTCGTCCTGGTCGGCGACCACACCGCCGAGGCGCTGATCTGGGCGCTCGCGGTGATGCGGGCGGGGCTCGTCCACACCCCGCTCAACCCCAAGCTGCCCGTGGACCGCATGCGGGAGGCCATACGGGCCGCGGATCCGCGCCTCGTCCTGTGCTGCACGCCGGACGTGCGCATCGCGCTCCAGGAGCAGGGCGGAGCGGTCAGGGTGCTGGGCTGCGAGGAGATCGCGTCCGCCGCCGCGGAAACGGGCGAGAACGCGGAAACGAGGACCACGCCCGTCTCGGAGGTGGCGTACTCGATCTTCACCTCCGGCTCCACCGGTGTGCCCAAGCTGGTCAACGTGGGCCATGCCGGCATCGAGAATCTCTGCCGCGAGCAGACCCGGCTCTTCGGTATCGAACCGGGTGACCGCGTGCTGCAGTTCTCGTCGCTGTCGTTCGACGCGTCGATCGCCGAGATCCTGGTGACGCTGTACGCCGGCGCCCGCCTGGTGGTGCCGCCCCATGAGGGCGCCTCGTGGCTCGGTGCCGTGGGGACGCATCTGCGGGACCACGGCTGTGACGTGATCACGGTGCCGCCGTCGGTGTACGCCCGGCTGGACGACGGGGCCCGCAAGGCGATCGGCACGGTCGTCTTCGCGGGCGAGGCCCTGTCCGAGGTGGAGTTCCGGGCCGCGGCCCGCTACAGCAGGGTCCTCAACGCCTACGGCCCCACCGAGGGCACCGTCTGCTTCTCCGTCGCCGAACCCACCCGCTTCACCACCTCCGTCGGCCGCCCCATCGGCGGCTACGAGGCACGGGTCCACGACCCCGAGCACGGCACATACGCCCCCTCAGGACGCGGCGAACTCGTCCTCGTCGGCCAAGGCGTCGCACTCGGCTACGAAGGCGTGCCCCGCGAGGGCGGACCCTTCACCGCCGTCGACGGCAGCCCCGCCTACCACACCGGCGACGAGGTAGAACTCCGCGACGGCGAGGTCTACTACCTCGGACGCATCGACGAGCAGATCAAACGCCTCGGCCACCGCATCAGCCTCACCGAGCTGAGCGGCAGGATCGCGGAGCTCCTGGACGCGTCGGCGGTGCTCCTGGAGGACGACACCTCGCTGGTCCTGGCGCACACCGCGACGGCCCACCCGGAGGCCGAGCTGAAGACGCGGCTGCGCGCGCTGCTGCCGCCCTGGGAGGTGCCGGACGCCCTGCTCGCCCTCCCCGAACTGCCGATCACGGACAACGGCAAGGCGGACAAGGCGGCCGTACGGGCTCTCCTGCACCAGGCGGCGGAGCCGGTGGACACGGCCGACGGCGCATCCCCTACGGACTCGGGGCAGGCCTCTCGCGACGACCGGGCCACCGTCCACGCCGTCGTGGCGGGCGTCCTCGGCACCGAGATCGAGGCCGACCTCTCCATCTTCGACGCGGGCGGCGACTCGCTCGCGCTCGTCCGGGTCCAGGTCGAACTGAGCGAGATCTACGGCGAGGACACCGTCCAGGCCGTCTTCGACCTGCTCAGCTACGACTTCAGCGTCGACGGGTTCCTCCAGGGCCTGCGCGGCCTGTCCGGGAACGAGGCCGCGGACGGGACCGGGACCAGGGCCGAGGCCGAGGCCGGGGCGGCGGCACACGACCCCGTGCCGGGTGTCTTCGCCACCGTCTCCGCGGAGTTGGCCGGGCTGCCGGCCGAGCTCACCGCCCTGCGCCCGCAACCGGCGGACGACGGGGAGCGACGGCGTGCCGTCGTCCTCACCGGCGCCGGCGGCTTCATCGGCGGCCATGTCCTGGACCGGCTCCTCGCGGACGGGCGCGCCGTCACCGTCGTGACCACGAGCGACCCCGCGGAGCTCGTCTCCCGGCACTGCGCGCGCTTCGACCGAGACCCCGCCGACCTCGCCGGCGTCGAGTTCCTCGGCTACGACGACCTCGACAGCGCGGCCGGGGGCGGCGACCGCTGGGGCCCCGTCGTGCACTGCGGCTTCGAGGTCAACCACCTCCTGCCGCTCGAACGCCAGTTGAACGGCAGCATCGCCTCCACCCGCGCCCTGGTGCGTGCGGCCGCAGCCCTGGACGCGCCGCGCTTCGTCTTCCTGTCCGCCGCCTCCGTCGGCGCGGGCTTCGTGCCCCTCACCGAGGAGGCGCTGGCCGCGGTCGGGGAACCGTACTCGCAGGCGAAGTTCCTCGCCGAGGGATACGTCGGGGCGCTCGCGGGCGAGCGCTGCCGCGTCGACCTCGTACGCGCCGGGCTCGTGTACGGACACACCGGCTCCGAGGGCTCGTTCCTGGAACGGGACGTGTTCGCCCAGCTGCTGCGGCTGTCGCTGCGGCACGGCATGCTGCCCCGCCTCGACGGCGGCGTCCCTGTCTGCCACGTCGCCGACGTCACCGCCGCACTCCTCGCCGCGGCCGACTCCAAGGCCCCGGCCAAGGCGTCGGTCCTCGTGCAGCGCACGTACGACATCGAGGAGCTGCGTGCCGCACTCGACTTCGAGCAGGACCAGATCGTGGACCCGCAGGAGTGGCTGACCACCGTGAACGAGGACGGCACCGTCGAGCGTCCCCTGCTGTCGGCCTTCCGGCAGTGGCTCGGCGCCGAGGGCTGGGGCAAGCACGTGCGCACCACGGACCGGCCGATCATCCGGGAACTCCGGACGAACCACCTGTGAGTAGGAGAGCTGACATGACCTCGGCACCGCTGCTGTCCCTGAAGCGCAATGTCATCGCGGAGCCCGCCGTCGCCGGGTGGTACGCCTGGTCGTACCTGCTGCCGCCGTTCACCCTGGCGAAGTACCTCAAGGGCCACTACCGCACTGTCGTCGAATCCTTCCTGGAGAAGCCCGACACGCACCGCACCGCGCTCAAGCAGGCCCGCTTCCAGGGCGGACCCTTCGTCCACGAGCGCGAGGGGTCGTACGAGAAGATCCGCGACTGGTACGAGTCGGCGCGTGAGCAGTACGCCCCCCTCATGGAACTCGCCGACGCCATCGACGAGTTGGAGCAGAAGATCCTGCCCACCCTGGACGGCGCCTCCATGGAGCCGGTCTACCGGCAGCTGCCCGAGCCGCTGGCCGGGCGGGTGGAGCTCTTCTACAACCGGGACAACCGCACCCCCGACTACCGCTTCATCGAGCCGCTGTTCTACGCCTCCCCGTATTTCGACCCGGGGCTGCACCAGGTCCGCTTCTCCGAGATCCACCAGGACGCCCGGGAGTTCGCCCTCACGACCCCGGTGCTCGAGTACACCCCCGAGCAGGTCCTCGTGACCGTCCCGCTCTCCTCGCCGCTGCTCGACCAGGTCTTCGCCGGCGGGATGAGCGCCGACGAGCTGGACCGCGTCACCGCCGAGCTCGGCCTGAAGGGGGAGCGCGCAAAGACCTTCAAGGGCTTCTTCGAGGAGACCCCTGAACCGGCCGCCGCTCCACAGGACGCCCCGGACACCATCGAGTACGTGGGCCACGCCTGCGTGTTCGTACGCCACCGCGGCACCACGTTTCTGGTCGACCCGGTGATCAGCTACAGCGCCTACTCCCACGAGAGCGACGGCCGGTTCACCTTCGACGACCTGCCCGAGCGCATCGACAACGTGCTCATCACCCACAACCACCAGGACCACATGCTCCTGGAGACGCTGCTCAAGATCCGGCACCGGGTCGGCCGTGTCGTCATCGCCAAGTCCGCCAGCTCCAGCCTCGTCGACCCGGACCTCAAGCGGATCCTGCGCGCCCTTGGCTTCCGGGACGTCGTGGAGCTCGACGACCTCGACACCCTGGAGACCCCCGGCGGCACCATCACGGCCCTGCCCTTCCTCGGTGAGCACGGCGACATCCGCATCCGTACCAAGTGCGGCTGGCTCCTCGACCTGGACGGCACCCGCGTCCTGTTCGCCGCCGACTCCACCAACATCTCCCCACAGCTGTACGGGCAGGTCACGGCCTCCGTGGGCCAAGTGGACACGGTGTTCATCGGAATGGAGAGCGTGGGCGCCCCGGTCAGCTGGCTCTACGGGCCGCTCTTCCCCGAGCGCCTGGAGCGCAGGATCGACGCGGGCCGCCGCCTCAAGGGCAGCAACTTCGAGCAGGCCTCGGCCATCGTCGACACGCTCCGGGCCGGCTCGGTCTATGTCTACGCGATGGGGCAGGAGCCATGGCTCGGCGCGGTCATGTGTGTCGAGTACGACGAGAACCACCCGGCGATGATCGACAGCGACAAGCTGGTGGCGTACGTCAAGGAGCGCGGGGGCCGGGCCAAGCGGCTGTTTCTGCACGAGTCGATCGCGGTGCGCCCATGACCCTTGAGGCGGACCGGGCCACCCCGGCACGTCAACGGCAGCACGTCGTCCACGTCGGCTTCCACGCCTCCGAGGCCCACGCCGTCGACTTCGACGCCGACCACGTGACGGCCGTCATGCCGCGCCGCAGCGCCGCCCGGCTCCCCGAGGAGCTGGCCGCGCGCTTCGCGCGGATCGCGCTCCTGGACCTGCCGGACTCGGACGACCTGGACACGTACGACCACGCCTTCGACCGCATCCGCGAACTCGTCGAGGGGCTGGCCGCCGAGTTCGGCCCCCCGGCCGCGATCGTCGGCATGTACGAGCACACCACGCTGCCGGCCGCCCGGCTGCGCGAGCACTTCGGGCTCCCGGGCACGAGCGTGCGCACGGCGATGCTGTGCCGGGACAAGGTGCCGATGAAGGAGGCGGTGGCGGCCGCGGGCGTGCCCGTACCCCGTTTCCTGCCCGTCGGCTCCGGCACCGACCCGGCCGCGCTGGAAGCCTTCGCCCGCCGGGCCCCCGGCCGTATCGTGCTCAAACCGCGCAGCCAGGCCGCCGCCCGGGGCGTCCACGTCCTCGACGACGGTGCCGCGCTCCTGGAGCTCGCCGCCGCGGGCGGCCTGGAAGCGGGCCACGAGGTCGAGGAGTTCGTCGCCGGTCCGATCTACCACATCGACGGCGTCGTACGCGACGGCACCATGCGCTGGTTCTGCGCCTCGCGCTACCTGGACACCTGCTTCGACTTCCAGCACGGGGACGTGCCGCTCGCCGCCGTCACCCCTGACGACCCGGACCTGGCGGCCCGTATCCGCGCCCTCACCGCGACTGTCGTCAACACCCTCGGTCTGCGGGAGAGCGTGATCCACCTGGAGCTGTTCCACACGCCCGACGACGAGCTGGTCTTCCTGGAGATCGGCAACCGGTTCGGCGGTGCCGGCATCCCCTGGCACCAGCGCACCGTCTTCGGCGTCGACCTGGCCCGGGAAGCCGTGCTCGCCTGCCTGGGCAGGCCCTCGGAGGTGGAGACCCCGAGGACCATGCTCGACCACCAGGACCCGTATTCCTCCGGGTGGCTCTACATGCCCCTGGCGGTGCGGGAACCCCGGGTGGTCGACGGGATCACCGGACTCGACGACCTCCCCGACTCGGTGCTGGCCACCCGGATCCCCGCCGTCGGCGACGTCCTCGAACAGAGCGGCAGCGTCTGGCCCAACGCCGGCGGCTTCCTGGTCGGCGGCCGGTCCTCGGCGGAGGTGGAGAAGGACATGGCACGGATCGCGGAGACCTACGCGCTCACCACCGTGCCCCTCGCCGAGGCGGGAGAGGGAGACGGCGGATGAGCACCACGGACCCCGACGAGTCCGGGGCGGCTCCCGTCATGGCCCGGACGCCGGAGCGGCCGCGTCCGGCGCAGACCTCGTGGCGCAAGTTCTGGCTGCTGACGTCGGCGGCGTCGGTGTCCGAACTGGGCGACACGTTCCTGCACCTGGCGATGCCGTGGACGATCCTCGCCGCCACGGGGTCGCCGATCCTCGCCGCGCTCAGCCTCGGCGTGCAGTACCTGCCGTTCGTCGCCTCGCCCCTCCTGGGCACGCTGATCGACGGGTACGAGCGGCGGCAGGTGTTCATGGTCGCGGAGCTCACCCAGGGTGTCCTGATCGGCCTGACACCGCTGCTGCTGATGGCGGGCCAGGTCGAGATCGTCCTCGTGGTCCTGCTGATCGCCGGGTGCGGCACCGTGGTGTCCAACCTGACGAGCGACTTCGGGCTCCTGCCGCAGCTCGCTCCTGCGGACAAGGTCACCGAGGCGTACAGCAGGTACGGGACGGCCACGCAACTGGCCCGGTGCATCGGTCCCGCGATCGCCGGCGGCGTCCTCGCGGCACTCGGCGACCACTGGGCCCTGTGGATCGACGCGGCGACCTTCCTCGTCACCGCGCTGGTCGCGCTCGCGCTGCCGCGCGGCGAGAAGCCGACCGCCGAACGCGGCTTCCTGCGCATGCAGGTCGAGGGCTTCAGGAGCTTCCGGCGTATCCGGGGCATCCCCCGGATCACCCTGGCGCTGATGCTCTACAACCTCGGCGCCGGCGCCGTGCCCACCGTCATCCTGGTGCTCGCGAGCCGCACCTGGGGCTGGTCCAGCGGTTGGGCGGGCATGGTGCTCGCCGCGGGAGCCGCGGGCAGCGCCCTCGGCGCGTGGCTCGGCGGCCGGCTCTGGATCGACGCGCCCTCGGAGCGCCGGATCGGACTGTGGTTCGCCATGTGCGCCCTGTCGTGCGTGGCTCTGCTGACACCTTGGCCCGCGGTGGTGGTCCTCGGCTTCTGCGCCCTGATGGCCGGCGAGGGCGGGATGAACGTCACCACCAACGAGTACCGCTTCCGGATGATCCCGGAGGAGATCGCCGGCCGCGTCAACGCGGTGATGCGCGCCTTCATCCTCGGCGGGGCCGCGCTGTCGTCCCTGCTCCTGGGGTGGTCGGTCTCCCTGCCGGAGGGGATGCTGCGCCTCGCCCCGGCGTTGCTCACCTCGGCGCTCGCCGTCCTGCTCTGGTGGGGCGTGCGCGGGGCCCGCGCGGCGGCAGCGCCCCCGGTCGTCCCGAAGCGGTCACCCGAGTAGGCCGCTTCACCGCCTCAACTGCACACACTGAGAACCGAGATCAGAGCGTCGGTACGGTGCCGGGCGACCCGCCCGCGCCGCCCGACCGTGAGAGAGGAAACGCGGATGCTGTACATGTTCGCCTTCGACAAGGTGGGCATCGTGGTGGGCGATCTGTACTTCGTCGATCCCGAACCCCTCAAGGGACAGGAGAGCGCCGAGCACGGCGTCCGTCTGGAGCTGCGGGTGGTCGAGCAGGGTGAGCTCGTCGACTCCATCTACGCGGCCTATCCGATCGCGGTGGGCCGGCCCGTGTGGCGTGCCGACTTCCTGGAGTCGGTCGACGGGAAGCCGGGAAGCTTCGACCGCACGCACCACCACCCGGTCTTCACCGGGTGGGATCCGGGCGACCGGGTCTTCGTCCGCGAGCTCTCCGCGGACCCGCTGGGCTGGCTGGGGGACAGGCTGGCCGACCTGGACGGTCTGCTGAGGGCGGGCGGCTTCCCCGCCGACACCGCCGCTCCGAGCGACGCGGCTGAGCTGCGCAGGACCGCGCCCGAGATCGTGGAGGCTACCCGCAGGCTGCTCGAAAGGGTGCGCGCGGGCGAGCTCGGCAACCCGCCGGAGGGCGAGCCGCCGGCCCCCGCCGAGGGCCGGCAGCAGGCGCTGGTCCGCTCCGGCTGGCTCTGACCGGCGCCCGCGACCGTCCCCGTGGCCTCCGCGCGTGACAGCCGTGCGGGCCGGCGCCCTCGTCGGGGCACCGGCCCGCACGGTCCGTCAGTATCCGTCCTCGCCGATCACGTTGATCAGCGGCTCGCCCGCCGCGTAGCGCTGCAGCTGTGCCTTGGCCAGGGCCATCGCCTTGGCCGGGGGTGTGCCGTTCGACCCGGCGACGTGCGGGGTCAGCAGGAGCCCGGGCGCGGACCACAGCGGATGACCGGCGGGCAGCGGCTCCGGGTCGGTCACGTCCAGCGCCGCGAGGAGCCGGCCGGCGCGCAGCTCGGCGAGGAGCGCGGCGTTGTCGACGAGGCCGCCGCGGGCCGCGTTCACCAGGAGGGCCCCATCGCGCATCCCGGCCAGGAACGCGGCGTCCACGAGACCGGCGGTGGTGGGGGTCAGTGGCACGAGCAGCACCACGATGTCCGCCTCGGGCAGCAGCTTGGGCAGCTCGTCGAAGCCGTGCACGCCCTCCCGCGCCTGCCGGGCCACACCCACGACCTCGACGTCGAAGGCCGCCAGCCTCCTGGAGAGCGCCGCACCGATCGAGCCGTGGCCCACGACCAGCACCCTCTTGCCCTCGAGGGAGTCGGTCTGGACGTAGTCCCACCGTTCGTCGCGCCGCGCCTGCCCGAAGCGCGGCAGCCTCAGCAGATGGGCCAGGGAGACCCCGATGATCCACTCGGCGACCGCACCGTCGTACGCGCCCCGGGCGTTGCACAGCGTGACCCCGCTCGGCACGAAGGGCTTGATCCACTCCACCCCGACGGACTCCAGCTGCACCAGCTTCAGCCGGGGCAGCTCGGCGAACCGGGCCAGTTCCCCGTCGGCGACGTCGAACGGCGGGACGATGACCTCCACCGTGTCCGCCGAGGCCGGGAGCTCGGGACCGCCGGTCCACACGTCGGCGCGGAATCCCTCCGGCAGCCCGCCCATAAGGGACTCGGACTCCGCCTCGGGCAGCCAGACCGTTATCACGAACTCATCTCCTGTCGTACGGCATCGCCCGCACCCGGGCAGCGGTCAGCGGTTTCGGCAACGAGGAACTCCAGGTTCCCCGGATTGCTCTTTTCAGGAAGATCCATACGCCGCACATTATCGTCCCGAGCCGCACACCACTACCGTCGGCGGGAACATGATGACCTCGGCAACGTGCCTAGTGAAACGGAGAGTTGTGCCCTGTCCTGGACGGCGTGGTGTTCGCCCCGGAATCCGTTGACACCGCCCTGGTGGGACGGTAAGAATCGAGATCAGCTGACATCCCGCGCGCACTTCCTCATTCGTATCGCCCTATTTCTGGCAGGGTTTCTTCCGCGAATGCGACGGGAATTAAAACGCCTCCGCCGAACCGTTACACCACTCCCGTTCGCCTTCTCACTAAGGAACCCGTCATGACCGACCAGGCCGTCCACACCGCCGGCGCCGCCGCCGAGGGCGCACCCGTCCTGCTGCTCGTCGGCAGCGGATACCGCCCCTACCGCGAGTACGTCCTGGCCGCCGTCTCTCGGCACTACCGGCTGTGGCTCCTGGACCCGGCCGAGGCGACCTGGCAGCTCCCGTACTGTGCGGGTGCCACCCAGGTCGACACCCAGGACGCGGACGCGGTGCGGGCGGTGGCGCGGACCGTCATGGAGTCCCTCCCGGTCGTCGGCGTCTTCACCTACGACGAGACGAAGGTCGTCTCCTGCGCGCGGCTCGCGCAGGACCTCGGGCTGCCCGGCAGCCCGCCCGAGACCATCACCAGCTGCCGGGACAAGGCGGCCACCCGTGCCGCACTCGCCGCCGCCGGCGTGCCCCAGCCCCTCTCGTACACCGTCACCACGGCCGAGGAGGCTCTCGTCGTGGCCGAGAAGATCGGCTACCCGGTGATCGTCAAGGCGCGCGCCATGGCCGCGAGCTTCGGCGTCGTGCGCGCCGACGGCCCCGAGGACGTCGCCGCGGCGTTCGCCGCCGCCGACGGCGCCGAGTTCCCGAACCTGCCCCGCTACCCGGCGAACGTGCTGGTGGAGGAGTTCCTCACCGGCCCCGAGATCAGCGTCGACGCGGTCATCCACGACGGGGAGGTCACCCCGACGGTCCTCGCCCGCAAGCGGCTCGGCCTCGAACCGTACTTCGAGGAGACGGGACACGACGTCGACGCGAACGACCCGCTGCTCACCGACGCGGAACTGCTCGACCAGCTCCGGGAGATCCACCGCGCCCTGGGCTTCGTCCACGGCGCGACCCACTCCGAGTTCAAGCTCACCCCCAAGGGCCCGCGCCTGGTGGAGATCAACGCCCGGCTCGGCGGAGACCTCATCCCCTACCTCGGTTCGCTGGCCACGGGCTCCAGCCCCGTCGTCGCCGCCGCCCACGTCGCCGCCGGCCGCCGGCCCGACACCACCCCGAAGCACCGCAAGGCCGCCGCCATCCGGTTCCTCCTGCCCACGGGCGCGTGCGAGACCATCGACGTCGTCGTCCACGAGGACCGCTTCGGCCCGACGATCCACGCGACGGACATCACCACGGTCCCCGGGGACCGACTCGCCCTCCCACCCGCCGAGTTCACCACCCGGTACGGCCATGTCATCGCCGTCGGCGACGACATGGAGCAGGTCATCAGCGACCTCCAGGAGCCCGAGCGTCTCCTCGAACTACGCGCCCGCCCTCTGTCCGACTGACCCGCGACCGGTCAAGCGATGAGAACAGGAACCCACATGACCAGCGTTTCCGAGGAACTCGCCGGCGTCGCGGTGGACCCGGCCGGGACGGCCCCCCAAGTACGGCTCGACACCGCCGCCCTGCACGCGTCGGTGCGGGACCCCGCGCTCACCTCCATGACGCTGCTCAACGACATCGCCGGCCGCTACCCGGAGGCCGTCTCCTTCGCCGCGGGACGCCCCTACGAGGGTTTCTACGACGTCGCCGCGCTCAGCGGCCATCTGCGGACCTTCGAGCGGCATCTGACGGACGACCTCGGTCTCGGGCACGAGGCCGTGCGGCGGACCTTCTTCCAGTACGGCCGCACCAAGGGGTTCATCCACCACCTGATCGCCCAGCACCTGGAGAACGACGAGGGACTGACCGTCGACCCCGAGTCCGTCCTCGTGACCACCGGCTGCCAGGAGGCGATGGTCCTCGTGCTCCGGTCGCTGCGCAGCGGCCCGCGCGACGTGATCCTCGCGGCCTACCCCTCGTACGTCGGCTTCCTCGGCGCCAGCCGGCTCGTCGACATGCCCGTCCGTCCCGTGCGCGAGGGGCCGGGCGGCATCGACCTGACGGATCTCGCCGAACAGATCCGCCGCGCCCGGGCCGAGGGGCTGTCTCCCCGCGCCTGCTACGTGGTGCCCGACTTCGCCAACCCCAGCGGGGTCAGCATGTCGGAGGCCGACCGGCGCGGGCTGCTCGACCTGGCCGAGCGGGAGGACATCCTCCTGCTCGAGGACAACCCCTACTCGATGTTCCACGCGGGCGGAGGGCGGCTGCCCACGCTCAAGTCGATGGACGCGAGCCGGCGTGTGGTCTACTTCGGGTCGTTCGCGAAGACCGCCTTCGCCGGGGCGCGGGTGGGATACGTGATCGCGGACCAACCCGTCCTCGGCGGCGGGCAGTTCGCCGACGAGCTCGCCAAACTCAAGAGCATGCTCACGCTCAACACCTCCACGGTCGCCCAGGCGGTCATCGGCGGGTTCCTGCTGGAGAACGGCTGCAGCGTGGAGCGCGCCACCACCCGGGAGGCGGAGGTCTACCGCCGGAACCTGGGCGCCGTGCTCACGGCCCTCGACGAGCGCTTCGGCAGCCGTGGTCCGCTGCGCGACGCCGGCGTCTCCTGGAACACCCCGGCGGGTGGCATGTTCGCCGTAGTCACGCTGCCGTTCCGTGCGGACGACGCCATGCTCGAGTACTCCGCCGGGCGCTTCGGCGTGCTGTGGACACCGATGCACCACTTCTACGCGGGCGACGGCGGATTCCACCAGATACGCCTCTCGTTCAGCGTCCTTTCGGCCGAGCGGATCGACCTCGGCATAGAACGACTGGCCGGGCTCGTCGCCGACCGCGTCTGACCCGACCGGAAACGGTGTACGGCAACGCCCTCAGCGTCGCGGTACTCACGTAGGGAGCCGCCGACCCCCGCACGGTGTGACGGAGCGCGACTGCTTGGCTGCTCAATTGACCGGCAGGAGCGTCAAACGTGCTCGCCTGAGCTTATGCGCCGGTGTCCTGGGAACTCGGAAATCCCCACAAGACGCCACATAACCCCCGGCGCCGGGTCGCACCCCTGGGGCGGGCAGGCGTTCAGGTATCACCGCGAGGAGCGACCGTGACCATTCGTATCGGAGTGGAGGAAGAGTTCCACGTCCTGGAGGTGGAGAGCGGGCTGCTCGTGCCACGTGCCGGTGCGGTCCTGCGTCAGCTCCCCAGACGGACCTTCACGACCGAGCTGCACCGGTCCACCGTGGAGTCGAACAGCGGGGTGCACACGTCCCTGGAGGACCTGCACGCCGACCTCACCGGCACGAGACGGCGGCTCGACGGGGCCGCCTCCTCGTTGGGGCTGGCCGTCGTGGCCGCGGGCACGGCACCCCTGGCACCCGCCGCCTCGGCGCACCCCACCGCCGGCGCACGCTACCGCCACATGGCCGAGGAGTACCGGAAGGTCGCCGACGAGCAGCTCATCTGCGGGGCCCAGGTCCATGTGGACGTGCCCGACAGAGACACGGCCGTGCGGGCCATGTGCGTGGTCTCGCCCTGGCTGCCGGTACTCCTGGCGATCTCCGCCAGCTCACCGTTCTGGCAGGGGGCCGACACGGGATACGCGAGCTGGCGCACTATGGTGTGGCAGCGCTGGCCCACCGCGGGGCCGGCCGGCTGCTTCCCGAGCGCGGCCGAGTACGACGCCGCCGTGCACGACCTCGTGCGGGCCGGGATCATCAGCGACGCGGGGATGATCTACTACGACGTCCGGCCCTCGGCCCATCTGCCGACGCTGGAACTGCGGATCTGCGACGCCTGCCCGCGCACGGAGACGGTGGTGCTCATCGCCGGACTCTTCCGCGCCCTGGTGACCGAGGCCCGCGAGCGGCTCCGTACCCGCGGTGCGCCCGGGTGCGCGGGCCGGCACGAGTGGCTGCGGGGCGCTTCGTGGCGTGCCGCCCGGTCCGGCCTCGAAGGCACACTGGTGGATCCCGAGACCCACCGGGAGGCGCCTGCGCCGCAGGTCGTGCGGAAGCTGCTCGTCCGGCTGCGCCCCGCGCTGGAGGCCCACGGGGACTGGCAGACCGTCCGGGCGCTGACAGAGGCGGCGCTCGCCGACGGAAGCGCCGCCCGGCGCATGCGCCGGGCGACGCAGGAAGAGGATCTGCTGGCCTGTGTCGACATGCTGATCGCCGAGACCCGCGGCGAGCGCGGACACCGCGGCTCGGCACCGCTCGGCCGCGGGTTCACCCCGTCCTTCGCCGCGGGCGGCTCGCACTCCTCCGCCGGCCCCGGATCGCCCGAGGTCATCGGCCGCTGACGTGCCGGTGAACATCCTGAGGCCGGTACCCCGGTCCGGCATCGCCGCCCACGCGTTCAGAAAGGGTTTCGTCATGTCCACCAGCACAGGAGGTGGTTCGTCATGTGCGGTCTGAGCGGGGAGATCCGCTTCGACGGCCGGCGGCCCGACCTGGCGGCCGTAGCACGCATGAGCGACCGGCTCGCCGCCCGCGGACCCGACGGGCAGGGAACCTGGACGCGGGGCGCGGTCGCGCTGGGGCATCGGCGACTGAAGATCATCGACCTGTCGGACCTCGGAGCGCAGCCCATGACGGATGCCCGGGGCGGGATCACCGGCGTCTTCAACGGTTGCGTGTACAACTACCAGGAGCTGCGCGACGAGCTGAGGGGGCTGGGGCACCGCTTCGCGTCCACGTCCGACACGGAGGTGGTGCTCAAGGCCTACCAGCAGTGGGGAACCGCCTGCGTCCAGCACTTCCGCGGCATGTTCGCCTTCGCTCTCGTCGAGCACCGGACCGGCCGGGTGGTGCTGGCCCGTGACCGGCTCGGGATCAAGCCCCTGTACCTGGCGCGGACACCGGGCCGGCTGCGCTTCGCCTCGTCGCTGCCCGCCCTCCTCGCCGCCAAGGACGTGGACACCTCGCTCGATCCGGTGGCCGTCCACCAGTACCTGAGCTGGCATGCCACGGTCGCGGCGCCGCGCACCGTCCTCAACGGGGTGCGCAAGCTCCCCCCGGCCACCGTGCGGGTCGTCGAACCGGACGGCACCCACTACGATCACCGCTACTGGCAGCCGTCCTACCGGCGTCGCGCCGAGCACGCCGGCATGGGCGCGGACGAATGGCGTGACGCGGTGCTGGACGCGCTGCGCACCGCCGTGCGCCGGCGGATGGTCTCCGACGTACAGGTCGGTGTCCTTCTCTCCGGCGGCCTGGACTCCAGTCTGATCGTCGCGCTGCTGGCCGACGAGGGCCAGCGTGACCTGATGACGTTCAGCGTCGGGTTCGAGTCGGAGGGCGGCGAGGAGGGCGACGAGTTCTGGTACTCGGACCTGGTGGCCCGGGAGTTCGCCACCGACCACCGCCGGCTGATGGTTCCCTCCGACCGGGTGGCGCCGGCTCTGGACGGGGCGGTCGCGGCCATGAGCGAGCCGATGACCAGCCATGACGTGGTCGCCTTCTACCTGCTGTCCGAGCAGGTGTCCAAGGAGGTGAAGGTCGTGCAGAGCGGGCAGGGCGCCGACGAGGTGTTCGCCGGCTACCACTGGTACCCGCGGCTGGCCGAGGTCGCGCGCGAGGACGCACCGGAGCGGTACGCCATGACGTACTTCGACCGGCCGCACGCCGACCTCGCCCGGATCCTGCGGCCCCACATGCTGCCCCACGACGACGTCTCGGGCCGCTTCGTCCACGAGCACATGGCGGTCCCGGGGGCACAGACCGCGCTGGACGCCGCTCTGCGGCTGGACACGCAGGTCATGCTCGTCGACGACCCGGTCAAGCGTGTCGACAACATGACCATGGCCTGGGGCCTGGAGGCCCGGGTGCCGTTCCTCGATCACGAACTGGTGGAGCTGGCCGCGGCCTGCCCGCCGGAACTCAAACTGGCCGACGGCGGCAAGGGCGTGCTGAAGGAGGCGGGCCGCAAGCTCCTGCCCCACGAGGTCGTCGACCGCCCCAAGGGCTATTTCCCGGTTCCGGCCATCCGGCACATGGCCGGTCCCGTCCTGCAGCGAGTGCGCGAGGCGCTCCGGGCGCCCGAGGCCACACAGCGCGGCCTGTTCCAGGAGTCGTACGTGGCCGAGCTCCTCGCGGCGCCCGACGAGCACCGAACCGCACGGGGAGCCAACGCCCTGTGGCAGGTGGCTTTGCTGGAGATATGGCTGCAGACGCACGGAATCAAGTGACCGACGACCGGGGCGTGTGGGGCGCGCACGGCCCGGCGCCGGCCCAGCCGCCCCTCGTCGCCCCCCTCGGGGCACCCGGCGCGGCCCCGACGGCCGCGCGGCCTCCGGACGCCCGGTCGGCAGAGGCGCCGGGTGCCACCCGCACCGCCGCCCCGGCGCAGGTGCCCCTGCCCGAGGCGGGCGGCCCGCGAGACGCCGTGACCCGGCTGCGCGCCCACGGGTGCTGGTATCCCTCTGCCAACGCCGACGGCACCGAAACGGCCTTCATCTGCGACCGGGGCGGCGTCCCCCAACTGTGGGCCGGCCCCGTGGACGGTGCCGAGGTACGGCTGCTCGACTCCTCCCCGGATCCCGTCAAAGAGGTGGCCTGGTCACCGGACGGCCGCTGGATCGCCTACACCACCGCACCGGGCGGTGGTGAGCACTCACGGGTGCTGTGCGTACGGCCCGACGGCACCGGCCGCCGCATCCTGGCCGGGGCCGACCCGGCCAGTACCGCCTATCTGGGCTGCTGGGCGCACGACGGCTCCTCCGTCGCCGTCACCGTCGCCGCACCGGCCGCCCCGTACGGGGACGTCACGGGGCACGCCCCGCCGGCCCCCGGCCCGGCCGACGGTTACCCCGGCGGCGCCCTCCCGCCCGCCGACTGGGCGGACCGGGACGGTCATGCCACGCTCCTCGGCCCGGCCGCGTACGACGCCGGACCGGGGGTGGAGCCGAGCGGAGTGCCGACCGACGCCACGGCCGCGGCGGTCCGGCCCGATGGCGGCCTGTCGGTCTACCTGATCGATCCCGACGCTCTGGCCTCGCCCGTTCTGCTCACCACGGAAACGCACGCCGCCACCCTGCGGGTGTGCGACCTCAGCCATGACGGCGAACTCGCGCTGCTGCGCCGGGGGCCGCGCGGACGGCGGGAGGCGGTCGTCCGGCACACGGCCGACTCGGCGACGACCTTCGCCATGCCGGTCGCCGACGGCGACCCGTGGATCGGCCGGTTCTCTCCCGACGGGCGGACGCTGTGGCTGCGCAGCAACGCCGACCGGGAGCACGCGGCGCTCTTCTCGGTCGCCCTGGACGCCGACGGCGGGCCGTGCGGGACGTCCGTCGCGGCGGAACGCGAGGGCAGCGACCTCGAACTCCTGGCACTGGCCCAGGACGGCCGTACGGCCGCGCTGGCGTGGAACGCACAGGGGGCGAGCGAACTCGAACTCGTCGAGACCTTCCCGACACGGCAGGCCCCGGACAACACGGGCCCGGCAAGGCCCCTTCCCCTGCCCCACGAGGTCGTCACGCGCATCGCGGCGGCCGGCGCGGGGCGACTGCTGCTCGCGCTGTCCGGGTCGCAACGCCGACCGGGCCTGTGGTGGGCCCATGAAGGCGTGTCCCTGCTCCGCACCCCCTGGTCGTCGCGCGACGAGGACGCCGTCCCACCGGGCCGCCCGCCCGTGCGCCCCGTCCCCTTGCGGCTCACGGCGCGGGACGGGCTGCCCCTGAGCGGCTGGTACTACAGGGCACCGGGCCGTGCCCCGGACGAACCGGCGCCCTGTGTGATCCATCTGCACGGCGGCCCCGAGGAACAGGAACGCCCGGTCTTCAGCCCGCTCTACCACGAGCTGATCGGGCGAGGCCTGGACGTCTTCGCCCCCGATGTCCGCGGCTCCCTGGGGCACGGCCGCTCGTTCGTCGACGCCGACCTGGGCGCGGGCCGCTTCGCCGCGTTGGACGACGTCGCGGACTGCGCGGCCCACGCGGTGACGGCCGGCCCCGCCGATCCGACACGGCTGGCGGTCATGGGACGGTCGTACGGCGGTTATCTGACGTTCGCCTCCCTCGTCCGCCACCCGGAGCTGTTCCGCACCGGAGTCGCCGTATGCGGCATGTCGGACTTCCTGACCTTCTTCGCCGGTACCGAGCCCTGGATCGCGGAGTCCGCGGCGCACAAGTACGGCCACCCGGAGCGCGACCGCGAGCTGCTGCATGCCCTGTCGCCGATGAGCCGCATCGACGCGCTGCGCGTCCCGCTGCTCGCCGTCCACGGCGAACACGACACCAACGTGCCGCCGGGGGAGTCCCAGCAGTTCGTACGGGCCGCGCGCGAACGGGGCATCCCTGCCGCACTGCTGACCCTGCGCGACGAGGGCCACGACTTCCTGCGCGCGGACAACCGGCGGCTGTTCCGGCGGACCGCCGCCGACTGGATGGAACGGCACCTCCACATGTGAACCCGCCGCACCGGCGCGGTACAGGCCGAGTGGCTTCCATGCCACCGATCGGCGCTGTGCGGTCGCGGGCTCCCGTCGCCCGGGACAGCCTGAAGAAGGCCCGTCACATCGGCCGATGCCACTCACCACGCTTAAGGCGGCACCGTAGATGCGCATGAAGTGGACCGAAGCGGGACTGACCGAGAACTCGGTGCGCTGGAGGCTCATGCTGGCCAGCACGACCATGCTCTTCGTAGAGCTGGCGCTGATCAGATGGGCGGGCGCCAACGTCGTCCACCTCAGCTACTTCTCGAACTTCATCCTGCTGGGATCGTTCCTCGGCATCGGCCTCGGGTTCCTGATCCCCGCCGCGCGCGGACAGTGGCTCAAGAGCTGGACACCGGTCCCGCTGGCGCTTCTCGTCATCCTGGTACGCGCGTATCCGGTGCAGGTGCGTCAGAGCAGCGAACAGGTCATCTACTTCACCGCCGTGAAGACCACCGGCTTCCCCGAATGGGTGACGCTGCCGGCCATCTTCCTGCTGACCGCGGTGATCATGGCCGGCATCGGCAAGATCACCGCCGATCTCTTCCGCCGGCTCCCCTCGCTCGACGCCTACCGCTACGACCTGCTCGGCAGCCTCACCGGCTCGGCGTCCTTCGCCGTGCTGTCCTGGCTCCGCGCCCCCTCCGTGGTGTGGGGCGTACTCGCCGCCGCGGCCCTGCTGATCCTCGGCGGACGGCGCAACGCCCTGCTGTATGTCATCCCCCTCACGGCGATGGTCGCCGCGCTGTTCCTGGAGGCGGCGCCCGGCATCTCCTGGTCGCCCTACTACAAGATCCAGCTCCAGGCCTCGTCGTCCACCAACCGGACCTACACCATCTCCGCCAACGGCGTCCCGCACCAGAGCATCGCGCCGCTCCCGGTGCTCCTGCAGGAGGGCTCGCCGTACCGGCAGGCGTACGACCGGACGCCCCACAACCCGCACAAGCGCGTGCTGGTCATCGGGGCGGGCAACGGCAACGACGTCGCGGTCGCACTGGACCGCGGAGCGGAGCGCGTGGACGCGGTCGAGATCGATCCCCGTCTGCAGCAGATCGGCGCCCAGCTGCACCCCGCCAAGCCGTACGACGACCCCAGAGTGCACGTCCACATCGACGACGGACGGGCCTTCCTGGAACGGACGCACAATCAGTACGACCTCGTCGTCCTGGCGCTGCCGGACTCGCTGACACTGGTGGCGGGCGCCAGCAATCTGCGGCTGGAGAGCTATCTGTTCACCCAGCAGGCGTTCGAGGCCGCGCGCGATCACCTCGCGCCGAACGGCGCGTTCGCCATGTACAACTACTACCGGCAGAGCTGGCTGATCGACCGCTTCGCCGGCACCCTCCAGGACCTCTACGGCCACGCTCCCTGTATGACCACGTTCAACACGAACGCGGCCGTGCTGGTGGCCGGGATGACGACCGCCGACCAGTCCTGCGGCCAGGTCTGGCACCCCAGCGGCGCGGTTCCGGCGGCCGCCAGCGACGACCATCCCTTCCCGTATCTGCTCCACCGCGACATTCCCACGCTCTACCTGGGCGCGCTGGGCGCGATCCTGCTGGTGACGCTCCTGTCGGTGCGCATGACCGGGGTTCGTATCCGGCGCACGCTCCGCTACACCGACATGTTCCTGCTGGGCGCGGCCTTCATGCTGCTCGAAACGAAGAACGTGATCGGCTTCGCCCTCTACTTCGGCACGACCTGGCTGGTCAACGCCCTTGTCTTCATCGGCGTCCTGCTCGCCGTCCTCGCGGCGGTCGAGGTCCGGCGCAGGCTGCGGCGGGTCAACCGACCGCTGCTGCAGATCCTGCTCCTCGGTACCCTCGCGGTGGCCTGGCTCGTCCCGGCGGAGGCCGTGCTCTCGCTGCCCTTCGCCGGGCGGCTCGCCGCCGCCATCGCCCTGGCCTTCGCCCCCATCTTCTGTGCCAACCTCATCTTCTCCGACCGCCTCGCGTCCGCCCCGGACCCGACAGCCGCGTTCGGCGCGAATCTGCTGGGCGCGCTGACCGGGGGCGCACTCGAATACCTGGCGCTGGTGTCGGGTTATCAGGCGCTGCTGCTGGTCGTCGCCGCGCTGTACCTGGGCGCGTACGTAGCCATGCGCTTCGCCGGGCGCGGACGGGGCGGGCGGCCGGCGCGGGCGCCGGACGAGACGGTGGCCGTCAGCAAGTGAGCCGTGCCGGTCGCCTCTCGGCATGTGAGGGGTACGCGGAGGAGGGACAGCCGGGCGTATCGATTCGCCAGGTCGGCAGGTGGAAGAAGTTGATGTCGATGATCTCCGAGATGGTTCTGGTGCACACCGACGACGCCACTCTTCCCGGTGACCTCGTCATCCCCACACCGGTGCGGGCCACGGTGCTCTTCGCGCACGGCAGCGGCAGTTCCCGGCACAGCCCGCGCAACCGGATGGTGGCCGCCGAGCTGCGCACCGCCGGGCTCGGCACGCTTCTGCTGGACCTGCTGAGCGAACGGGAGGAGCGGCACGACGCGCTGACCGGCGAATACCGCTTCGACATCCCACTTTTGGGCCGACGGCTCGCGGCCGCGATCGACTGGCTGGGGGCGCAGCCCGGTACCCGGGGTCTCCCGGTTGTCCTGTTCGGCGCCAGTACGGGCGCTGCCGCGGCGCTGGTGGCCGCGGCGGAGCGGCCGGACCGGGTGCTGACCGTGGTGTCGCGGGGCGGGCGGCCCGATCTCGCGGGCGACGCCCTGGACCATGTGCGGGCGCCGGTCCTGTTCATCGTCGGAGGCGAGGACCAGCAGGTGCTGGAGCTGAACCAGCAGGCGGCGGAGCGGCTGCGGGCCCCGCACGCCCTGCGCGTCATTCCGGGGGCGACGCACCTGTTCGAAGAACCCGGCCGGCTGGAGCAGGTCGCCGAGACCGCGAGGCGGTGGTGCGAGGACCGACTGCGCTCCCCGCGGGAGGCGACACAGGACTGACAGACCCACGCGCGTGCCCGGGCCGGACGGCGTGCCGACCGCTCCGCCGGGGCGTAGCGTCCCCATAGGGGCGAGCCCGGGTGCTTCCGGTGCGGTCGTACGGGCCCGAACAGGGCGGACGACCTCGCGCGGCAGTCCTCGCGGACGCCCCGGTCAGGACGGAGGTGCCTCGTGACCGGCGCAGGCGATGCGGCCACCGACGCGGACGGACTGGACACCGCGTTCGCGGAGACGGTGCGCCGGACCGGCGCGTCCATCGGCGCCCTCTACCTTCTCGCGCCGGACGAGCAACTGCTGTGTCTGGACGTGCTGTGGGGAGCTCCGGCCGAGTTCGCCGAACCGTGGACGAGGATTCCGTTGAGCGCCCCCGCGCCGGTGGCCGAGGCGGTCCGTGAGGATCGCATGGTGTGGGTGGGCAGCCAGGGAGAGATGGCCCGCTCCTATCCGCGCACCGCGATGGCGCTTCCCTACCCGCTGGCGCTGGCCGCCGCGCCGGTCACCGGCGTCCGGCGGTGGGGAGCCCTGCTGCTGATGTGGCCGGCCAACCGTCCGGTGTACATGACCCAGCGGGAGCGGGGGAACATCGCGGCCAGTTGCGGACGTCTGGCCCGGCTGCTGGAGGAAGCCGCCGAGAACGGCAGGCCGCGGGAGACCGGAGACCGGCCGCGCGTGCTCCCCGCCACGACCGGCCGCAGGCCCGAGGGCCCGGGGAGGGCCGCCGCCGACTTCGTGGAGCGGCTGCCCGGCGGCAGCTGCGCTCTGGACCTGGAGGGGCGCCTCACCTACCTCAGCTCCGGGGCCTGCGACCTGCTGGGCCGCGACGCCGGTCAGCTGCTGGGCACGCTGCCGTGGCAGTCCCTGCGCTGGCTCGACGACCCCACCTACGAGGACCGCTACCGCGCCGCGGTCATCAGCCGTGAGCCCGTCGCCTTCACCGCGTGCCGCCCGCCGGACCACTGGCTGGACTTCCACCTCTACCCGGACGCCAGTGGCATCAGCGTCCGTATCGTTCCGAGCGGCGCACTGCCCCCGCCCTCACCGGCGCCCCGCCACTCCACTCCGCGCACCGCCGCACCGGCCCGCGCGGGCCGGCTCTACCAGCTCACCCACCTGGCCGCCGCGCTGACCGAGGTCGTCGGCGTCCAGGACGTCATCGACCTGGTCGCCGACCAGATCATGCCCGCCTTCGGCGCCCAGGGCCTGGTCCTGTCCGCCGCCGAAGCCGGCCGACTGCGGATCACCGGGTACCGCGGCTACGAGCCCCACACCATCGAGCGTCTCGACGGCCTGCCCCTCGACACCGCCTTCACCCCGGCCGGGCACGCCCTCGACAGCGGTATCCCCGCGTTCTTCGCCGACTCGGAGGAGATGCGACGCGCCTACCCCGAGGCCACGCTGATCAGCGGCAAGGAAGCCTGGGCCTTCCTGCCACTGATCGTCTCCGGCCGGCCCGTCGGCTGCTGCATCCTGTCCTACGACCGTCCCCACGAGTTCCCGGCCGAGGAACGCGCCGTCCTGACCTCGCTCGCCGGCCTCGTCGCCCAGGCCCTCGACCGCGCCCGCCTCTACGACACCAAACGCGACCTCGCCCACGGACTGCAGCAGGCGCTGCTCCCGCGCACCCTTCCCGCGGTCACCGGCCTGCGGGTCGCCGCCCGCTACCTGCCCGCCACCCGGGGCATGGACATCGGCGGAGACTTCTACGACCTGATCCGGCTCGGCGACACCGACGTGGCGGCCGTCATCGGCGACGTCCAGGGCCACGACGTCGCGGCCGCCGCTGTGATGGGGCAGGTCCGTACCGGCGTCCACGCCCACGCGGTCCTCGGCGCCACCCCGGGCCAGGTCCTCTCCAGAACCAACCGGCTCCTCACCGACTTCGGCCCCGACCTGTTCACCAGCTGCCTCTACGCCCAACTCGACTTCGCCCAGCGCCGCGTGACCCTGGCCAGCGCCGGCCACCCGCCACCCCTCCTGCGCCTGCCCGACCGCGACACCCGGCCCCTCGACATCCCGCCCGGACCGCTGCTGGGCATCGACCCCCACGCCGACTTTCCCGTGACCGAGATCCCGCTCACCCCAGGGATGATGCTCGCCTTCTACACCGACGGCCTCATCGAGTCACCGGGCGTCGACCTCGACGACTCCATCACCCACCTCGCGGACATCCTCGCGCACGCCGACGACCGGGACCTGGACCTGCTCATCGACACCCTCTTGCGGAAGGCGGGCCCCAGCGGGCAGCGCACCGACGACGTCGCCCTCCTCGTGCTGCACCACGCTGCGGACCGCTGACAGCGGACCGGCTCGGTCAGGGCGACGGTGAGGCGGCGTCGTCCGGGGCCGGCGCGCTGTGCGTGTCGTTCTCGTGCGCGGCCATGTCGAGCAGGACCAGCTTGTCGTGGTCCGGGGTGCCGGGGTCGGCGAAGTACGCGATGAACCGGTGCCCCGGTGTGCCTTCGAGCTGCATGGACTGGTAGCCGGGGGTGAGGTCGCCGACCTCCGGGTGGTGGAAGGTCTTGCTGCCGTGGGTGTGCCACCGCACGTCGTAGCGCTCCCACAGGTCGGTGAACTCCGGGCTCTTCTGCAGCAGTTCGTCCATGATCTCGGCCAGGTCCGGCGCGTCCGGTTCGATGCCGGCGAGGGCGCGCAGACGGCCGACGATGGCCCGGAGCTGCTCGTCCCAGTCGTCGAACAGGTCGGTCGCGGCGGGGTGGAGGAAGAGGTAGCGCACCACGTTGCGCTTCTTCGCCGGCCAGTCCGCCATCCCGGCGAACAGCCGAAGCCCGCTCGGGTTGCAGGCGAGGATGTCCATGGTGCGGCTGATCACGTACGCCGGGAAGGGGCGCAGGCTCTCCAGCAGCAGCTCCACTCCCGGCCGTACGGTCCGCACGGGCGGGGAGGCCGGCTCCCGAACGGAGCCGCCCGCGGCCAGGGCGGCGAGGTTGCGCAGGTGCTCGTGGTCGGCGGAGTTGAGTCGCAGAGCCCGGGCGAGGGCGTCGACGACGGAGGGGCTGGGGTTGTTCTCCTTGCCCCGCTCCAGACGGACGTAGTAGTCGACGCTGACCCCGGCCAGCGTGGCCAACTCCTCCCGGCGCAACCCGGGGGTGCGCCGCAGTCCGGGGCCGGTCGGCAGTCCGGCCTGCTCGGGGGTCACCTGCGCGCGGTGGGCCCGCAGAAAGGTCCCCAGTTCGCTGCCGCCGTTGCCGTTCTGCCGCTCACGTGCCATGGCCCCAGCGTGGCAGGCCGACGTGACCGGGCCATGAGCTGGACCGCCGCGCAGGACGACGAAGGCGAGCCCGTCCGCGTCGTGGCGTTCGGCGACCGGCCAGCCCGCGCACAGCAGGACGAGTTCCTCCTCGTCGAGGGCGATGGCCCGCTTCCCGGCCGGTACGGCCGCGGCGACGGGCGTGATGACGCAGAGGGTGCCGCCGGGCCGCAGCCGTTCGCGCAGCCGGTTCATCACACGGGGTCGGTCGCGGACGAAGGCCCAGCTGAGGCGGAAGGTGATCAGGTCGTACGCGGGGTGGGGCAGATCGTCGAGGGAGTCCCGCTCGATGTCGAAGCACCGGTAGGTGATGTCCGCGCTGTTCCCGGCCTCACGGCGGGCGAGGCCGACGGCGGCGGGGGCGCAGTCGACGGCGTCGACGGTGTAGCCCCCGGCGGCGAGGTGGCGGGCGAGTTCGCCCAGCCCGCAGCCGACGTCCAGGGCCAGGCCACCCTCGGGAGCCGGAGTGTGGACGGCGAGCAGCCGCCGCTCGGCCTCACCGAGCGGCCGGAAGGTCCGGCCACTGGTGTAGTACGCGTCCCACTGGTCGGGCGTGGTGTGTCCCACCGGTCGGGCTCCTTGTCGGTCACGGATCGTCCATGAGAGTGGTGCGGCAGCGCGCACTGACACAAACCGATGGATCACCACGGAGTTGATCCCCGCCGAGCGGCAGACGCGTCAAGCCCTCCCGTGTGCCTCCTGGGAGCGGCGCGACAGGGAGTCGATGACCACCGCGGCGAAGAGCACCCCGCCGGTGATCACGAGCTGGACGGCGGTGGGGGTGTCCGTGAGGGCCATGCCCGAGGCGATCGACTGGATGACCAGCATGCCGAGTACCGCCGACCAGGTCGTACCGCGTCCTCCGAACAGGCTGGTGCCCCCGATGACGGCTGCCGCGATGGCGTTGAGGAGCAGGACGCCCGAGCCCGAGCTCTGGCTCACCGAGGTGATGCGGGAGGCGAGGAACAGGCCGCCGATCGCGGCCATGGTGCCGGAGACCGCGAGCACCGCGGTCTGTACCCGCGTCACGCTGAGGCTGGCGCGACGGGCCGCCTCGACACCGCCGCCGAGGGCGTAGATCTGCCGTCCGTAGCGTGTGCGCCGCAGAACGATGTCGAGACCGGCCACCACCACGAGGAAGATCAGGAGAGCGAGCGGCAGGCCCTGGAAGCGGTTGAGCAGGTACGCGGCGGCGAACGTGACCACCCCGAGTCCCGCCGTACGTACCGCGATGCCCTGGAGCGAACGGTGCGGCATGTCGACGGCCCTGCGGCGCCGCCGGTCCAGGTAGAGGGCGAGGAAGACCATGCCGGTGCCGACCGCGGCCACCGCGTAGGCGGCGCTGTCGTTGGTGAAGTAGTAGCTGGTCAGTCTGGCGACCAGCCCGTCCTCGTCGAGGTTGACGGTGCCGCTGGTGCCGAGGATGTAGAGCATGATGCCGTTCCAGGTGAGCAGCCCGGCGAGCGTGACGACGAACGCCGGTACCCGGGTCTTGGCGAAGGAGAAGCCCTGGGCGGTTCCCGCGAGGGTGCCGGTGAGCACCGCGAGGACGAGGGCAAGCCATTCCGGCACGCCGTTGTTCACGTTGAGCACGGCGAAGACCGCCGCCGCGAGCCCGCTGATCGAGCCGACGGAGAGGTCGAGCTCACCGATCAGCAGTACGAAGACGATCCCGACCGCGATCAGTCCGGTGCCCACGATGTCGACGCTGAGGTTGGACAGGTTCCGGGGGGAGAGGAAGTTGTCGTTGAGGCTCTGGAAGATGATCCAGACCACGGCCAGGACGAGGACGACGGGGAGCGAGCCCAGTTCACCGGCGCTCAGCTTGTGCCGGAAGAGGGCGGGCCAGCCCCGTACCGCACGGGCGACGGCCGGCCCGCGCCCGGGCCGACGGGACTCGGCGGGCGCGGCGGATTCGGCCCGCATCTCGGCCTCCATGTCACGCTTCGCTTTCACCACCCCGCCTCCCGGTGGGCCATCCGGCGGGGCACGTTCTCCGTGGCGCCCGTGATGGAGGAGATGATCTGTTCCTGGGACGCGGTGTTCACGTCGAAATTGCCGTTGTTGCGGCCGAGCCGCAGTACGGCGGCCCGGTCGGCGAGAGCCTTCACATCGCCCATGTTGTGGCTGATGAGCAGGACTCCCAGGCCGCGGTCGCGCAGCCGGTCGACGAGGTCCAGGACCTCGGTGGTCTGCTCGAACCCCAGGGCCGCGGTCGGTTCGTCCAGGAGCAGGACCTTCGGGTCACCGAGGAGCGAACGGGCGATGGCCACGGTCTGCCGCTGGCCGCTGGACAGTGCGACGACGGGGCCGCGCAGGTCGGGTATGCCCCTGGTCAGGCGGTCCAGCAGTTGTCGGGTGCGGCGCTCCATCTCCACCTCGTCGAGGAACCCGAATCTGCGGATCTCCCGTCCGAGGAAGAGATTGCCGACGACGTCGAGGTTCCCGCACAGCGCGAGGTCCTGGTAGACGGTGGCGATGCCGAGGTCGCGGGCGTCGTGGGGGCGCCTGATGTGGACGGTCCGGCCCTCCCACTCGATGGCGCCCCTGTCCGCGGGGGCGACGCCGGAGATCACCTTGACCAGGGTGGACTTGCCGGCCCCGTTGTCGCCGAGCAGGGCGAGTACCTGGCCGGCGTGGATCTCCAGCTCGATGTCCGAGAGGACGTCGACGACGCCGAAGCGCTTGCACACGCCGTGCAGCGCCAGCAAGGGGGGAGCCGGCACGGGAACCATCTCCTTCCCGGGGATCCGGGCGCGGGTCGTGACCGGTCTGTCAGGTCAGCCCGGCCCTCTGGCAGGCAGCGTCGAGTTGGGGCGTGCAGATCTGAGGGACGGTGTACACGCCGTCCTTGACCACGGTGTTCTCGATGTTGGCGACGGTCACGGACACCGGGATGAGCATGACGGCCGGGATCATCGCCCCGCCGCGCGTCTCCACCGTGCCCCTGGCGACCCCGTCGAGACTCTCACCGCGGGCGGCGGCCACGGCCATGGCGCCGCCGGCGGAGGCCTCGGGCTTGAAGGGCTTGTAGACCGTCATGTACTGATCGCCGCCGACGATCCGGCGTACGGCTCCGAGTTCGGCGTCCTGGCCGGTGACGGGGGGCAGCGGGGCCACCTTGTTCGCCTTGAGGGCGGAGATGCTGCCGGCGGCGAGACCGTCGTTGGCGGCGTAGACCCCGTCGATGTTGTTGGCGCCCAGGGCGGAGATGGCGCCGGACATGTTGATGTTCGCCATCTCGGGCCGCCACTGGAGTGTGTCGTACGCCTTGGCGATCTGCGCTTTCCCCCTGAGCACGGACAGCGCGCCCCGCCTGAACGACACGGCGTTGGGGTCGCTGGGATCGCCGTTCATCATGACGATCCGGCTGCCGTGCGCCCGGTCGGCCATGGCCTTCAGCAGTGCCCTGCCCTGGAGCCTGCCGATCTCCTCGCCGTTGAAGGAGACGTATCCCGAGACCGGGCCTTCGGCGAGACGGTCGTAGGCGATGACCGGGATATCCGCGTCATGTGCCTTCTGCACCGTGACGCCGAGCGATCGGGCGTCCACGGCCACGAGCACGATGGCGTCGACCCCCTTGGTGATCAACGAGTCCATCTGTTCCTGCTGAAGGGCCACCTCGCCCTTGGCGTTGGCGTGCTCGACCACGCAGTCGTCGCACAGCTCCTTGATCCGCTGTTCGAGCAGGGGCCGGTCCTGTGTCTCCCAGCGAGCGGTGTTGGCGTCCGGCAGCAGGATGCCGATCCTCGGCGCGTCACCCGGGTCGGAGCTGTTCCCGGTGTCCTGTCCGCAGGCCGCCAGTGCTACGGCCGTCGAGGCCGCGGCCATCACTCTGGCCGCGCTCCCTATGAAGGTCTTCATGTGAGAGACCTCCCTCATCCGCATGAGGCCCGGGCGCGTGGGGGACCGGCGCGCGGACCGTGCGGCGTCCACGTCCTGTGCGGGAAGGCCGGGCCGTGCGGGGCACGCGGGGGGCGACGGGCGGGGGTTCGGCCCGACCGGCCCGGCACCGGCGGCTTCCCCGGCGACCATGGCGGCACCCGGCTTCGGGCGGCCCCGGCACCGGCGCCCAAGTCCCGCCCGGACCACGTGGATGTGGCAAAACGACCACGTCGTCAGTGTGACACCGGCGGCGGTGATCTGCGAATGCGGCGGCTGCGATCCTCGATCTCTGGAATAGGGGCACATGGGATGGATTCAGCAGATCTGTCCGCTTGACTCATGTATGCGATTCTTGTATGAGAGTGCCCAGATCTCAGGCTGTCGGCACCTCGGCCGGGACGGGAGGTAGGTTGCGGACATGCCTCATGACGGCAGTGCCCGGGCCGGCGTCTCGCAGCTGCGGGCATCCGAGGCCGAAGCCGCCGACACCGGCTCACCGCCTCCGGTGCCGGAGGCGGTGGCGAGTGTCCGCGCCCTGACGTACGCCGGAGCCGCGCTGGCAGCGGTCTATGTGGTCCAAGTGCCCGGTGCCGGGAGCGAAGAGCTGCGGTTGGTGGAAACCGCCGGACGCGCCAATTCCGCGTACGGACTGCCGGAACGCCTGGCCTTGTCCGGGGGCTCGCCCGCGGCACACGCCGTCCGCACCGGCCGGCCCCTGTGGCTGACCTCCGCGGCACTCGCCTCCTTCCCCGAGGGCGGTCCGGCGCCACCGCGGGCGCAGGCGTCGCTCGGCGCGCTGCCCCTGGGGCCGGAGGCCGGGCGGCTGGGCTGCATGGTCGTCGTGGGAGCCGCCGCCGACGGCTTCGAAGCCGAGCAACAGCGCTTCCTGGAGCGGTACGCCGACGCGGTCGCCGGGCTGCTCGGGGCGGGGGCCGGCGCCGGGCGGCGTACGCCGGCGCCGCTGCTCAGTCCCGCGCTGCGGAGTCTGCGCGTCGGCTCTTTCGTGCTGGTGCCGGACACGGGCCTGATCGAGGCGGACGAGACCATGCTCGAGCTGGTCGGCATCACACCGGCCGACTTCGACGGCAAGGCGGACACCTTGCTCGCGCACGCCCTCCCGGAGGACATGCACGCGCTGATGTCGGTCCTGGAGCCGTCCGCCCAGGCGTTCGGCGGCCGGGAGCTGGAGTTCCGGGTCCGCCGCCCCACCGGCGAAATGCGCTGGCTGAGCCTGAGCTGCCGGTCGGAGGCGAGTACCGACGGCCGGCCGGACCACGTCCTGGGTGTGGTGACGGCGACCTCGGTCCTGCCCCGGAGCACCGACGACGTCTCCCGGATCCAGTGGCTGACCGCCGCACTGGACGAGGCCTCGACGGTCCTCGACGTCAGCCGGGTGGTGGTCACCGCGCTGCGGGAGCCGCTGTGCGCCGACCGGGTGGCGCTCGCAGAGCTGCAGGACGACCGGCTCATGGTCACCGTGCTGGACCCGCCCGAGCCCGCCGCCTGGCCGCAGACATGGCGCCCCGAGTGGCGTTCCGAGTGGCCCGACGCACCGGTCAGCGCCCTGCCCACCCTGCACGCGGCGGTGCGCGACGGACGTATGGGACTGTGGCCCGCCGACGCGGCCCTGGAACCGGGACTCGCGGGCATCGGCCCCGGAGGGCTGGCCGTCCTGCCGCTCCCCGCCAAGGGCCGGGTCGCCGGAGTGTGCCTGATCGGCTGGGACCGGCGGCACGAGTTCGTCCCCGAGGAACGGTCCCTGCTGACCGCCACCGCGTCGCTGGTCGGTCAGGCCCTCAGGCGTGCGCACGCGCACGACGCCGAACAGGAACTCGCGACGATGCTGCAGCGCAGCCTGCTGCCCCGACGGCTGCCCGAACTGCCCGGGGGGACGGCCGTCGCCCGGTATCTGCCGGCCAGGCGGGGCCTACAGGTGGGCGGTGACTGGTACGACGTCATCGCCCTGTCCGAGGACCGGGTGGCGCTGGTCATCGGTGACGTGCAGGGGCACAGCGCCGGAGCCGCGACGATCATGGGCCAGATGCGTACCGCGGTCAGGGCCTACGCGGTGGAGGGTCATCCGCCCGACGTGGTCGTCTCGCACGCCAACCGGCTCCTCGTGGGCATGGAGACCGACCTGTTCGCCACCTGCTGCTATGCCGAACTGGACATGGAGGAGGGCAACACCCTGTTCGTCCGGGCCGGGCACCTCGCACCGCTGATCCGCCATCCCGACGGCAGCACCGAGGAGGTGCAGGTCGAGGGCGCGCTCCCGTTGGGCATCTCCGCGGAGGCGGAGTTTCCCATGACCGCGGTCGCGCTGGCCCCCGGCACGATGCTCGCCCTGGTCACGGACGGACTGGTGGAGGCCGCCGACCTGCCCCTGGACGAGGGGATGCGCCGCACGCGCGTCGCACTGGCCGCGGCCGATCCGTCGGATCCGGGGCGGGTGGCCGACGCACTGCTGGGCGACGCCGGCCGCCGCGAGGACGACGTGGCGCTGCTACTGCTGCGCTACGACGGCATGAAGACCCGGCCGATACGGGCCGGCTGGGCGGTGTGGCGGCTGCCCGACGCCGTCATGCACGCCCGCCGTTTCACCGCGCGCACGCTGCGCCGCTGGGACGTGGAGGACGTGGCCGACTCGGTGCTGCTGGTCGTGTCCGAACTCGTCACCAACGCCCTGGTGCACACCCAGGGGCCGGTCCACGTCGACCTGATGCTCCGCGGCGACCGGGTGCGCGTCTGCGTCAGCGACTCCTCTCCGCGGGCGCCCGCCAAGCCGGTGATCGTGGACTGGGAGTCGACCGGCGGCCGGGGGCTGATGCTGGTCGAGGCGATGTCGGACTCCTTCGGCTCGATGCCGGTGGCCCGCGGCAAGCAGGTGTGGAGCGAGATCGTCGTGCCGCGGCGCGAACCGGTCGGCGCGGGCCCGGGCCCCGGTACCGATCAAGGTGGTCTGCCATGAGAACCCGTACCTGGCCCGTCGTCGCGGCGTGCGTCGCGGGGCTCATGACGATGTCCCTGGCCGCCTGCGGAGGGCAGGACAAGACGGGCACGGACAGCTTCACCGTGGGCCTGCTGCTTCCGAGCCGGGCGCTTCCGCGCTGGGAGCATTCCGACAAGCCGCTGATCGAGAAGCGGGTGAAGGACCTGTGCCCCCGCTGCGCCATCGAGTACGCCAACGCCGAGAACGACGCGACGAGGCAGCGGCAGCAGATGGTCTCCATGATCACCAAGGGGGTCAGGGTCCTGATCCTCGACGCCGTCGACACCAAGGCGCTCCGCTCCTCGATCCAGGAGGCGCGGAAGGAGGGTGTCCCCGTCGTCGCCTATGACCGGCTCGCCGAAGGCCCGATCTCGGGCTTCGTCAGCTTCGACGGCGGGAAGGTCGGCAGGCTCCAGGGCGAGGCGCTCCTGAGGGCGATGGACGGCCGGGCGAAGGGCGGGACCGTCGTCATGATGAACGGGGATCCGGCCAGCCCGAACGCGGCGTGGTACGCACGGGGCGCGCTGTCCGTCCTCACCGGCAAGGTGAAGATCGGCAGATCCTACGAGACCCCGGGCTGGAGCACGGAGAACGCCCACACCAACATGTCCGCGGCCATCGCGGCCCTCGGTCCGGACCGGATCAGCGGCGTGCTGGCGGCCAACGACGCCATGGCCGCGGGTGTCATCTCCGCCTTCAAGAGCGCCCGGGTCCGGGAACTTCCCCCCGTCACCGGGCAGGACGCCGACCTCGACGCCGTGCGGCGCATCATCGAGGGCGAGCAGTACATGACGGTGTACAAGCCCTTCAAGGCGGAAGCGGCCACGGCCGCCGCCATGGCCGTCGCCCTGGGACGCGGCGGGAACCCGCGCGACATCGCCACGACGACGACCGACAGCCCCACCACCAAGAACATCCCGTCCGTCCTGCTGACCCCGAGCGCGGTGACCGCCGGCACCATCAAGCGGACACTCGTCAAGGGCGGCGTGTACACCGTCGCCCAGATCTGCACCCGGGAGTTCCGGCCCGCCTGTGACAGGGCCGGACTCACCGGGTGAAGCAGGTGTCGGTACGGGGCGGCAGCAGCGCTCCCAGCGCGGGGGAGGGGTCGAGGCCCAATTCCTCCCGCAGGATACGGCGGCATTGTTCGTATTGACGCAGTGCCGCACCCCTATTACCCGCGGCCAAATGCGCCTTCATCAGTACGCGATGGGCGCTTTCCCGCAGGGGTTCCGTACGTACGGCGGTGAGGCCGGCGGCGACTGCTTCGCCGTGGCGCCGGGCTTCCGTCAGGCGCTCTGTCATCGCTTCCAGAGCGTAAAGCCGGAGCTGATGGTATTGCTCCTGTTCAATCAGCATCCAGTCGTGTTCCGGCCATTCCGGTAGCAGATCCGCGGACAAATCGGCCAGTGTCTGCATCGTGAGGATGTCGTCGCAGGGGCGAGATTTGTCGAGCAGGCGGTGTGCGCGTGCGACCGCCTCGCGCAAATCGACCGCGATGTGCCCGGAGATGGCCAGTTCATGCACGGACACGTCGATGATGGGGTGGCCCATGCGCGTCGCCCGCCACAAGGACGACCTCAGATTCGCATTGGCACGCGATGCCGTGACGTCCGGCCAGAGAATTCCGGCCACGTAGGTGCGCGAGCGCGGCATGTCCTGAAGGGCCAGGAATGCGAGGAGCCGCTGCGTGCTGGAGCAAACCGGAACGCGTGTATGGTTCACCGATAATGTAAAGCCCTTGAGCAGTCTCAAGGTGATGACATGTGATTGTCCGTTCATCGACGCCCCCGGTACCGATGTCGGCTTCCACGATCTTCGCCGCGGCGCACGTGATTCTCGAAGCCATGTTACGAGCAAGTCATGATCGTAGGTCGCTTCTTAGCGTTTCGGGCGTCGGAAAGGAATCACCGGAACGTCGCGGAAACGTCACCCCTCCTGTTCCAGGAGCTCATCGAGCCAGGTGCGTACCGCTTCGAGGACATCGGCGGCCTTGCCCGCCGCGCAGGGGGGCTCCTGCTCCCCGTCGACCACGCGGATGATGCGTGCGCGCAGGCCGTCGGACCTGCCGCCTTCCACCCACACCCGGAGTATCAGGACGCCGGACCGCGTTGAGGGGGTCTCCATGAGAGAGCGAGTGTTCCCCACCCATGTCACCCCGGCGTTGTCGGTCCGTGTCCGGTGACGTCATCGCGTTTCGCGAGGACACCGGCGTGACGCCGATGTGACGGGTGAGTCGCGCCCGTATCACAGAGGACTCCGCATTGTTTCGGCGTACGCCGTCAGCGCGGGCCGGGTGGAGGGGGCTTAGTGGGTGACTTCGGTGTGATCGCCGATGTCTCGTCGGGCATCGTCAGCACTCTCACACAGGCCCTGCGCGGGCTGAGCCAGGTGGAACCGCCGATCGCGGAACTCAACGACCTCTCGGAGACGGTGCAGACGCCGCCGCCCAAACTGACGGTGTTCCTCTACGAGATCGCCGAGGACCCCACCTCGCGCAACCGGCCTCCGGTGCGCTCCCAGCCGCCCGATCCGCTGACCACCCGCAAGCCGCCGATGGCCCTGCTGCTGCGCTATCTGATCACCCCCTGGGGCGGCGACCAGACGACCCAGCACCGGATGCTCGGACGCGCCCTGCAGACCTTCTACGACGACGCGATCCTGGACGGCGCACAGTTGTCCGGGGGCCTCGCCGGCAGCACGGACTCGCTGCACCTGACCCTGACACCGCTGACCCTCGACCAGAAGTCCTGGGTCTGGTACGCGATCCAGAAGCCCTACCGGCTCTCGCTGAACTACGAGATCCGCGTCGTGAACCTCGACTCGGCGATCGAGACGCCGGTGCGGCCGGTGCTGAGCCGGACCATCGGCGGGACGGCGACGCCATGACCGCCTTCCAGTACCTGGCCCGGTCGACGCTTCTCAGTCCCCTGTGGCTGGTGCCGTTCGACGAACACGCCCGGCGGGTGCGAGCCGCGGGCGTGGAGGTCCGCCTCGAACGGTTCGAGGACCCCGGCGGCTGGCTGCCGCTGGACGACAAGGTGGTGCGCACACCCAGCGGGGCGCTCGCCTTCCCGGGACTCGGCAGGCGGAGCGAACCGTGGACGGCCCGGCCGGAGCGCCACCGCGCCGTTCTCACGGCCGCCGGATACCAGCCGCTGTACCCGGCCGACGACCAGCCGTTCGATGCCGGCCTCGTCGGCGTCGAGTTCCTGGTGCACCCCTACGACGACACCCACCCGCCGGCCGTGCAGGCCTCCCCGAGGCTGGTCCGGATGCTGCCGGCCGTCTCCTTTCCCTACGCACCCGGCGTGCGCACGGTCCACGGCGTCGTGGTCGACGCGGCCACCCGGGCGCCCGTCGCGAACGCGCTCGTCGAGGCCAGGGGGCGCACCGGCGAGGACCTGACGCCGTGGCACGAACGCACCCTGACCGACACCACCGGCGCCTTCCGGCTCGCCCTGCGCTGGGAGGGCGAGAAGGCGGCGGACCACCCCGTCGAGGAGACCTTCCGCCTGGAGGCCGCCGAACGGCCTGGCCGCGCGGGGGCGTTGACCGTGCGCCTGCCCCAGGACGCCGAGCGCCGACACGTCATCGAGATCCGTGAGCAGTGAAGGAGCCATCCATGGCCGAGTATCTGAGCCCCGGGGTCTACATCGAGGAGATCGATGCGGGGCCACGGCCGATCGCGGGGGTGAGCACGAGCACGGCCGGCATGGTCGGGGTCACCGCTCGCGGTCCGTACACCGGCAAGCCCAAACTGGTCACGAACTTCCTGGAGTTCCAGACCGTCTTCGGCGGCTTCCTGCCCGAGCCGGACGCGGGCGTCCGGGACGCCTGGGCGAACAACCCCGACGAAGGCGGCCGTTGGTGGCTGTTCCCGCTGGCCGTCAAGGGCTTCTTCGACAACGGCGGGCAGCGGCTGTACGTCAAGCGCGTCGCCGCCGCGCAGGCCACCCCCGCCTCGGGCACCCTCGGCCACGGCCTGGTGAGCCCCGTCGCCACCGACGCCGCACGCGGCGCCACCAGCCTTCGGCTCGGCCATCTGATCGGCTTCACCGGCGTCGGCCAGCAGATCGAGATCTTCCGCGGCGACGACCAGCAGACGATCCACACCGCGGTGGTCTCCGGCTACGACATGGGCGCCCGCCGCATCGAACTGGACACCGCCCTGCCCGCCGAGGTCAGGACCACCCGCGGGGACTACGTCCAGGTCGGCGACCGCGGCACCGAACAGACACTGCGGCTGTCCGCGGTGAGCCCCGGCGCGTGGGGCGCGGCCGTCCAGGTCCGCGTCCAGCCGATGGTCGGCGCCGCGCTGCCGGTGCTGCCCGACCCGCAGGAGGGCGCGCTGTTCATCACCCGCCTGGTCGCGGACGCGCCCGCGGACAGCGAGACGGTCGAGGTGGCCGCGGTGACCGGGCTCGACCCCGACGACCTGCCCGCCGACCTCTGGGTGCAGATCGGCGCCGGCCGGTTCAAGGCCCAGGCGAGCCAGCCGGCCGACGGCAAGGTGACGCTCACCCTCCCGGCGGGCACCACGCACGCGGCCTGGGACACCGGACTCACGGTGCGCCGCGTGCGCCGGGGCAACACCGCGGCGGGACGCACCCTGCGGATCGGCGGCGCGAGCCGGCTGTACGAGGGCGCCGTCACCCAGCTCGACGACGGCACCACCCTGACCCCGCTGACCGTCGAGTCGATCGCCCAGGACGCGGTCACCTTCGACCGCAACGTGCCGGGCACGCTCTTCGAGGGCGACCGGATCCACCTGGTCGAGGCGGAGGTCAGCACCCGGTTCACCGACGCGGGCGGCGCGGCGGTCACCGAGTCCTTCCCCAACCTCCGGCTCACCGGCGACAGCCCGGCGAACGTGGCGACCGCCCTGGAGAGCCGGTCGCAACTGGTGCGGGCCACGGCACTGGCGGGCCTGTCCACCGACCTCACGAAGTTCCCGGTACCCGCGATCGGCTCCTGGCTGACGCTGGCCGACGGGGACGACGCGTACGACAGCCTGAGCGTGGCCGACTTCGTCGGCGCGGACGGCGGCAGCGGCCGGCGCACCGGCATCGTGGCCCTTGAGGACATCGACGAGGTGGCCGTCTGCGCGGTGCCCGGCATGTGGTCCGGCACGGTCGAATCGGCCCTGGTCACCCACTGCGAGACGCTCAAGGACCGGTTCGCGATCCTCGACCCCCGCGACGGCCTCGACATCGAGGGGATCCAGGCGTTCCGCGAGCCGTTCGACACCAAGTACGCCGCGCTCTACTACCCCTGGCTGGTCACCCGCGACCCCTCCACCAACCGTGACGTCGAGGTACCGCCGTCCGGCCACATGGCCGGCATCTACGCCCGGGTCGACGTGGAGCGCGGTGTGCACAAGGCGCCGGCCAACGTGGTCATCCGGGGCATCCGGCAGACCGACGGCATCGCCCAGGACATCACCAAACGCCACCAGGACCTGCTCAACCCCAAGGGCATCAACGCGCTGCGGTTCTTCCCGGGCCTCGGCCACCGGGTGTGGGGCGCGCGCACGCTGTCCTCGGACAGCGCGTGGAAGTACATCAACGTGCGGCGGCTCTTCCTCTTCCTGGAGGAGTCGATCGACGAGGGCACGCAGTGGGTGGTCTTCGAGCCCAACGACGAGGCGCTGTGGGCCCTGGTCCGCCAGACGGTCACCAACTTCCTCACCACGGTCTGGCGCAGCGGCGCACTCGCCGGAACCACCGCCGACGAGGCGTTCTTCGTCGCCTGCGACCGCACCACGATGACCGAGGACGACCTGGCGAACGGCAGGCTCATCTGCGCCATCGGCGTCGCGCCGGTCTTCCCGGCCGAGTTCGTGATCTTCCGGATCCAGCAGAAGACCCGCGAGACCCAGCTCGCCTGAGCACCCGACTGAGAAGGGGCCACCATGCCACCCGTGACCAGGGAAGATCCCTACGCGTCCTACAACTTCCAGATCATCGTGACCAACGTCAGCGACGACGGGGTCGCGGTGAGCGGGTCCTTCACCGAGATGAGCGGTCTGGAGCTGGAGATCCCGCCGATCGAGTACCGCACCGGCAGCGAGGACATCACCGTCCGCAAGATCCCGGGGCTGAAGAAGTTCACCAACCTCACCTTCAAGCGCGGCATCACCGGTCATGTCGGCTTCTGGAACTGGGTGGTCGAGGCGCTCAACGGCAAGGTGCGGCGCACCTCCGGCTCGATCGTGCTGCTCGACGAGAACCGCCAGGAAGCCATGCGCTGGAACTTCGACCGGGGCTGGCCGACCAAGTACACCGGCCCCACGCTCAGCGCCACCAAGAACGAGATCGCCATGGAGACGCTCGTCCTGGCGGTCGAGAAGCTGGAGATCGACGTCTGACATGACCAGCGAAGCGCTTCCCGGCGTATCCCTGACGTTCGTCCCGCGCGGCTCCGAGACGGAGCCGCTGCGCACGGACGTGGCGGCGTTCCTCGGCCGGTTCCGCCGTGGCCCGGCCGGCTCTCCGGTACGGGTGGAGAGCTGGAACGACGTCGTGGGCGCCTTCGGAGTGCCGGACGGCGCCTTCGCCTCTCCGTACGCCCTGCGCGGCTTCTTCGAGAACGGCGGCCGTACCGCCTGGGTGATCCGGGTGTCCGGACCGGCCGCCACCGCCCGGGCCCGGTGGGAGATCGGCGAGCTCAGCGGATTCGCGGCCACCCGCTACCGGGTGGTCGCCACCAGCGCGGGCGCCTGGGCCAACGGCGCGCGCGTCGCCATCCGCTTCCAGTCCAGCACGGTCGCCGGGCCGCCCACGGTGAGCCTGCGGGTCACGGTCCCCGGCGAGGCGTCCGAGTCCTTCCCCGGCCTGCCGCTCACCGAGGTGGCCGACCGGCTCACCGGATCCCGCTACATCCGGCTGCTCCCCGACGGACCCGCGCCGCCCCCGGGACGCCCCGGCCCGATCTCCACGTCCTGGGACCTGACGCTGACGGGCGGCACCGACACCGCGCCCACCCGGCAGGAGTACACCGACGCCGTCACCGCGCAGGCCGAACTCCCGGAACCCGCCCTGGTGGCGCTGCCCGACCTGGGCACCGACCTGTCCGGGGCCGCGCACACGGACGTCGTCCTGGAGCTGCTGCGAACCGTCTCCCCGCTCCTGGACCGCCTCGCCGTCCTGGACGTCCCGCCCGGACTGTCCAGCGTGGACGACACGGTGGAGTGGGTGGAGTCGCTGGCCGCGTCGGGCGACAGCGAACTGCTGAGCTGCGCGGCCGTCTACCACCCGGCGCTGCGCACCCCCGACGGCCCCGCACTGCGCACCGTCCCGGCGTCCGGCCACGTCCTCGGCGTGATCGCCCGGCTCGACGGCGAGCGCGGAGCGCACCACACCCCCGCGGGCGCCGTGATCCTGGAGGCCGTCGACCTCGCCGCCGACCTGCCGGAGCCGCAACAGGTCCGGCTGTTCGACGCGGGCGTCGACCTGATCCGCTGCACCCGGGGCCGGGGACTGATGGTGTGGGGCGGACGCACCCTGTCCACCGATCCGCGCACCCGCTACACGGCACACCGCCGGCTGGTGCACCTCCTGGTGCGCGCGATCCGACGGGTGGCGAGCCCGCTGGTGTTCGACGTCAACTCGCCCGAGCTGCGCCTCACACTGGTCCGCGCGGTCACCTCGGTGCTGCTCGCCGCGTTCCGGGCGGGCGCCCTGGCCGGAGCGCGGCCCGAGCAGGCGTTCCGGGTGGTGTGCGACGACACCAACAACCCGCCGGAACAGGACCCCGGGCAACTGGTCTGCGAGATCGAGTTCGCCCCCGCCGTCCCCATGGAGTTCATCCGGCTGCGCCTCGTGCTCGGTCAGGACCGTGGCCTGGAGGTGATCGAGGCATGACGCAGGATCCGCTGCCCAAGTACCGCTTCCTGGTGACGCTCGACCCCGGAGACGCGTATCTGCCGCCCGCGCAGGCGCTGTTGCTGCCGCTGGTCGCCTCCGGAGCGTTCCAGGAGGTCACCGGGCTCGGCGCGCAGCTGGAGGTGACCAGCTACCCGGAGGGCGGCCGGAACGACTCCGTGCACCAACTGCCGCTGCGCCACTCGTGGAACCGGATCACCCTCAAACGCGGAGTGGTCCGCGACGCGGGCCTGTGGGCGTGGTACCAGGCCGGGCTCGCCGACTCGCTGGGCGCCCGCCGCGACGGCGCGGTGATCGTACTCGGCCCCGACGGGACGCCCGGCGCGGCCTGGGCGTTCCACGGCGGGCTCGCCGCCAAGTGGAGCGGCCCCGACCTGCACGCCGAGCAGAACGCGATCGCCATCGAGTCGCTGGAGATCGCGCACGAGGGGCTGACCAGAGTCCCGCAGGACGCCGCGGCCGACGCCGTGTCGCGGCCGAACCAAGGGAGGTGACCGGCGTGCCGAAAGTGACCATTCACAACCTAGAAGTCCGGTTCCAGGTGGAGGGCGACGACGGCGCCGTGTTCACCCGGCTGTTCAACAAGCACATCCAGGCCTGGGCGAAGCTGTACGAGGACGAGTGCGCCCGTGCCCGGCACACCGACGCCGAACGCAGCTTCGGTGACGGGGAGGGCCGGCTGTGAGCGTGACACCCGTCTCCTTCGCCCGCCAGGGCGCCGCCCAGGCCCGCCTGGAGATCGTCCGGCCGGTCATCGCCGACGAACGGCAGCGGCGTATCCCGCTGCGGTTCAACCCCACCGACTACAAGCTGAGCAAGAGCAACACCTTCGCCGAGATCACCATCCCCGGCCTGGAGACGCCGCCCCTGCAGTACGTACGCGGCGGCACGGAGACGCTCACCGTGCAGGCGCTCGTCGACACCTCCGACACCCTGGAGAACGTACGGACCGCCTATGTCGCCGCCCTGCGCAACCTGCTCAGGCCCGACAGCCGGGAACACGCGCCGCCCGTCGTCCGGTTCGTGTGGGACGAGGAGGTCTTCACCGGCGTCGTCGAGAAGCTGGACGTCAACTACCAGCTGTTCCGGCCGGACGGCGTGCCGCTGCGGGCCATGCTGGACCTCTCCCTCAAGGAGTTCCGCCCCGCCGCCGTCCAGGTCGCCGCGACGCCGCGCTCCTCGCCCACCGTGGAGAAGAGCTATGTGGTGCGCCGCGGCGACACCCTCAGCTCCATCTCCGCCGCGCTCTACCGGCGGCCCGACGCCTGGCGGGAACTGGCGCGGGCCAACGGGATCAGCGATCCACGCGACCTCAGGCCGGGCCGGGTACTGACCGTGCCCCGGCTGCCGTGAGGAGCGCGCGATGAGCTCTCCCACGCCGGAGGTCGCCTCCCCCGACCGGTACGCGCCCGAGTTCGAGGTGCGCATCGAGGGGCTGGAGATGGACCCCTCCACCAAGAACGACATCGTCGACATCAAGGTGAACCGGGACCTCGACGAGATGTCCGGCTTCGACCTCACCCTCAACAACTGGGACGACGCCAACCTGCGGTTCAAGCACAGCGACTCGCCGCGGTTCCGGCTCGGCGGCCGGGTCTCGGTCCGGCTCGGCTACGCCGACAAGCTGCTCACCGTCGCCACCGGCACCATCTCCACGCTCAGCCCGAAGTTCACCGACGGCGCGTCCCCCACCGTCCAGGTCAGCGGGGTCGACGGGCTGCTGCGGCTCAAGGACCGCAAGCCCACCGAGAACGAGACCAAGGTCTACCGCGATCTGCCCGACTGGCGGATCGCCGAGCAGATCGCCCAGCGCAACCATCTGCGGATCGAGGTCACCAGGGAGGGCCCGACCCATGACCTCGTGGTGCAGAAGAACCAGGACGACGCGACCTTCCTGCTGGAGCGCGCCAAACGCCTCGACTTCGACTGCTACATCCTGCCGGATCCGGCCACCGGCGAGGACACCCTCTACTTCATCAAACCCACCGACGGCCGCGACGGCCGCCCGATCCGCGTGTACCGGCTGGCCTACGCGCCCGGGCTGTCCACCGGCCCCACCGGCCAGCCCGCGGGACTGATCCCCAACCTGATGGAGTTCACCCCCACGCTGACGGTGTCCCAGCAGGTCAGCAAGGTCACCGTGCGCGGCTGGGATCCGCGCACCAAACAGGCGATCGCGTTCACCGCGACCGCCGAGAACCTCCCCGCCGGCCAGAACGCGGCCGACGGGGAGAGCGGACCGCAGGTCGCCGCGTCCACCCTGCAGGGCCGCCAGGACGTGGTGGTCGACGCGCCGGTCACCAGCGACCAGGAGGCCCGCGAACTGGCGATCAGCCTGCTGCGGGAACGCGCGTACGAGTTCATCACCGCGACCGGCAAGGTGGCGGGCCTGCCCGAACTGCGGCCCGGCGACAACCTGGAGATCTACGGCCTCGGACGCCGCTTCTCCGGCACCTACTTCGTCAAACGGGTCGAGCACACGCTCAACACCAGCGGTTTCTTCACCCAGTTCACCGGACGGCGGATCCACCAGGGGGACCAGTGACCACCAGGACCACGCCACGGGCCCGCAGCACCGACAAGCGGTACTACGGCGTCGTCGAAGCGCTCGTCGTGGAGAGCGAGGGCGACGACGAGGGCCGGGTCAAGCTGAAGTTCCCGTGGTTCGACGGCACCACGGTCACCGACTGGTGCCGGGTCAGCCAGCTCTACGCGGGCAACGGCTACGGCTCCGTGTTCGTCCCGGAGACCGGCGACGAGGTGCTCGTCGCCTTCGTCCACGGCGACATGCGCTTCCCCGTCGTCCTGGGCGGTCTCTACAACGGCCAGGACAGGCCGCCGACCGCCCGCACCGACGGCCGCGACCAGAAGCTCATCCGGACCAAGCACGGCCACCAGGTGCTCCTGGACGACACGGCCTCCAAGGCCGCCGTACGCATCACCTCGGCCGCCGGACACGTGGTGGAACTGGACGACCAGGGCAAGGCGATCCGGATCACCGCCGCCGAGGGCGGCAGCGTGACCGTGTCCGCGCAGGGAGAGATCACCATCAAGGCGCCGAAGGTGACGGTCGACTCCTCCTCCATCGAGCTCGGAGCCGGGGCCACCGAACCGCTGGTGCTCGGCAACGCGCTGCTCCAGGCGTTCAACACGCACATCCACCCCTCGCCCGCTGGACCGACCGGTCCGCCGGCCGTCCCGCTCACCCCGGCCGTGCTGGCCAAGAAGGCGAGGACGGCATGAGCGAGGACTTCCTCGGGACCGGCTGGCGGTTTCCCGTCCTGCCCGACGAGGCCGGGCGGCTCGGCTACGCCGTGGGCGAGCAGAGCATCGAGCACTGTCTGCGGGCGCTGCTGCTCACCGGCCGCGGTGAGCGCGTGATGCAGCCCGAACTCGGCACCCGCGCGCAGGAGTTGGTGTTCGCCCCGGGCAGCGTGCAGAACCTGCGCGACCTGGAGAACTCGATCGCCGAGGCGGTCCGCGACCACGAGCCCAGGGTCGAGCTCGACGAGGTCCGGGCGGAGGCCGACCCCGCCGACGAGTCACGGATCACCGTCTCCGTCGTCTACCGCGTCCGGCGCAGCAACACCAAGGCGAACCTGGTGTTCCCGTTCTACGCCGGGCTCGCCGGCCCGACGGGGAGCCCGTCATGACCCTGCCCGCGCCCCGGCTCGACGACCTCACCTGGGCCGACATGATGGCGGCCGTCCGCCGCCGGATCCCCGCCGAGTCGGACGGCACCTGGACGCTGCACGCGCCCGTCGACCCGGGCGTCACCCTCCTCGAACTCTTCGCCTACCTCCTCGAACAGCGGCTGTACTGGCTCGACCAGGTACCCGACGCGCTGGTCGTCGCGATACTGCGCCTGCTCGGCCTCGACCCGCCGCGCCCCGCCCGGCCCGCGGCCACCGTGCTGCGCCTGTCCGCCCGGCAGCCGGGCACGGAGGTCCCGGTCGTCCCCGCCGGGACGGCGCTGACCCGGGACCCGACCGGGCGCGTCGTCTTCACCCTGGACGACGACGTCACCGTGTTCCCGCTCGCCGAGGACACCGACGTCACCGTGTGGACCGACCGCGACCGCACGGCGGACCTCAGGGCCCGCCGGGGCGTCGCCCTGCTCGCGAGCGACGGCGCACCCGCGCAGGCCCGGTTCACCCTGCCGCTCACCGGAGACCTGTCCGCGCCCGGCCCGCTCTGCCTCCTCGTCGAACTGGACACCCCGGCCGCGTCCGCGGCCTCCTGGCTGCCCGCGGCGGTCACCGACGTACCGCCGCCCGCCGACCTGACCTGGTCCTGGTTCCGGCCGGACTCCGACACCGCGGGCCCGTTCGAGAAGGTCGAGGACGGTACGGCCGGGCTGCGGCGGTCCGGGGTCGTCCGGCTGCACCCGCCCGCCGAGTGGACCACCCGGAACACCGGCCTGCTGGTGTCCACCCCGGCCGCGACATACGCCGCCCCGCCCCGCCTCCTCCAGCTCGCCGTCAACGTCTCCACGGCCCGCCACCTCCGGCGGTACACCGCGAGCGGCGCCGACCTCGCACAACAGATCGACGCCTGGCTCAAACTCCCCGGCCAGCACCTCGTCCTCCCGGACGCCGCCGGACGCCTCCTGGAAGCCGCCGTCCGTCTGGCGGGCCAGGACTGGCAGCCGGTGCCCGACTTCACCTTCGGCACGTCGGCCGACCGCGTCTACGTCGTCGACCGGACCGAGGGCGCGGTGGTCTTCGGCGACGGACTCACCGGACGCATCCCCCGGCCGGACCCGGACGTGACCGTCGCCTACGCGCTCGGCGGCGGCCGGGACGGCAACGGCGGACTGACCGCGAACTGGGTCGCGGCCCCCGACTCACCGGCGCCACCCGGCGCGGTCTCGGCCGCCAGCCTCGTACGGGCCGAGGGCGGCGAGGACCCCGAGACGGTCACCGCCGCCCGGCAGCGCGCGGCAGCGGCCCTGGGGGAGGTCACCAGGGCGGTCACCGCGGACGACTTCGTCACCCTGGCCCGTACCACTCCGGGCGTCGCCGTCGCCCGCGCCCACGCGTCCCTCGGCGAGCACCCGGGCTTCGCCTGCTCCCCGGTGCCCGGCGCGGTGAGCGTCCACATCGTCCCGGCGGCGCAGCGGACCGACCTCGCCCGCGAGGACTTCGTCGCCGCGCCCCGGCCCGACCCCGGCATGCTGCGCGCCGTCGCCGCCCGCCTCGACCAGGCCCGGCTGCTCACCGCCGAGGTGTTCGTGCGCGGGCCCCGCTACCGCGATGTGGCGCTCCGGGTCGACCTGTCGGGCGGCCCGGCCGACCGCCCCCGCGTCCTCGCCGTGCTCACCGCCGCGCTGCGCCGCCACCTCGACCCGCTCGTCGGCGGCGAGTCCGGGGACGGCTGGCCGTTCGGGGAGGCGCTGCGCCCCTCGGCCCTGCTGCGGGCCGCCCAGCGGGCGCTCGGGGACCTCGCGGACGTCGCCGGTGTGGCGATCGGCCTGGACGGCGCCGACCCGGACGAGGCCTGCAACGACGTGGAGTTGCACGCCGGTGAACTGCCCGCGCTGCGGACGGTCCGCACCAGGATCGTGCCCGCCGTGGAACCGGGGGAGGGGCTGGCATGACCGGTGACGTGTGGTGGGAGAAGGAAGCCCGGACCGAGGACGGGACCGAGGGCGGGCTGGTACCGGGGCCCGGACCGTCCGGGGTCCAGCCCGAGCTGGTCGAGGCGACCCGGGAGGCGGTCCGCTCCGACGTACGCGGCCGGATCGCCGGGTACACCCCGGACTGGACCGACCCCGACCGCCAGGACGCCGGCGTGGCGCTCGTACGCCTCTTCGGCACCCAGGCCGAACCCGTGCTCACCCGGGTCAACCGGCTGCCGGAGAAACTGCTGGCCGAGCACCTGGCGACGGCCGGGGTGGGGCGGCGGCCCGCCAGCGCGGCCGGCGCGCTGCTGGAGTTCACCGTGAACCCGCCGGACGGTGTGTCCGTACTGGTCCCGGCCGGCTTCCAGAGCGCGGCGTCCACCCCCAGGGGCCAGGTGGTCTACGAGACCGACCAGGACCTCTACGCCACCCCGGCGACCCTCGCCGCACTCGCCGTGCAGGAGGCGGGAACGCTTCAGGACCTGCCGCTGGGACCGGCCGGGCCGAGCCGCCCGTTCGCGCCGTTCGGCCGGGACCCGCAGCCCGGCGACGGCCTGTGGATCGGACTCGCCGCGCAAGCCGTCCCCTACCCGCGGCTCACGCTGGGCTTCGTGGTCGCCGCCGCGCCGCCCGCGCCCGTGGCCTCCGGCGGACCGGCACCCCTGCCGCTGCCGTCCGCACCGCTGCTGCGCTGGGACGTCCTCGACGGCACCCGGCTGGTGCCCGCCGAGCTGATGCGCGACTCCACGGCCGGATTCAGCTCCGGCGGGACCGTGGAACTCGGGGTCCCGCGCTCGTGGGAGCCGGGCAGCCCGCCCGGCACCCGGCCCAGGCCCCGGCTGCGCTGGCTGCGCCTGCGGATCGCGCACGGCGCCTTCGACGGACCGGCTCCGGTGCTGTCCGGGCTGCGGCTGAACATGGTCGCGGCCACGGCCGCCCGCACGATCCGGGACGAGCCGCTGCAACCCGTGCAGACCCCGGGAGCGACCGGCCGCCGGCGCATGACGCTCAGCCAGGTGCCCATCCTCGCCGGATCCGTCGTCATCGAGGTCGACGACGACACGGGCGCAGACGTGTTCGGCACCACCGCGGGATCCTCCTCCCGCTGGCGGGAGGTGGAGAGCCTGGCCGGGTACGGCGCCGACGACCGGGTGTTCACCGTGGACCACGCGAGCGGCGAGGTGACCTTCGGGGACGGCGTCAACGGCGCCGCCGTACCGCCCGGCTTCCGCAACGTCCGGGCCGTGCGGTACCGGGTCGGCGGCGGCAGCGCCGGCGCGGTACGGGCCGGCGCCGTCAACGGGGTGGTGACCGCGCTGCCGTACGTCACCGGCGTCAACAACCCCTTCCCGGCCACCGGAGGAGCGGACGCCGAGCCGGACGCCGACGCGATGCGCCGGGGTGTCGGGCAACTGCGCGCCCGGGGCCGGGCCGTGGCACCCGCCGACTACGGCCTCCTCGCCACGGACGCGCCCGGCGCGTCCGTGGCCCGCGCCCAGGGCGTGGCCGGCCTCCACCCGCAGTTCCCCGGAGCGCCGATCCCCGGGGTCGTGGGCGTCCTCGTCGTACCGCCGGGCGACGACACCGGCGAGCCGCCGGTCCCCACCGCCGCGACGCTGCGGGCCGTCACCGACTTCCTGACCCGCGAGGTCGCCCCCGCCGGTGTCACCGTGGTCGCCGCACCCGCGCCGTACCGCAGGGCCGCCGTGGAGGCATGGGTCACCCTCGACCCGGACCTGGACCGCGCCGCAGTCCTGGCCCGGGCGGGCGACGCGATCCGCGCCTACCTCGACCCGCTGCACGGCGGGGAGAACGGCGCGGGCTGGCCGTTCGGCGGGGCGCTGCGGCACACCGCGCTGGTCCGGCGCCTCCTCGCGGCCGACGGCGTCCTGGCCGTCTCCCGGCTCTCGCTCGTCGTCGACGGAGTACGGCAGCCGCCCTGCACCGACCACGCGATCCCGCCCCACACCCTCGTCTGGCCGGAGCGCCCGCTGCTGATCCCGGTAGGAGACCGGCCATGACGTGCATCCCGCACCCCGCCACCTTCCGCCTCCTCGACGCCCACGTCGGCTGGGAGGAGCCCACCGGCGGCGAGCCCGGGGCGGACGGCGTCGTCGGCTTCGACGACCCCGCCGGAATCCGGCTGGCCCACGGCGGCCCCGATCCCGAAGGCCCCACCAGGGACCAGCTGCTGCCGTGGTTCCCCGACCCCCGCCTCGCCCCCGGATGCGGCCCGTGCGCCTGGTACCTGCTCGTCCCGGACGGGCCGCGGCTGCTGCGCCGCGACGTCTGCACCGGCGCCTGGACCCCCGTATGGCCGCCCGACTGCGACCCCGGCACGCTGCGCGAGCCCGTCTCCGTCGCCGCGCGGGGACACCGGCTGGCCGTGGTGGACCGCGACCGGGTCCTGGTGTGGCGCCGCGAGGGCGAGCAACTCGCCGGTGTCATCAGGGCCCGGCGGGCCCGGTGGGCGGCGCTCGCACCCGGCGACCAGGTCCTGGTGGCCTGCCAGGGCAGTACGGACCTGCGCCGGTACGACTCGACGGGCGCCTTCCACGGGGTGCTGCGCACCGGTGCGCGGGGCGAGGTCGTCGGGCTGCGCGGCGGAGGGGACCGTACGGTCTGGCTGCTCACCGACGACGGGGGCCGGCTTGTGATCCACCGAGGCGGCCGGCACGGCGGCTTCGAGACCGCCACCATGGCCGAACTCGCCGCGGCACTGCCGCCGTCCGCGCTCGTCTCGGCCGACGAGGACGGGTTCTGCCTGCGGGACGACGGCCCGGACGGGGCCGTGACCACCTGCCACACCTGGCAGGGCGGCCCGAGGCGGACCCCGCCGGCGACGGCCGCCCCGTACGCCACCAGCGGGACCCTGCTCACCGGGCCGATCGACAGCGGCATCTCCCGCTGCCGCTGGCACCGCGTGCGCGTGGACGCCGACCTGCCCGCGGGCACGGCGGTCGCGGTCCAGATCGTGGTGACCGAGGACGGCCGGTACGACGAGAGCGACTGGCAGACGGCGGCCCCCGGAGCCACGGACTTCCTGGTCGACCAGCCTCCCGGCCGCTATCTGCGGCTGCGGCTGCGGCTGTCCGGCGACGGCGGCAGCACACCGCTGGTACGCCGGATCCGCCTCGACTTCCCCCGGGTCACCAGCGCCGAACTCCTGCCGCCCGCCTTCCGCACGGACCCCGCGGCCGACGACTTCACCGAGCGCTTCCTGTCGCTCTTCGACGCCTCCCTCGCCGACCTCGACCGGGTGATCGAGCGGTATCCGGCCCTCCTCGACCCGGCAGGCGTCCCGGACCGGGTGCTGCCCTGGCTGGCCGGACTGCTGGGCCTGTCCTTCGAGGCCGGCTGGGACGCCGGGACCCGGCGCGCACTGCTGGCGGCGGCTCCGGCGCTGTACCGGCGCCGGGGCACACCGTGGGCGCTGCGGGAGGCGGTACGCATCGTCTTCGGGGAGAGCCCGGTCGTCGACGAACTGGCGGAGGAGCGCGGTTGGGCGTGGCTGCGCGAGACCGCGGGCTCCACGAGCGGACCGGGACTGGGCGCCGTACGGCTGTTCAGCCGGTCGGCGAGCCGGTTCCGGGTCGGCGGCTCGGCGCTGGGCGCGGCGCCGCTGCGCGCGTTCGGCGCCCCGGAGACCGATCCGCTCACCGCGCACGCGCACCGGTTCCGGGTGCTCCTGCCCGCCGGATCGGCGGACGAGCGGGCGCTGCGGCGGCTGGTGGAGCGGCAGGCACCGGCCCACACGGTGGGAGCGGTACGCACCGGTGGCGCGGGCTTCGTGGTCGGTTCACGGTCCACCGTCGGTGTGGACACCGCGTTCGTACCGCTGCCGCCGCCCGTGCTGGGCGGTGAACGACCGCTGCGGCTGGGCCGCGACGGGGTGCTCAGAGCAGGACCGAGAGGGTCGCGCCGAGGGGTGGGCGTGGGAGTCGTCTCCGCCGTCGGTGTGCATACGCGAGTTGTGTGAGAGGACGGGCGATGACGGAGACAGAGACACAGCACCCGGCGGAGTTCGAGGCGCCGCCCCTGCGCAGGCTGCGGTACTTCCACGGCCAGATGCTGGGCGCCAGGGACTTCCAGCGAGAACAGGAGTACTACCGCGAGAAGTTGAAGCTGCGCATGCGCTGTCTGCTCGGGTACGGCGTGGTGTGCGGCCTGTTCGTGGAGCCGGTGCGGCACGACGAGGACGACTGCTCGCCGGCCGGTGACGCCGCCGAGACCGAGGAGACGGAGCGCACCCGGCACAGGGCCAAGGTGCGGATCACGCCCGGACTCGCGGTGGACGTCGACGGCAACGAGGTCGTGGTCCGCGGCGGCTGCGTGATCGATCTGTGGAAGGCGCTGCCGCCGGAGGAACGGGACACGGACACGGTCTGGATCGGTGTCCGGTACGCCGAGCGGGCCGTCGAGGCCACGCGCGCCGTCTACAACGACGCCTGCGCGGAGACCTCCGACTGCGAGTACGGCTGGACGGAGGAGTGCTACTCGGTGCGCGTCACCGGGTGCGAGCCGCCGCGGGACGAACGCTGTGACACCTGCTGCGCCCCGTGCGGACACAAGGTGCTGTGGCTGGCCAGGATCGACTGCGTCGACTTCCGCGAGCCGGTCCGCGAGGACCGGATCCACATGAACGTCCGCCGCCCGTTCGGCCGGCATCTGCCCACGGTGATCACCGGCGTGAACTGGATCCACGGACACACCTACACCATCGACGAGGCCAAGGCCCTGCTCGGCACCCAGCACGAGGACGGCGGGCTGGTGGTGCGGTTCTCCGCCGGCGTGCGGACCGACTCGCTGCAACCGGGCGTGGTCGAGATCCAGGTGATCGAGGGCGGCAGCGGCCGCAACGCCTCCACCTGGTACATGGGCGGTACGTTCGCCCGGCCCGAGGACGACTCCTGCGAGTTCACCGAGGACTTCCGGTACCGGCAGACGACGCGCGAGACGCTGCAGGACGGCGACCGCGTACTGATCACCGTCCGTACGGCGTTCATCCTGGACCGCTGCTGCCGCCCGGTCGACGGCACCCACGTCGGCGGACGCGTACCGCTGATCGAATGCCATGACGACACCGACACCGACACCGATTCCGGTACCGACACCGCCGCGCCGCCCGGCACCGACCGGCGCGGCGGCTGCGACCTCCCGCCGTCCGGCATCGGGCCGTGGACGTCCGGCGCCGGAACGGGTGGGGACGTCTTCGAGAGCTGGTTCTTCGTGAAGGAGCGCTGATCATGGCAACAGACTGCGGATGCGGCTGCGGTGGCGACGCCACCCGCACCTCCGCCTTCGTGCGTCCCCGCTTCTTCGCCGGGCAACTGCTGACCGAGGACGACCTCAGTCTGCTGGTCGACTACATGACGGCGAAGGACAGACTGCGCAACCGCTCCCTGTCCGGTTCGGGAGTCGTCTGCGGACTCGGCGTCACCTGCGACCCCTGCGGCGGCGGAACGGTGGTGGTGCACCCGGGACACGCGTTCGACTGCGCGGGCAACGACATCGTGGTGTCCTGCACCGAACGGGTCGACGTCCGGGCCCTCGTGCAGGAGCAACGCGTCAGCGTCCTCGGCGTGGACTGCCAGGAGCCCTGCGACGACGACGGCGCGCGCCGCTACGGCCTCTTCGTCAGTTACCGGGAGCTTCCCGTCGAGCCGGTCGCGCCCTACGCCACCGAGGAACCCTGCCCCGCGACGGGGTGCGTCCCCTCCCGGATCCAGGAGGGCTTCCGGTTCCTGGTCAAGTGCGGCGACTTCGAGGACCACCGCCACAACCCCGGCACCCGACTGCTCGCGAGCCTCGGCGATCTGGGCCGGGCCGACCAGGCCCGCACCCGCGACCGGCGGCTCGGCCACTACCTCGACGCCCTGTTCACCGCGGCCCTGGGCACGGGCCGCACCTTCCGGTTCGACGCCACCGACGCGAAGCGGTACGCCACCGGGCTCGCCTGGCTGCGTGAGAACGCCGCGGGCGGCGAGGGGCCGCTGCCGCCGCCCACTGCCCGCGAGATGACCGAGCAGGTCCGCGCCGTGGCCGGCGCCGTCGCCCGGTTCGACACCTACGACCCGGCCGGGCAGGACGGTCTCAGGAGGGAGTACCAGGACCTCGAGTCCGTCCCGGAGGCCCGCCGGGTACTCGGAACGGCGTGCGACCGGCTGCGCCACGCCGACATGGAAGCGACGTGGCCCGACCCGCTGCGCCGCACCCTCGCCCGCGCGGTGGTCACCGAGACCGCGGCGCGGATCGTACCCGAACGGGGAGACCCGGACGCGCCGTTGGAAGTACGCCTGGTCGCCCAGGGCACACCGCTCAGCCACGCGCTGCAGGCGGAGTTCCGCGCGGACCTCGTCCTGATCCGGGAGTGGCTCCTCGGCCGCCTGGAGCAGACCGCCGGTGTCGCCGACTGCGCGCTGCGCCCGGAGGTCGCCGCCATCGACGTACCGCCGCTGCTGCCGCCCCCCTCATGGGACAGCACGGAACGCACGACCATCGCCGACCTGCAGCGGATCGCGGAGGCCGGCGCCGCGCTGACAGGCGCGGTGCGCCGGTTCGTGACCGACGCGGCGTGCGCCACGCTGAACCCGCCGTGCGGCGACAGCACCGACACCGACGTCCTGCTCGCGTACGTGGAACTGGACGGCTGCGACGTCGTACGCGTCTGCTCCGCCACCCGGGAACAGGTGCTGCCGGGCGGCTCGGCGTACGGCGAGTGGCTGCCCAAGCTCTACCGGCTGCGGGAACTGGCCGAGCGGGTCTGCTGCCGGCCCCTGCCGCGCCACCGGAAGCCGGAACTCCCGCCCCAGGGCACCGTTCCGCGCCCGTACGTCGAAGGGCTGCTCGGCGACTGGCCGCGCACCGGCGACCTGGAGGAGATGCTGTCCCTGCTGCTCACCCCGGCCCCCGGGGAGACACCGCCCAAGGCCCTGCACGAGCAGGTCTACACCACACCCAGCGAAGTGACCGACAGCATGCAGGAACTGGCCATGCTCAGAACCCAAGTGGCCGACCTCAACGCCGCGTTGGAGGGGTTGCGTGCCCAACTGGGCGGAGCGCAGGAGCAGGTGAGCCGGATGGCGGAGCAGCTGCCCGAGCGGCTCGGACCCCGCCTGGAGGAGCTCGAAGGTACCCCGCGAGGCGGAGACGCCGATCCCGCCACTCCTGCCAACCCCGCCGCTCCCGCCGACCCCGCGAAGCCTCCGGCGAAGCGGACCCGGCCCTCCCGTGGCCGGAAGCCCGGTGAGACGCCATGACGGGCCCGATGCGCCCTGTCTTCCACGAGGGCCAGGTACTGGCCGCCGCGGACCTGTCGGCCACGGTGGAGTACGCGCGCGGCCTCTCCGCCCGGCACGCCCGCCACCTGCACGAATGGGGCATCGCCGAAGGGCTGGGCCTGGTCACCGAGCCCCGTACCGACCCGCTGACCGACGCCCGCTACGTCGAGGTGAGCGTGTCGGCGGGGATCGCCGTCGACGGGACCGGCCGCGAACTGGTCCTCACCGACCCGGTCGTGCTCCGCGAGAGCGACTTCGAGGAGGTCAACGGCGCCGACCAGGAGACGGACGAGCCCTATCCGGTCTTCCTCGCCGCCGCCGACCGGGAACCGGCCACGTCCGCGCGGCCGGACTCCTGCGGCGGCTCCACCGCCAAGACCCGGGTGGAGGAGTCGTACCAGATCCTCTTCGGACGGCTCGGCGACGAGCGGCTGGTCGCCGACCAGCAGCCGCCCGCCACCGGCGCCCCGCTCGCCGACCCGCCGACCCGCTGGCTCGTCCTGCTCGGCTACGTCCGCTGGACGGCGGGCCACTTCAGCGGGATCGAGACCACGGCGCGCGGAGTGCCGGTGCGGTTCGCCGGAGTACGGGCGGACGTCGTCTCGGCCCAGTCGGGCTCGCTGACCCTGCGCACCGGCGCGGCCACCGAGGAGGGCAAACCCGCGATCGTACTGTCCGGCGGCGACCAGCCGAGCCTGGTCTTCGGCCTCTACCAGGGCGGCGGCACCGTCGAACCGCTGATGACCGTGGCGGGCAACGGCAACCTGACGATCGCGGGCAGCTTCAACGGCCGGCTGCCCGTCGGCAGCACCCTGGTGACCTCGGGGACCGCCACCGACGGCATGCTGCTGCCCCTGCCGGCGGGCATCACCGCGGAACAGGTCGCCGACGGCCGGGTCGTGGCCCATGTCCACCTCACCCCGCGTACTCCACCCGTCCTGGGCGAGACGACCCTGTACAGCCCGGTGGAGGCGACCGTGGACGGCGACCTGCGGGTGCGGTGCCGGGTGCGCCTGTACGACCCCGTGAACGGGCCGGGCAATGTCGTCGAGCGGCCCGGGGCGGTCGACTTCCTCGTCGTGGCGACGGTCGCGGCAACGAACGGCGGTGGCTGACGATGGCTCTTTCCGTGGTGTACACGCTGAACACCGGCCATGTCGTGGGCGCGCTGGCCCTGACCGGCGCGACCGCCCTGGCCGACGCCGCCGCGCTGGTCGGGCGCGCCCTGCCGTTGCGGGTCTCCCTCGGCAAGGACGGCACCGCGACCCTGCCGCTCGACGCCCGGGAACTCGGCGTCGCGGCCGTGGACGACGAACCGGGCGTGCCGGCCGAGCCGTTGGCCTACGGAGTCGAGCGCGGCTCGGACGGCAAACCCAAACCGACGCTGCTGCGCCTCCCGTCGTGGACCGGCGGTCTGGTGCTGGCCAAGGACGGCCTCACCGTCACCGTGCCCCACGCCCCCACCGCCCTCATCCCTGTGGTCGCGCTGATCTCCGACGACCAGGACACCCATGTGCTGGCCGGGGAGATTCCCGCCCAGCAGACGGCGGTGACGCTGCCGGTCACCCTCGACGAGAAGACCTCCTACGGCCTGCTGGTGCTGGTGGGCGGCTGGGCGGGCCGCCTGGAGAGGAAGGACCTGCCGTGACCGCGCCCGCCGCCGGGTCCACCGGGGAGATCACCGTGCACCGGTGCTCCGTGACGGTGGTCCGGCGTGGCGGCTGGAGCTGGGGGCCCGATCCGCGCGGCCTCGTCCGCCAGGTCGTCGACGCACTCCCACAGGCCCTGGAGGAGCACTTCGCGGAGCATCTCGCGGGCGACGGCCCGGACGTGGAGATCACCGAGCCGGTGACCGTCACCGTCCGCCCGGCCCGGCCCGGCTGGTCCGGGCACGGCGAGGTGCCGTCCTTCGACGTGCATGTCGCACCGGTACCGGTGACGGAACTCCCCGCCGAGGGCTCCGCCGCCGAACCGGCGTCGTTCGAGGAGTCCTTCGCGCAGGCGCGGACACCGTGGTCGCCGCCCGAGACCGCCGCGCTCTTCACCGAACTCGCCGAACGCGACGAACTGGACGCGCTCCTCGCGCTGCTCCCGGACGACTCGCTCCGGGTCTTCCTGCTCGCACTGCTCGACGCCGACGGCGCCTCGGCCGCGCGGCTGTTCGCGGAACTCGCCCGGCGCGCCCTGCGGACCGGGCCGGCCGAGACGCTGCCCGAGCCGCTGCGCGAAAACCCATCGGCAGCCGACCTGTCCCGGCTGCTCACGGAGTACATCGCGGGGACGGACCACGAGGACGTCGTACGGCTCGTACGATCCCTGCCCGACGCCTTTGACGAGCCGGACCGGACCGCCGCCGAGGTGCGCCCTCCCGCAGCGGACGGCGCCGTACCTCGCGCGACCAGGCGTGAGGTACGGGTGTGCTCCGCGCTGCCCTTCCTGCTCGCCGGTCCGCTGGCCCGGATCGGGTACCTGGACGCGATCGGCCCCGCCCTGGCAGGCGTCGAACTCGCCGACGAGGCACCGCTGTTCGCGGCGGCGCTGGCGTACAAGGTGCTGGGCGCCACCGCACGGGGCTGGCGCCGCGGCGACCAGGACCGCGAGGCCGCGGCCGTCTTCGCCGGTCTCGACCCGCCCGTGCCCGAGGAACGGCTCACCGGTTTCGCCGACCGGGTACGACCCGCGCTCCCGCTCCTCGACGGCGTCCTGGCGCTCGCGGTGTGCCGGGGACACGACCCCGCCGACCCGCTCCTGATCACCGGGACGGACGACGGGCTGCTCCTCGTCGACGCCCAGGGCATGTTCCCGATCGCCTGGGCCGCGGACACCATGCGGCTGCTGCCGCACTGGCAGGCGTGCGGCACACCGCCCGTACTGATCTGCGACGGTCCTCTCCCGCCCGGAACCCTGCGCGAACTCGCCGCGGCGGACGTGCCGTTCCTGACCGCCGTACCACCACTGCGCGGCGACCCGGTGACCCGGCTGCCCTGGCGCCCCCCACTGTGGACGGCCGGCCAGGAGCGACCGGATCCACGGCTCGCCGCTGCCCTGCCCGGCCACGCGGCACGCCTCGTGGACCTGGTCACCGCCCTGGCCGTCGATCGCAGGGCGGTACCGCTCGCGGCCGACGGCGGCCTGGAGCACACCGTGACCCTGGCCGCCACCCTGGGCCTGTCCACCATCGCCTGGACGCTCTGGCAGGGGCGCGAGACCCCGGACCCGGTGTCGGCCCTGAGCCGTTTCGCCGACCTGGAGGCCACGGTCCGGTTCGAGCCCGACGCCGTACGGGTGCGCGTCCCGCTCGGCCGGCGCCACGCGGACCTGCTGCGCGGCGGACTGCTCGCCGACGTCCCCGACGTGGTGTGGCTGGACGGCCGCACCCTCACCTTCTCGGGCGGGTGAGCGACATGGGCGAACCAGCGGTGGAACACCTGCGGATCCGGCTGGCCGGCCTGCACGGCGCACTGCGCGCCGCCGTGGCACGGCAGGCGGAGGTCGCCGCCAGGCTCACCCGGCCGGACCTCACGCCGTACTGCGTGACCGACGAACAGGTCGGAGTCCTCCTCGACGAGGTGCACGGCTTCACCGAGGCCATGGCGGAGCCGTACGACCCCCAGTGGCCGGAGCCGGAGCCCGAACGGCTGCTCAGACGGCGCGCGTCCGCCGAGGGCCGGACCCTGCCGCTGGACGCCCTGGCCGCCAGGTTCCGCCTGACCCGTGCCGAGCAGGACGCGCTGCTCCTCGTCGCCGCGCCCGAACTGGACCGGGGCTACGAGCGGATCTACGCCTACATCGTGGACAACCTGAACCGGCGGCTGCCGAGCGTGGAACTGCTCGTCACCGTCGGCGCGGACGGTGCGGCGGCCCGGCTCGCCCTGCGCCGCGCCCTCGGTCCGGCCGGCCCACTGCGCCGCTGCGGCCTGCTGCGCGCGCACGGAGAGGCCCCGGTGGAACTCGCCCAGGAACTGGTCCTCGGGCCCGGGGTGCTGGACTTCCTGCTGGGCTGGGGTGCGGACGTCGGTCTGCTGGGCCACGACCCCGGCGAGGTCCCGGACCCCCAGCCCCATGTCCTCTCGCCGCACCTGTCCTCGGACCGCCTCATCCGGCTCGGCCGCGCGCTGGGCTCCGGCGGCATCGACCTGGCCGGGCTGTGGGGATGCCCGCCGGACGGTCAGCTCGACGCCGTACAGGCCCTGGCCCGAGCGGCGGGAAGACCACTCCGTCAGCTCACCTCCGCCCCCGAGGCCGACCTGCGGACGGCCGCCGCACTGGGTGCGCTGCTCTGGATCCCCACCGACGACCTGCACGGCGAGCCGCACGCCCCGCACGCCTCCGTCGTGTCCGCGGCGCTGCTCCGCTCGCGCGTACCGGTCTGCCTGACCGGCCTCAAGCCCTGGCGCCCCGCGGGACTGCTCGCCGCCCGCGCCTACGCCGAACTCACCGTCCCCGTACCGGGTTTGGGCGACCGGCGCGCCATGTGGTCGGCCGCGCTCCCGGACCTGGACGGTCCCCTCCTGGAGGACCTCGCCGTCCGCTACCGGATGAGCGGTGGCGAACTGCGCGCCGTGGCCTCCGTCGCCGGGGCCGGGGCGCGTCTGGCCGGCAACGGCCGCCCCGAGCCGGTCTCCGACCACGTCGAACCCGCCATCGCCACGGTCACCCGAGGCCGCAGCGGCAGCTCCGTCCGCTCCATCCTGCCCCGCCGCACCGTCGACGACCTGGTCCTCCCCGAAGTCCAGTTCCACCAGATCCTCGAAATCGCCTCCGCCTTCCGCGCCTGGCCCCGTATCGCCGAAACCTGGGGCTTCGCCCGCCGCACGGCACACGGCGGCGTCAAAGCCCTCTTCACCGGCGAACCCGGCACCGGCAAGACGATGTCCGCGGAGATCGTCACCGGCATGCTCGGCCTGGAACTGCTGAAGGTGGACCTCGCCCAGGTGGTCTCGAAATGGGTGGGCGAGACGGAGAAGAACATGGAGGCCGCCTTCCGGCAGGCCGAGGAGAGCCACGCGGTACTCCTCTTCGACGAGGCCGACTCCCTCTTCGGCAAACGCGGCGAGGTCAAACACGGCACCGACCGCTACGCCAACCTGGAAGTCGGCTACCTGCTGCAACGCCTGGAGGCGAGCGACGGCCTGGTGATCCTCACCAGCAACCTGAAGGACAACATCGACCCGGCGTTCACCCGCCGCTTCCACTTCGTCGTCCACTTCCCCCGCCCGTCCACCCCGGAACGCCGCCGCCTGTGGCGCCTCGCCTTCCCCCCGGAAGCCCCCCTGGCCCCCGACGTCGACCTGGACGTCCTCGCCCGCCTCGACATGACGGGCGCGGGCATCTCGGCTGCGGCCCGCACGGCAGCGTTGGCGGCGGCCGACAGCGACAGCACCACGATCGGCATGCGCCATGTCGTACGCGGTGTAGCGCGCCAGTTCCAGCGCGAGGCACGCTTGCTGCGTCCGGCGGAACTCGGGCCGCATGCCCATTTGCTCGATGACGGCTCACAGGGGTGATACCGATGCTGCCTTCCGAACCGCCGCTGTCGCTCCATCGGCTCCTGGCGCCGGTACCACCTGCCCGGGGCCCGGAGGCCGCGGTCGCCGCCCGCCAGGGACAGCCTGCCGCCACCGTGGCTGAGGCGCCCGTGAGCAACGCGACGATGGCCCACGCGACGCACCACCCAGCCCTGGTGGGGCCTTCACTCCTGGCGGCTCATGACCGGTCGGGCAACGCGGCCGTGGTCAAAGCCGCGATGTTGCGGCAGTGAGGCGCGGCCCTCGGGCCCGGTACGGTGCGTCAGCCGCCGTGTCGGGAGGCGGTCAGGCGCTGCAACTCCTCGATCACCTCGACCAGCTCGCGTATCTCGGCCACGGTCTCCTCGTCGACCGCGTCGTACCGCGGATGCGCGGAATCCCACATCGCCTCTTCCAACCAGTCGGCGTACTGCGTGTGATGCTCGTGCAGTACGGCGAGGAGGGAATCGCCCGAGCGTACGACCTCGTTGTGCGGCTCGATGTCCTTCGAGATCCCGAGGACTGTCGCCCGGCCGGCCCCGAGTTCGGTGAGGCTGTAGCAGTGCATCCGGCCGCCGTGCGTCAGGTTGATGTTGACGCCGAGGAAGAGGGGGACCAGGTCCGGGTCACGTGCGAACACCTTCCGCTCGATGTCCTCCATCGCGGTGGGCCGCTCGGTCGGCCCACCGCGCTCGGGGGGCACGGCCAGCTGCCAGGGCAGGTTGGTGAAGCTCCCCATGAGTTCCAGCGACGTGGGGCCCGCCTCGGCGAGCACGAAGAACTCCTCAGGGAAGCCGACGCCGTAGCAACCGCGTACGATCTCATGGGGGCCCAGGCCCTCGGCGTAGAGGGCCCTTGCCAGACGGGCCATGGAGGCATAGTCGCCCTTGGTCACTCCGCCCCCTCTCTGGCCTGCTTGACTTCGTTCTTGGTGCTCTCCAGGAGCGGAGCCAGCTGCCCCCACTCCCGTTTCAGTGCGTCGGCGGTCAGCGCGGTGATGATGCGGCGCGTCACTTGCTGAGCCTTCTTGATGATCTGCGCAGCTTGCGGCTTGTCCTCATCCATCGCCAATCGGATCAGGTGTTCGGCATCGTTCCTCAGCTTCTTGGCACGTGCCCTGACGACCACGCTGTTCACGGTCCGCCGTGGATCCTCGGCCATCAGTTTGACGACCTCTTCGACATGCACGAAGACCGAGTCCTGCAGTTGGCCCTGCAGTGCCTCCCAGGCTCTCTTGCTGATGCCCTGCGGCCGAGGCGTGGACATGATGAACTCCTGGGCGAGCCGTGTGGCGCTGGCCATGTTCTGTGCCTGCAACACCACTGCGTAGGCCCTGTGGCTGCGGCGGGCGATCTCGTCGGCGTTCAGGTTCGGGTCGAGGCCCTCGCCGCGAGCGGCGCTGCCGACCTTGTGCGGGGGCACCTCGAGGCGACGCTTCTCATCGCCCGGAGCCGGGCTGGTGGTGGTGCTGGCCAGGGGCGCGTAGACGATGGAGAAGCCATCGCCGAACAGCCGCATCAGTTTGATCTTGAGTTTGCGGCCCTCTGCACCACCGATGGGATACAGCTCTCCCTGCGCCTGGAGCAGGCCACGGGTCCGGGCGTCCTGGAAGATTCCCTCTGAACCTTCCTTGTCCCACGCCTTGATGAGCATGTTCGGCTCGGTCGGGTAGAGCATCTGCGGGTACAACTTGGCGATGGCCTCCCGGATCGCCCGGTCCACTTGGTTGGACAGGGTCGTCAGCTGCACGGTGCGGGGGTCGGCGTCCTTGTGCCAGTCGAAGTTCTCGAAGGTGTAGCCCCCGATGGTGAGCAGCGGGTGCTCTCGCAGCTTGGTGAGTATCTCGGTGTAGGCGGCCAGGACGCCCATCCCCTTGACGGTCGCGACGCCGGTGTCGGCGTCCTGGCTGACGATGTGAACCTGCTTGTTGGCCGTGCTGAGGATCTCCACCGCCTTCTGCGTGTACGAGGAGCCGAGCACCTCCTGACGGAACACGCCGTAGGGGAGGGCCTTCTTGTCGCGCAGACCCTTCTCGTTGGCCTCCGCGAGCTCCTTCTTGCCTGACGCGAGGTCCTGGTACTTCGCGCGCACCTCGGCCAGGGGGACGTTGCTGTTCGTCGGCTCCCCGTTCTCGGTGCGGACCCACCTGGGTGTCCAGACGAAACCGAAGACGGCCGCAACGAGCTTGGCCGGCGGCTTGACCATGTTGATGGCCGCGGTGAGCTCACTCTTGTTCTGCTCGGGCTTGAGACCCTCGAAGGTGTTGACACCGATGACGACCGCGGTCCTGGCCGCCGCCATATCCTCCGATGCGCCCCCGGGCGCGTTCCACGCCGTGCTCAGATACCGGGAGGCCACAGCGGGGTTGCCCTCGATCTCCTTGGGAATGGCCGCCATGTTGACGACGAAACCGATGAAGGGGTCGTTCCCCTGTACGGGGGGCCTGACATCGTGCAGTTGCGTGACCGTCGGCCCGTACCTGACGACCGCGATGCGGCCCTGAGCCTGGGCGATCGCATACGGGAATTCCTGCTCCGACAAGGTTTCGACCGGTGTCTCCGCCTCCGGGTTGATGGCCACCTTGACGAGGTACTTGCCCTCGGCCACCTTCTTGAGCTGGATCCGCGTGAGATCGTGCCGCTTCTTGATGGCCGGAAGCCCTCGCCGCACGGACTTGACCGTCGCCGATTCCTCGTCGAGCAGACGCGTCGCGTCGCGCACGGCGGCGTCCAGGGCGCGTTTCTTGTCCGTGTCGGATCGTTTGTCGGGACGCTTCTTCCGGGGGTCGGGCCTGTCCCTCCGCTTCGGCCTGCGCCGTTTGTCCGAGCGGCGCTTGCCCGGGCGGCGCCGGCTCCGAAGGCGCCCGGGCCGCTCCGGGTCCGGCCGGCGCTTCTTGGGCTTCTTCCTGTCGAACTTGGCCTTGAGCTTGGCCCAAAGTTTCTTCACCAGCCCCACGATCTTGTCGATCACCCAGTCCACCGCCCGGTTCACCGGCTTGGACAGGGCCTGGACGATCTGTTTGACCTTGGCGGCGATGCCGCCGAGGCCCAGGAGCGAGGCGAGGAAGCCGAGGAGGACGGGGATGGAGCGGGCGAGGGCGTTTTCGATGAGGGAGGGGACGCCGCCGGTGCCGCCGCGGGCGATGGCGATGACGGCGTCGAGGACGGCGTTGACGAAGTCGATGATCTGGCGGGCCTGGGTGACGATGAAGCGGACGATGTCGATGATCAGCTTCACGGCGCGGACGAACGCGGAGGCGGGGTTGAGGAGTGAGAGGACCCACATGATCCCGGCCTGGACGACCGTGGGCGTCACATAGGCGATGACCTTGTCCAGCAGCTCCTTGCGCAGGTCGCCGACGCGGGTCTTGAGGTCCTCCCACATGCCGGCGACGCCCCGTTTGCGGACCTCGGCGACGAGCGGTAGCGCGGTTTCGGCCGCCGAGATCGCCGGTTCCATCTTCGGGACCTTGCGGACGATCCGGGCGCGGATGTTCTGCCAGGTCAGCCCGAGCAGAGAGGCGAGCATCTGCACGACACCCTGGGCGTCGAACTTGGCGGGCAGTTGGAGCCCCGCCTCGCTCGCCCGGCCGAGCAGCCAGCCCATGATGCCCTGCTGGAGGTGCCGCCCGATGTTGCGCAGGAACTGCCGCAGACCCGCGCCGACGGCGGTCACCAGGTTGCGGAGGAAGCCGATCGGGTCCTTGAGGATCAGCATCACCGCTTGCGCGGCCTTGGCCAGCACCGCCAGCAGCAGGTTCTTGAGCTCCATGATCGTGTTGATCACGGCCTTGACCGCGTCGACGGCCTTGTCGACGAGCCCCTTGTTCTTCTCCTTCTCCGCGGCGATCTCGTCGTCGACGGCCTTGAGGGCGTCGGTGTACTTGGTGGCCAGCGTGTCGACGAGCTGGGTGCCCTTGTCGTCCACGGACTGGGTGAGTTCGTCGAACTTGTCGTTGAACTCGGCTGCCGCTTCACGGCCGATGGCCCGCAGGTCGGCCGGGAGCTTCTGCACCGCGTCCCGCATCTGGGACCGGCCCAGCGCGATGCGCCGCTTCGCCCGGTTCAGCTCCGCGCCGATCGTGGTGGCGACATCGGAGATGACCTGCCGCATCCGGCGGACGTAGTGGTCGCGGGCCTCTTCGAAGATCTTGTCGGCTTCGGCCGGCAGCCCGGCGAACAGGTCGCGTACCCAGCGCAGTTTGCCCGTCGCGCCCGAGTACCGCCGGTCCTTGTACTCCTCCATCCTCCGTTTGTGCTCGGCGGTGAACGCGTCCCGCGCCTGTTTCTCGCCCCTGCCGAACTGGTCGTCGACCAGCTTGTCGAGACCGTCGAGAATGCCCTGGACGTCCTTCTGCATCGTGTCGAAGACACCTTGCAGGAGGGTTGTGACCTGGGCTCTCTTCTCCTCGTCCCGGCCCTTGGCGCCGGTCTTGCCCGTGTCGACCCGCTGCCCGGTCAGCGCCCGCTGGGCGCCCATCGCACCCATCGCGGCGGTGCCGAGCCGCTGCGCCTGCGCGGTCGCGGCGCGCAGCTCCCGCTTCTCGTGCCCGCGCATCCGGCCGGGGGCCACCTCGGAGTGGCGCTCGGCGGTCTTCTTCTCGCTGAGCGCGTGGGTGAACGTGGGCTCGTTGGACCGCTGCAGCTGTGTCTCGGTAACCTGCGCGTCCGCCATCCGCTGGTTGACGTCGGCGGGGCCGGCGGACAGATCGGTGGCCGAGGGCGGCAGGGTGTCCGGTACGGCGTTCGCCGCGTCCGGTGCGCCCGGAGCCCCGGGCGGCCGGTCGGCGGCCATCGGTACGACCTGTTTGGGCACGGCCGCGGAGGTGTCCGGCGGGGCCGCGGTCGTCGTGGCGATCTGCTGGGCGGAGTCCGACTTGCCCTCGCCGACCCGGCCGTGCACCTCCGCGCGGACCTCGTCGGCCTTGCCGGAGTCGGCGAACTTGTCCGCCTCGTCGAGGTTCTTGGGGGCCTTGTCGGCGATCGCCTTCTCGACCGCCCTGATGAACGCTTCCTTGTCGAACTCCTTGGGCTGGGCCTCGTTCATCTTCTCGGCGTTGGCGGTCTTGCCCTGCGCCTCCGTGTCGTCCTTCGGCGGACGCGCCGCGCCCTGTGCGGACGCCGCCTCGGTCCGTGGCGGCGGGTGAGAGGCGGCCAGTGACCGCTTCTTGCGTGTTACGTCCTTCTTCAGATGCGCGAACTTGGGGTCCGCGTGCGGGCCGGGCCGTGCCCGCACCTCCTGCGCGGCACCGGCCGCGGGTGCGGGCGCCGAGGCCGAGGCCGGTGCCGCTGCGGCGGGGCCGGGCTCACCTCGGCCGGCCGCCGCCACGGCGCCGTTGCCGAACATGTCCTGTGCGGCGGCCGGGGGCCGCCCGGGGAGGGGCGGGGCCGGGACCGCCGCGCGCCCGCTCGCCGGGGCGGCCGTCACCGACGAGTTGGACGACTGCGACCGGGAGGACGCGGGGCCGGCTGTCTCCTGCCCGTGTCCCACCGCCGGGGCGGCCGTCGTCGACACCTTCGGCCGCAGTGCGAGAGCCTTCGGCGCTGGCATCGGACGGAATCCCTCCCACGGCACGTCGGCGGCGACGGGAACCCAGTGCCCGGGGACACCCTCACGCAGGGTGCCAGCGCGGGTGTGACGAGAGCGTCACCCCCGTATCTCTCGAAGCGTCAGCCCGCGTCGGGGCCGGGGTCGGAGACGAGGTCGGTGAGGCGCCGCATGAGGGAGACGAGCAGGACGCGCTCGGTGGGTGTGAACGCCTCTTCCTTCAGGATCTGTTCGAGGCCACCCGGGAGACCGTCCACCTCGGCGTCCGCGAGGGCCTGGACGTGGTCTGCCTCGAACGCATCCACGGCCACGAGGCGCTGCGGCTGCCCTCCCGCATCGGCGGCAGCCTGCCGCTGAGCCGCACCGGTGTGGGCAAGGCCCTGCTGGCCTTCTCCGGCGCCGAGCTCGCCTACGAGGAACAGGAGGCCGCACCGGGAGTGAGCTGCATCGCGGCCCCCGCGGTGCGGACGGCGGCGCTGGGGCTGTCCCGGGTCCTGCGCGGGAGCGGGTGACCGCCGGCCGCGCCGGGTTCAGCGGCGCAGCGCCTCGAAGGCCCGCCGGGCGCCGATCCCGATCGCCAGGTCGATGTCCGGTGCAAGGTTGGCCCGGCGGTCGGAGCGGGTGAGCGCGGCCATCGCCACCCGGTCGCCGGACTCGGACTCCACCACGCCGATCTCGTGCCGCAGATGGAGAAAGGTTCCGGTCTTGCCGCTGACCCGGAGCGTGTCCGCGCGCAGCTCGCTCGCCAGCCGCTGCGTGAAGACCTGCAGCCCCATCAGCCGGCGCAGTTCCGCGGTCGCGCCGGTGTGCGCGATCTCGTCCCGCCACACCCGCCGCAGCAGGGTGACGAGCGCCGAGGCGGTGCCGAGGTTGGCGTACGCCGGATCCAGCGTCTCGATGGTGTGCCGCCCCGAGTGGTCGTCGCGGATGGCCAGTTCGAGGGCGAGGGAGAAGTCGTTGCCGGCCGCGCCCGCGGCGCATTCGTACAGGCGGTTGAGCCGGTGCCGCATCCGTATGCCCGGACAGCCCCAGGCGCGCAGGCGGGCGTCGACGTCCTCCACCGGTACCAGGTCCAGCAGCGCGTCGGCGCTCGCGTTGTCGCTGACCGAGAGCATGAGCAGGAGGAGGTCGCCGACGGCCACCGTGGCCGGGTGCCGGAAGGCCGCCAGCCCGGTGGGCCCGACACTGCTCGTGGCGGGGTCGACGGTCACCGGCCGTGCCGCGTCGAGTTCCCCGGTCGCGATCAGGTCCAGCGCGACGAGCGCGAGCGGGACCTTGGCCACCGAGGCGAGGGGTACCGGTTCGTCGACGTCGAAGCCGAGTTGCTCGCCGGTGTCGATGTCGCGGGCGAGGAACGAACCACGGACGCCCAGGTCCGCCCAGTCCGCGGCGATCGCCTCGGCGACGCCGAGGAGGTCGGCGTCACCGGCGACGCAGGCCGGACGGCGCGCGGGGCCGGCGCTCATCCGCGCGCCGCCAGCCGCGACGGGGCGTCCTCGCCCGCGGCCCCGGACGGCGCCGTGACCGGGCCGCCCGTCGGGGCGCCGACGGCCGCGGCCAGGAGCGCCACCAGCCAGTCCGGCACAGGTGCGGCCCCCCGCCGACGCCGTGCCGCGCCCGGGTCGTACCCCCGGTGCAGCGACGCGTCGGCCAGCGGCGCCCAGCTCACCCCGTGCCGCCGGGCGAACGGCTCGGCGCACAGCAGCCGCACCCGCCCGGCCAAGGTCTCGGCGAGCGCGGTCGCCGCGGGCCCCGCCGGACGGAACAGGCCCTCCGGCAGCCCGGCCCGGGCCGCCGCACGACTCAAACGGTCCCGGGCGTAGGGGACTTGGTCCTCCGCCATGGTGAGAACAGGCATCGCGGCCCGCGGTTCGCGCCCCGCGCCCCGGCCGCGTACCGGGCGCAGGTCCTCCAGGTGGACCGCGCGGGGACGAGGCAGCCGCGGGGCCTCGGCCGGGACGGGGGAGGGCCCGTCCGGTGGGGGCGCGGAGGCCAGGCCCAGCGGGACGCGCAGCGCCGCGTTCTCCGGGGGAACGCGGAGCACGGCGTACGCCAGCGATCCCGCGGCCAGGCCCGATTCCCGTTCCTCCGGCGGGAGTTCGTGCACACCGAGCGGGATGCCGTGCTTCGCGCCGGCGCGGATGACCCGCGCCAGCGCCGCCGGGCCGCAGTCCTCGGGCACGCCGACGGCACGTACCGCCGACTGCCGGGCCGACCGCGCCACATGCCGCAGCCGCTGGGCCCGGTCCAGGACGTCCTGGGCGTACGGCAGCAGGAGAACGCCGAACTCGGTGACCGTGACCTGCCGTCGCGACCGGTCGAACAGCAGGCCGCCGAAGTGCTCCTCGAGCGTCTTGATGCGCCGGCTCAGCAGCGGCTGGGCGATCCCCAGCCGGTCGGCGGCGCGCGAGAAGCTCGCCTCGTCGACCGTCGCGACGTATGCCTCCAGGTGCGCCACCAGATCCACCCTGGAGTCATATCAATAAGTTATCGCCCGTTCAAAGTTCACTCTTGGACATGGGTGGAGTTCCGTTGCTTGGCTGTCCGCCATGACCAGTGCCACTCCTCTGCCGCGCCGAGGCCTGCTCAGGTTCGGCCTCGCCGCCTCCACTGTCGTACTCACCTCCGCCGGGCCGGCGTCGGCCGCGCCGGCGGCGCCGCCCTCCCGGGCGCGCGGCGCCGAAGACCGGTTGCGCGATCTCGAGCAGCGGTACGCCGCGCGCCTCGGTGTCTACGCCCGCAACCTCCGTACCGGGGAGGTCGTCTCCTACCGGGCGGGGGAGCGCTTCGCGATGTGCTCGACGTTCAAGGCGTTCGCCGCCGCGGCGATCCTGCGCGACCACGATCGCCGCGCGCCGCTGGGCAAGGTGATCCACTACCCGCCGGCGGATCTGCTGCCGAACTCCCCGATCACCGAACAGCACGTCGCGACCGGCATGACGGTGGGCGACCTGTGCGCGGCCGCGATCCAGCACAGCGACAACGCGGCGGGGAACCTGCTGCTGCGCGAGATCGGCGGACCGGACGGGCTCACCCGGTTCCTCCGTGCGCTCGGCGACCCGGTGAGCCGGCTCGACCGCTGGGAGCCCGAGCTGAACACCGCCGTCCCCGGCGACCCGCGCGACACCACCACACCGGAGGCGCTCGGCCGGGGCTTCGAGCGGCTGGCGCTGGGCCGGGCCCTGGCCGCCCCCGACCGCGAACGGTTCGTCGGCTGGCTGAAGGGCACCGTCACCAGCCGCGAACGGTTCCGCGCCGGACTGCCCGACGGCTGGGTCGTCGGGGACAAGACCGGCACCGGCGACTACGCGAGCGCCCATGACCTCGGCGTGGCCTGGACGACCAGGAGGACACCGCTCCTGCTGGCCGTGCTGTCCTCGAAGACCGCCCAGGACGCGCCGGTCGACAACGCGCTGATCGCCGACGCGGCACGCCTCCTCGCGGACACCCTCGCCCCGGGCGAGTGACGGCGCCCGGCCGGGTCACGGCGACTGGAAGGCCAGCCGGGCCGCGAAGCCGATCAGCAGCAGCCCGGTGACCTGCTCGATGCGGGCCCGCACCCGTGGCCGGCGCAGCACCCTGCCGAGCCGGTCCACGGTGGCCACGTACAGGCTGAACCAGAGCAGGTACAGGACCGCGAACACCAGCGACAGCAGCAGTGCCCGGGGCAGCACAGCGCCCCGGGACGGCAGGAACTGCGGCAGAAAGGTGACGAAGAACAGCGCCACCTTCGGGTTGAGCGCGTTGGACAGGAACCCCTGGCGCAGCATCCGGCCGCCGTCGCCCGCGCGGAGTGCCGCACCGTCCACGGCGTCGTCCTCCCGCGCGCCCTCCCGCACGGTGCGCCGGGCGCCGCGCAGGGTCGCGACGCCCATCCACACCAGGTAGGCCGCCCCCACCACCTTCAGCACGGTGAAGGCGGTGGCGGAGGCCAGCAGCAGCGCGGAGACCCCGAGCGCGGCGGCGGAGACATGGACGCTGAGGCCGAGCACCCCGCCGAGCATGGTCAGCAGCCCGGCGCGGCGCCCGCCGACCAGCGCGTTGCGGGTCATCAGGGCCTGGTCGGGGCCCGGGATGACGATGAGGACCAGACAGGCCGCGGTGAAGGTCAGCACGGGGTGCTCCGCTCCGCCGAGCGGACCGAGCCGACGGCCGCCGCCAGCGCCCGCTGGACGGGTGCCGGTCGCTCGCGCAGGTAGAAGTGCCCGCCGGGGAACCGGCGGACGGCCACCCCGGCCGAGGTGTGCTCGCCCCAGGCCCGTAGTTCGTCCGCCGTGACCCGGTCCTCCTCGCCGCCGAACACGGTCAGCGGCACGGGCAGCGGACCAGCCGGCCACCAGACGTAGGTCTCCAGGATCCGGTAGTCGGCGCGCAGCGCGCCCGCCGCGAGCTCCCGCAGTTCGGCCGAGGCCAGCACCTCGTCCGGCAGCCCGCCGTGCAGGCGGGCCACCGTGTCGAGCAGCTCGTCGTCGGGCAGCCGGTGCAACCCCGTGGCCGGATGCGGCAGATGCGGCGCCCGGAAGCCGGAGACGACCAGCCGGGCCGGCAGCGGACGCCCGGTGGCCGCCAGGGCGCGCGTGACCTCGTAGGCGACCAGCGCCCCCAGGCTGTGCCCGCAGAACACGAACGGGCCCGTGGCGAACGGCACTTCGCCCAGCAACGCCTCCACCAGCTCCCGCATCGAGCCGGGCATGGCCTCGCTCAGGCGCGGGAAGCGGCCCGGCAGCTGCACCGCGTGCACCCGCGCCGTGCGCAGGTCGCGGGCCCAGCGCAGGTACTCGGCCGCTGTACCGCCCCCGTGCGGGAAGCAGTACAGGTCGCAAGGGGCGGGCCGGGACGGCCCGCTGAGCAGCCAGTTGGGCACGGCAGTCACACTCCCGTCGGCCGTGAGGCGGTCAGACGGCGGGCCAGGGCGTCCACCGTGAAGTGGTCGAAGACCTCCCTGGGCCGCAGCGGGACGCCCAGTTCGTCGCGGGCCTTGGCGCAGATGACCAGAGTTGTGGCCGAGTCCACGCCGAGCAGGTCCAGCCCGGTGGCCGGGTCGATCTGGTCCGGGGTCACGTCGAGGAGCTCGGCGAGGAAGCCGGTGAGCCAGCCGGCGACAGAGTCATGGGTGTGCGCGGTGACCGCCGGAGAACAGGGCCGCCAGCACCGCTGTCGGGGTCAGTCCCCGCTCCTCGCAACGCCGTTGCAGCGTCTGCCACTTCTCCTCGGGGAGGTGGAACTCGCGGTGGGTGAAGCGCGGCCGGTGCACGCTCACCGGCGACTTGGCCAGCGGCAGCTCGGGCGGCGGGGCGAGGGCGGCGGCCCGCGAGGTCCAGTAGGCGAGCGCCTTCCGGTAGCGGGGGCCTGTGAGCCCCGTTCCAGTTCGAGGGCGTAGTCACGGAACGTGACGCCCACCGGCGGCAGTTCGAGGTCCGGGTCCTGGCACAGCGCGCTCCACTCGCTGAACAGCAGGGTGAGGCTGGCCAGGTCGACCATCAGCAGGTCGACGCTGACGTGCAGACGGTCGTGGCCGGGCAGCCGGGTCAGGCGGAGGTCGAACAGCGGCCAGTCGGCCGCGGAGTAGACGTGGTGCGACATCTCCTCCCGTAACGCGAGCAGCGTGCGCTCCCTGTCCTCCTCGGAGGCGGAGCGCAGATCGGTACATCGGACCTCGAACCCGGGGACGGTCTCCAGCACGCGCTGGCGTCCGTCGGGGCCGACGACCGCGCGCAGCATGTCGTGCCGCTCCACGAGGTGCCGCCAGGCCCGGGAGAGCACATCGGGGTCGAGGCGGCGGCCCTCCAGTTCGAAGTAGGCGTGCGGGGCGACGTTCCCCAGCACGAAGTTGGGGCCGCGGCCGACCCAGTAGGCGTACTGGATGTCGGTCAGCGGGAACGGCTCGAACCGCTCCGCCCCGGGGGCGTTCGTTGCATTTCGGACCTTCACGGGACTCCCTCTCTCTTCATCGAGCGCAGGTGAGTCGTGCCGGCACCGGCACGGTGGGACGGGTGGTGGGAGACGGCTACGGTACGGGAGGCGGTGCGGCGGACTACCGCGCCCGTGCGGCGGCCTCGACGGGCCGCCGCCGGACCTGTCTGCCGCTCGGCAGGCAGGCGCACTCGCCGAGCAGCACCGGCCCGCCCCCGTCGTCCTCGGCGGACGCGGGCATGGGGCGGCGGGCCCGCCGCAGCGTCGCGGTGAGCGGCAGGACGCCCATCGCGTTCGCCGGGAAGCCGACCCCGGGCACGGTGCGGCGGCCTGTGAGCCGCAGGGGCCGGCCCGCGAGGTGCACGGAGGTGCGGGGCATGGCCGGACCCAGGCATAACCACGACAGCCCGTGCGCGCCGATCAGCCCGTCGACCGGCCGCCACTGGCCAGGCCACCGCATCGATCCCCACCTCTCCGAGCGGCTCCACCTCGGCCGTGACCAGGGGTACGGCCGTCCCCGGGGCGCGGGCGCCGGCCGCCTCTCCGGCCCCGGAGGCCACCGGTACGGCGAGCCACGGGTGACCTGCCTCGGCGGCAGCGGCAGCCGGGTGCCGGGCGCGGCCGGTGCCTCGGCATGCGCGATGCCCGGCACGGCGGCGGCCGGTCCACGCCCACCCGGCGCACCGTACCGTCGTGGGGCGGATAGCAGAAGCGGACCTCGGCGCGGCCGTCGCGATCCGGCCGCAGGCCGGGGGCGCGCCCACCGGGCAAATTCGGCCGCCGCGACGACCGGCGGACCGTCGGGCCCGAAAGCCACGGCGGGGACGCTGATCGAGAAGTCGCTCCCGGCTGGGTACCCGGCTCCGGTCAACCCAGGGGGCTCGGTGCGACGAGGAGGCTGCGGTGACTGCGAGTGACAGCCCTAGGGGCAGTGCGACGGGTACGCGACCGGTCGGCTCGGTACGGGTCGAGCTGCTCGGCATCTACCTCAACGACCATCTGGCGGGAGCGACCGTAGGTACCCGCCGTGTCCAGTACGTGGCCCGGGCGAGCCGTGGCACCCCGCTCGGTGAGGCGCTGGAACCGATCGCGCGGGAGATCGCGGAGGACCGGAAGACCCTGCTGGAGATCATGGACCGGCTCGGGGTGCCGGCGCGCCGGTACAAGGTCTGGGCGGCCGGCGCGGCCGAGCTGGCGGGGCGGCTCAAGCCCAACGGGCGCCTCGTGAACCGGTCTCCGCTCACGTCTGTCGTCGAACTCGAGTTCCTCCGGCTGGGCGTCGAAGGCAAGGCGGCGGCCTGGCGGACGCTGCGTCCGCTGTCGGAGACGGACAAGCGCCTCGATCCGCGGCAGCTCGACGAACTCCTCGCACGCGCGGGGCGGCAGCTGCGCACGCTGGAGGAGCTCCGCTTCCGCAAGTCGCAGGAGGTCTTCCACGAGCACGGATGATCCAGTGTCCTCCGGCGGGTCCCGGGTACTCGCCCTCGCGCAGGAAGCACACAGGACACACAAGGCACAGGTGAGGAAGCCCCGGCATGACCGTTCCCGAAGAGCACCGCCCGAAGACGAACGCCACCGACGAGGTGGTCATGGAGCCGGCGCGGAGCACGGACGCGAAGCGTCGCCGTACCCCCGGACCGTCCAGCCGCACCCTTCGGGAGGCGATGGACGAGGCGGGGATCGAACGGAACGACTTCGAGGACGACAAATAGCGGACAAGGAGGCTCCCCCCATGGCACACACCAGCGTTCCGGAGGTGCTGGCCGCGCTGAAGGACGTCGACTTCCCGGCCGACAAGGACCGGCTGGTCACGGCGGCGCGCTCGGCGGGCGCCCCCGAGGAGGTGGTCAAGGCGCTGCGCGAAATCCCGCCGGAGCGATACGCCGGCCGCGAGGAGGTGGCCCGGTCGGTCCGGGTGGACCCGGACTCGGACCTCGGATACAACCCCGCGCAGCGTGCGGAGCAGGCCCGTCAGGGCGGCAGGCCCGGACTCTCCCAGCACCTGCGGGAAGAGCCGAAGACGCCGATTCAGGAGGAACTGGACCGCTGACGGCTCCCCGCCCCCGAGATTCCCGACCCCGCGATCCGGCCGTGCCGGCGGTGGACCGCGGGCGTGCGGTGCAGAGCGATCAGGGCGGCGTCGTCGTCCAGGCGTCCACCCGTGTGGGCGAAGAGGTCGCGGCGGATGTGGTGCAGGAGCGCCTCGGGCCCGGACTCGGTCCAGCGCGCGACGCGTTCCGCCAGCGGGTAGAAGCCGCCGCCGGCGTCGCGGGCCTCGATGACACCGTCGGTGTGGAGCAGCAGGGTGTCGCCGGGCTCGAAGGAGAACACGTCCAGCGTGTAGTCCGCCGGGCCCGTGCCGCCGACACCCAGCGGGGGCGCGGGATGCAGGCTCGGCACGGTGACCACGTGACCGGGGCTGAGCAGCAGCGGGGGAGGGTGGCCGCAACTGGTCATCCGGGTGACCGGGTCCCCGTCGGGGATCTCCACGAGCAGCGCGGTGGCGAAGCGTTCACCGGCCTCCTCGGGCGGTTCGAAATCGGCGGTGTAGCGGCTCACGCTCTGCTCCAGGGTGGCGGCCAGGTCGGGCAGCGAGGTCTGCCGGTGGGCCGCCTCACGGAAGGCGCCGAGCAGCAGCGCCGCCTCGCCGATCGCGGCGAGCCCCTTGCCGCGCACGTCACCGATCAGGACACGGACGGTGCCGTCGCACCGGGTGGCGGCGTACAGGTCGCCGCCGATCTGGGCCTCGTCCTCCGCGGCCAGGTACAGCGACGCGATCCTCAGCGGGCCGATCTCCTCCGGGAGCGGCCACATCAGCACGTGCTGGGCGGCCTCCGCGACCGTCCGTACCTGGGCGAGCTGCGCCCGGCGCCGGTCGCGGACCGCGCAGTAGAGCACGATCAGGCCCGTCAGCACGGCGAGGGTGACGAGCTGCACCAGGTGGTTGGTGGTGGTCAGCCCGCCGTGGAAGTGGGCGATGACGGTCTGGGCCGCCAGCGCCAGCACGCCCACCAGCCCGGTCGTCCGGGGACCGGCGAAGGACGGGGTGAGCGCCGGCGCGATGACCAGCGCGGGCCCCAGATGGATGTCCTCGGGCGAGCGGATGTCCACCACCGTGATCGCCACGATGAACGCGATCGGAAGCAGCAGCAGCGCGTGGCTCGACTGCCACGACTGCCGCGGAACCGCACCTCTCGCCCGGGGCCCCATGCCTACCAGCCTGCCCCACGCCCCGGCGACCGGCCATCGCGCCGATCTGTGCCGATCGCTGTGAACCGCCCGGTCAGCGGGGTACTCGGAGCACGGCCGGACGAAAGCCGACCACTGAAGGAGGAAAACGCATGAGCACGGTCAAGGAAGCGGTCGAGGTCGAGGTCCCCGTCCACACCGCGTACAACCAGTGGACGCAGTTCGAGCAGTTCCCGCAGTTCATGGAGGGAGTGGAAGAGGTCAGGCAGCTCGACGACCGCCACAACCACTGGACCACCAAGATCGGCGGAGTGCAGCGGGAGTTCGACACCGAGATCGTCGACCAGCTCCCCGACGAGCGGATCACCTGGCGCACCGTCAGCGGCGACACCCACCAGAAGGGCATGGTCCGCTTCCAGCGCCTGGACGACACGCACACCCGGGTCGAGCTCGTCATCGACATCGAGCCGGAAGGCATGGTGGAGAAGGGCGCCGACGCGCTGGGCCTGATCGACCGGCGGGTCAAGGGAGACATGCGGCGCTTCAAGGACTACATCGAGCACCGCGGCGGCGAGTCCGGCGCCTGGCGCGGACGCATCAAGCCCGGCGACCCCGGCCAGGTGCTCTGAGTCCTGGCACGGCGTGCTCCAGCTGGGCGCTGCCGCCCCACGGCCGGGCCCTGGACTTTTCGTCTAGATGCTGGACAATGATTCCAGCCCCGTCCTGTCCAGGACGGTGACGGCCCGGCATCCGGCGACGGCAGCGGCCGGCAGCGCCCAGAACGGAGTACGTACATGCCCGACACCCCGCCCGTCAGCCTGCGGGACGTCCAGGACGCCGCAGCGCGCATCGAGGGGGTCGCCCACCGGACGCCGGTGCTGCGCTCGCGGACCCTGGACGAGCTGGTGGGCGCCGAGGTCGTCGTCAAGTGCGAGAACCTCCAGCGCGTCGGCGCCTTCAAGTTCCGCGGTGCCTACAACGCCGCGTCCCGGCTGTCCGCCGGCCAGTTGGCCAAGGGCATCGCCGCCTACTCCTCCGGCAACCACGCCCAGGCCGTCGCCCTGGCCGCCCGCGTGCTCGGCACCACGGCCGTGATCCTGATGCCCGAGGACACGCCCGAAGCCAAGCTGGAGGCCACGGCCGGATACGGCGCGGAGATCGTCACCTACGACCGCTACACCGGCGACCGGGTCGCCATCGGCGAGGCCCTCGCCGCCGACCGCGGCCTCGCGCTCATCCCGCCGTACGAGCATCCCCATGTCATCGCGGGCCAGGGAACCGCGGCCCTGGAGCTGATCGAGGAGGTCGGCGAACTGGACGCCCTGGTAGTGCCGGTGGGCGGCGGCGGACTGATCGCCGGGTGCGCCACCGCCGCCAAGGGGCTCCTTCCGGACATCCGGGTGATCGGCGTCGAGCCGGAGGCCGGGGACGACACCAAGCGGTCCCTGGAGGCCGGCCGGCGCGTCTCCGTCCCCGTGCCCCGCACCATCGCCGACGGCCAGGCCGCGGACATCCCCGGCGAGCTCACCTTCTCGATCAACCGTCGCCTGCTCGACGGCATCACCCTGGTCAGTGACGACCAGATCCGCGAGGGGATGCGCTTCGCCTTCGAACGTCTGAAGACGGTCGCCGAACCGAGTGGCGCGACCGCCCTCGCCGCCCTGCTCGCCCACCGCGTCGAGCCGTTGCCCCGCCGGATCGGCGTCATCCTCTCCGGCGGGAACGTCGGTGCCCGGCGGTTCGCCGAACTCCTCGGCGGCTGACGGGTCCGGGCTGCACTCAGCAGTCCCGGAACTCCGGTGACTGGTTGAGGATCTGGGCGCGCGGCGAGGTGAAGCGCGTATGGGTCGCGCCGCCGCGGTCCTCGGGACGGAAGACGGCCACCCGGTGACAGTTCTGGAAGGCCAGCGCGACCCCGAAGTGCCGCTCCAGGCTGCCCCGGATCGCGTCGCTCGACAGCGCCCGCAACAGCTGACCGCGTTCCCTCTCGGACGGCGGAGGCGTGACGTTGTCGGCGAACTCGGCGGTGCCCGCGCGCAGTTCTGCGGCCAGACCGGAGATCAGGTCGTAGGCGTACGGCAGGGACGTACGGACCGTTGCGACGAAGTCCTCCTCCCGTACCCGGCCCGTCCCGGCTTCGGCGAGCAGTTGCGGGGAGACGTCGAGCGACATGGGTGTTGTCCTGTCTGTGTAGGGGTTTTCCAGGAAATCGGTCGAGCGGTCGTGTCAGCGGCCGGAGCCGGAGGCGAGTGCCGCCGGGCCGTACCGGAAGTCCGGGTCGACCTGGGCGGCGAGGTCCTGCCCGGTGGCCCGGTCGGCCCAGGCGGCGGCGTTGCGCAGGTGGAACTCGACGGCGTACCGCCGGAAGGTGTCCCAGTCCTGCGTACGGGCGTCCACGGCGTCCCGCAGCAGGGTCAGCGCGTGCGCGTTGGACGGCTCCAACTCGCCGCGTGGCCGCCCCTGTTCGGTGGCCCGCACATAGTCCGACCGTGTGCAGTGGGCCACCAGGTCGTCGCCGACGTGCTCCTTGAGGAAGAGCAGGTCGTCTTCGCCGGTGACCTTGTTGCCGACCACGGCGACCGGGATGCCGAACTCCGCGGCGTGCTCCCGGTACTGGCGGTGGACGGAGAGGCTCTTGAGGGTCGGTTCCACGACCAGGAAGGTCATGTCGAAACGGGTGAACAGACCGGAGGCGAAGGCGTCCGCGCCGGCCGTCATGTCGACCACGACGTACTCGCCGGGCCCGTCCACCAGGTGATTGAGATACAGCTCGACCGTGCCGAGCTTGGAGTGGTAGCACGCCACCCCGAGGTCGCTCTCCTCGAAGGCGCCGGTCACCATCAGCGGTACCCCGCTGACCCGCTGGACGTGCCGGGCGTGGATCTCGTCGTCCCCGAGCGGGCGCAGCAGCCGTGAGCCGCGGCCGGGCGGGGTCGTCTTGACCATGGCGTCCCGGGACGGGATCCGGGGGTTGGTGCCCCGCAGGTAGTCCTTGATCTCCCCGGTGTACGCGCTGAGCGGCGGCGCGGTGAGGGCCTCGTCCTCGCCGAGTCCGAGGGCGTGCGCCAGATGCTGGTTGATGTCCCCGTCGACGGCGACCACGGGCGCGCCCGCCCGCGCCAGATGACGGGAGAAGAGAGCCGACAGGGTCGTCTTGCCGCTGCCGCCCTTGCCTACGAATGCCACGCGCATGGCTAGCCACTCCTATTGGAAATGGATTTCATGTGCATAGGCTGGAGGGGGCGGGGTGCGGTGTCAAATCACCGATCCGCCGATCGGGGCAGGACGGGGACGAGTTGGGCGGCCGGTCATCCGTGCCGCAGGGCCTCCAGCAGTCGGCCGTGCAGTCCGGCCGGGGCGACGAGGAAGCTTTCGGAGGCGGCCGTCCACGGGCCGCCGCCGGCGTCGCTGACCACCGCGTCCGCCTCCCGGGCGACCAGGGCGCCGGGCAGCAGGTTGGCGGCGTCCCGGCCGAACTGCCAGAACGCGTCCAGGCGTCCGCCGGCGGTGTCGGCGATCTGCCAGCTGGTCGGACCGAGATTGCGGACCGCGGCCACCCTGGGCAGCACCGCGGCGAGCGACCGGCCCGCCGCCTCGGCCACCCCCGGCTGCCGGGTGATGAACGGCGGCTGGCTGGTCGCGACGACGGCCGCCGCCGGATCCGTCTTGACCGAGGGCGTGAGCGGCCGCCCGTCGAGCGTCGCGCCCTGCCCACGAGCGGCCAGATACGTCTCACCCAGCACAGGCGAGTGCAGCGCCGCCGCCACCGGCTCGCCGTCGCGCACCAGCGCCAGGCTCACGCAGTACTGCGGCAGCCCCTGCAAGAACTGCACCGCCCCGTCGACCAGGTCCACCACCCACACCTCGCCGTCCGACGGCGGCACGGCCTGGTCGTCCAGTTCGTCCGCCCAGTCCACTCCCGGCCGCAGGTCCTCCAGGCGACGCCGCATGACGGCCGCCGCCGGTGCCTCCAGGGCGTCGAAGGCCTCGGCGAACTCCTCGACGGTGGTGGCCCGCCCGGGGCGCGGCGCGGCCGTCAGTAGCCGCCCGACCTCGTGCGCGGCGGCGGCCATGGGGGCGAGCAGGTCCTGGTACGACGTCATGGTGGGCTCCCTCGGAGTGGATCGCTTTCGGTGACTCGATCCTCGGACGCGTCGACCACCGACCGACTCTCCAGACCTACTGGGTGAGCGATAATGTCCCTCGTGGATCTGGAAATGGCGGATCCGGTACTCGATGAGCTGGACCAGCGGCTGATCGCCGCGTTGCAGTGCGACGGGCGGCTCGCCGCGGAACGGGCCGGGGAGGCGCTCGGGGTCAGTGCGTGCACGGTGCACCGGCGCTGGCGGACCCTGCTCGGCGACGGGGTCTGCCGGGTGATCGCGCTCCCCGTGCGGCCCGACACCGTCGGTGCGCTGCTCCTGCGGATCCGGGTGCTCGGCGGCAGGCTCGACGCCCTCACGGCGGCCCTCGCGGCCCGGCCCGACGTCCCGTTCATCGACCTCTCGGCCTCCGGCGACGAGATCCTCGCCGTCTCCTGGACCCGGCCCGGCAGCCGGGACCACCTGGTCTTCCGGGAACTGCCCGCCACCCGGGCGGTCACCTCCGTCTCCGCGGACACGGTGCTGCACGTCTTCGCCGAGGCCCAGGAGTGGCGGCACGACGTACTGACCGAGACCGAACGCACCGCCCTGACCCCCACCCCGGCCCGCGCGGACGCCCCCGGTGAGCCGGACGACGTGGACCACGCCGTCCTGGCCGCCCTTCAGGACGACGCACGCGCCCCGGCGGCGGCCGTGTCCGCGCGCACCGGCCATCCCGAGTCCACCGTGCGCCGCCGCATCGCCCGGCTCGCGGAGACCGGGCGCCTGCTCACCCAGGTCGTCGTCGACCCACGCCGGCTCGGACTGGACATCGACGCCAACGTGATGATGCGCCTCGCCCCCGACCGGCTGGACGCGGTGGGCCGGGAGCTGGCCCACCATCCCGCGGTGCACGGCGCGTTCGCCACGACCGGCGCGTTCAACCTGCACGTCGCGGTCTGGGTGCGCGACCTGGCGCACCTCTACCGGTTCATCACGCGGGACCTGGGCGGGCTGGGCGTCGAGGGGGTCGAGACCGTCATCGTCGGCCAGGCGGTCAAGCGCCCCGGAAAGCCGCCGGTGATCCTTGACGCCCGGCACCGGCCGACCTAGCGTCCACTCCTCGGCACCCGTCCGGACAGGCAGGTCGGCGATGGACCCCAACGAACGCCAGAGACCTCTGCAGGTGGAGACCCACGGCCTCGACGTCATCGGCGACGCCGAGCGCAAAGGCACCCCACGCACCCTGTTCTGGCCCTGGTTCGGGGCGAACGTCTCCGTCCTCGGGCTCAGCTACGGCGCCTTCGCCCTCGGCTTCGGCATCTCCTTCTGGCAGGCCCTGACCGCCGGTGTGCTCGGCATCGTCGTCTCCTTCCTGCTCTGCGGCTTCATCGCGGTGGCCGGCAAGCGCGGCTCCGCGCCCACGATGGTGCTCAGCCGCGCCGCGTACGGCGTGCGCGGCAACCGGCTGCCGTCGCTGGTGTCCTGGATGCTCACGGTCGGCTGGGAGACGGTCCTCATCGCCCTCGCCACCCTGGCCACCGCGACCGTCTTCGGCCGGCTCGGCTGGGGCGGCGGCACCGAGACCAAGGTCGTCGCCCTGCTCGTGGTGGCCGCGTTGACCGTGGCCGGCGGTGTCATGGGCTTCGACCTGATCATGCGGCTGCAGACCGTGATCACCGTGGTCACCGGCGTGCTCACCGTCGTCTACATCGGGCTCGTCGCCGACCACGTCCACTGGGACACGGTGAGCGCCGTCCCGGCGGGCTCCGCCCAGGAGTTCATCGGCGCGCTGGTGTTCATGATGACGGGCTTCGGCCTCGGCTGGGTGAACGCGGCGGCCGACTACTCCCGCTACCTGCCCCGGAGTTCCTCCAGCCGGGGTGTGATCGGCTGGACGGCCTTCGGCGCCTCCCTCGCCCCCCTGCTCCTGCTGGTCTTCGGGCTGCTGCTGGCCGGTTCCTCCGGCACGCTCGGCAAGGCCGTCGCCGCCGACCCGATCGGCGCGCTGACCACGCTCCTGCCCACCTGGTTCCTGGTCCCGTTCGCCGTGGTCGCCGTGCTCGGGCTGGTCGGCGGCGCGGTCCTGGACATCTACTCCTCCGGACTGGCCCTGCTCTCGGCGGGCCTGCCCGTGCCCCGCTATCTGGCCGCGCTCCTCGACGGCATCCTGATGATCGCGGGCTCGGTCTACATCGTGTTCTTCGCCGATGACTTCCTCGGCCCGTTCATGGGCTTCCTGACCACGCTCGGCGTGCCCATCGCCGCCTGGTGCGGCATCATGCTGGCCGACCTGGCGCTGCGCCGCCGGGACTACGACGAGGGCGACCTGTACCGTCCGCACGGCCGCTACGGCGACGTACCGCTGCCGCCGCTGCTGCTCACCCTCGCGGCCACGGCCGTCGGCTGGGGCCTGGTCACCAACACGGCCGCGAGCCGGCTGAGCTGGCAGGGCTACCTCCTCGGCCCGCTGGGCCTGGGCGGCAGGTCCGGCGCCTGGGCGTACGCCAACCTCGGCGTCCTCGCCGCCCTCGCGCTCGGTCTCCTCGGCACACTCGCCCTCGGACGCGGCCGGATCCGCGACCAGGAGGCCCAGGCGCCGAGCCCGAAGGCGGACGCGGGGGTGCCCGGCGCGTGACCCCCGTCCCCGGCCTGCTCGCCGTCATCGACATGCAGCACGTCTTCGCCGACCCCGGCAGCCCCTGGGCCGCGCCCCGGTTCGCCGAGGCGGCGGCGGGCGTACGACGACTGCTGCCGGCTTTCGCCGGACGCGTCACCTTCACCCGCTTCCTGGCGCCCGGGGAACCCATCGGGGCCTGGCGGGCCTACTACGCGCGGTGGCCCTTCGCCCTGCGACCGCCCGACGCCGGTCTGTGGCGGCTCACCGACGAGTTCGCGGCCCGGGCGGAGCACGTCCTCGACGCCACCACCTTCGGCAAGTGGACCCCGGAACTCGCCGACCGCGTCGGCCCGGACGGGCGCCTGGTCCTGGCCGGCGTCAGCACCGACTGCTGCGTGCTGTCCACCGCCCTGGCCGCCGCCGACGCCGGGACCGAGGTGCTGGTCGTCGCCGACGCCTGCGCGGGCGCGGACGACGACTCCCACACCGAGGCGCTGCACCTGCTGGACCTGTACCGGCCCCTGATCCGTGTGACGACGGTCGCGGAACTGCTCGGTGCGGACGGGGAATGAGCGGTCCGCTCCGCATGCCCCCGGGCCGACTGGGTACGCGCTCAGGACCGCGCCCGGGGCGAACCGGCTCCGGGCGGCCGTACGACCGCCGCTACCAGGGGATCTGCCATGGAGACACCCGCGTACGACGACACGCCCACGCCGGCCCAGCGGGCGCTGGACGCGCTGGCCGAGAACGCCGAGGACCCGACCGCGCTGTACACGCTCGCGAGCAGCGACGTGCTGGTCCCCGTACCGGACGACGCCGCCGACGAGGACGCCACCGACCCCTCGGCGGTGGCCCTGCCCGTTCTGGAACGGCCCGGGGACAACCCGGTCGTGCCCGTGTTCACCTCGGAGCTGACGATGGCCGATCTGCTGCCTTACGTCTCCCGCTACCGTCTGGTGCCACTGGGCGCGCTCGCCTCCCAGTGGCCGGCCGACGACCTCTCGCTCGCCATAGACGGCAGCTCCGCGCACGGACTGACCCTCACCTCCGAGGGGGTGCGCACGCTGCTGGCCCGTCAGGCGGGCTGAACGACGGACCCCGGCGGCCGGGCACCTCCCGGCCGTCGCGGCCCGCCCGCCGCGCGAGGGCCTGCGGTCCCTGCGCGACCCGGCGGCCGTCCACCTCGGCGAGGACGGCGACACAGAGGAGTGAGCGGATGCGCGTCAGACGGAGTCGGGCGGCAACGCGCCGAGAACGGCCGCGAGGCTGTGCGGGTCGCGGCGGGCGATGTTGTGGCCAACGGGGATCTCGTGAACCCGCCAGCCCGAGTCGTTGCGCAACCGTTCGGTCAGGGTCACGAACGGGCTCCCTGCCCACGCGCCACCACTGATGAACGTTCGGCCGAGCGCGCGGCCGGGGTTGCCTCTCAGCCTGATCGACTGGACGAGGCTCGCCATTGGATGCGGTCGCGCGCGAGGGTCGAGCCCATCAGGGACTGCGACCCACCGACCGTCGGCGCCGGCGCCGGCTATGAACGTCTCCCGGAAGCTGTCGCTGGTCAAAGACCAACATGAATCCCCGTCGTCCGGGACGTAGGCGTCGATGAAGACGAGCTGGTCGAGGCGGTCGCCGAGCCGATCCGCGACACCAGCGATCACCATGCCGCCGTAGCTGTGCCCGCACAGTGCGAGGGGCGTTTCGTCGCTACGGTCGATGATCTCGGCTACCTGGTCAATATGGGTGTCGAGGTTCGGCGGACGGTCCACATCGATTGGGCCGTCCGATTCCAACCCTGACAGGGTTACCGCCTCGACCTGGTGACCGTCTCGGTGCAGCTCGGCGGCCACCGAGTCGAACACCCATCCGCCTTGCCAGCCACCCGGCACCATCACGAACTTCACCGCGTCATCGTAGGTCAAGCCGGGGCCGGAGGTCGGCCGGAACTGACCCCTCGCAAGGGGTGGTCCGCGCGGGCCCGGGAGGGAAGATCCCAGCGGAGAACCGGGTGAGCGAGAGGGGTGGATGGTCGTGAGGGTCGTCCTGCTGGGCACGGCCGCCGGTGGTGGTTTCCCGCAGTGGAACTGTGCCTGTGCCCTGTGCTGCGCGGCCCGGGACGGCAGACTGCCCGCCCGCACCCAGGATTGCGTGGCCGTCACCGGCAACGGGCGCGACTGGTGGCTGCTGAACGCCTCGCCCGACATCCGCACCCAGCTCACCGCCACCGCCGCGCTGTGGCCCGGCCCCGGTCCCCGGCAGACGCCGCTGCGGGGCGTGCTGCTGACCGACGCCGAGGCCGACCATGTGACGGGCCTGACCGTGCTGCGCGGGGCGGCGGACCTCAAGGTGTACGCGGCCCCGCCGGTGCGGGCCACGCTCACCCCGATGCGCGACGCCCTCGGCCGCTACGCCCCCTGGCAGTGGGCCGACAGCCTGGCCGACGGTGGCTTCGTGCTGGCAGGAGGGCTGGTCGTCACGGCGCACCCGGTGGGGACCAAGGTGCCGAAGTACGTACCGGACGCCGGACGCGAACCGGACGACCGCTGGGTGACCGCGTACCGCGTCGAGGACCTGGCCACCGGCGGAGTCCTGGTGTACGCGCCCTGCGTGGCCGCCTGGAGCCCGGTCCTGGACGAGCTGTGCGCAAAGGCCGGCTGCGTGCTCATGGACGGCACGTTCTTCGCGGCCGACGAGATGGGCACGGCGGTCAGCTCCGGCCCGGGGCAGGCGGCCATGGGCCACCTCCCGGTGACCGGCCCGCACGGCAGCCTCGCCGCCCTGGCCCGCCACCCCCGCGCGCGCCGGATCTACACCCACCTCAACAACACGAACCCGTTGCTCGACCCCGCCTCACCGGCCCGGGCGGAGGCGACCGCGCACGGGGTCGAAGTCCTGCCGGACGGGGCCGGGTTCACGCTCTAGGCGGTCCGTTCCTCCAGCATCCGGGCCAGTACCGCACGCTGCAGGGGCAGCACCTCGGCGTGCAGCTCACGTCCCTTGCCGGTGAGTGCGACCCAGACGCCGCGCCGGTCCTCCACGCAGACCGAGCGCTCCACCAGGCCTTCCTTCTCCAGCCGCCCGATCAGGCGGGACAGGGCGCTCTGGCTGAGGTGCACCCGTCCGACCAGGTTCTGCACCCGGCACTGGTCGCCCTTGTCGGACGTCTCGGAGGCGAGCAGGTCGAGTACCTCGAAGTCGCTCGCGCCCAGCCCGTGCGGGTGCAGCACGCGGTCGATCTCGCAGATCGTGCGCGCGTGCACCGACAGGATGTCCCGCCACCGTTCCTCGAGCCGCGCGTCGGCCGTCTTCACTGCCATACCCGCACGGTAGCACCGATCCGGGCAATTGTTGAGTGTGCAACTAGTGCGGGTGCATGCGGTCGTACGAGGCTCAGGCCGCCGTGTCCTGGAGCAGCCCGACCAGGTTGCCGTCGCCGTCCTTGACCGAGGCGATCAGCCTGCCGCCGCCGACGTCCTGCACGTCCTGGAGCAGGTCCGCCCCCGCCTCCAGCAGGGCCGCGAGCCGCTCCCTGAGGTCCGTCACGTGCCAGTACGGCACTGGCCCGGTCATGCCCTTGGCGTGCCCGTTCGGGTCAAGGCCGACGTCCTGCCCGGCGGCCTTGAAACCGACGTAGTAGGGCTCGTCCGCATAGGGCTCGACGCCCAGCAGAGCCGTGAACAGGGACTTGGCGCGGTCGAGGTCCTTGACGGGGTAGATGATCGTCTGGAGGCCGGCGGTCATGGAACTCACTCCTTCGAGGTGCGTGGGATCACCGACGGGATCCGTCGGTGATCCCACGCTAGGACCGGGAGGCGCGGGACCGCTTCTTCAATCCTGACCGGTTGCGGCCGTCACTCGTTGTGCAGCACCTCCGCGACCGTCAGCCGGGCCGCACGCCGGGCCGGCAGGAAGGCACCCAGAAGGGCGATCACCAGACCCGCGAGGGCCAGTCCGGCGAGGACCGGGGCATGCCAGACGTCCGTCATGTACGAGGGCAGCGTGATGTCCACCGCGCTCGACATACGGGGGATCACCATGGCGTAGCCGAGCATCCCCAGCGGGATCCCGAGCAGCGACCCGGCCGCGCCGAGCACCGCCATCGAGGTCACCGTCATCGCCGTCACCTGGCCGGGTGTCATGCCGATCGACTTGAGCATGCCCAGGTCACGGCGCCGGTCGTGGGTGTTGAGGACGACCGTGTTGAAGACACCGAGCGACGAGACCACGGCGAGCATGAGGGTCAGGACCGCCGCTGAGCCGACGATGGTGCGGGTGATGTTGTTCGGGCCGTTCGGTGCCGGGCTGATGTCGTGGTCGGCGGCGCGGGCCGCGCGGGCGTAGGCCTCGGGGTCGGTGCCGTCCCGCAGCACGACGTGGTAGGCGATGGGACGCTCCTGCGGCGCCAGGGCGTTGAAGGCCGACCAGTCGGCCGCCAGCAGCCGTTCGTCGTCGATCATGAACTCGCCGACGACGGTCACGGCCTCCCGGCGGTCGCCCTTCTGCAGCACCAGTCGGTCGCCGACCCGCAGGCCGTTCTGGCGCAGGAAGGCCGATCCGGCCGCGATCTCGCCCGGGCCACGCGACCACCGGCCCTTGGTGAGCACACTGCCCAGTCCCGGGTCACCGCGGCGGCCTTCGAGGTTGACCTTCACCGAGGTGCCCGCGACCACGGCGTCCACGTTCCCTCTCGCGGTGACGCGGGTCGCGCCCGGCAGCGAACGCAGCAACGACTCGAGCGCACGGTCGCCGTGCTCCGGCTGGATCTCCTTGCCGTGCCTGAAGTCGCTCGCGTACACCGTGACGTCGTAGTGCACCTGCCCCGGGCCGCCGAACCGGGTCATCGTGGTGGCCAGGCCGGTCGCGAACGTCACGGTGGTCACTCCCAGGACCACGGCGGCGAGCGTGAGGGCGCTGCGGCCCGGCCGGGCGAACGGCAGCCCGATGCCCAGGCTCACCGACCGCGGCAACCGGGTGCCCGACAGCCACCGCTGGAGGCCCGGTGCCCGGCCGGTGCGCGGAGCGCTGCCCGCGCTGATCGCCCGCGCCGCCGAGAGCCGTTGCGCCCGCATCGAGGGGGCGAGAGCGGCGAGGGCGCAGACGAGCGGCATGCCCAGCAGGGCGAGCGCGTTCACCCAGGGCGCGACGCCGACGCTGTCGTGGAACACTCCGGCGTCCGGGCCGGTGAAGACGAACTGGAAGAAGGGGCGCGCCAGCAGGTTGCCGACGAGCGTGCCGAGCGCACATCCGAGGACGGCGGGCACGGAGATCATGGCGAGGTAGACGGCGAGCACCTGTCCCGGGGTGAACCCCAGGGCCTTGAGGATGCCGATGTGCCGGAAGCCGGAGACGACGGCACCGCCGACCACGTTGGCGACGATCAGCACCGCGACCACGATCCCGAGGATCCCGAAGGTCATCAGATACGGCGCGTACGCCCGGGCGGTCCTGCCGATCTGGTGCTTCAGTGCCAGGTACGACCGGGTCCCGGTCAGCGCACCCTTCGGCAGCCCGTCGGTCACCCGGGCCAGCCCGGCCCGCAGCCGTGCGTCCGACGAGGCGTCATGGAACCGGAACAGCATCTGCTCGGCGGTCGGGTGCAGGTCCTTCATCTGGCCGGGCGCGACCCAGGCGTCCGCCGTGCGGCTGAGGTCGAAGGCGAACCCCACGATGGTGAGCGTCGGCCCGGAGGGCACCCGGAGCTTCTTGCCCAGGTCGTCCGCGGTCCAGTCCGACTGCCGGTTCACCACCACCTCGCCCGGCCGGGTGGCCCACCGGCCCGCCCACAGATCCACCTTGTCCACCGCGCCGCCCGGCCCCGGGCGGCCGACGACCGTGAGCTCACCACCGAGGCCGAAGTCCGCGGTGCCACGCGGGATCGTGACGCTCGCCTGGGCGAACGGCCCGGACACCGCCGCGGCCCCCGACTCCCGGGCCGCGCGTACGAGTTGGGCGTCCGACACCTTCGCGGGGTCGAACGCGGCCACGAGATGCGTCCCGCGCTGGCTGCCGAAGGCCCGGTCGAAGGGTGCCGAGGCCGCGTCGACCAGTCCGAGCGCCACCACCATCGACCCCGTCGACACCAGCGTCACCAGCCAGATGACCAGTGTCTGAAGTCGCCGCCTGCGTACGGCCGCCCGCGCGGCCCGCCACACCGCTCTCATGCGGACGGCTCCAGGGTGTGCTCGCCGGTGACCCGGCCGTCGGCCAGTTCCACCAGACGGCTCGCGCAGCGCCGCGCGAGATGCCGGTCGTGGGTGACGATGATCAGCGTCTGGCCGATCTGGTTCAGGTCCAGCAGCAGGTCCATCACCTGCTCCCCGGCCCGGCTGTCCAGGGCGCCGGTCGGCTCGTCGGCGAGCAGCAGTGCCGGACGGTTCATCAGCGCCCGTGCGACGGCGACGCGTTGCCGCTCGCCGCCGCTGAGCACCGCGGGGTAGGCGTTGCGCCGGTCCGCGACGCCGAGTTCCTCGAACAGCTCCAGCGCACGGCGCCGGGCCTGCCGGGCCGGGGTGCCGGTCAACTGGGCGGCCAGAGCCACGTTGTCGAGGGCCGACAGATCGTCGATGAGGTTGAAGAACTGGAAGATCATGCCGATCCGGCGCCGCCGGTAGAGCGCGAGGCCCTTCTCGCTGAGCTCCCCGACGTTCTCGCCGTGGACGACGACCGCGCCGCCCGTGGGGCGGTCCAGCCCGGCGATCATGTTGAGCAGTGTGGACTTGCCGCAGCCCGAGGGCCCCATCACCGCGACCGCCTCCCCGGCCCGTATCTCCAGCGACACTCCGCCGAGCGCGACCGTCTCGCCGTACTCCTTGCGCACGCCGTCCAGCCGGACGACGCTCTCTCCCGTTCCCACCTCAGTGACCATGGACAGGACGCTAGGCGGGGGACCGGCCGCGGGGCATCCCTCCCGGGACGGGACCCCGGCCGATGTCTCATCCCGGGGATGCAGGGCGCTGAATCCACAGGTCGATGCGGATGTCGGTGCCGTCTGCGAGAGTGAAGCCATGGGGGAGTACGACGGGTTGGCGGTGGCGCTCGCGGTGGCGTGCGCGGCCGTCGCGGGACTGATGGTGGCGCTGCTGCGCACCCGGCGCCGGTGGCGGGAGGCGGTGGGGGAGCGGGGCTGGCTGCTGGAGCGGGAGCGGGAGAGCGCGGCCCAGGTCGCGGTCGCGGCCGAACGCGACCGTATCGCCCGGGAGTTGCACGACATCGTCAGCCACAATGTCAGCCTCATGGTGGTGCAGGCGAGCGCCGCCCGCGAGGTGTTGGGCACGATGCCGGACGAGGCCGCGTCCGCCCTGCGGGCCGTCGAGGACGCGGGGCGCGGGGCGATGACCGACCTGCGCCATCTGCTGGGGCTGCTGGCGCCGCCGGCGAGCGGCGAGGACGTCGATCCCGGACCGGCCGGGGCCCACCCGGACCTGGCCCCGCAGCCCGGCCTCGACCGCCTCGGTCCCCTCGTGGACCGGATATCGTTCGCCGGACTGCCCGTCGAGGTACGGATATCCGGCGACCCGCGCCCCCTCCCGCAGGGCATCGACGTGACCGCGTACCGCATCGTCCAGGAGGCCCTCACCAATGCGCTCAGACACGGCGACGGCGGCAAGGCGGAGGTGACCGTGCGGTACGCCGACCACGCGTTGCGCGTCGAGGTCCTCAACACAGGCCCGAGCGTACTGACCGGCGCGGCACCCGAGCGGCCCCGCCGCCACGAGGGCGCGGGCCGCGGCCTGTTGGGCCTGCGCGAGCGGGTCGCCGTGTACGGCGGTGATCTGGACGCCCGCCGCAGGCTCGGCGGCGGCTACCGGGTCCGGGCGCGCATACCCCTGGACCGCCCGTGACGCCGGCCGCGCCCGAGGGCGCGCCCCGTGTGCTGGTCGTCGACGACCAGACCCTGATCAGGACCGGCTTCCGGCTGATCCTGACCGCCCGGGGCATCGAGGTCGTGGGGGAGGCGGCCGACGGCGCCGAGGCGGTGGCGGCGGCGCGCGAACTGCGCCCGGACGTCGTGCTGATGGACATCCGGATGCCGGCCATGGACGGCCTGGAGGCGACCCGGCGCATCCTGGAGCGGACCCCGGACTGCCGGGTGCTGATCCTGACCACCTTCGACCTGGACCGGTACGTGTACACCGCGCTGTCCCTGGGCGCCAGCGGCTTCCTGCTCAAGGACGTCACCCCGGAACACCTGGCCGCCGCCGTACGGCTGGTCGGCACCGGCGACGCCCTGCTGGCCCCGTCGATCACCCGGCGCCTGGTGGAGCGGTACGCGGCGGAGCAGGGCCGGACCCCCACCGTGCACGCCGATCTCGCCGCCCTCACGCCCCGGGAAAGGGAGGTGCTGACGCTGCTGGGCCGTGGGCTGTCCAACACCGAACTGGCCGCCGAGCTCACCCTGAGCGAGGCGACCGTCAAGTCCCATGTGGCCCGGATCTTCGCCAAGCTGGGCCTGCGCGACCGCGCCCAGGCAGTCGTCCTCGCCTACGAGACGGAGCTGGTCAGACCCGGCAGCCGCTGACCCCGGGCGCGCTCACGTCGACTCGCGGCGCACCAGTTCCGTCGGCAGGATCACCGCGGCCGGGTCCTCGCCGCCGATCTGGGCGAGCAGCACGCGGACCATCTCCGAGCTGATCCGGTCCCAGGGCTGGCGGATGGTGGTGAGGGCGGGGCTGACGGCGGTGGCCGCGGGGGAGTCGTCGAAGCCGCCGACAGCGATGTCGTCCGGCACCCGCCTGCCCGCCCGCTGCAGCGCCGTGACCACGCCCTGCGCCATCAGGTCTGAGGCGACGAAGACGGCGTCCATGTCCGGGGCCTGATCGAGCAGCCGCTCAGCGCCCGCCTCGCCGCTGGCCCGGCTGTAGTCGCCGGAGACGATGAGTTTGTCGTCGACGCCGACGGCCGCCTCCCCGAGCACCTCCTTGTAACCGGCCAGGCGCTCGACACCGCCGGGGGTGTCCAGCGGGCCGGTGACCACGCCGATCCGGCGGCGGCCCAGCGACAGCAGGTGGCGCACCATGTCGCGGGCCCCGTCGCGGTCGTCGGCGGCCACATAGCTGACCTTCGAGCCCAGCCCGATCGGTTTGCCGCAGGCGACCAGCGGCACGCCCGCCGCGCACAGTTCCTCGGCGACCGGGTCGCCCGAGTGGCTGGAGACCAGCAGGACGCCGTCGACGTGCCCGGCGGTGATGTACCGCGCTATGCGCCGCCGCTCGTCCGCCGTGCCGGCCAGCATCAGCAGCAGCGGCACGTCGTGCGCGGCCAGCGCCTGTGTGCAGCCGCGCAGCAGCACGTTGAAGTTCGGGTCCTCGAAGAACCGCTCCTGCGGCTCGGTCAGCAGGAAGCCGACCGAGTCCGAGCGCCCGGTGATCAGCGAACGGGCGTGCCGGTTCACCACGTAGCCGGTCTTGCGGATGGCGGCGTTCACCGCCTCCTGCGCGGCCGGGCTGACGTAGTGCCCGCCGTTGAGCACGCGCGAGACGGTGCCCCGGGAGACCCCTGCCTCGCGCGCCACGTCGTGGATCGTCGGCGGTTTGCGCCGGCCCCCCGCATTGCTGCTCATAATCATGACTTTACGGCCCCGGACAGCAGGTCCAGGCTCCAGAACCGCTGAATGACCAGGAAGAGGGCGACCAGCGGCAGGACGGCGAGTCCGGCGCCGGTGATCACCAGTGTGTACAGGGCCGGGGTGTTGGCGCCCTGTTCGAGGAGCGTGTACAGGCCGAGCGGGATCGGGAACTTCTCGTCGTCGCTGAGCATGATGAACGGCAGCAGGAAGTTGTTCCACACCGCCACGAACTGGAACAGGAACACCGTCACCAGACCGGGCACCATCATCGGCAGCGCGATCCGGGTGAAGATCCGCCACTCGCTCGCGCCGTCCATCCGCCCGGCCTCGACCACGTCGGCGGGGACGGCGGCGGCCGCGTAGATGCGCGCGAGGTAGACGCCGTACGGGGAGAGGATCTGCGGGAGCAGCACGGACAGGTAGGAGTCCGTGAGGTTCGCCTTGGCCAGCAGCAGATACTGCGGGACGGCGAGGATCACCGGCGGCATCAGCACGCCCGCGAGCAGCACGTTGAACAGCGTCTCGCGGCCCCGGAACCGGTAGGTCGCCAGCGCGTAGCCGCTGAAGGCCGAGACGGCCGTGGACAGCAGGGCGCCGAGACCGGCGTACAGGGCGGAGTTGCCCAGCCACTGCCAGTAGATGCCGTCGCGGTAGGCGTTCAGGTCGCTGAGGTTGTCGGCGAGGCCGGTGCCCGGCAGGAAGGTGAACGTGGAGAACAGTTCGTGCCCGGACTTGGTGGCCGCGATCACCACCCAGGCGACCGGCAGCAGCATGTAGATCGCGCCGATCAGCAGCGTGAGCGTCGGCACCAGCGCGATCCGGCTGTGCAGCGGCGGGCCCTGGGCGGTGCCCGGGGTGGTGCCCGCGGACGGGGCGGCCTTGCGGACGGCAAGAGAACTCATCGGGCTTCCTCCTGCTTGTTGCCGCGGTTGGCCGCCCGCAGGAACCCGAAGGACAGGACGAGGGTGACCAGCGCGATCAGCGTCGCCTCGGCGGCGGCCGAGTAGACGTCGTTGCGGCCGAAGGCGTCCTGGTACACCTTCATCAGCGGACTCCAGGTCGTGTTGACCGAGTTGGTGAGCGGTTTGAGGGTGGTCGGCTCGTTGAACACCTGCAGCGTCGCGATGATCGAGAAGAAGAAGGTGAGCACCAGCGAGGGCGCCACCATCGGGATCTTGATCTTCAGGGCGATCTGCAGCGGGGTGGCGCCGTCCAGCTTCGCCGCCTCGTACACCTCGGCGGGGATGGCCTGCAGCGCGGTGTAGATGACGATCATGTTGAAGCCGGTGCCGCCCCAGACCGCGATGTTCGACAGGGCGAGGTAGAGCGGGCCGCCGTCCAGCAGGTCCGGCTGCGGCAGGCCCAGCTTGCCGAGCACGAAGTAGAAGGGGCTGACGTCCGGCAGGTAGAGGAAGCCCCACAGCAGCGCCGCCACGACGCCGGGGATGGCGTACGGCAGGAAGATCGCGAGCCGGGTGAACGGGGCGAGCCGCACCTTGTCGGAGTCGAGCATCAGCGCGAGGAGCAGGGCGAGACCGAGCATCACCGGGACGACGATGCAGCCGTAGCCGAGCACGCGCAGGGCGCCGTCGAGGAGTTCGCTGTCGCCGAGCGCGTCGGTGTAGTTCTCCAGGCCGGCCCAGACCTCCTTGCGGGCGCCCGCTCCGAGGCCGAGGCCGGAGACGTGCACCTTGCGGAAGCTGAGCCAGACCGCGTACCCGATGGGCAGCGCGAAGAACAGCGCGAAGAGGACCGTTGCGGGGAGGAGGAAGGCGTACGGGGCCCCCTTGACCCCGTACGCCTTCCGGCTTTGCGTGCTCGTCACTGAGAGACCCCGAAGCCCTGCTTCTTCATGTCGGCGACCGTGTCGTCCTGCATCGCGTTCAGGGCGGTCACGAAGTCCGACTTGTTCTTGGCGGCGGCGCCGAACGCGTCCTTGAAGGAGGTGTAGGCGACGTTCACGTTCGGGCCCCACGCGGACGGCGCGGTGGTCTTCGCTATCTCGGCGGCCTTGGTGTAGAAGTCCGCCTGGTTCGAGAAGTACGCCGGCGGGTTGCTGAAGGCGCCGCTGAGCTGGGCGGAGGAGGAGGCCGGGTAGATCCCGCTCTCCTTGGCCAGCGCGTTGAGGGCGTCGTGGTCGGTGTTGAGCCACGCGGCGAACTTGGCAGCGGCGGCCTGGTGCTGGGAGTCGGTGGTGACGGCGGTCGAGGAGCCGCCCCAGCTGCCGGTGACGGTCTCGTTCGCGGACCACTGGGGGAGCGGGGCCATCGCCCACTTGCCCTTGGTGTCGGGCGCGGCCGTGGTGAGCGTGCCCGGTGCCCACACGGCGCTGACCCAGGCGATCTGCTTGCCGGTGTTGAGCGCCTTGTTCCAGGACGGGGTGTACATCGGCTGGTTGTCGATGGCGCCCTCCTTGACCAGGCCGCCCCAGAACTTGGCGACCTTCTGGGTGGCCGCGTCGTTGATGGCGACCTTCCACTTGTCGCCGGAGGTGGTCCACCACCTGGCGCCCGCCTGCTGGGCGAGACCGGCGAAGAGACCGGAGTCGTTGGCGGAGAACGTGGTCAGGTCCTTGTCGGGGGCGGCCTTCTTCAGGGCGCGGGCGGTCTCGGCGAACTCGTCCCAGGTGGTGGGGACCTTGAGCTTGTACTGCTTGAACAGGTCCTCGCGGTAGTAGAACATCATCGGCCCGATGTCCTGCGGGACCGCGTAGACCGCGTCCGTGCCCAGGGTGGTCTGCTGCCAGACGCCTTCGGCGAACTTGCCCTTGGCGTCGGCGACCTCCTCGGAGATGTCCGCCAGCGCGTCGTTGCTGACCAGGGTCGGCAGCGCCTGGTACTCGGCCTGCACCAGGTCGGGCGCCTTCTGGGCCTTGTGCGCGGTGAGGATCTTGGTGATCAGCGTGTCGCCGGACGCCTGCTTCTTCACCGTGACGGTGATCTTGTCCTTCTTGCCCGGCCCCTTGTTCCAGAGGTCGACGACCTTGTCCATGCCGGGCGTCCACGTCCAGTACGTGAGCGAGACCGGGCCCGACTCGGCCTTGCTGCCGTCTTCGGTGCCGCAGGCGGCGAGGGCGGTGGCGCCGAGTGAGACGGCGACGGCGGTTGTCACGAGGCGACGGCGCTTCGTGTGCGGCATGGAACTCTCCCCTGACCTGGGTCCTCGCCTGCTGCGAAGACCTGCCATGCTTCTGTGAGCGTTCACAGTAGAGAAACATCCCGGACACTTGTCAATGGTTGTTGCTGTGCGGTTATGTTGGGCTCACACCGCCATTGTTGTGTGTGCACGTTCCCAAATGATCGATAACCCGGGAGAGATCCATGCCGGAGACCACCCACAGGGGCCTCACCAGGCTCGCCTTCGGTGGGGACTACAACCCCGAGCAGTGGCCGGAAAACGTCTGGCAGGAGGACGTCCGGCTGATGCGGGAGGCCGGAGTCACGATGGTGAGTGTGGGGATCTTCTCCTGGGCGCTCCTGGAACCCTCACCCGGGGTGTACGACTTCGGCTGGCTGGACCGGATCCTGGGCCTGCTGCACGACAACGGCATCCGCGTCGACCTGGGTACGCCCACCGTGGCGCCGCCCGCCTGGTTCTACCGGGCGCACCCCGACGCGCTGCCCGTCACCGCCGAGGGCGTGCGCTACGAGTTCGGCTCGCGCGGCGCCATCTGCCACAGCAACGCCGACTACCGTGCCGCCGCCGCGAACATCACCACCCGGCTCGCCGAGCACTACGGCGACCACCCGGCCCTGGCGATGTGGCACGTGCACAACGAGTACGGCGTCCCCGTCTCCGCCTGCTACTGCGACTCCTGCGCCGCCCACTTCCGCCGCTGGCTCGCGGACACCTACGGTGACGTGAGAGCGGTCAACCAGGCCTGGGGCACCGCCTTCTGGGGCCAGCGCTACACCGGCCTCGACCAGATCAACCCGCCGCGCGCGACCCCGACCGTCGGCAACCCCGGCCAGGCGCTGGACTACAAGCGGTTCGCCGACGCCACCATCCGGGAGAACTTCCGCGCCGAGCGGGACATCCTGCACCGCCTCTCGCCCGGGATCCCGGTCACCACCAACTTCATGACCGCGCTCAGCCAGTGCGACTCCATGGACTACTGGGCGTGGGGCCGCGAGGTCGACCTCGTCACCAACGACCACTATCTGATCACCGACGGCCGCCGCACCCACGTCAACCTCGCGATGGCCGCCGACCTCACCCGCTCGGTCGCGGGCGGCGCCCCCTGGCTGCTTCTGGAGCACTCCACCTCGGGCGTCAACTGGCAGCCCCGCAACCCCGCCAAGGGCCCGGGGCAGATGGCCCGCAACTCCCTCGCCCACGTGGCGCGCGGCTCCGAGGGCGCCATGTTCTTCCAGTGGCGGCAGTCCCGGCGCGGCGCGGAGAAGTTCCACTCGGCGATGCTGCCGCATGGCGGCACGGAGACCCGGGTGTGGCGCGAGGTCGTCGAACTCGGCGCCGGTATCGACTCGTTGAGCCAGATCCGCGGCTCCCGCACGCAGGCCGACGTGGCCGTCCTGTGGGACTGGCAGTCCTGGTGGGCGCAGAACCTCCAGTGGCGCCCCACCGAGGACCACGACCCGCGCGAGCGCGCCGACTCCTTCTACGAGGCCCTCTACGACCGCCATCTCACCGTCGACTTCGCCCACCCGGAAGCCGACTTGTCGGCCTATCCCCTTGTCGTCGTACCGGCGCTCTACCTGATGACGGAGGCGGCCGGGAACAACCTCCGGGAGTACGTCGAGAACGGCGGCACCCTCGTGGTGTCGTACTTCTCCGGCATCGTCGACGAGCACGACGCCGTGCACGAGGGCGCCTACCCGGGCCCGCTGCGGGACGTCCTCGGCCTGACCGTGGAGGAGTTCTCGCCGCTGCTCAGGAACCAGCGGGTGCGGGTCAGCGGCCCCGACGGCACCGAGCTCACCGGTGACGTGTGGACGGAGTTCGTGGTGCCGCGCGGCGCCGAGACCGTGTGGAAGTACGCCGACGGCCTCACCGCCGGCCGCCCGGCCGTCACCCGGCACCGGCTGGGCGAGGGCACCGCCTGGTACGTCTCGACCCGCCTCGACACCCACGGCCTGGACGCGATCCTCGGCGCCGCCGCCGAGGACGCCCGCATCGCGCCGCGCGCCGAACTGCCCCGGGACGTCGAAGTGGTGCGCCGCACCGGCGAGTCGGGCGGCCCCGCCTTCCTGTTCGCGATCAACCACACCGCCAGCGACGCCAAGGTGCCGCTGGAGGCGCACGGCACCGAACTGCTGACGGGCGAACGCGCCGCGGGCCGCCTGGCGGTCCCCGCGGGAGCCGTACGGGTCGTACGACTCGACGGCTGAGCCGGCTCCCCTCCGCCCGCGCGAGCCGTACGAGCCGCGGGCGGAGGGGCTCTCCTCCGGCCCCCACCGGAGGACACCCCCAACCCATCACGTCGAAGGGACGACGGACGACGATGTTCCATCCCAGACGCACCCTGAGAGCCCTGCTCCTGCCGCTCGCGGCCGGGCTCGCCGTCACCGCCCTGCCCGCCCAGACCGCCCAGGCGGCGAGCACGCTCACCAACGGCGGCTTCGAGTCCGACGGCATGGGCGCCGCCACGCCCGGCGGCTGGTCCGAGTACGGCGACACCGGGGCCTCGTACACCGAGTCCGGCGGGCACGGCGGGAGTTACCGCCTGAGCCACTACTCGTCCTCCGCCTACAAGGTGGAGACGTACCAGTACCTGTCCGGGCTGACCAACGGCAACTACACCCTGACCGCCTGGGTCCGCTCCGGCGGCGGGCAGAACTCCGCCTACATAGCCCTGAAGAACTGCGGCAGCGCGGAGCAGCGCACCGACCTCCCGGTGTCCGCCGGCAGCTGGGTGCGGATCGTCACCTCCATCGCGGTGACCAACAACCAGTGCACGATCAGCATCAACTCCGACGCCAGCGCGGGCAACTGGATCAACGTCGACGACCTGAGCTTCACCTCGGGCAAGACCGGCCTGTCCGTCAAGGGCGCCGACATCTCCTCCCTCGCCAAGAGCGAGGCCAAGGGCGGCGTGTACAAGACCGGTTCGGGCACCACCGGCGACGCGGTCACCATCCTGAAGAACGCCGGGATGAACTACGCGAGGCTGAAGGTCTGGGTCAACCCGGCCGACGGCTACAACGACAAGGCGCGGGTCCTGGCCGTGGCCAAGCGCGTCAAGGCGGCCGGCATGAAGCTGCTGGTCGACTTCCACTACTCGGACACCTGGGCCGACCCGGGCAAGCAGACCAAGCCCGCCGCCTGGGCCTCGCACTCCTACAGCCAGCTGAAGACCGACGTCTACAACCACACGTACGACGTGCTGAGCGCGCTGAAGGCCCAGGGCACCACCGCCGACATGGTGCAGATCGGCAACGAGATCAACGGCGGCATGCTGTGGTCCGAGGGCTCCACGGACAACTGGTCGCAGCTCGCCGGTCTGATCAACTCCGGCTACAGCGCCACGAAGGCCGTCTCCTCCGGCACCCAGGTCGCGCTGCACCTGGCCAACGCCGGTGACGACGCCACCGTCCGCTGGTGGTTCGACAACGCCAAGACGTACGGGATCAACTACGACGTGATCGGCCTGTCGTACTACGGCTACTGGCACGGCTCGCTCGCCGCCGCGCAGACCACCCTGGACGACGCGGCCTCCCGCTACGGCAAGCCGGTCTTCATCGCCGAGACGGCCTACCCCTTCCGCCTCGACAGCGACGACTCGCTGACCAACCAGATCGACACCACCGGCGAGCTGGTCTCCGGCTACCCGGCGAGCGTGGCCGGTCAGACGCGGTGGATGAACGACGTGGCCAGCGTCGTGGAGGCCGTTCCGAACGGCCGCGGCCTCGGCGTCTTCTACTGGGAGGCGACCTGGACGGCCGTCACCGGCAACGGCTGGGACCCCACCGACGCCACCTCCGGCAACGGCTGGGAGAACCAGGCCCTGTTCGGCTACGACGACAAGGCGCTGTCCTCCATGTCGTGGTTCAGCCATCGCTGAACCACTCCGACGGGGTCCGGCCGTGTGGGGGCGGCTGGGCCCCGTCGGCCTTTTGCCTGCGCCGAGACCGCAACTTCCTTCTGTCCCAGGGGCGTTCGGTACCGGACAAGGGCCCGTGAGTGCCGGACACGGCGGCATCGGCCGCGCCACAGTGGGAAGACGTGACATGAGGAGGCTCGGACGGAGGCGACGCGATGCTGAGGACTCCCGCGGGCGCCACGCGCCTGGACATCCTGGAGTGGCTCAAGGACCCGGCCGCGCACTTCCCGCCCGAGCGCCACACCGACCCGGCCGCGGACGGCGTCACCGCCCGCGCCGTCGCCGCCAAACTCGGTGTCCCCCGTCGCGTCGCCGACACCCACCTCGGCCTGCTGACCCGCCTCGGCCTGCTGCGCACCAAGCGGATCCGGCGCCGCACCTACTACCGCCGCGACGAGGTCCGGATCGCCGAGGTGGCCCGGATGTTCGAGAAGGGGTGGTAGGGCCTGTCGGACCGGCCCGGGCACTGCGAGCATGGGCACCTCCGACGGCGAAGGGCAGGCGCACATGGACCGTTTCGCGGCACTCGTTCCCCGGCACTACGTGGCGATCGGCGGGCGGGGTCCGGAGGACGTCGTGGCCGACGGGCGCGGCCGTGTCCTCACCGGTGTCGAGGACGGCCGCGTCCTGCGCCTCGACGGGCTCGCCGACCCCGGAACGGCCCGCGTCGAGGTGCTCGCCGAGACCGGTGGCCGCCCCCTCGGCCTGGAACTCCTCCCGGACGGCGACCTGCTGGTGTGCGACGCCGAACGCGGGCTGCTGCGCGTCGGCCTCGACGACGGCATCGTCCGCGTCCTGGCCGACACGGTGGCGGGGGAGCCGCTGCGCTTCTGCAGCAACGCGGTGGCCCTGTCCGACGGCAGCGTGTACGTCACCGTCTCCAGCCGCCGCCATCCACTGCGGCACTGGATGGCCGACCTGGTCGAACACTCCGGCACGGGACGCCTGCTGCGCCTGCCGCCCGGCGGCGGCACACCGGAAGTGCTGCTGGAGGGACTCCAGTTCGCCAACGGCGTCGCCCCGAGCGCGGACGAGTCCTTCCTGGTCCTGGCCGAGACCGGCGCCCGCCGTCTGACCCGCTACCGGCTCACCGGCCCCCGGGCCGGTACCGCGGAGCCCTTCGCCGAGGGTCTGCCGGGCATGCCCGACAACATCTGGCGCGCCGGGAAGTCCGGCCCGATCTGGGTGGCCCTGGCCGGACCCCACGTCCCCCCGCTGGACCTGCTGCACCGCACACCGCCGGCCGTGCGCCGCGCCGCCGCCCGCGCCGCCGCGCACGCGCCCTTCCGCCCGACGGGCTTCGCCGGCGTCCTGGCCCTCGACGACGACGGCACCACCGTCCACCACCTCACCCGCCGCCACTCCGGCTTCCGTATGGTCACCAGCGTCTGCGAGAGCGGCGGTCACCTGGTCCTCGGCAGCCTCTGGGAGCGCGGAGTCGCCGTCTGCGAGGCGCCCTCCGCGACATGACCCCGCCCGCGCCCGGCGGTACCCTGATGCCCGGCCGTGACCCGCAGTCCCGGCCGGGATCCAGGTGACGGGGCCGAAGGCAGGAGACGTACGACCATGACCGCCCCGGAAGCCGAGAGCCTGCGCCTGCGGCCCGGTGCCGCCCGGCCACCGGCCTGGCGCGCGCAGGCCCCCGTGGTCGCGGTGGTCGCCCTCGGCGGCGCGCTCGGCGCCACGGCCCGCTACGCGCTGACCCTGGGCTGGCCCACCCGGCCCGGCGGCTTCCCCTGGGCGACCTTCTGGACCAACGTCGGCGGCTGCGCCGTGATCGGCGTGTTCATGGTGGTCATCACCGAGGTCTGGGCCGCCCACCGCCTCGTACGCCCCTTCTTCGGCACCGGCGTGCTCGGCGGGTTCACCACCTTCTCCACCTATGCCGTCGACATCCAGCGGCTGGTCGACGACGGCCACCCCCGCACGGGGCTGGCCTACCTCGCCGCGACCCTGCTCGCGGCCCTCGCGGCGGTCTGGCTCGCCGCCACCGCGACCCGCCGCGTCCTGAAGTGGAGGCAGCCATGACCAGGCTGACCGGCAGCGCCCTGCGCCTGACCGTCTTCATCGGGGAGAACGACACCTGGCACCACAAGCCCCTGTACAGCGAGATCGTGCACCGGGCCCACGCCGCCGGTCTCGCGGGCGCCAGCGTCTTCCGGGGCATCGAGGGCTTCGGCGCCTCCTCGCTGATCCACACCTCACGGCTGCTGTCCCTCAGCGAGGACCTGCCGGTGGCGATCGTCGTCGTCGACACCGAGGAGCGGGTCCGGGCCTTCCTGCCACACCTCGACGAGCTGGTCACCGAGGGAATGGTGATCCTCGACGACTGCGAGGTCATCAGGTACGTCGGGCGGGACGCCGGTCCGCGCGCAACGGACGCGAAGGGTAAGAAGTCGTTGTGAACTGGCTGCTGGTCGTCCTGGGAGCCATGGTCGGCGCTCCGCTGCGCTACCTGACCGACCGCGCGGTGCAGTCCCGGCACGACTCGCTCTTCCCCTGGGGCACTTTCGTGGTGAACGTCACCGGCTGCCTGGTCCTCGGCCTGCTGACCGGGGCGTCCTGGGCGGACCCGCACCTCCGGCTGCTGCTCGGCACCGGCCTGTGCGGGGCGCTGACGACGTACTCGACCTTCTCCTACGAGACACTCAGGCTGACCGAGACAGGCGCGGGGCTCTACGCTGCCGCCAACGCCGCCGCGAGCGTGGCGGCGGGCCTCGGCGCCGCCTTCGCCGGGGTGTCGATCGCCCAGACGGTGTGGGCGTAGGCACGCGCCGCACACCCGGGCGTAGTAAGACTGTCTACAGCACTGTCGACCAACTCCTCAGAACTGGATCCCATGAGCGCCATCTCCGTCGGTCAGGCCGTCGTCCTCGGAGTCGTCGAGGGGGTGACCGAATTCCTCCCCGTGTCCTCGACCGGCCACCTCAAGATCACCGAGGGGCTCATGGGGATCCCCGTCGACGACAAGTCCGTCGTCGGGTTCTCGGCGGTCATCCAGGTCGGCGCCATCGCCGCCGTGCTCGTGTACTTCTTCAAGGACATCGTGCGGATCGTCTCCGCCTGGGGCCGCGGCCTGCGCGACAAGGAGGAGCGCTACCACCACGACTACAAGTTCGCCTGGTGGGTGATCTACGCGACCATCCCGATCGTCGCGGTGGGCCTGGCCGCCAAGCCGCTGATCGACGGCCCCCTCGCCTCGCTCTGGGTGGTCGCCGGCTCGCTCATCGCCGGGTCCGGCGTGATGTGGGCGGCGGACCAGATGGGCCGGCACAAGCGAGGCGAGGACGACACCTCGTTCAAGGACGCGATGCTGGTCGGCTGCTCCCAGATCCTCGCCCTGCTCTTCCCCGGCTTCTCCCGCTCCGGCGCCACCATGTCCACCGCCCTCATCCTGGACCTGGACCGCGTCGCCGCCACCCGCCTCTCCTTCTTCCTCGGCATCCCGGCCCTGACCGGCGCCGGCCTGTACGAGCTGAAGGACGCCCTGGGCGCGGGCGTGGGCGCCGCCCCGCTGGCGGTCGGCACGATCGTGTCCTTCGTGGTCGCCTACGCCTCCATCGCCTGGCTGCTGAAGTTCGTCGCCAAGCACTCGTTCAACGCGTTCGTGCTGTACCGGATCGTCATCGGCCTGGCGCTCTTCGGGCTGCTGGGTGCCGGGGTCCTCGACAGCTGACCGGTGCTCCGGCCCCATGGGGCGTGATGCAGAGATTCATGCATCACGCCCCGTGAATGTTTCCTTTCCACATGCCTTGACACCGGCCTCCCGCACCCCGCAGGATCGTGACCCGTGAACCTGTCAGACAGCCAGACAGGTGGTGCGATCCCGCGGCGCGTCAGCGCCATGGAAGCGGTTCTCGGCCACCTCCGCGGCGCCATCGAGCGCGGCGAGTACGCGATCGGCGACAAGCTCCCCTCCGAGGCCGAGCTCTGCCGCACGCTCGAGGTGTCCCGGCCCGTGCTCCGCGAGGCGCTGCGGGCCCTGCAGACGATGGGCCTGACGGTCTCCCGGACCGGCAAGGGCACCTTCGTCGTCGCCAGCGCCGTCGAAGACCCCACCTTCGGCGACTACGCGGCCAGCGACCTGCTCGAGGTGCGCCGTCACATCGAGCTCCCGGTCGCCGGATACGCGGCGCTGCGCCGCACCCCCGAGAACCTCGACCACCTCGCCCACCTGCTCGACCGCATGGAGCGGGAGACGGACACCACCGCGTGGGTCGCGATGGACACCCTCTTCCACCTCGCCGTGGCCGAGGCCGCCCAGAACCCGGTCTTCCGCCGGGTCATCGAGGAGATCCGCGACGCACTGGCGCGTCAGTCGGCCTTCCTCAACGAACTGGGCGGCCGACGCGAGCAGTCCAACCGCGAGCACCGGGCGATCGTCGAGGCGCTGGTCGACGGCAGCGAGCACGACGCGGTCCAGGCCATGTCCCACCACCTCGACCGCGTCGAGACGACCCTCACCGACATCGTGCGCCCCGCGCGCACGGACATCCCCACGGAAGGCGGACCCGAGGCGTGAGCGAACAGCACCTCAAAGACGAGACGCGCCCCTCGCCCCGACACATCGACGCCGGAGACGCGGGCTACAGCAAGTCCCTGAAGTCCCGGCACGTCAACATGATCGCCATCGGCGGCGCCATCGGCACCGGCCTCTTCCTCGGCGCAGGCGGCCGTCTCGCCGACGCCGGGCCCTCCCTGTTCGTCGCGTACGCGGTCTGCGGTGTCTTCGCCTTCCTCGTCGTACGCGCCCTCGGCGAACTCGTCCTGTACCGCCCGTCCTCCGGCGCCTTCGTGTCGTACGCCCGGGAGTTCCTCGGCGAGAAGGGCGCGTACACCGCGGGCTGGATGTACTTCCTCAACTGGGCGACCACCGGCATCGCCGACATCACCGCGGTGGCCACCTACACCCACTACTGGGGCATGTTCTCCGACATCCCGCAGTGGGTGATCGCGCTGATCGCCCTGGCCGTGGTCCTCACCGTGAACCTGATATCGGTGAAGATATTCGGCGAACTGGAGTTCTGGTTCGCGATCGTCAAGGTCGGGGCACTCGTCGTCTTCATGTGCATCGGCATCTTCCTGCTGGTCACCCAGCACCCGGTTGACGGCGCCACGCCCGGCCCGTCCCTGATCACCGACAACGGCGGCGTTTTCCCGGGCGGCCTGATGCCCATGCTGCTGATCGTCCAGGGCGTCGTCTTCGCCTACGCCTCGGTCGAGCTGGTCGGTGTCGCGGCGGGTGAGACCGAGAACCCCGAGAAGATCATGCCGAAGGCGATCAACTCGATCATGTGGCGGGTGGGCCTGTTCTACGTCGGTTCGGTCGTCCTGCTGTCCATGCTGCTGCCGTGGGACAAGTACTCGGCCGGCGAGAGCCCCTTCGTCACCGTGCTGTCCAACATCGGCGTCCCGGCGGCGGGCGGCGTGATGAACCTGGTCGTCCTCACCGCGGCCATGTCCTCGCTCAACTCGGGTCTGTACTCCACCGGCCGCATCCTGCGCTCCATGGCGGTCAGCGGCTCGGCCCCGAAGTTCACCGCGAAGATGAGCCGCAGTCAGGTCCCGTACGGCGGGATCCTCCTGACCAGCGGTATCTGTGTCCTGGGCGTCGGCCTCAACTTCGTCGTCCCCGCGGACGCCTTCGAGATCGTGCTCAACTTCGCGGCGATCGGTATCCTTGCCACCTGGGGCATGATCATGATCTGTCACCTGTTCTTCTGGCGGAAGACCCAGAAGGGCGAACTGACCCGGCCCGGGTACCGGCTGCCGGGTTCCCCCTGGACCGAACTCGTGACGCTGGCGTTTCTCGCCTCCGTCCTGGTCCTGATGTACGCCGACGGCGGCGCCGGACGCACCACCGTGCTGTGCCTGCCGCTGATCGGCGCGGCGCTGGTCGCGGGCTGGTACGCCATCCGCGGCCGCAAGAGGCGCGAGTCCGCCGGGGCCGACGTGTGAACCGCGCGCCGGTCCGTCCCAACCACCCACAGTGATGCAGGCAGTGATGTACAGCACTTCTCCCGCGGAGGCACCCCCCGTCCGCGAGCCGCTCCACGCTCCCGTCGCCCACCTCATACGCGGCGGGATCGTCGAGGGCGTCCACTACGGCTCCGTCGTCGTCCTCGGCGCCGACGGGGAGGTCCGTCTCCAGCTCGGCGACATCGAGGCCGCGTTCTACCCACGCTCGGCCCTCAAGCCCGTCCAGGCCGTGGCCATGGTGCGGCTCGGGCTGCCGCTCGACGGAGACCTGCTGTCCCTGGCCGCGGCGAGCCACTCCGGCGAGGAGTTCCACCTCGCCGGGACCCGGCGGATCCTGGAGCTCGCCGGGCTCGCCGAGGACGACCTGCGCAACGTCCCCGACCTGCCGTTCGACCCCGTCGTACGGGACGCCTGGGTGCGGGAGGGCCGACTGCCCTCCCGACTCGCCCAGAACTGCTCCGGCAAGCACGCGGCGATGCTGTGGACCGCCAAGCTCAACGGCTGGTCCCTGGACGACTACCTCGACCCGGCGCACCCCCTCCAGCAGGCCGTCGCGGAGACCGTCGAGGACCTCACCGGCCAGCGCATCGCCCGGGTGACCGTCGACGGCTGCGGCGCCCCGCTGTTCTCCGTCTCCCTGCACGGCCTCGCCCGCGCCGCCGCCCGGATCACCACGGCGGCCCGCGACACCCCCGAGGCCCAGGTCGCCGACGCGATGCGCGCCCACGCCGAGATGGCCTCCGGCTCCGGCCGCGACGTCGCCGCCCTGATGCGGGCCGTGCCCGGCCTGCTGGCCAAGGACGGCTTCGAGGGCGTCGAGGTCGCCGCACTGCCGGACGGCCGCGCCGTCGCCGTCAAGATCTCCGACGGCGCCAACCGGGCCCGCGTCCCCGTCACCGCCGCCGCCCTCACCCGGGTGGGCGTCGACCCGTCCCTCCTCACCGAGTTCGCCGGCGAGCCCCTCCTCGGCGGCGGTGAGCCGGTCGGCTGTGTACGCGCGGTCCACGCGCTGGACCCGGTGGCGTCGTTCGCCTGCGCGTAACCGCGGCGCCGGGTTTCCGCGGGGGGAGTGGCGGCGTGCCGGGTGTCCGCGACGCGGGTGCCTGCCGGTTGAAGAAGGCGTGCGCCTCGGCTGTGGCTGCGCCTGGGCGCGTGCCCCCGCGGTGTCCGAGACCCGGCAGCCGTCACACGGTCCGCGTTCCCCGTACCCGCCATCCCCTCTCGTACCGCCACACCCCGCGCCCCTCACCCGCCCGCCCCGCCCTCACCTCCGTACGCCCGTACCTCCGAAAGAGGCCCGCTCCTCATGACTGCCGCCGCCACCCGAAGCGAACACGACCTGCTCGGTGACCGTGACGTCCCCGCCGACGCGTACTGGGGTGTCCACACCCTGCGCGCCACGGAGAACTTCCCCATCACCGGGACGCCGATCTCCGCCTACCCGCACCTGATCGACGCCCTGGCCGCCGTGAAGGAGGCCGCCGCGCTGGCGAACGAGGAACTCGGGCTGCTGGAGCCCAGGAAGGCGGAGGCCATCGTCGCGGCCTGCCGGGAGATCCGGGACGGCGGGCTGCACGAGCAGTTCGTCGTGGACGTCATCCAGGGCGGCGCGGGCACCTCCACCAACATGAACGCCAACGAGGTCGTGGCGAACCGGGCGCTGGAGCTGCTGGGGTACGCCAAGGGGCAGTACCAGCACCTGCACCCCAACGAGGACGTCAACCTCGGGCAGTCGACGAACGACGTGTACCCGACCGCCGTCAAGATCGCGACCGTCTTCGCGGTGCGCGGGCTGCTGAAGGCGATGGCCGTGCTGCAGGACTCCTTCGCCCGCAAGGCGGTCGAGTTCCGGGACGTGCTGAAGATGGGCCGCACACAGCTCCAGGACGCCGTGCCGATGACGCTCGGGCAGGAGTTCTCGGCGTACGCGGTCATGCTCGACGAGGACCGCAGCCGGCTCGCGGAGGCCGTCGAGCTGATCCACGAGATCAACCTGGGCGCGACCGCGATCGGCACCGGCCTCAACGCCCCCGCCGGGTACGCCGAGTCCGCCCGCCGCCATCTCGCGGTCATCACCGGCCTGCCCCTGGTCACCGCCGCCAACCTGGTCGAAGCCACCCAGGACTGCGGCGCGTTCGTCCAGATGTCCGGGGTGCTGAAGCGGATCGCGGTCAAGCTCTCCAAGAGCTGCAACGACCTGCGCCTGCTCTCCTCCGGGCCGCGCGCGGGCCTCGGCGAGATCAACCTGCCGCCGGTGCAAGCTGGTTCGAGCATCATGCCCGGCAAGGTCAACCCGGTGATCCCCGAGGTCGTCAACCAGGTCGCCTTCGAGGTGATCGGCAACGACGTCGCCATCACCATGGCCGCCGAGGCGGGGCAGCTCCAGCTCAACGCCTTCGAGCCGATCATCCTGCACTCCCTGTCGGAGAGCATCACGCACCTGCAGAGCGCCTGCCTCACGCTCGCCGAGCGCTGCGTGAACGGCATCACCGCCAACACCGAGGCCCTGCGCGCCACCGTCGAGAACTCCATCGGCCTGGTCACCGCCCTCAACCCGCACATCGGGTACACGGCCGCCACCGACATCGCCAAGGAGGCCCTCGTCACCGGCCGGGGCGTGGCCGAACTCGTCCTGGAGAAGGGCCTGCTGCCCGCCGAGACACTCGCCGACCTGCTGCGCCCGGAGATCGTCGCGGGCAGCGGGGCACCCCTCGCCTGACCCGCACCGACTCAGCCGCGACCACGCGCCAGGACCGGCCCGGAGGCACAATAGTGATCATGACAAAGACGTCGTCCCTCACCTTCCTGCCGGTCCTGGAGCGCATAGCCGAGGAGATCGAGCGCACGCCCGGTCGCGGGCGTCCCGCCGACTACATCCCGGCGCTCGCGGCCTGCGACCCCCGCCGCTTCGGCATGGCGGTCGCCGAGCTGGACGGCACGGTGTACGGGGTGGGGGACTGGCGCCGGCCGTTCTCGGCGCAGTCCATCACCAAGGTCTTCACGCTCGCCCTCGACCTGGCCCGCGAGGGCGACGAACTCTGGGAGCACGTGGGCCGCGAGCCCTCCGGCAACCCGTTCAACTCCCTGGTCCAGCTGGAGTACGAGAACGGCATCCCGCGCAACCCCTTCGTCAACGCGGGCGCCCTCGTCGTCACCGACCGCCTCCAGACCCGTACCGGGGACGCGGCCGGAGAGCTGCTGGCCTTTCTGCGTGCCGAGAGCGGCGACGCGGCCCTGGACTTCGACAAGGAGGTCGCCGCCTCCGAGGCCGCGCACGGCGACCGCAACGCCGCCCTCGCCCACTTCATGGCGTCCTACCGCAACATCGACAACCCCGTACCGGTCCTGCTCGACCAGTACTTCCGGCAGTGCTCCGTCGCCGCCTCCTGCGCCGACCTCGCCCTCGCGACCACTTTCCTGGCCCGGCACGGCATCCGCGCCGACGGCACCCGGCTGCTCACCCGCAGCCAGGCCAAGCAGGTCAACGCGGTGATGCTGACCTGCGGGACGTACGACGCGGCCGGGGAGTTCGCCTACCGCGTGGGCCTGCCCGGCAAGAGCGGGGTCGGCGGCGGGATCATCGCGGTCGTACCGGGCCGGTGCACGCTGTGCGTGTGGAGCCCGGGGCTCGACGAGCGGGGCAACTCCGTGGCGGGTGTGGCGGCCCTCGACCGGTTCACCACCCTGACCGGACTGTCGGTGTTCTGAGCCACCGGAGAGCCTCCGCGGGTTCCGCGGTCCGCGCACACTCCGGTCACACGCAGGCCGTTCCCCGGAGGGTGGGAGGTCGCGTTCCGGCCATCCGGCGTTGACACGCTGGCCCGGTGTCGGTCATGGCCCTTCCCGTCGATCTCCGCCGCTGCCAGGTACTGGGCCTGGCCGGTACCGCCGTCCTCGCCCTGGGCGGCGAGACGGCCGGAGCCCTGCCCGTGCGGGAACTCCTCGCCCCCGCCTCCGCCCGCGCCGCCCTCGGCCTGGTCGGCGTGTACTTCGGCGTCGTCCTGCTGATCGCGGCCTGGCTGCTGCTGGGCCGCCTGGTGCGCGGCGACCGCCCGCCGACCCAGCGCGCCCTGCTGCTGGTCCTCGCCGTGTGGGCGGCCCCGCTGCTGCTGGCGCCGCCGCTGTTCAGCCGGGACGTGTACAGCTACCTCGCGCAGGGCGCCATGGTCGACGCGCACATCGACGTGTACGCGCACGGCCCCGCCCGGCTCGGCGGGCCGCTGGCCGACGAGGTCGCCCCCGTGTGGCGCAACACCGGCGCCCCGTACGGCCCCGCGTTCCTGGCCGTGGCCTCCGCCCTGGCCGGGCTGTCCCGGGGCGAACTGCCCGCCGGGCTGTTCGGAATGCGGCTGCTGGCGCTGCTCGGAGTGGCCCTGATGGCGGCCGCGCTTCCCCGCCTCGCCCGGCACAGCGGCGCCGACCCGGCCGCCGCCCTGTGGCTGGGCGCCCTGAACCCGCTGGTGCTGCTGCACCTGGTGGCCGGCGCCCACAACGACGCGATCATGCTCGGCCTGCTCGGCCTGGGCCTGGTCGCGGCCCTGGGCCGGTGGCCGGTCGCGGGCGCCGTCCTCGTCACGCTCGCGGCCCTGGTCAAGGCGCCCGCCGCGCTCGGACTCCTGGCGATCGTGGCCGTTCAGGTGCGTGCGGGGCGCCGGGCATCGCGCGCTGTGCCGGCGACCGCGCTCGCGGCCGGGGCGACCACGGCCGCCGCGACCGCCGTCGCCGGTACCGGGTACGGCTGGATAACCGCCCTGGACACCCCGGTCTCCCCGCACAACTGGGCGCTCACCAGCCTGCTGGGCCGCGCCACCGGCGCCCTGCTGGAGCGCCTCGGCAGCGACCTGGCCCCGCTGGCCGTCCCGGCGTGGCATGTGCTCGGCCTCGTGGCCACCGCCGCCGCCGTCCTCTTCATCTGGCTGCGGCTGCGGCCCGCCCCGGTCTACGCGCTCGGCCTGAGCCTGGCGGTGGTGGCCGCCTTCGGCCCGGCGATCCGCCCCTGGTACGCGCTGTGGGGCCTGTTCCTGATCGCCGCCGCCGCTCCCAGCACGCCGGTCCGGCGGCGGGTGGCGGCCGTCACCGGTGTGCTCGCGCTCGCGGTGCTGCCCAGCGGCGGCCCCGCGGACCCGGGACAACTGGTGCTGGCCGTCTCCGGCGGCGTCCTCGCGGTGGTGGTCCTGGCGCAGGCCCACCAGGCGGCCCGGACGCCCGCGCTGGGGCGTACGGCATGAGGGGGCCGGGCACCGACCGGGGCCGGATGCTCCTCGTGCTGCTCCTCGCCGCCGCCGTGACCGTCTTCACGGCGACCGTGCCTCTGCTGCGCGACTGGTTCGACCTGCGCGTCTACTACGGCACCGTGGCCGGCTGGACACACCACGGCGGCCGGATCTACGACTACCGCGTGCCGGGCACGCCGTACGGCTTCACCTACCCGCCGTTCGCCGCCGTGGCCATGCTGCCGATGGCGCTCCTGAGCCTGCGCACCGCGATCGCCGTGTCCCTGCTGCTGAACCTGGCCGCGCTGGCGGCGGTCCTGCGCGTTCTGGCCGGCCCCGGATGGCGGCGCCACGGCTGGTACGGCTGGGCCCTGGCCTCCTGCCTGCTCGCGCTCTTCGAGCCGCTGCGCGACACCTTCAGCTTCGGCCAGGTGAACCTCCTGCTGCTGGCCCTGGTGCTGGGCGACGGGTGGCTGCTGGCGACCGGCCGGGGCCGGTGGGCGGGCGCCGGGATAGGACTGGCCGCCGCGATCAAGCTGACCCCCGCGCTCTTCATCGGCCTGCTGCTGCTCGGCCGCCGGTGGCGGGCCGCCGCGCTGGCGACGGCCGTCGCCGCCGGGGCGACCGCCCTCGCGGCCTGGGCGGACCCGGGTGCCTCACGGTTCTACTGGACCGAGGCGCTGTGGGACACCGACCGGGTCGGACGGCTGGACTACGTCTCGAACCAGTCCCTCCAGGGCGTGCTGGCCCGGCTCGGCGAACCCGGCCGCCCGGTGTGGGCGACGGCCGTCCTGCTGGTGCTGTGCGTGTGGGCGTGGCGGGCGCGCCGGGCGCTCGCGGCCGCCGACTGGCCGGCCGCCTTCGCCCTCACCGGCCTCACGGCCTGCCTGGTCAGCCCGATCACCTGGGTGCACCACCTGGTCTGGCTGCTGCCGTCCTTCGCCGTCCTGGTCCGCGCCGGTCACCCGCGCCTGGCGGGCGCCCTGTACGCGGTGCTGTGCACCAGCGTGGTGTGGCTGTGGTACGACGACGCGTCCGGCCTCGACGGGTTCCTCGGCGGCAACGCCTACACGTGGATCACGCTCGGCCTGCTGACGGCACTGCCCGCCGGTCAGTCGCCCGCCTTCCGGTTGCCCTTGGTCCGCAGCGCCAGTGCCACGGCCACCGTGCCGAGACCGGCGGCGCCCGCGATGACCCCGGCGTCCGGCCACCCGGATCCGCGGTCCGGTGCGAGCGGTGCCGCCGCGGCCACCGGCGCCGCGGACGCCTGCGAGTGAGGCGGGCGGGGGAGCAGGGCGTCCAGCGAACCCACCGGGTCGACGCGTCCGGACGCGGCGAAGCCCCAGTCCAGCAGGGCGCGGGCCTCCTCGTACACGGCGAAGCCGCCGCCCTCCTGTGGGTTCATCACCGTCACCACCAGCGTGCGCCCGCCCCGGCGCGCCGCGGCGACCAGCGTGTTGCCCGCGTTGCTGGTGTAGCCGTTCTTGATGCCGATCAGACCGGGGTACGGCGCCACACCGTCCTCGCCGGTCAGTAGCCGGTTGGTGTTCTCGATGCCGAACGCCCCTGCGCCCCCGTCGGGGAACCGGGCCTCGGCGGTGGCGCAGTACCGGGCGAAGTCGGGGTTGTGCAGCCCGGCGCGGCCGAAGACCGCCAGGTCGTACGCCGACGACACCTGGTCGGGCATGTCGTAGCCGTCCGGTGAGACGACGTGGGTGTCCAGGGCGCCCAGGGCGCGGGCCCTGGCCTGCATCCGGGTGGCCGTGGCCTGCCAGCCGCCGTTCAGGGAGGCCAGGACGTGCACGGCGTCGTTGCCGGAGCTGAGGAAGACCCCGCGCCACAGGTCGGCGACCCGGTACGTCTGCCCCTCGACGACTCCGACCAGGCTGCTGCCCTCGCCGACGTCCTCGAGTTCCCGCGCGGCGACCGTGTGCCGGACACCGCCGGGCAGGGACGGCAGCACGGTGAGGGCGAACAGCGTCTTCAGTGTGCTGGCGGGCGGCAGCCTGCGGTGCGCGTCGTAGGCCGCCAGCACCTCGCCGCTGCGGGCGTCGGCGACCAGCCAGGACAGCGCGGAGACCTCCGGGACCTCGGGCACGCCGGGGTGCGGCCGGACCTGCGTTCCGGAGCGGTAGAGGAGCGACGGCTGCGGGACCGCCGCCCTCGGGCGGCCGGGCGGGGCGGGGTCCGCCGCGGCCGGCACGAGCGCGAGCACGCCCGCCACACACAGGGCACAGGTCGACGCGGCCACTCGGGAAGAGAATCCGATCATCATACGAATCAACGTAGAAACGCGGGTGCCCAGGACCGCGCTGCCCGGGCCGGGGAGCACCGGGGAGCAACCCGGATGCCGCACGCGGATCAGTCCGCCGGCAGCGTCGGCTGGACCCGTCGCAGGAACGTCGCGTTGTCGGGGGTCTCGCGCATGCGCCGCAGCAGTGTCTCCAGGTTCGCCGGGCCCCCGTCCCGGGACCGCAGCGCGCGGCGCAGGCCTCGTACGGCGGTCAACTCGGCCGGGGACAGCAGGAGTTCCTCGCGGCGGGTGCCGGACGGGTCGAGGTCGACGGCCGGGAACAGCCGGCGGGAGGCGAGCTCCCGGTCCAGCCGGAGCTCCATGTTGCCGGTGCTCTTCAGCTCCTCGAAGAACAGGCCGTCGGCGCGGGAGCCGGTGTCCACCAGGGCGGTGGCGATGATGGTGAGCGAGCCGCCCTCCTCGGCGTGCCGCGCGGCGCCGAAGAACCGCTTGGGGCCGAGCATGGCGCCCGCGTCGACGCCGCCGCTCAGGGTGCGTCCGCCGGCCGCGGCGGCGTTGTTGTGGGCCCGGCACAGGCGGGTCAGCGAGTCGAGCAGGATGACGACGTCCTCGCCGTCCTCGACCAGCCGCTTGGCGCGCTCGATCACGAGTTCCGCGAGCGCGATGTGGTCCTTGGGCGCCCGGTCGAAGGTCGAGGCGTACACCTCGCCGCGCACGGAGCGCCGCATGTCGGTGACCTCCTCGGGGCGCTCGTCGAGCAGCAACACCATCAGACGGCACTCGGGGTGGTTGCCGGCGACACCGGCCGCGAGCTGCGTCAGCAGTACGGTCTTGCCGGTCTTCGGCGGGGCCACGACTAGCCCGCGCTGGCCCTTGCCGACGGGTGCGAACAGGTCGGCGACCCGTCCGGCGAGCCCGGACGCCGGGTGCTCGAGGCGGATCCGCTCGCGCGGGTGCAGCGGGGTGAGGTCAGGGAAGTGGCGGCGCCCGCGCAGTTCCTCGGGCGTACGTCCGTTGACGCGCGCCACGTCGGTCAGCGTGCGCCGCTCACCACCGACGCCTTCGACGAGATCGCCCCTGCGCAGGCCGTGGCGCCGGATCAGCGCGGGGGAGACCTGGAGGTCGGCGGGGGAGGACAGGCAGCTCTCGGCGCGCAGGTGCCCCTTCCCGTGCGCGTCGATGTCGAGGACACCGGTGACGGGCTTGGATTCCTGGGAGGCCTGGGGGCGCTGCCGTACGGGAGGGTGTTCGAGTGTGGTGGTCATGGGTGGTCCTTTCACGGACTCTCACGGTCGGAAGGCATGCGGAGGAGGTGGGAAGGGGCCGCACTGGCAGGGCGTACGGACACGCCCGCGGGCGGCGGGGAACAGCACCTCGGGTACGACGCGCTTGCGGCGCGAACATCCTGCTCACGAGGTGTGCGGAGAAGCCGGTGCGCCGGGTCCGGAAGGGACGTCGCGGTCGGCTGAGCGAAGGGAAACGGCACTGGAGCCCGAAACGGGGGCGTACACAAGTGCTGATCGCACTGTACCAGTCACCCTGAGTGCGTCAACATGACGTCGTGCGCTTTGATTCCCCGCCGGGGGACACCCGTGCTCGGCGGGGGGTGCGCACCCGGCGTCTTCGGTTTTGTCACCGGCTCGCACCAGATGTCCCCAGACCATAACGATCCCGGACGTGGGGGGACTTGACCGGCGACGTGCATTATCTTCACGTCATGTCCACGCCGCCAACGCCGCCGCAGCAGCCCGACCAGCCGTCGGACGCGCCCGCCCAGCCGACCGCGTATCCCTACCCGAATCCGCAGTCGCCGCCGCCCGGCGGGCCGGCCGGTTTCCCGCCTCCGGCGTCGCCGACCGTTCCGGCCCAGCAGAGCTTCTACGCCCACCCGACCCTGGTCGGCCACCCGGCTCAACCGCAGCCGGGCCAGGCCCAGCCGGGCAACCCGTACGTGCAGCAGGGCCCGTACGGCCCCGTGCCCGCCCCGCCGCCCGGCGGCGGCCGCGGTGCCGGGAAAGCGGTCCTGTGGGCCGCGGTCGGCGCGGTGGTGGCGTCCGCCGCCTGGGCGGTCGGTGTCTTCGTGGTCGGCGGCAAGGACGGCGCGGACCTGCGCGGCTACTCGTCGCCCTCGAACCTCTGCTCCGGCGCGGACTACTCCTCCTTCAAGGACGAGTACCCCGAGGACGACACCTCCCCGACCCACAACTCCCTGAAGGCCAACGCCCTCGAAGAGGGCTACTGCAGCCTCAGCCTGAAGAAGACCGGTTCGAGCTACGCGGACGCCTACCTCACCATCCAGGTGGACCTGCACAAGAAGACCGACCCGGCACCGGAGTTCACGGACACCTGGAAGAACTACGACGACAGCCACTCGGGTTACGACGTGGAGACCGTGAACGGCGTCGGTGACGAGGCCTACCTCGTCACCGAGGACACCACCAGCGGCTCCTCCAGCGGCTCCCGGTACGCCACGCTCGCCGTGCGGGACGGCTGGGTGACGTACAGCATGAGCTACAGCGCCTACCTGTCCTCGTACGACGACGACAAGGACCCGCCGCAGCTCGACGAGGTGACCGACTGGCTGAAGTCGGACACCAAGGCCACCTTGGACAACCTCAAGGACTGACCCGCACGGGCGCCTTGACCCTCGTCGTCGCCCGACCTCAGGAGGCGGAGGCGGACCGTGCCTCCGCCTCCTTCGCGATCTGCTCGAACCGTGCGCCCATGGCGGCCGCGAGGGCCTGGGCGCCCGACAACGGGCGCACCATGACCGTCAGTTCGTCGATCAGGCCGTCCTCGTCGAGATGGATGAAGTCGCAGCCGGTCAGCTCGCGGTCGCCCACCCGGGCGGCGAACACCAGCGCGTGGTCGCGGGCGTCGCCGCCGGTGAGCTCGCGCTCGTACCGGAAGTCCTCGAAGACCTGGGCGACCGCGCGCAGGATCGCCGCCGTGATCGCCTTGCCCGCATACGGCTTGAAGACGACCGGGCTGGTGAACACGACGTCCTCGGCCAGCAGCGCCTCCACCCGGCCCAGGTCGCCCGCCTCGACCGCCTCGCGGAACGCACGCATCGGATCACCTCTTAGTCAATTAATTGAGTAGGTGCCGATGAGAATAATCACCTGCTGTTACCGTGTCCACATGTCGCTGAAGTACGCCGTCCTCGCCGCGCTCCTGGAGGGCGAGGCCTCGGGCTACGAGCTGTCCAAGGTCTTCGACGTCTCCCTGGCCAACTTCTGGCCGGCGACCCCGCAGCAGCTCTACCGCGAGCTGGAGCGCCTGGCCCAGGACGGGCTGATCGAGGCCCGGGTCGTGCAGCAGGAACGCCGGCCCAACAAGCGGATGTTCACCCTCACCGAGGCGGGCCGCGCGGATCTGCGCTCCTTCGCCGCCGAGCCGCCCCGCCGGCCCACCGCACTGCGCGACGAACTCCTCATCAAGATCCAGGCGATGGACGGCGTGGACCCGGCCGTCACCCGTGAGCTGATCGAGGAGCGCATGACCTGGGCGCGCGGCAAGCTCGACCGCTACCTGCGCACCCGTGACCGCCTCCTCGACGGCCGCACCGAGGACGAGTACCTCAGCGAGGCCGGGCGCATCGGGCCGTATCTGACGCTGATGGGCGGGATCGCCTTCGAGGAGGAGAACCTCCGCTGGTGCGAGCGGGTGCTGGCGGTCCTGAAACAGCGCGTTGCTCTAGGCTGACCTCGATGTTCAGCCCAGAAGGCCCCACCCTGCGCGAACTCGCCGTCCAGGCGCTGTCGTCGGTCGAGCGCGGCTACGACCTGCTCGCCCCGAAGTTCGACCGCACCCCCTTCCGCACCCCGGACTCGGTGCTCGACGCGGTCGCCGCCGCGCTGCGGCGGACGGGCCCGTACGAGGACGGACTGGACCTGTGCTGCGGCACGGGCGCCGGGCTCGACGTCCTCGCCCAGGTGTGCCGGGGGAGTGTCACGGGCGTCGACTTCAGCGCGGGCATGCTCGCCGAGGCCCGCGGGCGCACCGACCTGCCCGTCCGGCTGGTTCGCGCCGACGCCCGCGCCCTGCCCTTCGCCCCCGCCTTCGACCTGGTCGTCAGCTTCGGGGCCTTCGGCCACTTCCTGCCCCGCGAACTGCCGGGCCTGTTCGCGCAGGTCCACTCCGTACTGCGGCCGGGCGGCTCCTTCGCCTTCCCGGTCCTCGCCCCGCCCCGCCCGTCCTCACCGGCGTACTGGACGCTGCTCGGCTTCGACACGGTGATGCGGGTGCGCAACGCCGTCTGGCGCCCGCCGTTCGTCATGTACTACCGCGCCTTCCGGTTCGGGGCGGTGCTACGGGAGTTGACGCGCGCCGGGTTCGTCGTGGACCTGCACGCCCTGCCCGAGTTCGGGCGGCGGTCCGACGGCAGTCCCCGCGTGCGGCTGGTGGTGGCCCGCGGCGAGCGTCACCCCGCCGCCGGCACCGTGAACTCGTAGACCAGCGCGTCCTGCTGGGCCTCCACCACGAGGTCCGTGATCTCCAGCGGCCGGGCGTACTGGTCGTGCACGCGCCGGGTCACCCGGACCGAGGAGGCGTCGGCGACCTGGCTGATGGAGTCCCGGTGGTGCAGGGTCAGCCCCGCCTTGCGCATCCAGTCGTAGGCCCGCGTCAGCTGCGCGGCGGCGGCGCCGCCGGCCCGGTCCCGGTAGCGGCCCAGCTCCGCCACCTCGGACAGGGCCACGGCGGAGAAGGACGTCACCGCGGTCCGCAGGGCGCGGCCGTCGGACGTGGCCGACCGGTAGCGGTGCACCAGCGTCGGCCGGTGCGGGGCGAGGCCCAGCGCGGCGGCGTGCTCCGGCGGGGGTGTCTCCCAGGTCACCGTGGCACGGTCGACCGCGCCCGGATCCGTGCTGCGGGCGCCCACCGGGAAGGCGAGCGACACCGGGTCCTCCACCGGCCGGCCGGGGAGGGTCGCGTGACTGCCCCGCCGGTCGGTGGTGACCAGACCGTCGCGGCGCAGCACCTCCAGCGCCTGCCGGACGGTCTCCCTGCTGACTCCGAAGTGTCCGGCCAACTGCCGCTCTCCCGGCAGCCGCCCGCCCGGCGGAACGGTGCCGTCGCGCAGCTCGCCGAGCAACTGTGTCGCGATCCGCCAGTAGAGGGGCTGCTCCTCGGTCAGTGGGTGGTCGTGGGGGACGGTGCGGGCCATGCCGCGCCTCCTGTTGGTGACAAGACGTAGCCGTGCGGGCTCATTGCGCGACCACATCTAGCATTGGTCTACACCAGCAGGGAAGGGTGGCCCGCGGGTTCGGCCGAAACCGGACCGTGTCCCACCGCGGCCTCAGGCGTACGACCGCAGCCAGCGCAGCTTCGCCGCCTCCTGGTACGGGCCGCCGCCCTCGTGGTCGTTGAACTCGTACACCTCGATCGCCTTGTCGTCGTGCGCCCAGGCGTTGAAGGCCGCGAAGATCGTCGAGGGCGGGCAGGTCTGGTCCTCCAGGGCCGTGGAGAACAGCGCGGGCGCCCGGCCCCGGGCCGCGAAGTGGACGCCGTCGAAGTAGGACAGCGTGCGCAGGACGTCCTCGGCGCGACCGCGGTGGGTCTTGAGATAGAGGCCGATCTCCCGGTACGGGTGCCGGTCGGTCAGCGTCGTCGCGCGCGGGAAGTCGCACAGGAACGGCACGTCCGGGGCGACCGCCAGCAGGTCGGGGACCAGCCCGCCCACCGCGAGCGTGATGCCGCCGCCCTGGCTGCCGCCGGTCGCGACCGTCCGGGCCGCGTCGGTCAGCGGGTGCGAGCGGGCCGCCTCCACCGCGCGCACCGCGTCCGTGAACACCCGGCGGTAGTAGTAGTTCTCGGGCGCGTCGACGCCCCGCGTCATGAAGCCCGGGTACGCGGGCGAGCCGCCCACCGGGTCGGCGGTGCCGCCCCCGCCGCCCCAGGCGCTGCCCTGGCCGCGGGTGTCCATCACGAAGTGCGCCCGGCCCGTCGACGCCCACAGCAGGTGCTCGTGCGGCAGCCCGCGCCCGCCGCCGTAACCCACGAACTCCACCACCAGCGGCAGCGGCTCCCCGGCCCCGGCGGGCAGGGTCAGCCAGCCCTTCACCGGGTGGCCGCCGAACCCGGCGAACGTCACGTCGTACACCGACACCGTCGACAGTCCGGTGTCGACCGGTTCGAAGCGGGCGTTCAGGTCGTGCTCGCGGGCCTCCTGGAGCGTCTTCGACCAGAAGGCGTCGAAGTCCTCGGGCTCGGCGGACTCGCTGCGGTACGCGCGGAGCTCGTCGAGGGAAAGGTCGAACAGGGCCATCAACAACCGCCTTTGGGTGAGAGCCTGCGGGTGATCACACCGTACGTCGGTGGTCGGAGGACTGGCCAGGCCCTTGCCGGTTCCGCGCCCGTTACGGACACCCTGGTCCGGCCATTGGTCGGGTCACCCCGGCGCGGTGGCCCGCGCACACCGGGTCAGGCCCTGCGCCGGGTCCAGTCCGGCCCCGTGCGGGCCCACTCCCGGTCCCACTCGTCCAGCCGGTGCCGCAGCGAGACCCGGCGGCCGATGCCGTGGCCGAGGAGCACCACTCCCGCCGTGGCGCCCGCCACGCACACACCGATGCTCACGGTGTGCTGCCAGACCGCGACGTCGTCCGGGGGTGCGGCGACGCTGCGCCCCCGCGAGTCGAACCACACGTCCACCACATCGCCCAGCCGGGCCGCTGCCGGGACCCGCGCCGACGCGGTACGCGTCCCCTTGCCCGGCTCCGTCCACCGCACCGTCGTCCGGTAGGCGTTCCGGTCGCCCTGCACCGAGGGGAGTTGCTCCGGTATGCCGCCGATCACCTCGGCACGGACGCGGTGACGCTCGGCCCGCTGGGCCACGGCGGCCGTCCGCGCCTCGTCATGGGCCCACAGGCCCGCCAGCGCACCGGCCAGGGGCGCGCCCAGGAACAGCAGGACGGCGACGGCCAGCGCCAGCCACGCCTCCATGACGTCCGACCGGCGCCGCAGCGGATTGCGCCGCCAGCGCCAGCCGCGCACTCGGGTTCGCATCTCGACCTCCTCGCCGTCACCCGAGCCGGAGGGCCGGTAGGCCTCCCGCCGGGGCCGGCCCGCCCCTCCCCGCGCACGCCGCACGTATGCGAGCGTCCACACCGGTCTCGTACCCCGAACGGCGTAGCTCGCTCACCCCGCGAACCATCATTTGAACCCCCGGGACGAACGACCGGATCGAGGCACCGTGCCCGGCGGCGCGGCGGTCCGACCGACCATGGCAAGGGCGCCCTTAGCCGCGCTTGACGCCCACTGGCGTGCCGCTTACCGCCCCGGTCCGCTCCGGGAGTCAGCCGAAGCGCTCGATGCGGATCCGGTCCACGGGCTGCCCCGCCGCGACGAGCAGCCGAGAGGCGTGTTCGGCGAAGCCGTTGGAGCCGCACACATAGGCCTCCCACCCACCGGGAGGCCGCTCGGCCATGAGCGGCGCCACATGTGCGGCCGCCATACGTGCCACCGGCACACCCTCCGGCGCCCGGCGCGTGAAGACGGCCGTGGTCTCCGCGCCCAGCTCCCGCGCGTAGATCAGCTCCTCGGGAGCGCGCGCGGACACCAGCAGCCGCAGCGGCACCGACAGACCCCGCGCCCGGTGGTGCCGCACCATCGACATCAGCGGTACGACCCCGGAGCCGGCGCCGACCAGCAGCGCGGGCCGGTCGCCGGGCCAGGCGAAGAAGCCGCTCAGCGGGCCGCGCACCTCGACCGTGTCACCCGGCCTGGCCACCGTGTGGAACCAGCCGGAGACCTCGCCGCCCGCCACATGGTCCAGGGTCAGCTCGATGTGCCCGGAGTCGTCCGGCGCCGAGGCGATCGAGTAGTGGCGCTGCGCCACATAGCCGTCCTCGGCGGTGAGCCGCAGCATCAGGTGCTGTCCGGGCAGATGCCCCGCCCAGCCGGGCACGGCCAGCCGGAAGGTGGCGGCACGGGGGGTCTCCGGCCGGATCTCGGTGAGTGTGGCCGTCTGCCACACCGACGCGGCCGAGCCACTGACGGCGATGCGTCCGGGCACCGCGAAGCGGGTGGGGGGAGTGAAGGACCCGGACACCGGGTCGGTCGTCGTCTCAGTCACCGGAGTACCGCTGCTCCTCCCAGGGGTTGCCCCGGGCGTGGTAGCCGTTCCGCTCCCAGAAACCCGGCTCGTCGTGGTCGAGGAGGGTGAGGCCCGCGATCCACTTGGCGCTCTTCCAGAAGTACAGGTGCGGCACCAGCAGCCGGGCCGGCCCGCCGTGCTCGGGGGCGAGCGGCTCCCCGTCGTACTCCCAGGCGAGCCAGGCCCGGCCCCCGGTGAGGTCGGCCAGCGGCAGGCCGGTGGTGTAACCGGTGTGCGAGTAGGCGACGGCATGGGTCGCGGACCCATGGGGCCGCACCACATTGAGGAAGGCGTCCAGGGACACGCCCCCGAACCGCACTCCGAACTTCGACCAGCCCGTCACACAGTGGATGTCGCCCTCGTACCCGGACGCGGGCAGCGCGCGTGCCTCGTCCCAGTCCCAGGTGCGCGGCTCGGCCACCAGCCCGTCGACGCGGAACGTCCACTCGGCGGGCGTGAGGTCGGGGGTGACCTCGGCGGACAGCACGGGCCAGTCGTCGCCGGCGTCGTACTGGCCGGGCGGCAGCCCCGGGTGGTCGACGCGCGGGCGCCCGGTGAAGCCTCGGGTGACGTTCATGCTTCAACCGTACGCTGTCGTATCCGGAGCTCCGGCCCTGGTCAGCGGCCCCATCATTGCGGCCGTATGAACTCCGCGCCGGTCCGGGAATAGCCCTCCCGCGTTCCTCCTTGGCGCTGAGTGCCGGCACCGGTGGCCCGGTGACAGTGCAAGGAGAGTGAGGTAGCAGATGCCCAAGGCGTACGTCTTCACCCGGTACGGCGGACCGGAGACCGAGGCCCTCGTGGACGTGGACCGGCCGAGCCCCGGCCCCGGTGAGCTCCTGGTCGCGGTCCGTGCGGCGGGCGTGAACCCGGTCGACTTCAAGCAGCGCACGGGCTACCGCCGCCCCGGCGAGACGAGCGAGCGGGTGTTCCCGGCCGTGTTCGGCAACGAGGTCTCCGGCGTCGTCGAGGAGACCGGGGACGGCGTGCACGGGTTCGCCGTGGGTGACGAGGTCTTCGGCAACACCGTCGCCGGAGGCTACGCCGAGTACGCGCTGCTGCCCGCCGAGGTGACCGCGCACAAGCCCGCCGCCCTCTCCTTCACCGACGCCGCGACCCTGCCGGTCGCCGCCGCCACCGCCTACGACGGCGTCCGCCAGCTCGGCCTGCCCGCGGGCGCGACCCTGCTGATCACCGGCGCGGGCGGCGGAGTCGGTGCCGCCGCCACGCAGCTCGCCCGCGCCTTCGGGCTGCGGGTCGTGGGCGTGGCGAGCGAGGGCAAGAAGGAGTTCGTGGAGTCGCTGGGCGCCTTGCACGTGCCCTCCGGGCCGGGCCTGGCCGAGCGGGTCCGGGCCGCCGCGCCCGACGGCGTCGACGCCGTGTACGACCTGGTCGGCGGTGAGGTCCTCACCGAGGCGGCCGGTCTGCTCACCGACCGGAGCAAGCTGATCACCGCCGGCGCCCCGGAGGGGACCGTGGTGGAGCTGGGCGGCGCACGGGTGGCCCGCGCCCGCACCGCCGCCGTCCTGGACGCGGTGGCGGAACTGGTGGTGAAGGGCGACCTGCACCCGCACGTCACCCGGACCTTCCCGCTGGAGCGGGCCGAAGAGGCGCTGCGCGCCGTGGAGGACGGGCACGCCCGCGGCAAGACCGTGATCGAGGTCGCCCGATGAGCACCGTGGCCCCGCAGACCTCACAGACCCCGCACGTCCTCGACAACCCCGCCCTCGCCTCGCTGACCGGCCCGCACGCCCACTTCGCCGAGCGGCACGGCCGGGTCCTGCGCTACCCGGCCGACGTCTCCCCGTGGCTGGCCCTGCCCGACGATCCCACCACCGGCGACTGGGCGGACCTCGCGGCGCTGGCCGGGCCCGGCGCCGAGGTCCTGCTGACCGGCTACTGCGGGCAGGTCCCGGACGGTTGGGAGATCACCTTCCAGATCGAGGGCGTCCAGTTCGTGGACGACGGTCTGGCCGCCGCGCCGGACGCGGAGGCGGTCCGCCTCGGCCCCGCCGACGTACCCGAGATGCTCGACCTGGTCCAGCGCACCCGGCCCGGACCCTTCCTGCCCCGTACCGTCGAACTCGGCACCTACCTGGGCATCCGGCGCGAAGGGGCGCTCGTCGCCATGGCGGGGGAGCGGCTGCACCCGCCGGGCTGGACCGAGATCAGCGCGGTCTGCACCGACCCGGCCGTCCGCGGCGAGGGCCTGGCGACCCGGCTGATCCTCGCCGTGGCGCACGGCATCCGGGAACGCGGCGAGACCCCCTTCCTGCACACCGGTGCGGGCAACACGGGCGCCATCCGGCTGTACGAGTCGCTGGGCTTCCGGCTCCGGCGCAGCACCGCCTTCCTCGCGGCCCGGACGCCCGAGCGGCTGGCGGACGGCCGGGAGGCGGTGCCGGTGGCCTGACACGGCGGCCCGCTCACCCGGGCCCGGCGCCCCCGGCCGGACAGGTCCTAGGCGTTGTAGCGCTCCAGGTACGCCGCGAACCGCGTCAGGTCCTCCTCCGGCCAGTCCGCGAGCCGCTCCCGGAAGGCCGCCCGGCGGCGCCTGGTGACCTGGGCAAGGATCTCCCGGCCGGACTCCGTCAGGTGCAGCAGCTGGACCCGGTGGTCCTGCGGGTCCGGGCGCCGCTCGATCAGGTGGGCCCGCTCCAGCGCGCGCACCTGGCGGCTGACCGTGGACTTGTCCAGGGCGTAGTGCGCGGCGAGGTCGGTGGCGCGGCAGCCGCCGACCTCCTCCAGATGCCCGAGCAGGGTGTACGACACCAGGGACAGCTCGGGGTGCATCCGGCCCGCCGAGGCCCGGGCCCGCCGGGCGAAGATGGTCATCTCGCGCTGGATGACCTCGATGGCCGCCCTTGCTGCTGACACGGGAACACCTCCTCCGCGCTCCAGTTGTACAGCACAACTCGAGTGGGCCCGGTGATCGTTGGGGTAGGGTGGCCGTCCCGGCCGAGGACGGTCCCGGCCGGGAGTCGCCGAGGAGGTGGGACCCATTACCGCTGTGTCAGGACGGGTGCTCTCTCCTCCGAACGGCGCGGATCACCGGCGTTAGGTGACCGCGGGAGCGCCCTTCGGCCCCAGGCTTGTCGAAAGGCTCCCGGCTTTCATGCCCCCACTTTCCCCTGCCGCCGTCGTGACCGCGCTGCGCGCCGCCGGCTGTGTCTTCGCCGAGGACGAGGCGGAGTTGCTCCTCGCCACCGCCCGTGACCCGCACGAACTGGCCGACATGGTGGACCGGCGCGTCGCCGGACTGCCCCTCGAACACGTCCTCGGCTGGGCCGAGTTCCACGGGCTGCGCGTCAGCGTCGAACCGGGCGTCTTCGTCCCCCGCCGCCGTACCGAGTTCCTCGTCGTCCAGGCCCTCGCCCAGGCCCCGGACGCGTCCGTCGTCGTCGACCTGTGCTGCGGCTCCGGCGCGGTCGGCGCGGCGCTGGCCGCCGGGCTCGCCGGGGCCGAACTGCACGCCGCCGACATCGACCCCGCCGCCGTGCGCTGCGCCCGCCGCAACGTCGCCCCCTACGGCGGTCATGTCCACGCGGGTGACCTCTTCGAGGCGCTCCCGGGTCACCTGCGAGGCCGGGTCGGCGTCCTCGCGGCCAACGTGCCGTACGTCCCCACCGGCGAGGTGGGCCTCCTGCCCGCGGAGGCCCGCGAGCACGAGCCCCTGGTCGCCCTCGACGGCGGCCCCGACGGCCTCGACGTCCTGCGCCGCGTCGCCGGCGCGGCCCCCGACTGGCTCGCCCCCGGCGGCTGCCTGCTGACCGAGACGAGCGAACGCCAGTCCCGGACGGCCGTCGAGGTCTTCACCCGGGCCGGCCTGACCACCCGTCTGGCCGTGTCCGAGGAGCTGTACGCCCACGTGGTGATCGGAGTGCGGGAGTAAGGCCGGCCACAGCCGCCGAGCGGTGCCACGGCGCCTCTCGCCCCCGTCCTTACGTCAGCTCCTGCGCCCGCGCGATGAGGAGGGCCACGTCGTCGTGGTTGTCGGGGTGGTGCATGGTCCGCAGGAGCAGGTCGCAGACCTCCTCCAGCGGGCGGGCCGGATCGTCGAGGAGGGCCAGGAGGGCGTCCAGGCGTTCGTCGAGCGAGTGCCGCCGCGTCTCCACCAGACCGTCGGTGTAGAACACGAGCTCGTCGCCCGGCGCGAAGTCGACGGTGGTGGTGGAGAAGGCGACGCCCCCCACGCCCAGCGGCACCCCCGTGGGCAGGTCGAGGAGCTCCGGCGGGTGCCCGGGACGCACGCGCGCCGGGGGCAGGTGGCCCGCGTTGGCGATGCGGCACTGGCGCAGATGGGGGTCGTGGACGGCGTACACGCAGGTGGCGATGGAGTGGTCGAGTCCGGAGGTGATCTTGTCCAGGTGCTCCAGGAGCAGCGCGGGATCCAGATCGAGCGAGGCCAGCGTGGTCGTCGCCGTCCGTAGCCGGCCCATGGTCGCGGCGGCGCTGATGCCGCTGCCCATCACGTCGCCCACCACGAGCGCCGTCTTGCCGTCCTCCAGCGGGATGACGTCGAACCAGTCGCCCCCGACCTCGGTGGTGGCCCCGGCCGGCTGGTAGCGGGAGGCCACCTCCAGGCCGGTGGTCACCGGCGGGTGGCTGGGCAGCAGGCTGCGTTGCAGGGTGAGCGCCGTGTTGCGGGCGTTCTGGTACCAGCGCGCGTTGTCGATCTGCACGGCCGCGCGGGCGGCCAGCTCCCGGGCCAGCAGCAGGTCGTCCTCGCCGAAGGGCTCCGGGTTCCGGGTCCGTTTGAGGTCGAGGGCGCCGAGCACCTCGCCGCGCGCGATGAGCGGCACGGCCAGATACGAGTGGAGGCCCGCCCGGCCCAGCAGGACGGCCGCTTCGGGGGAGCGGGCGATGCGCGGCAGGTCGTCGTCCTTCACCTGCGGCACCAGGACGGGACTGCCCGTCCGTACGCACTCGGTGACCAGCCGGTCGGGCGCGTACCGGGCGATGCGCCCGGGCGGGTCGGCGGCCCGCAGGGCGTCCGTCTCACTGTGCGCCCGGACGGCCAGGGCGCGGATCACCGCCGGTTCGGCGGGTCCGAGCGTGCTGCGGCGGCCCTCGACGACCGCGTCCAGCAGGTCCACGGCCGCGACGTCGGCCAGTTCCGGCACGGCGACGTCGGCCAGTTCGCGGGCGGTGCGCTCCAGCTCCAGCGTGGTGCCGATCCGGGCCGAGGCGTCGGCGATCACGGCGAGGCGGCGCCGCGCGGCCTCGGCCTCGACGCCCGCCCGGTACTGCTCGGTGATGTCCACCATCGACGCGGCCACGCCCAGCACCGTGCCGGTGGCGTCCTCCAGCCGGTACATCGACACCGACCAGGCGTGGTCCTCGTCCGGGTCGGCCGGGGTGCGGCCCACGGCCGACCGGTCGACCAGCGGCGCCCCGGTCTCCAGGACCAGGCGCGCCGCGGACTCCAGGGTGTCGGCGTCCAGCAACGGCACCACCTCGCGCAGGGTCCGCCCGACGTGTTCCCCGGCGGGCACGCCGTTGATCTTCTCCAGCGCCGGGTTGACCGAGACGTACCGCAGCCGGGTGTCCAGCACGGCCAGCCCGATCGGCGACTGCTGCACCATCCGCTCCGACAGCGCCAGGTCCTGCTCCAGCCGGCGGACCGTCGACTGGTCGGCGGCCAGGCCCAGCGCGTACACCTCGCCCCGGTCGTCCAGCAGCCGCATGTTGCGGAACTCCACCAGCCGGGTGCTGCCGTCCTTGTGCCGGACGGGAAAGCCGCCGGACCAGCTCTGGCCGGTCCGCAGGACGTCGGCGAAGAGCTTGCCGACCAGCTGGATGTGCTGCTCGTGCACCATGATGCGGGCCGCGTACTGCCCGAGCGCCTCCCGCGCCGAGTAGCCGAACAGCTCCTCCGCCTGGGGGCTCCACAGGACGATCCGCCCCTCGGAGTCCAGCACCACCGAGGCCACGCCCAGTACGTCCAGCAGCCCGCTCGGCCGCACCGGCCCGCGCAGGGGCTCGTCGACCCCGCCCACGGGAGCCTCGGCTGCACTCATGCCTCGCACCGCCTCTTGCCGTCCGCACGGCACGCCTTCCCCAGTGCCGACTCCCCTTGTTGTACCGCGCTCACACCAGACTCTCCGACGCCGCCGCCGACTTTCTCCACCAACTCTCGACACGGCGCCGGAGTTCACGCCCCTGTTGCCTTTTTGGTCTGTACATGACTATCCAGCCGGGCCAGACTGTCGGCCGACCGAGTGCCCCCACCCCCCGTCCGAGGAGTCGGCCCCATGCCCGCGCCCCTGCCCGCGTCCCTCCGCCAACGTTGTCACTCAGCCCTGAGCACACTCGTCGTCCTCGCCACCGCCGCCGTCCTGTCCCTCGCCGTGTCCGCCGCACCCGCCTCGGCCGCCGGTGCCTGGACCGAGGCCGGTTCCGACCGCGCGGATCCGCTCACCGAGAGCCAGGGCCTGACCTCCGTCGAGGTCCCGGCCGGCAGCCCCAACCGGTACACCGGCATCGGCACCATCCCTTCCGACGTGAGCGGCCGCGGCTGGAACCACGTCGGCGACCCCGACGCGTCGTACGGCGGCTACTACATCGAGCCGTACCAGCGGGACTCCGGCAACTCGAAGATGTTCCGGGTGCAGGCACCCGGCGGCGCCTGGTCGGAGTACGTCCACACGCTCGGCTCGGGTGAGGCGCTGAACAACTCCTGGGTCGCCGTCTCCCCGGACGGCCAGTGGATGCTGGCGGGCGAGTACGGCACGATGAGCCGCTTCCTGGTCTTCCCGACCCCGGGCGTGAACCCGGCCACCTCGCCCTCGGCGAACCTGCCGCAGGCCTCCACCGTCAACCTCGACCACGCCGTGCGCGACGTCCAGGGCTGCGACTTCTCCGGTCCCACGACGCTGCTGTGCTCCTCGGACGACCCCGCGGGCACGCTCTTCGGCATCACCAAGCCGCTCCTCCAGGTCGACCTCTCGGGCGCGCCGAACGCCGCGGCGGACGTCTCCGGCCATGTCACGGCGCTGCGCCAGCTGCCGCTGCGCAGCGCCTGCTCAGGCACCTTCGAGGCCGAGGGCATCGACTACGACCGCCGTACCGGCACGCTGCGCGTGATCGTGGTGTCCCCGGGCTTCTGCGTGCTGACGGACAGCAAGACGTACCGGTTCACGCGCGGCTGACGGCGGGCGCGACGCCGGGCCCGCACCGGTAGTGCTCGGGAGACAGTGGTGCTTTGCTGAGGATGGACGCGGTTCGGCGGGGTACCCCGTTCCACCGCAGCGCGGCCACGAAAGGAGCGATCATGAGGAACGCGGAGCGGTCGCATCCGGAAACCGTCTCGGTGGAGATCAGCGGCTCCAAAGAGGACGCCCGGATCGTCTTCGACGCCCTGAGCCACTGTTTCTCGTCCGACCGGGGTGCCGATGAGGTACCGCAGCAGCTTCACGAGACCCGCCCGATGGTGTGGCTCGGCAGCTACGACGTCGCGGACGCCCGCGAGGGGGAGGAGTGCCCGCCGGTCCGGCTCGGCTCTTCCGTCACCGCGGACGTCCAGGGCGGTTACTGGGCCGTCGACCGGTTCCGGTCCACCCTGGACGCGATATTCACCGTCCACGAGACCTGCACGGCCTCCGGCGACCAGGAGAGGGACGTACACCTGCGGCTCGAAAGCCGCTGACCGGCCCTCCGGCCACTACGCCCCGGCCGCCCCACCGGCGGCCGGGGCGTAGTGCGTCTGCCATGCGTGTACGTACTAGTAGTTACAGAGTGGCGGGGTTCACTCGGCCGCGGTTATGCAACTAGTTGCACAATGTCTCGCCCTTCCTCTACAACTACAGGCGACGACACCGCGCACGGAGGGCCCCCATGAGCCGTTACCCGCACCTGCTGACCCCGCTCGACCTGGGGTTCACCACGCTGCCCAACCGCGTCCTCATGGGCTCCATGCACGTGGGCCTGGAGGAGGCCGACCGCGGATTCGAGCGGATGGCGGAGTTCTACGCGGCCCGCGCGCGCGGGGGAGTGGGGCTCATCGTCACCGGCGGCATCGCGCCCAACGAGGAGGGACGGCCGTACGAGGGCGGTGCCAAGCTCACCACCGAGGCGGAGGCCGAGCAGCACGCGGGCATCACCGCGGCCGTGCATCGCGAGGGCGGGAAGATCGCGATGCAGATCCTGCACTTCGGGCGGTACGCCTACCACAAGGACCTGGTCGCACCGAGCGCCCTGCAGGCGCCGATCAGCCCCTTCCCGCCCCGCGCGCTCACCGACGAGGAGGTCGAGCGGACGATCGACGACTACGCCCGCGCCGCCCGCCTCGCCCGGCAGGCCGGCTACGACGGCGTCGAGATCATGGGCTCCGAGGGCTACCTGATCAACGAGTTCATCGCCGCGCAGACCAACCAGCGCACCGACCGCTGGGGCGGCTCGTACGAGAACCGCATGCGCTTGCCCGTCGAGATCGTCCGGCGGGTGCGCGAGGCCGTCGGCGAGGACTTCATCATCGTCTACCGGCTGTCCATGCTGGACCTGGTGCCGGGCGGCTCCTCGCTGGAGGAGGTCATCACGCTCGCCAAGGCCGTCGAGGCCGCCGGCGCGACCATCATCAACACCGGCATCGGCTGGCACGAGGCCCGCATCCCCACCATCGCCACCTCGGTGCCGCGCGGTGCCTACACCTGGGTCACCAGGAAGCTCATGGGCGAGGTCTCCGTCCCGCTGGTGACCACCAACCGCATCAACACCCCCGAACTCGCCGAGCAGTTGCTCGCCGACGGCTGCGCCGACATGGTGTCCATGGCCCGCCCCATGCTCGCCGACCCCGACTTCGTCGCCAAGGCCGAGGCCGGGAAGCCCGAGGCCATCAACACCTGCATCGGCTGCAACCAGGCCTGCCTGGACCACACCTTCAGCGGGCAGATCACCTCCTGCCTGGTCAACCCCCGCGCCTGCCACGAGACCGAGCTGGTGCTCTCGCCGACCCGGCTGGTGAAGCGCGTGGCCGTCGTCGGCGCCGGACCCGCCGGACTCGCCTGCGCCGTCAGCGCCGCCGAACGCGGCCACCGGGTCACCCTCTTCGACGCCGCGAGCGAGATCGGCGGCCAGCTCAACGTGGCCCGCAAGGTCCCCGGCAAGCAGGAGTTCGACGAGACCCTGCGCTACTTCCGCCACCAGCTCGACGCGCACGGCGTGGACGTACGGCTCGGTGCCTGGGTGTCCGTCCCGGACCTCACCGACTACGACGAGGTCGTCGTGGCCACCGGCGTCACCCCGCGCACCCCGGACATCCCCGGCGTCGACCACCCCCGCGTCCTGGGCTACCTGGACGTGCTGCGCGACGGCGCCCCCGTCGGCGACCGCGTGGCGATCCTCGGCGCGGGCGGCATCGGCTTCGACGTCGCCGAGTACCTGACCGACGGCGGCGACAAGGCGAGCGAGGACCCGGCGACGTACTTCCGCCACTGGGGCGTCGACATGGACTACCGGGTCCCCGGCGGCCTGGCCGCGCCCGAGCGGCCCGCGCCGCCGCGCACCGTGCACCTGCTGCAGCGCAAGACGGCCAAGGTGGGCGCGGGACTCGGCAAGACCACCGGCTGGATCCACCGCACCGAGCTCAAGCACCGGGGCGTCACCATGGTGCCGGGCGTGCGCTACGACCGCATCGACGACGCGGGACTGCACATCACCGTCGGTGAGGAGAGCACGGTCCTGGAGGTCGACACCATCGTGCTGTGCACCGGCCAGGAACCGCGCCGCGACCTGTACGAGGAGCTGGTCGCCGCCGGGTGCTCGGCGCACCTCATCGGCGGTGCCGACGTGGCCGCGGAGCTCGACGCCAAGCGGGCCGTCAAGCAGGGAACGGAGCTGGCGGCGGCCCTGTAGGGGACGTCAGGACCACACAGCGGCGTCCCTAGGATGAGCCCATGTCACTCCCGCACGCGATCCTCACCGCCCTGCTCGAGAAGCCGTCGTCGGGGCTGGAACTGACCCGCCGGTTCGACAGGTCGATCGGATACTTCTGGTCGGCCACGCACCAGCAGATCTATCGCGAGCTGGGACGGCTGGAGGCGGAGGGCCACATCCGCACCCTTCCGGCCGAACAGCCAGCCCGCGGGCAGAAGAAGCGCTACGAGGTCCTGCCCGCGGGCCGCGCCGAACTGGCCCGCTGGACGTCCGCGGCGCAGGATCCCAAGCCGCACCGTGACACCCTGCTGCTGCGGCTGCGCGCGGCGGCGGTGGTCGGCACGGCCGGCCTGGAGGACGATCTGCGCCGCCATCTGGAGCTGCACCGGCGGCAGTTGGACGAGTACCGGGAGATCGAGTTGCGCGACTTCCCGCCGGGCCGGGACAGCGCGCAGGACCGGCTGCGCCATCTGGTGCTGCGCGCGGGCATCGACCTGGAGACCTTCTGGACCGAGTGGCTCACGCACGCCCTGGCGGAGTTCGGCGAGCTGCCCGCGGGCGCGGCCCCCGACGAAGGCGTCTGACGGCCGCCCCGGAACAGCAGGCCCGGCTCACAGCCGGTACGGCTTCGAGCGGCGGCGCAGGAACCAGCCCGTGGCGATGACACCAGCGCCCACCAGGGCCCCGCCCACGCCCAGGGTGACCGGCCCGTAGTCCCGGGCGGCGCCGCCGAGACCGCCCATGACGCCACGCGACGGCGAGGGGCTGGACGTGGCGGAGATGGTCGGGGGCGAGGGGAGGGAGACGATCACCGACTGGGTGCCCGCGGTGATGCCGTTGGAGCAGACGACCACCACGGTGTACGTCCCCGGGCTCACCGCCGACCACGCGGCGGACTGGCTGACGGTGGTCCCCGCCAGGGCCGCCTGACGCCCCTGTGCGAAGTTCGCCTGGCTGCCGGTGAGCAGGGAGGCGTTGCCCCAACTGCCGTTGTTCTGCGTGCAGGCGCTGGTTGTGACGGACACCGTGGACCCCGTGGTGCTGACGGAGATCCCCGAGACCGCGCCGGCCGGCCCGGCGAGCGCGACGGGGAGCGTGGCGGCGGCCGCCGCGGTGAGGCCGGAGCGGAGGAGAAGTCGGGTAGTGCGCATTGGGCTGCCCTCCGGCGGCACGGTTGGCGGTACGTCCCATGCGCCGCCGGGGGTCGGGAAACGTCCGTGCTGCCTCGGGGCCAGCCAACGTGCGCCCGGGCCGTCCCGCATGCGGACCGCACCCGTGCGGGTGAGCGATTGCTCCACCCGGGGCAGGCCGGGACGCCGCCGTGGCGTGCTCAGCCGTCCCCGCCGGTCGTCACCGTGCGCTCCGCCGAGAACCCGCCCCAGGTGCCGTCCGGCAGCCGGGCCCGGATCCGCACCCGGTGGACCTCCCCGGCGTCCTTGCCCGTGTAGAAGCTGTAGGTGGCCCTGCCGCGCGGCGGAGTCCCGCCCCACACCAGGGAGGTGGCGGGGCGGCCGTCGAGCTGGATCTGGTACTCCGTGACCACGCCGTCGGTGCGCGGCGGCACCCAGGCCAGGTCGATGTAGTACGCCCCGTCGGCGCGGTGGGTGGTCGCGCGAAAGCCGGTCGGGGCCGTGCCTTGGCCGTCGTCGCTGCCCGGGGTGGTGAGCCGGACGCGGGCGCTCGCGGCCGAGAGGTTGCCGGCCGCGTCACGGGCGCGGACCGTGAAGACGTAGGAGGTGCCGGGGCGCAGTCCGGTGACCACGGTCGCGGTCTGCCCGCCGCCCACGCTGTGGATCCTCGATCCGCCCTGCCAGACGTCGTACGAGGCCACGCCCCGGTCGTCCGCCGACGCGCCCCAGGACAGCTGGACGGCCCGGCTGCCGACCGCCCGTCCCCGGGGCTGCCCGGGACGGCTCGGCGCGGCGTGGTCCGCCGCCGCGGCGGCGGGTGTCCGCGCCCGGACCCCGCGGCTGGGCGGGCCGGTGCGCCCGTCCGTGTCCCGGGCCCGGACGGTGAACACATACACGGTGGACGGCCTGAGCCTGGTGACGTCCACCATGTGCGCTGTGCCCGGTACTTCCATGACTTTGGTGGTGCCCCGATATACCTCGTAAGCGCCGATCCCGGCTCCGTCGGTCACCGCGTTCCACATGACGTGCACCGTCGTGGCACTCCCGGCCGTGGCGGTGACACCCGTCGGCGCGCCGGGAATCCGGCCGTCGTCGTCGCCCGAACCGCCCCACCCGCAGGCCGCGACCAGCACCAGGGCGCCGCAGGCCACGACGGGCGGAAGCGGAACGCGTCGCACGGCTCTGCCTCCCCGGGGACGGCATCACTGCAATGGTCCGTACCAATATGGCGTAAGTGACGTGATCACCTCAAGGCGGCCGGGCTGGTGACCTCTTGGCGGAATTACGTATGCTGAGGCACCTCACGGCCGAACTCTCCCGGAGGGATGGGGAGTTCAGGTCTGTGGCGCGGAACGCTGTCGTCGCTGATCCCGCGCCTGCGCGGGCGGCCGGGGTGGCCTGGGCCGACACGGGCTCAGGTCCCCGGCCCCTGTCGCCGACCAATACGGTGTCGGATATGCCACATTTAGCCGGGTTCGCGTCCCCTATGGAGGGTCCCTCATCGTGCGTCCCCAGTCACTGACACTGGCCGCAGTCGGCGCCGCCGCCCTGCTCACCCCGGCGGCGCTGCCCGCCCCCGCCGTCGCCGTACGTCCCCGCCCCGCGCCCGTGCCCCGGAGCGAAGGCCAGGTCCGGGCGGTGGACCTGCTGGCCAAGGTGCGGGACTGCGTCCCGGTCTCGCGGGGCCGCTATCCCACCGACAGCGGGGCGCGCGCGACCGTCCGGGTCTGCGGCACCAGGGGCGCCGTCTTCTGGAAGGCCGACATGGACATCGACTGCGACGGGCGGCCCACGTCCCACTGCAACCGCCGCACCGACCCCTACTTCTGCGCCGCCACCGCCTACCAGCAGTCGGACGGCCGCTACTTGAGCGCCGAACGCCTGCCCTACGTCGTCGTGCCCGCCCCGAGCGGTATCTGGAACCCCCGCGCCCAGGGTGTGCGCGGCGGCTCGGTGGTCGCCGTCGTCTACCGCGACACGGTGCGCTACGCGGTCGTCGGCGACACCGGTCCGCGCGACATCATCGGCGAGGCCTCGTACGCCACCGCGCGGAGCCTCGGGATCCCCTCCGACCCGCGCGACGGCGGGGTGCCCTCCGGTGTCACGTACATCGCCTTCAAGGACTCGCGGGTGCAGCCGATCGAGGACCACGAGGCAGCCGTGGCCGCCGGGGAGCGGCTGGCGGGACAGTTCGTCTCGGGCGGCTGACCGGCGCCCGCGGCCGGACCGGAGCGCGCCACCCTCGGCGCACGCGGCCCTGCGCGCGGCGGTCGAGCACCACGTCTGGCGGGCCGCCGAAAGGGCGCCGACGCCGCGGCGGCGGGACCGACATGACCGGACCGGCCCCAGGGGCCCGCCGCGTCACGCCTTGCGGTACGTGTACGCCTCCGTCGCCGCCGCCACCACCGCGTCCAGGCCGGCTCCCGTCGCCGCCGTGACCACCGCGGCCACCGCGCCCTCCACGAACGGGGCGTCCACGAGACGGGAATCGTCCGGCAGTTCGTCCCCCTCGGCGAGCAGCGCCTTCACGGTGAGCACCGCGCTGCCCAGATCCGCGAGCAGGGCGACCCCGGCGCCCCGGTCCACGGCCGCGGCCGCCGCCGAGATCAGCTCGGCGCTGGTACCGATCCCGCCGCCCTCGGTGCCGCCGGCGGGGGCGACGGGCACCTCCGTGGCGCCGCCCGCCAGGCTCTTGGCCAGCTCGGCGACGGAAGCCGCCACCTCCGCGCTGTGCGACACCAGCACGATCCCGACCAACTCGCCGTCACTCACCCGCCGCCTCCGCGAGTGCCGCGATGAGCAACGCCGACGAGGTGGCCCCCGGGTCCTGGTGACCGATGCTGCGCTCGCCGAGGTAACTCGCCCTGCCCTTGCGGGCCTGGAGCGGGATCGTCGCCTCGGCGCCCGCCTCGGCGGCGGTCCGGGCCGCGACGAAGCCCTCGCCGAGCGCGTCGACCGCCGGCACCAGGGAGTCGATCATGGTCTTGTCGCCGGGCGCGGCACCGCCCAGCGCCATCACCCCGTCCACCCCCGCCCGCAGCGCCTCGGCCAGCTGCGCCACGCTCACCTCGGCGGCGTCCCCGAGCGCCTTGCCCGTACGGCGCAGCAGGGTGCCGTACAGCGGCCCCGACGCACCGCCGACCGTCGAGATCAGCTGGCGCCCGGCAAGGGTCAGGACGGCACCCGGCGTGTCCGGCGCCTCCTTCTCCAGCGTGGCCCGCACGGCGGTGAACCCGCGCTGCAGATTGCTGCCGTGGTCGGCGTCCCCGATGGGCGAGTCGAGGGCGGTGAGCCGTCCCGCCTCGCGGTCCACGGATGCGGCGGTCACCGTCATCCAGCGGCGGAAGAAGTCGGCGTCGAGCACTTGGTCTCCTCGCGTGGTAGGTGCGTCGGTCGCTTCGGCGCCTTGTCACATACCCCAGCGCAGGGCCGGCGTGTGCACCGGCGCGTCCCACAGCCTGAGCAGTTCCTCGTCGACCTGGCACAGCGTGACCGAGGCGCCCGCCATGTCCAGCGAGGTGACGTAGTTGCCGACGAGGGTGCGGGCCACGGCCACGCCGCGCTCGCCGAGCACCCGCTGCACCTCGGCGTTGAAGCCGTACAGCTCCAGGAGCGGGGTCGCACCCATGCCGTTGACCAGGACGAGGACGGGGGCACGGGGGCTGAGGTCCTCCAGGACCGCGTGGACCGCGAAGTCGGCGATCTCGCCGGAGGTCATCATCGCCCGCCGCTCCCGGCCCGGCTCGCCGTGGATGCCGATGCCCAGCTCCAGTTCGCCGGTGGGCAGGTCGAAGGTGGGGCTGCCCTTGGCCGGGGTGGTGCAGGCGCTGAGCGCCACACCGAAGCTGCGGGAGTTCTCGTTGACCTGGCGGCCGATGGACTCCACCCGCTCCAGCGGCTGCCCCTCGGCGGCCGCGGCGCCCGCGATCTTCTCCACGAACAGCGTCGCGCCGGTGCCGCGCCGGCCGGCCGTGTAGAGGCTGTCGGTGACGGCCACGTCATCGTTGACCAGCACCTTCGCGACCTGGATGCCCTCGTCCTCGGCGAGCTCGGCCGCCATGTCGAAGTTGAGCACGTCACCGGTGTAGTTCTTCACCACGAACAGCACGCCCGCCCCGCTGTCCACGGCCGCCGCCGCCCGCGCCATCTGGTCCGGCACCGGCGAGGTGAACACCTCGCCCGGGCAGGCCGCCGACAGCATGCCGTGGCCCACGAACCCGCCGTGCAGCGGCTCGTGACCCGACCCGCCGCCGGACACCAGGCCCACCTGACCTGCCACGGGGGCGTCCCGCCGTACGATCACCCGGTTCTCCACGTCGACGGCCAGCTCGGGATGAGCCGCCGCCATACCTCGCAGCGCGTCCGCGACAACGGTCTCCGGGACGTTGATCAGCATCCTCATGGGTACCTCCTAGTGCCACTAGCAGATTAGCCCCTGGCCTTCGTCTCCGCAGGTCAGAGAGGGTTTACTCGCTTATCGATCTTGCCGGTGCCGGGCGGGTCGCAAGACCATGATGCTCGTCCGATGATCCGAGCGAAAGCCACGCCGGAACAGGAAGGCGCGGCCGGCGTCGGCTCACAGGTTCGCCGAGTGGTCCGGGACGTAGGTCTGCAGATCGCGCGGCGGACGCTCGTAGCCGGTCGAGGGCGGGCGGTGCGGCAGTTCGAGCACGGGCGGGGGCACGTCGCGGTAGGGCACGGAGTCGAGCAGGTGGGCGATCATGTTCAGCCGGGCCCGGCGTTTGTCGTCGCTCTCGACGACGTACCAGGGCGCCTCGGCGATGTCGGTGTGGACCAGCATCGCGTCCTTGGCCCGGGAGTACGCCTCCCAGCGGGTGATCGACTCCAGGTCCATCGGTGACAGCTTCCAGCGCCGCAGGGGGTCCTCCAGCCGGCGGCGGAAGCGTTCCTGCTGTTCGGTGTCGCTCACCGAGAACCAGTACTTGCGCAGCAGGATCCCGTCCTCGACGAGCATCCGCTCGAAGATGGGGCACTGGCGCAGGAAGAGCTGGTACTCCTCCTTGGTGCAGAAGCCCATCACGCGCTCGACGCCGGCGCGGTTGTACCAGCTGCGGTCGAAGAGCACGATCTCCCCGGCGGCCGGCAGATGTGCCACATACCGCTGGAAGTACCACTGGGTGCGCTCACGCTCGGTCGGTTTGGGCAGCGCCGCGATCCGCGCCACCCGCGGGTTGAGGTTCTCCGCGACCCGCTTGATGGTGCCGCCCTTGCCGGCCGCGTCCCGGCCCTCGAAGATCACGACCAGCCGGGCGCCCTCCGCACGCACCCATTCCTGCACCTTCACCAACTCGGTCTGCAGGCGCAGCAGTTCCTTCTCGTAGGTCTTGCGCGGCAGCGACGCCGCCTTCTCGCCGGCCATGCCGCCTCCCGCTGGACGTCGTACGCGTCACCACACAGCACGCTACTGGCCGGTGGGACACCACGCAGCCGGACGGCCCGACCGTGGTGGGCCGTCCGGCCGCGTGGGCACCGTCCTGCACGCGTGCCGGGTGAGGTCGAACTCCACGTCCACGACGCCCTCGACGGCCCGGATCAGGCGGTGCACGCCGCCTCCCGTGGGTCCGGTCACCGGAGGCTGCCGCTGCCGTACGGGGCGTACAGGTCCAGCAGCCGGGTGCGGGCCGAGCGCAGACGGTGGGCGACGATGTCACCCACCCACTGGGCGACGGCGAGGCCGAGCGCGGGATCGTCCTGGCACATCGACCGGACCGCGGCCGCGTCGAACTCGTAGGCGCGCACGGGGCTGGTCGCCTCAGCGCCCAAGTGCCAGCTGTGCGGGCCGAACAGCCAGGACCAGCCGACGAGTTCGTTGTGCACGAGGGTCTCGATGACGGCCGCGCGGCAGCCCGGCACGCGCATGTCGAGGGCGACGGCACCGGTACGGATGATCCAGAACCGGTCGGCGTGGCCTCCCTCCTCGAAGAGACGGGCACCTTGCGGGAAGGAGACCTCCCGGGCGAGCCGCATCAGCCGCTGCCGTTGTTCGGCCGGGAGCGCCCGCAGTATGCCGGGTGTCGGGGGAGCGTTCATGGCGTGCCTCCAGTGGGGCCTACCGGCGTGTCCCCTCCAGCCTCCTGCGGGGCCCCCGTCCCGACCATGGGCCACTCGGCCCTGCCACCGGGCCACTCGGCTCCATGTCGCCCGGGCCGGACGATCACCAAGTGGTACCGCGCGGCGTGCACGGCCTGCTGGACGACGAGCCGGACGTCACCGTGGTCGGCGAGGCCGCGACCGTGGAGCAGGCGCTGGTGCGCGTCCCGGCGCCGGGCCCGGACTTGGCGGTCCTCGACGTCCGTCTGCCGGGAGCCGCGCTCGAGCATGCCCGGCCCGGCCTGCCTGATGCCGACCTCGTCCGACGACGAGGAGGCACTGCACGACCCCAGAGCGACCACGCGGCCGGCCCCGTGCGGCCCGAGCCCGAGCCCGTGGCCGGTGTCATCGACGGCGTGCAGCGCACCTACCGCCGTCCGCTGGTGGTGCCGAGGACGGTCGCCACGGACGACGGCTTCGACGCCACGGTCTGCGCCCTGCGTCGCGCCGGGGCCGACGTACGCCACGTCACTCTGCTCGCCGAGGCGGCGACCGTCCGCCGACGGCTGCGCGACCGTATGCGAGAACGCGGCGAACAGCCGGACAGGTGGGGGGAACTGAGCTGGGAGGGGCCGCAGTTCGACCGCTGCCTGCGGGCCCTGTCCCGGCCCCGCTTCGCCCACCACGTGCCGACCGACAGCAGCACGCCCGACCAGATCGCCGACCGTGTCCTGGACGGTCGAGGACGGGGAGCGGTCATGCCGCGTCCGTGATCCTCTGCCGCTCGGACCCGTTTCGCGCCGCGTGGGTCCGAGGGCTCGGCCGCGGCACGAGGGACAGATGGCGCCTGCTTCCGGCGTGACGCCCGTGCTGTGCGGGGACGCGCTGGTGGAGCAGCCAATCCTCGTAGCGGCCCAGCGCCAGGGCCAGGCACATCAGTCCCGGAGGCAGCAAAAAGGCGGTGAATACCACGACAGCTCCTGGTGAAGGCGGCTTTTGCCCTTCGGGTAGCCCCTGCCGGGCAAAGGGAAAGCGGAGCGACGTGAAGGACTTGTGACCATCGCAAGCGTGCCGCTGTTCGCGTCCCGGCCGTTCACCCGGCTACTCCGCGAGGAGCGGCACCGTCCATTCCGCGATGGTGCCGGCGGGTTCGTTCGGCGTGAGGGTGAAGCTGCCGCCGAGGTCGGTGGCACGCCGGCGGAGGTTGTCCAGGCCGCTGCGGCGGGTGACCGCCGGGTCGACGCCGGACCCGTTGTCGGCGACTTGCAGCCGCAGCCGGGTGCCGTCCGTCTCGGCGGTGACCTCGACGGCGGTGGCGTGTAAGTGCCGGGCGGCGTTCGACAGTGTCTCGCGCACCACCGCCAGCAGTTGCTCGGCATGGCCGGCGGGTACGTCGGTGTCCAGCAGCCCGGTTCCCAGTCGGGGTGGCGTCACTTGATCCGGGAGGGTCAGACGTCGGGTTCGGCGACGTAGGTGAAGGACCCGACGGAGGTGCCGCCGGGGCTGGTGACAGTGATGTCGACGGTGCCCTCCAGGGCGCTGGGCGGGGACGTGGTGGTCAGCATGGTGTCGGAGACGACGCTGAAGGCGGCCGCGGTGCCGTTGAAGGTGACCTGCTCGGTGGCGGCCAGGCCGGTGCCGGTGAGGGTCACCTGGGTGCCGCCGGCCGTCGAACCCGTGCTGGGGCTGACTCCGGTGAGGGTGGAAGGGCCGACGTAGGTATAGAGAACGCCGCTGGCGCGCCCTCCGGGGGTGATCACGGTGACGGGGACCTCACCCGGTGCCGGGGAGTCGGCGCCGGCCGGTGTCCTGACGGTGAGCTGGGTGTCGGAGACCTCTTGGATGACGGCTCGGGTGGGCCCGAAGTACACATCGATGGCGCCGTCCAGGTTGCGGCCGGTGAGGACGATGCCCTGGTCGCTGCCGCCCGCGGGGCCCGCGGTGGGGCTGACGCCGGTGAGGGCGGGGAACGGCCGGTAGTAGAAGGTTCCGAGGGTGCCGGTGCCGCCGGGGGTGGTGACCGTCACGGGGACGGCACCGGATCCCGCGGGGGTCTTGACGGTCAGCGAGGTCGCGGTATTGGCGGTGATGACGCCCCGGGCGGTGCCGAAGTGCACGGCGCTCGCGTTGGCCAGGTGGTGCCCCGTAAGGGTCACGGTGGTGCCGCCGGCCGTGGATCCCTGGTCGGGAATCACGGTCGTTCCCATCACACCGACGGAGCCCGCGGCGTTGTTGGTCACATAGGCGTGTGTCCCGTCGGGGGTGACCGCGATGACGGTGGGCCCGTCTCCGAAGTCGATGTTCTCGACGACGGTGTGGGTCGCTGTGTCGATGACGCTCACCGTGTCCGGCTCGAAGTTCGCGACATACGCGTGGGAACTGTCGGGGCTCACCGCCACGAGGCGGGGCTGGGCGCTGACACCGACGGCGGCGGCCACGGCGTCGGTGGCGGTGTCGATCACGCTCACCGTGGAGTTGCCGACGTTGGTGACATAGACGTGGGCCCCGTCGGGCGCGGCTGCCACCAGAATGGGGTTCAGGCCGACGGGGATCGTCGTGCTCACGGTGTTCGTGGCGATGTCGATCACGCTCACCGCGTTCGTGAAGAGAGACGCGACATAGGCGCGCGTCCCGTCCGGGATGATGGCCAGACCGATCGGCGCGCCAGGGACCGGGACGGTGCCGGTGACGGTGTTCGTGGCAGTGTCGATGACGCTCACCGCGTTCGCGTCCTGCACGGACACATAGGCGCGCGTGCCGTCCGGGGTGAGCGCCACCACCGACGCTCCGACCCCGACGGCGATGTCCGTGACGATGGCGTTCGTGGCAGTGTCGATCACGCTGACCAGACCGTCGCCGTTGATGGTCACATACGCCCGGGTTCCGTCCGGACTGGTCGCCACGAAGACCGGACCGGCACCGGTGGGGATGGTGTGGGTGACGGTGTCGGTGGCGGTGTCGATCACACTCACCGTGTTCGAGCCCCGGTTGGCCACGTACGCGCGGGCCCCGTCGGGTGTGAGAGCGATGCCCTGGGGCCCGGCCCCCACCGGAATGGTGGCCCCTGCCACGAACGCGGCAGCGCTGAACGATAACGACGTCAAAGCGGTCATGACTCTCCCTGAGAAAGGCGGGGCAGGCTTAGTTGGTGAAATACCCTTTCCGGGGAAAGTCATAACTTTCGGCAAATAACCTCTGATTCTATGTCAATCCCATAATCCGAGAATCTGCAGGGCGAATAGGCGTTTGTCGGGCCGGTCGAAGCGTCACACCGCGCTTTGTGCTTTCCCGAGTTCGCGTCCGGTGATCATCTCGGTCTCGATGCGTACGAAGACGCCGTCGTGTACGGGCATCCAGGAGTGTGGGCCGGACTGAGAGAGGCGTGCGTGTTCGGCGGGGTCGGTCACGGTGGTGGCGCGGCCGGTGACGACGACGCTCCAGCCGGAGCGGGTCGCCGCGTCGAACTCGTCGGCCTCGAAGGCGACCACTACGCCGTCGATGGCGTTGACGAGGTCGGAGCCGGCGGAGGTGTGGAGCAGGACGGAGGCGTCGGTGTCCACGGAGAAGTTGACCGGGAGGACGGCGGGCAGCGCCTGCCGGGTGTAGACCACGCGGCCGACCGGCACCTTGGCCAGCAGGCGCAGGCTCTCCTGTCGGTCGAGTGCGCGGAAGGAGGCGTCGTTCTGGAACATCAGTCCATCGTCCCCGCGAGTGCCGGGTGGGGGTAGGGCCGACCGGCCCTACCCCCACGGGCGTGGCGCTCCTCGGCGGCAACACCCCGCGCAAGCCCCGTCAGGCGAGGGGGCGATGCCACGGCCGTTGCCCGCCACCAGCCGTGCCCGCGGCCCGTCGCTGCGGCTGCGGTCGCTCTCCCTCAGGCCGTGGACGGTCGAACGGCGCCCCGGCCCGGGGAATCCCGCGCACACGAGTGAGGGCGGCAAGTGAGGGCGGCAATCCAGGGGCGGGAAGACTCGCCGCACCGGCCGTGCCACGCCCGCTTCCCTGTCGCTGATCGGAATGACCTGTGCGAGACCCGCCTTTCCTCGGCGCCTGGAATCAGTCGCCGATGGACCCGATCACCGTGCAGAAGTTGCCGGTGTTCGACTCGGAGTCGCCGCCGAGGACGGGAGCGTGGACGCCGCCGCCCTCGAAGTCCTGCTGGCATTCAACCTGCTGCGGGTTGTCGACGCTGAAACCGAACGGGTCGTCGCGGTCGTGCCCGCCGTTGGCGCTGGCAACACCGCCGCCGACCATGGCCGCTATGGCCGTGACCTTCTTGAGCGGCCGGTGCGGGGTCGCACAGGCGGGCGCACGCTACGCTCGGGGCATGCGGATCGCCGTCTCCTCCGACATGGACGAACCCGTCGCCCGCCTCCTCGTCGAGGAGTTGCGTCGGCGCGGTCACGAGGTGCGGGCGCACGGTGCGCTGCGGGCCGGTGCGGATCCGCAGTGGGCGGTGTGTTCGGAGACGGCCGCACGGGAGGTGGCCGCCGGGGCGGCGGACCAGGCGGTCGTGTGCTGCTGGACCGGAACGGGCGCCTCTATCGCCGCGAACAAGGTGCCCGGCGTACGGGCCGCCCTGTGCACGGACGCGTACACGGCGGACGGCGCCCGGCGCTGGAACGACGCCAATGTGCTCGCGCTGGGTCTCCGGCTGACCTCCGAGGCGCTCCTGAAGGAGATCCTCGACGCCTGGTTCGGCGCCCGCCCCAGCGAGGATGCCGAGGACCGGGCGAACCTCGCCCATGTGGTGCGGATGGAGGGGAATCCCGTCACTCCCTGACGGGACCCATACGGGTGGACCGCGCTTCCGTGGCGCGTGTCAGTGGGCGCCGAGCCCGCCGCCGCCGAAGGAACCGCTCGACCCGCTGCTCCAGCGCGGCCGGTCCTTCGACTCGCTGGGCCTTGTGTCCTGGTTTCTCAGATCGTACGGGGTGAGGGGGCGGCCGCCCTTCGGTACCACGGGCACCTCCTCGGACTCCCGGTTCTCCCGGACCTCGTGCACGGCGCCGCCGGGTGGCAGGTGCGGCTGCTCCTCCGGGCGCGGACGGGGCGACTCGTTGTACCGGACGCGGGAGGTCAGCCAGAAGCCTCCAGCCAGTACCGCGAGCACGACCACGGCCACAAGGAAGAGGACAAGACTCATGAGGCCGCTCGCGGCGGCCAGCTGCATCGATGCGCTACTCATACCAGGTGAATACCCCTCCATAAAGGGGTGAACCGGACAGATTGCCTGATCTTGTCTTGACGGTGACGGCGCCGTCGGCGACGCGCCGCCCGGGTTTGACCCGGCGGGCCCCGGCTACCCGCCCGGTGTGACACCGACGACGACTTCCCAACAGGAGCTCTACCGGTTCCTGGAGGACCGCTTCGCGTGTGCGCAGGCGTGCACGGAGTGCGCCCGGGCGTGCGCGCTGCGCGCGAGCCTCCTGGACCCGGGCGGAACCGAGGAGCAGGAGAGGGCGCGGCGCCGGGGCATCATGTGCGCCGAGGTGTGCGACGCGACCTGTCGCGTGCTGTCCGAGCAGAACTGCCTGGACGAGACCGGTATCCGTGTCCAGCTGGAGCTGTGCCGAGCGGTCTGCCTGGAGTGCGCGCACGCCTTCGACGCGCAGCACGGCGCCGAGGAGAGCGCGGCGGCCTGCCGGGCGTGCGCGCGGGCCTGCACGGAGTTCATCGCGACGCTGCGCTGAGGGCCGGGTGGCCCGGTGACCCGTACGACTTCCCGGAGGCGATCCATTCCCAATTTCTGAAACACGTTCTACGGTGTGCGCCATCAGGACCGACCCGCCCCCGGGAGCCTGGAGGCCGCCGTGCACCTCGACCACACGCCCGAGCAGCAGCGGCTGCGCAGCGAACTGCGCGCCTACTTCGCCGACCTGGTGCCGGACAACGCCTACGCCCGCTACGCCGACCCCGCCACCCAGAAGCGCTTCTACCGCGAGACGATCCGCCGGCTCGGCACCGACGGCTGGCTCGGCGTGGGCTGGCCGAAGGAGTACGGCGGGCGCGGCATGACCGCCATGGAGCAGTTCATCTTCTTCGACGAGGCCGCGCAGGCCGGCGTCCCCCTGCCCCTCATGGCACTGAACACGGTCGGCCCGACGATCATGCGGTTCGGCACCGACGAGCAGAAGGCGTACTTCCTGCCGCGCGTCCTGTCCGGCGAGATCGACTTCGCCATCGGCTACAGCGAGCCCGACGCGGGCACGGACCTGGCGTCCCTGAAGACGCGCGCGGTACGGGACGGTGAGGCGTACGTCGTCAACGGGCAGAAGATCTGGACGACCAACGGCGACACCGCGGACTGGGTGTGGCTGGCCGTGCGCACCGACCCCGACGCCCCGCCGCACAAGGGCATCACCATGCTCCTGGTGCCGACCTCCGACCCCGGCTACTCCTGCACGGTCATCAACACCCTCGCCTCGCACGACACCACCGCCAGCTACTACGAGAACGTCCGCGTCCCCGTCTCCCGCCGCGTCGGGGCCGAGAACCAGGGCTGGCGGCTGATCACCAACCAGCTCAACCACGAACGCGTCACCCTCGCCGCCCACGGCACCATGGCGATCCGCGCCCTGCACGACGTCCAGCGCTGGGCGATGGAGACCAAGCTCGCCGACGGCCGTCGGGTGGCCGACCTCTCCTGGGTGCGCCGTCTGCTCGCCCGGACCCACACCCGCCTCGACGCCATGAAGCTCCTCAACTGGCAGATGGTCACCGCCGTCCAGGAGGGCACGCTGACTCCCCAGGACGCCTCCGCGGTCAAGGTCTACGGCTCCGAGGCCCGCCGGGACGCCTACGCCTGGCTCATGGAGATCCTCGCCGCCGCCGGGCCGCTGAAGGAGGGGTCGGCGGGCGCGGTCCTGCACGGCGAACTGGAACGCGGCTACCGCTCAGCGGTGATCTTCACCTTCGGCGGCGGCAACAACGAGATCCAGCGCGAGATCATCTCGTGGATCGGCCTGGGGATGCCACGGGTACGGCGCTGAAGCTGTTGTGCTCCGGGTGCTCACACGACCACGCGCCCGAGCCCGGACGGGCACGGCAGGCGGTGCGCAGCGCCCAGTCTGCGGCCTGCAACCGGTCAGGACGGGCGGGATGCTGCGCGAGCAGGGCGACGTCCACCAGGCTGCGCGCTGTGCATCGACGGGGCGGCACAGCGCCGGCGCCGCGCCCGAGCGCCTGACAGTCGAACCCGGGTGCGGGAGATGCTCAACTACCTTGCCGCCGCCCTGCCCGCCGATGTGGGAACTGACACCCGGTTGATCGCCCTGCAGTGCGCATGGACGGTATGTGCCCACCAGACTCCGCTCGCGAGTCGGCGCACCCTGGAAAGGGATGTCTCTTCGGTGGCCCGTGGCCGTCTACTGATCGGCCGGGGTTATGCGACGGCCCGTGAGGCTCGTGGGCCGGATCGACACCCACATCTCGCGTTCACCGCCCGCCCACGGTGTGGTGTGGGCGTGTCGGGCGAGCCTGCGCACGGCCTCGGGGTCGGTCACGACGCTCGCGCGGCCGACGGCGAGCACGCTCCAGCCCCGGCTCAGAGCCTCGTCGACGTGATCGACCTCGAAAGCGACGTCCGTTTCCGCGGCCGCCGCCGCCACGGAGTCGGGCGCGGTCCGGAAGACGATGGCTTCATCGATGACCTCGTAGTTGATCGGGACGACCGCCGGGCGGCCGTCGGACGTCGTCACCGCGATGCGCCCCACCCCATGCGTGGGCGCGAAACTGGAGGCCTGGGAGCGGGCCAAGGCCGAGGGCTCCCGCGCCGAGGAACTGATGTCGCTCCCGCGGTGTGCGCGCGCCCCGAGTGGACTGTGGTCGAGGCCGCTCGCCTCATGGAGGCCCAGCACGTCAAGCGGCTGCCCGTGGTGGACGAGGCGGACCGGCTCCTGGGCATCGTCAGCCGTGGTGACCCGCTACGGGTCTTCCTGCGCCGTGACGACGCCATCCGTGAGGAGATCACGGGGGACGTGTTGCGGCGCACCATGGGCCTCGAACCCCCGGATGTGACGGTCGAGGTGCGCGACGGGCGGGTCGCCCTCGGCGGTTCCGTGGAGTACAGGAGCCTGATCCCAGTCATCGAGCAGCTGTGCCGTGGTGTCGACGGCGTGCTCTCGGTCGCCGCTGACATCGCGTACCGAGCGGACGACGCCCGCCGTTCCTCCACCGGCACCTGACCAGGACCGCCGCCGCGGCTGCTGGGAGGCGCGAGGAAGCCCTGGTTCCATCGGCCTTCGGCTATGGGGCACGGCGCGTGATGCAGTACCGCGTGATTGATCAGGCCCAGTTGCAGACCTCGACGCACGAGGCGCGGGCGGGCACCGACCGACCAGAAGGTCCGCCCCTGATGCGGCTTCCAAGTGTCTGGCGTGCCGGTGCTTCGGTCTTCCAAACCGGGCATCCCGGTGCCTTGTCGACCAGGGCGGAGGCCGCGTCCTCATGCGCCACCTCGCTCGACAGCCGCACGGGGGTGGCGCCCTTTGTGGCACGTGCCGAGGCAGCGCTGATCACGTCGGAGGGTTCATGGTCCCCACCCGCCACGTGCAGGAGGCCCTGTCCACCGGGCCACCGACGGGGCCGAGAAGCGTGGGCCCACCCCGCGCCTGCTGCACGCGTGGCCGCTTCGTCGGCGACCGCGTCTACAAGGTCAAGAAGCAGGTTGATCTTGGGTTCCTGGACTGCACCACGGCATCGGCTCGCCAGGCCGCCTGCGGTCGGCGAGTTCCGCAGCCCTGAACGCGGACCCGGACGTGTGCGCCTGTGCGGAGGGGCTGCCCCATCAACCCGCATCGGCAGGGTTACGGTCGGGCGGGCTCGCGGCCCAGGCGACGGCGTCGTCGAGTTCGGCGTATCCGAACTGCCTTGCCTCGGCTTGGACGAAGTGGTTCGCGATGTGAGGCACGAGGCCGGCGAGCTTGCTGTCGGCCGCCAGCGCGACCCTCCTGACCTTGCGATGATGGTCGCGGACGAAACGTACATGCCGGAACAGGCTTCCGATGTTCTCCCAGCCCGGAAAGTCACGAGAGTGCACCACGACACCGGCCAGTTCGTCGTGGGTCTCGAGCCAGCTGTCGACGGTCTGTGCCAGCGCGTCGAAGTCCTGTGCGCGCAGGGGTTGTTCCACCTCGACCACCAGCACCTTGGACTCGGGCAGGAGCTGGTGGGACACGCCGGGTCCTTCAGGCAGCGAGACGAGCCAGCGCAGGGCCTCATCGCGTTCCTGGCCGCCGAAGACGCGTACCGGACAGGGCATCAGGAATCTCGCGAGCCGGGTCGACTCCCGGATCCAGCCGGTGTCGCTGACGACCGCGCATCCCTCGAACAGGCGCATGGCGCCGAGCCCGACCTTGAGGTCCTCCCACCCGGCTGCAGGGGTGAACGACCGGAACTCCGGGCCGGCTTCCCACAGGAGGCGGATGCGGCGGCCTTCCCTGCGCGCGTCGTCGATGAGCGGCTCGATCACCGCTCTGTAATCGTCCTTCGACACCGTTCCGATCGCCTTCACGGCGTCTACCCCTGGGGGCACGTCCTGGACTCTGTCGAGCATGCCGTTCCTCTCCCGGTGCCGTGCGATGTCGAGCCCCGGCCGACCCGGTCGGTCAGGGGGCTGCGCAGATGACTTCGACGAAATGGCCCACCTGATCCTCGGGGAGGTGACGTGCGAGGTCCGCCTCGCTGATCATGCCGACGAGGCGATGGTTGTCGATCACCGGCAGCCGGCGGATCTTGTGCTCCTCCATGGCCTGAAGGACCCGGCCCGCATCGGCGCCGGCGTCGATCGTGATCGGCTTGCCCTGCTCCAGCTGGCCGGCGGTCATGGTCCCGGGGTCCTTGCCCTTGGCGACACACTTCAGCACGATGTCACGATCCGTGATAATCCCGTGGAGCCGGTCGTCGGGGCCGCAGACCGGGAGAGCTCCGACGTCCAGTTCCTTCATCCTGCGCGCAGCAGCCTCCAGCGTCTCGTTCTCCTGGACGCAGGTCGCACCGGTGTGCATGATCTCTCGGGCAGTGGTCATGGCCATCTCCTTCAGGCGTCGCCGACGGCCGGGAGAGCCATGGAGCCTGGCCCGCCACGGCCGGTACTCCTCAAGACCAGTGTGGATTCATCACCCCCCGTGCGCACGCCGCGGAACAAACGGCCACGTCGCCGCCGGATGTGTCATGGATGCTCTGTGATCCGGCGGGGTTCACAGGGGCCGTCCAGCCGTCTTCTGGGTGCTGAGCCGGGGCGCAGCCATGCCCTGGATGTCGCGCTCCGCGGTCTCCAGCAGCTGGTGAGCGAGGTCGACCATGGCCCTGCCTGCCGCCAGTTCGTCGCCGATCTCCGGCACGTTCGCGTCCGCCGGATGGCAGTGCGCACGTCCGTGGGCGGTGAGCGCCGCGGTACTGGTGTCCAGCACGAGGTGCGCCTTCGTCGTTCCGTCGTCGTCTTCGAAGAGATGGAGACGTACCTTCCATTCAGCCGTGTGCGACATCGATTCCTCCTCACCTCGGTACGGACCGATGGGCTGGTCCCGTCCTTCGACCTGTCGACCAGGAACCGCGTGGCATCCGGCGGCGCGTCGAAAGGCCCAAGGTTGTGTGTGTGCTGCGAGGGCGCCGCGGCGGCGTCCGCCACGAGAGCCGTGACGGTGTTCGTCTCGATGGCTTGTGCGGTCATGGCGGCTTCCCTTCGCTACCGGGGGTGAAAACGACTCACACCCGTGTCGGAACGGCGATGACAGGACAGCGGGCGTGGTGCAGCACACCCTGGCTGACCGACCCCAGAAGCATGCCGGTGAAGCCTCCGCGCCCCCGGGTGCCCACCACCAGGCCCAGCGCGTGGGTCGAGGCCTCGGTGAGGATCTGCACGGGATGGCCGACGACAAGTTCGTGGCGCAGATCCACTTCCGGGTAGCGGGCCTGGCGGCCGGCCACTATTTCGGAGAGCAGCCGGCGGCACTCCTGCTGGGCCGCGTGTTCGTCGAAGATCCTCAACGGTCCGGGCTGCCAGACGTACTGGGCGCGCAGCTCCGCACCGCGCAGGGCGGCCTCCTCGAAGGCCAGGTCGACCGCGGCGGCCGAATGTTCACTGCCGTCGACGCCGACGACGTAGTACTCGGGCTCCTGGGTGACATGCTCCGGTTCCGGCACGACGACCACCGGGCAGTGGGCGTGCGCCATGACGGGCAGGGCTACGGACGCGGAGCTGTACACCTCCTGGGCCCGGCTCAGGTGCTGCGAGCCCAGCACTACGGCCGTGGCCTGGCGGCTCTGCTCGCGCAGCACCCACACGGGGTCGCCCTCGGCGAGCACGGCGTCCACCTCGACCTCGGGATGCCGGGCCGCGACGAAGTCCACGACGTCCGCGAGGACCTGCTTCCCGCCGCGGTGGAGCTGCTCGTTCCACTCCTCCCAGGACGGAGGGACCTCCCGTCCCCGGTAACCCCGGGTCGGTACGCCTTCGGCGCGGACCGGGCGCAGCGGAAGGTGTCGGCGGGCTGCCTCGTCGGCCGCCCAGGCCAGCGCCATCCGCCTGGTCGGGTCGGCCTCGATGCCGACGACGATCGGCCGCCGGTTACTCTGCGTGGACATGGTCGCCTCCAGCCTCCGGCCCACTGGGCGCCGAGAGCGCCTCGGGCGCCGCGTCTTCGTCGGTCCAGCGCACGTCGTAGTGCGGGCTGCCGTCGGGATGGTGGACACCGACGAGTTCACCATCTCGGGTCACGACGCCGGCCGTGGTGCCGCGTACGACGATCTCGTTGCCCGCGCGGGCGTACATCGGGGCGCCGCTCTCCCCGGGACCGGTTCTCGGCGCGGACCGGTTGCTGCGCCGTGACGGCGCGGGCGTGGTCATGATCGTCCTCCTGGCTGCGGTGGCGCGGAGAACACCGCCGCGATCCCATTGCAAGTCCCGGTTCGAACGAGGTGCCAGGGGCCATTGGTCCCGGGGCCAGGCCCGTCGGGCCCACCGTCGACGTGTGCTCGGCGTACGTACGAGCAGTGCGAGGCGCTGGGGGTGGCTCCCGAGAGCATCCGGCGCTCGATGTCCGCGCGCACCCTCGCGGTCAGCTCCTCCAAGGCCTGGGACCGGATGGCCCGGACCGGTACGGGGTCCTCGATCCGGCGTGCCGGGGCCGGCAGGTCGGCGATGTCCTCGCGGAACCGCTCGCGCGCGTGCTGCCAGTGGTCCGGCGGCCCCGTCCGCAGGCCGCCGCGCATCACCGTGTGCAGCAGGTGCCGTGCCGACTGCGGAGGTTCCTCACCGGCCAGGGCGATGACGTCCGGGTGTCCGGTGCGCCGGTGGATCTGCTTGCGGCCGGGGGCCGTGACTTTCGCCGAGGACAGTTTCATCACGGGGCGGCCGTCGTACTCCACGAGCTTGTACGCCGAGTCCAGGTAGGGGGCGTCCGCCGCCACACCCACGCGGGTGCCCACGGCGTACACGTCGATCGGGGCGTCGGCGCGCACCAGCCTGGCCACGCCGTACTCGTCGAGTCCGCCGCTGGCCACGATCCGCACGTCGGCCAGCCCGGCGGCGTCCAGAATGGCGCGTGACCGTCGCGCGAGGGCATCGAGGTCGCCGCTGTCCAGGCGGATTGGCCCATCGCGGGAGAGGGCCCCCGTCATGGCCCGGGAGCCGGGCCGTCCGAAGTCGCTGCCCGCCACCCACACGAACGATGCAATGAGTGCAGCCACCGCGGCGATCAGAACGGTGAGTGGCAGCCAGCGGCCGCGAAGCCGGTTCACCGGGGCCTCGGCCGGTGGGCGGCCAGGTGCTTGAGTGCCTCGTGGTAGGCGTCGGCATCGATCTCGCCGGAGGCGAGGCGGCGGTCGAGGATCTCTTCCGGCGTCTCTCTGGGGGCCCATCCGTGCTCCGTGCCTCCGCCGCGATCGGCGGGGCGCCGGGTGAGGTGGACCACCGCCCACACCACGAGCCCGATCAGCACGATCCACAGCAGCGGCATGAAGGCCATCCAGACCCAGCCGCCGTCCCAGTACATCACCGCAGCTCACCTCCCCAGGAGGCTTCCGGCTTCTCATTGTCCGTGCGTCCCCGGACCGGTGCCAGGGCCGTTCGGCCCTGCCGCAGGACCGAGAGGTGACGGGACGGCGAGCGCGTCGGGGCGGCACCACGGCTCCTCGTCCTGCGTGCGCCCGGTCGAGCCCCTCGGCGCTTGTACGCAGTCCCCCTTCTCGCCATGGTCGAGCGCGGCCATCGCCTGTTCGGTGTTGGTGTGGACGTGCGGCGGTGCCTCATGCGTGCGGCGGCGCCGTGGCTACTGAGGATGCCGTGAGCCGGGAGCCGTCGGCCGACCGGGGCAGGCTCAGGCGCCCAGGTGGATGAACGCTGCCCAGTGACGGGCCTCCGCGTAACAGCGTGTCGCGGGTGGACGGTCCTCGAAGAAGGCGACGGCCGCCTCGAGCCGGTCACGGTGCGGCGGGTCGTCCACCGCGTCCGCGAGGTACCGGCACCACCGGGCGAACTCGGCGGCGGTGGAGTCCCGCAGCCACAGCTGCGCGGACTGCAGGGCCCGGCCGGTGCCGTGGCCGAGCCCGGCGTGGAAACGGGTCGCCAGCAGCATGGTCGCCAGGTCGTCCACGTTCCACAGCGAGGCGATGACCTCGCTCGCCCCTGCCTGCAGCAGGCCGGAGGCCAGCCCGATGGCCTCGTCCGCGACGAACGTGTCGGTGGATGCGGTGCCGCAGGCCGAGGCGAAGACCAGGCGGACACCGCGGAAGGCGCGTTCCGCCATGATGCGGCGCAGCGGCAGACGGCTCCCCGCCGCGAGCACGAAGGCCGACTCCACGGGGTGCGCGGCATCGAAGACGCCGTGGCAGGCGAGGTGGACGTGGGTGGCCCCGCGCAGGTCCGCCTCGAAGACCTCCGGGGTGGCGTCCGCGCCGTGCCGCACCGTCGCGCGGGACCAGGAGCCCAGCGCGGCCGCGGCGGCCACCTCGACCGACGCGTAGCGCAGGTCCGCCGAGGGGTTGCCGACGGCCGCCAGGACCGGAGGGCCGGGCCGGGACGGGTGCCGACGGGCGAGGACGGCCGCCGACGGGGTGAAGGACACCCGGAAGTCGTCCACGAGACAGCGGCCGTCCGAGACCAGGGCGTGCAGCGGCCACCGGCCGACCTGTCCGCAGGCGACGAGTGTGACCTCCTCGGCCGCCAGCTCCCGCAGCCAGGCCGCGAGCGTGCGCGCGAGGTGCTCCTGCAGCGCGGGCACCGCCTCGTCCGCGGCGAGTTCCCGCCCGACGGCGGTGGTGCGGCTCGCCACGTCGAGGCCGCCCTCGCCGTCTCGCCGCACCAGCACCAGGTGGGCTGCCGCGTCGAACACGTACACATAGACCAGCGGACGGTGCGGGGCGACCGCCGCCGACAGTTCGCCGACGCCGGGCGGCTTGAGGAGCTCGGTCACCCCGCTCAGCCGCGCGAGCGCGGCGTCCCGTTCGGCGCGGGCCCGCGCTATCGCCCGCACCAGCGAGAGGTTCAGCCGCTCCACCTCGTGGGGACCGAGACCGGCGACCGGGACCGACCGTTCGGCGCTGCTCAGCGCGGCGAGCCGGTCGGCCGCCGCCCGGAAGGCGGCGAACGTCTCGGGATCCGCCTGCCGCGCCCGGTCGATCCCGTCATGCTCCTGCCCCAGGGCCTCGCCCAACTCCCTGGCACGGCTACGTTCGAGAAGCAGCACCGCGTCGAGCGTGCGGCCCGCCCGGAGCATGACGGTGACGATCTTCGTGAGATCGCGGGACACCGCTCGCTGCTCCATGTGGCGGCTCTCCCGCAGCAGTGCCTCCTGGTAGAGGCTCTCGTGCAGATCGGCCGCCCGCGCGCCGGCGTCGGCGGCGCCCGCCCAGTCCTGCCGTTCGCTCAGCAGCCCTACCTGGACCATCCAGGCCTTGTAGGCATCGCTGCGCCGTCCGTGCTCGGTCAGGACTCTGATCGTTTCCCGGAGGGACACCCGGTCGTCGGCGGGAGCCAGCTGGGCGAGGTTCAACCGCACCGTCGCCCAGTCCCGGGGGCTGTTCTCGAAGCTGAGGACCCGCAGGGCGGCGCGGAAGTGTTCGGCCGCGGCGGTGTGCTGCTCGGCCGGCCCCGACTGCATCCGCATGGCGCCGAGCCACGACTGCGTCAGCGCCCATTCCCAGGGCGAGTCCTCCTCCGTGAACACCTGGAGGCAGGACGTCAGATGGGTGATGGCCTGTCCCGGATCCGGCTGGGCCCGCACCTCGAAGTCGCCCAGGGCCACTCCCAGACCGAACTCGGCGTGCGCCCAGTCGTTGGGATGGTCCCGCAGGGTGAAGACGGACAGGGCCGACATGAACGCGTCGACCGCCAGCCGCTGGGTGGCCTCGACGTCCCTGCCCCGCATCATGCTGTACGCCACGCCCAGGGACGTCTGGGTCATGGCCCAGTCCACGGGCATCGTCTCCTTGGGCTGCGCCACGAGGCACGCCCGGTAGTGCTCGATGGCGCGCCACAGGTTCGCCTCCCGGCCCCCGGCGAGCCGTTCACGGTACAGACGCGCCAAGTTGTGGTGGATGTTCCCTCGTTCCACGGCGTGCCGGACCGGGTCCAGCAGCTCGAGGGCCTGGCGCCCCAAGCCGATCGCCTCCTCGAGGTTCGCCTCCGGGGCTCCGGTCGTCCGCTGGGGCAGCAGCAACGACAGCGAGCCGAGCACACGCGCCCGTGTTCCGGGATCCACGTCCGGGGGCAGGGCGGCCAGGCTGTCGCGGCACAGCGCGATGGCCCGGTCCACCTGCGAGGACTGGCTGCCCCTGCGGTCGTCCCGCACCAGGCGTGCGATGGCGCAGGCCAGGTACGGATGGATGTCGTGACCGGGTTCCACCTCACTGAGGCACTGCTCGAACAGCGCCATGGCTTTGCGCTCGTTCTCCGAGCGATCGCCGGCCCGGCGTCGGCTGTAGGCCATGCCGAGGTTGAACGTCAGCTCCAGCCGGACACGGGACGCGGGGCCGTCGGGCATGTCCAGCGCGGCGCGCAGGGCGGTGATGGCCTCGTCCGTCTCGATCTTCTCGTTGGTGTCCGCCTTGAGGATCTCGTCGGCGAGGGCGACGCACAGCATCACCCAGGCGTCACCCGCCGTTTCGTACGGATTCTGCCGGAGCGCCTCACGGATCCTGCTCACACGCTCCTCGCGGTCGGGAATGTCCGCCAGGCCGTCCACCCACTCGAAGAGGTCGAGCTCTTGCGGTGGACCCGGATCGCTGGGCACGGGGGCGTTCTCGTCGACCCACTCGTGCATCCTGCGGATCCTCCCCGCCAGGTCGATCGCCGTCTGCCGCCTGGGCCCGTCGGGCAGGGCACGGCAGCTCTCGTCGGCGAGCGCCGCGGCACGTGCCGCCACGTCCCGGGAGCCGGCCGGGTCCGTGGGCAGCAGGTTGACGAGTGCGACCGCCAGCGCCAGCCGGAACCAGGCGGTGTCCGAGGCGTCCGAGGCGTCCGACTCCACCAGCAGGCGCTCCAGCACGGTGACGTGCAGCCGCAGCAGGGCGTCGGGCTTGTCACCGGTGTGCCGCTCGACGCGCGCACTCACCCACAGGCACAACGCACGGGCGTCCACCCCGGGTGGCGGCGCGTCCACGAGGCCCCACATCGTGCGACACGCCGTCAGCAGGTCCTCGGCGTCCTGGCTGCGGCGGTACCGGCGTTCCTGCGCCTGGGCCAGGTTGTACCGGCACATGGCCCGCAGCTCGGGGCGCGCGGTGCCGGACAGCCGCACCGCGCTCTCCAGACACGTGAGCGCGCCCGCGAGATCGTCGATCCGGGCATCCGTGTCGTACCTCGCCAGACGTTCGGCACCCAGTTGGGTCAGCGCGTTCCACCGGGCGTCGGGCGGGAGGGCGTCGTAGCCGGGATGCGCCATGACGGCCTCCCAGGCCTCGATGGCGGGGTTCGGATCATCCCCCTGGGACAGCAGGAGGGCGCGTCGGAAGAGCTCGTTCAGCATGGGTCAGCCGCTTTCGGGTGGAGCGAAGGCCTGGTCGGCCCGGCGGGATCCGGCCGTGAGGTACGCGGTGAGGCGCTGGCCCGCGAGGTGCTCGGCGAGCGGGTTCTCCGGCAGCGGCCAGCGCAGGGAGGTGTACAACTGGCGCCGGTACAGGTCGAAGCAGGCCTCGACGAGTTCGGCGTACTGAGCGGCGGCGGACAGCAGGAAACCGCGGTAGGCCGTCACGGCGACCCCCAGGGACAGCGGGATCGCCCAGAGGGACCACACCGACCACACCGCGGACGCCACGGCACACACCCACACCTGGACGCCCAGGTACAGGGACCGGCGGGCGGCGACGACCTCGTTCCTGGCGGTGTCCGGCAGCAGGAACCACAGCCGGGGCCAGCAGACCACGGGATCCAGGCCGTAGTGCGCGCGCACCCGGTCCTCCGAGGCGCGCAGCAGGTTGCCCAGCCGGGTCGGCATTCTGCGGGCGGGATCCAGCGGAGCCGACCGCACCGCGCCGACCAGCCGCCCGCGCACCGCCAGTTCGTCGGCGTCCAGGTCGGAGGCCGGCCGGGCGGCCAGCAGGCGCAGGCGCTCGATGTCCCGCTCGGCGCTTCGGCTCAGCCGCTCACGCAGCAGACGCCTGAGGCTTCGGAAGGTTCCGTAGCCCTCCAGCAGACGTACGGCCAGCCGTGAGAGGAACTGCAGCAGCAGACCGGACAGCGTGAGCAGCACCAAAGAGGCCACCACGGCGAGGCCCTGCACCAGGGCGGGCAGCCCGGTCAGCCCGGCGGTCCAGGTGGTGGCGGCCCCGGTCCAGCCCTTCTCGCGGACCGTGCTCCACCCCGGGCCGTGCAGCCAGGCGAGCGCGCCCGCGCACCAGAAGAGACAGGCGGGCGAGAACAGCGCGGTCAGCCAGCGCTCGGCGAGCTTCCCGCCGAGCCCTTTCCAGAAGTCACCCAGCATGAGGCCGCCAACCGGCCGGGCGGAACTCCAGATCCGCGTGGCACCGCGGGCAGCGGTCCGGCGCGGTCACCGGGTCGCCCACGTCCAGCAGGGGCCACGCGTAATCACCGTGGGGGCACACGACACGGTCGAAGTCGGCGAAGGCGTCACCCGCCAACCCCTCGAACCCACCGGGCCCGGAGCGCTCGGCCCGGTCCCGCTCCTCGTCGTCCTCCGAAGGCCCCAACGACAGTCCCCCCGCCGCGCCGCTCATCTCTCCTTCACGACACTCCCCATACCGGGGCCGGTCCAGCCATGGAATCCGAACTCCCCCACTTCGCACCGAGATCGACCGGCAGAGTCCGGGTTCGATCGCCGAGGATCCTGTGTTGCCCCGGCCATTTACGGAAACGGCCGGTTCGATGTGTGCCATGGTGGTCTCACCGAAGCCTCCGGAGGTGACCCGTGAGCGCGGCCGACCCGGGACTGTTCACCCCGTCCTCCGTGACCTGGCAGATGCACGGCGACCCCATGATGTGGGTCGCCGGGATCCGGGCGCTCTACCTCCAGGCGCTGCACCCGCGCGCGGTGCGCGGTGTCATGCAGAACTCCGACTTCCGGCGGGACGCCTGGGGGCGGCTGATGCGCACCGCGCACTTCGTCGGGACGACGACGTACGGGACGACCGAGGCCGCCGAGCGGGCCGGTGCCCGGGTGCGGAAGATCCACCGGATGCTGACGGCGACGGACCCGGACACGGGAGAGCGGTACGGCGTCGACGAGCCGGAGCTGCTGCTGTGGGTGCACTGCGCGGAGATCGACTCCTACCTGCACGTGCTGCGCCGCTCGGGATTCCCCCTCACCGACGCCCAGGCCGACCGCTACATCGCCGAACACCTGGTCAGCGCACGCCTGGTGGGCCTCGACCCAGGGGCCGTGCCCGCCGACAGCACCGAGATGGCCGCCTACTTCGAGAAGGTGCGACCACACCTGGCGGCGGGAGCCGAGGCACGCGCGGTGGACGACTTCCTGCTCCGCCCCCCGACGCACCCCCTGCTGGTCCCGGTGCGCGAGGTGCTGTGGCGGCGCGTGGCGCATCTGGCGTACGCCTCTCTGCCGCCGTACGCCCACGAGCTGTACGGCAGACCGGCCCCCGCACCCGACACCGTCACCCGGCGGCTGCGCGCCACGGGCACCCTGCTGCGCGGCGTTCCCGCACGTCTGCGCTGGCAACTGCCGCCCAAACACGTCCTGCGCGCCATGGCGAGGCTCGGACCGGACGCGCGTCCGGCACCGTACAAAGTCGGGCGATAGACCGCCATACTGGACGGGCTGGGGGTTGTCACGGATCGGGCCGACTGCGCGCGGCCACACCTTGACGCCATCCCCAGGGGGAGGGCGGGGCGAGCAGCGACGGGGGCGACGGCGCGCGATGGCTGACACCAGGCTGATCCAGGGCCGGTACCGGCTGCTGGACCTGATCGGGCGGGGCGGGATGGGCGAGGTGTGGCGCGCCCGGGACGAGTCCCTCGGCCGGCATGTCGCCGTCAAGTGCCTCAAGCCGCTCGGCCCGCAGCACGACCAGGCCTTCACCCGCGTCCTCAGGGAGCGGTTCCGCCGCGAGGCCCGGGTGGCCGCCGCGCTCTCGCACCGCGGGGTGACCGTCGTCCACGACTTCGGCGAGTCCGGCGGCGTCCTCTACCTGGTGATGGAACTCCTCCAGGGCCGCAACCTCAGCCAGCTCCTGGAGGACAACAGGCATCATCCGCTGCCCGTCGCCGACGTGGTCGACGTCGCCGATCAGGTCGCCGCCGCCCTCGCCTACACCCACGAGCAGGGCATCGTGCACCGGGACCTGAAGCCGGCGAACATCGTGCGGCTGACCGACGGCACGGTGAAGATCTGCGACTTCGGCATCGCCCGCCTCGGCCACGACATCGGCTTCACCTCCCGGCTGACCGGCACCGGCATCGCCATGGGCACCCCGCACTACATGTCCCCGGAACAGATCGGCGGCGACGAGGTCGACCAGCGCAGCGACCTGTACTCGCTGGGCTGCGTGCTGTACGAGCTGGCCACCGGGGCGCCGCCGTTCGACCTCGACGACGCCTGGGCGATCCTGATCGGCCACCGGGACACCCCGCCCCGGCCGCCCCGCGGCCACCGCGCCGAGCTCCCCGTCTACCTGGAGAGGATCATCCTGGACCTGCTGGCCAAGCTGCCCGAGCAACGGCCCCGCGACGCGGGGGAGCTGGGCCGCCGGATCGCCGCGGGCCGCGCCGGGTACGTGCCGACGGTCGTCACCCCCCAGCCGCGGGTGTCCGAGCCGGTCTCCCGCGACACGCGCCTGCCGTCCTGGACCCGGGGCATGACCACCGGCCACAAGGCGGCCGGCGCCGGACTGTCCGGGCCGCCCGCCGACCCCGGGGCCGGGCTCACCGGCGAGTGGACCGCCCGCCCCGTCACCGTCCTCCCGCGGCTCCCTTCCGGCCCGCCCCCTCAGGCTGTCACCGCGCTCGCCGGGCGGCACCGGGCGGGCCTCGGCCTGGGCCGGCTCGGCCGCTGGGCCGAAGCGGGCGACGTGCACCGGACGGTCGCCGCCGAACGCGCGCGGCTGCTCGGCCCGGACCACCCCGACACCCTGGCCAGCCGCTACGAACTGGCCTTCACCCTCAGCCGCACCGGCCGCGCCGCCGACGCGCTGCGCGAGTACACCGAGGTCGCCGGGGCGAGAGAGCGGGTGCTGGGCCCCGACCACCCCGACACCCTCGCCGCCCGCCAGGAGGTGGCGTACGTGCTCGGCCAGCTCGGCCGCCACTTCGACGCCCACCAGGCGTACACGTCCGTCCTGACCGCCCGGGAACGCGTCATGGGCGCCGACCACCCCGACACGCTGCGCTGCCGTCACAACCTCGCCTTCAACCTCAGCAGGCTCGGCCGCCTCGACGACTCCTACCGCATGGCCCGCGAGGTGGCCGCCGCCCGCGCCCGGGTGCTCGGCCCCGACCACCCCGACACCCTGGTCACCCGGTACGAAGTCGCCTACGCCTTGGGCCAGTTGGGCCGCTGGGAGGAGGCCCTGCGGAACTATCGCGAGGTCGCCGAGGCACGCGCCGAGGCCCTCGGCCCCGACCACGCCGACACCCTCGCCGCCCGCTACGAGGTCGGCATCAGCCTCGGCCGCCTCGGCCACAGCGCCGAAGCCCTCCGCCTCTACCGCGACCTGATCGACGACCGCACCCGCGTCCAGGGCCCCGCCCACCCCGAGACCCTGCGCGCCCGGCACGGCCTCGGCGTCAACCTCGGCCGCCTCGGCCGCTGGGAGGAGGCCCTCGCCGAGTCCCGCGACGTGTGCGCCCTGCGTGAGCGTGTCCTCGGCCCCGACCACCCCGACACCCTGGTCAGCCGTCGCGAGGTCGCCGTCGGCCTCGGCTGGCTGGGCCGCTGGTCCGACGCGCTGACCGAGTACCACCGCGTCGCCGCCGCCCGCGAGCGCGTCCTCGGCCCCGACCACCCCGACACCCTCGCCAGCCGCAACGACGAGGCCCACTGCCTGGAACAACTCGGCCGCGGCGCGGAGGCGGTCGAGCTGTACCGACGGGTGGCGGTCCTGCGGCAGCAGCGGGCGTCCGGGGGACAGTGAGCGGACGCGGGGGACCGCGCGGTGAGCACCGAGAACAGGCCCTGCCCGCGCCGGTCCGCCTGACGGCGGTGAACCGCCCGTTCGAGTGCGGCGCCGGGGGTGTGGGTCAGCTCGGTCGGGCAGGCCTGGCGCAGGTTCGGGCGGTCCGGTGCGGCTCGGTCGCCGTGGCTGAGGCGGGGGCGACCCGGAACCGCCCGGCCTGGTGAGTCCGGTTCGGCGCATCGGGCCCGCCTCGACGCACCCCCGCGTGGAGCGCCCGGCACGCCTCTGGCCGTCGTAGATCATCACGTGTTACGAAGAACCCATGCCTGCACGCGAGGAACACCGCACCTACGACGCCGTCATCGTCGGAGGCGGCCACAACGGTCTGGTCGCCGCCGCCTACCTGGCCCGGGCCGGCCGCTCGGTGCTGGTGCTGGAGCGACTGGACCGCACGGGGGGCGCCGCCGTGTCCACGCGGCCGTTCGCCGGGGTCGACGCCCGGCTGTCGCGCTACTCCTACCTGGTCAGCCTGCTGCCGAAGAAGATCGTGCGCGACCTCGGCCTGAACTTCCGTGTCCGGGGGCGCGACATCTCGTCGTACACCCCCGTCGAGCGGGCCGGGCGCTCCACCGGACTGCTGGTCGGCGGCGGCGAGCGGCGCACCCGGGAGGCTTTCGCCCGGCTGACCGGCGGCACCCGCGAGTACGAGGCGTGGCAGCGCTTCTACGGCATGACCGGCCGGCTCGCCGGGCGGGTCTTCCCCACTCTCACCGAACCGCTGCCCACCCGCGAGGAGCTGCGCCGCCGCATCGACGACGAGTCCGCCTGGCGGGCGCTGTTCGAGGAGCCGATCGGAGCCGCGATCGAGGAGCGGTTCACCGACGACCTGGTGCGGGGCGTGGTCCTCACCGACGCCCTGATCGGCACCTTCGCCGACGCCCACGACGCCTCCCTGGCGCAGAACCGCTGTTTCCTCTACCACGTCATCGGCGGCGGCACCGGAGCCTGGGACGTCCCCGTCGGCGGCATGGGCGCCCTGACCGACGCGCTGTCCACCGCCGCGCACCAGGCGGGCGCGGTGCTCGCGACCGGGCACGAGGCGGTGCGCGTCGAGACCGACGGGCACTCCGCCGAGGTCACCTACCGCACGGCCGACGACGAGGGCACCGTCACCGCCCGGCACGTCCTCGTGGGCGCCTCCCCGCAGGAGCTCGCGGTCCTGACCGGCGACCCGGCCCCGACACCCGCCGAGGGCGCCCAGCTGAAGGTGAACATGCTGCTCAAGCGGCTGCCGAGGCTGCGCGACACCGACGTCGACCCGCGTGAGGCCTTCGCAGGCACCTTCCACATCGCCGAGGGCTACGAACAACTGTCCACCGCGCACGCCCAGGCCGCGTCCGGTGAACTCCCCGCGGCGCCGCCCTCGGAGATCTACTGCCACTCCCTCACCGACCCCACCATCCTCGGCCGCGAACTGGTCGAACGGGGCTACCAGACGCTCACCCTCTTCGGCCTGCACACGCCCGCCCGGCTCTTCGCCCGGGACAACGACGCCGTACGCGACGAACTCCTGAAGTCGACCCTCGCGCAGCTCGACGCCCACCTCGCCGAGCCCCTCGCCGACTGCCTGGCGACCGACGCCGACGGCCGGCCCTGTATCGAGGCGAAGACCCCGCTGGACCTGGAGCGCGACCTGCGCCTGCCCGGCGGCAACATCTTCCACCGCGCCCTCGCCTGGCCGTACGCCCAGGAAGACACCGGCCGCTGGGGCGTGGAGACGCGGCACGCCAACGTCCTGCTGTGCGGGGCCGGCGCGGCGCGCGGGGGAGGGGTGAGCGGGGTGCCCGGGCACAACGCGGCGATGGCGGTGCTGGAGCGGGACTGACGAGAGTCCGGCCAGAAAATCTGACGGAGCATCAGAAAGGGCCTTCCGTCCTCCGGGGGACTGCGGCATCCTGCGCCCCATGCAGACGGAGCTGAGCAAGAAACTGGGAGTCGAGCACGCCGTCTTCGGCTTCACGCCGTTCCCCGCCGTCGCCGCGGCCATCAGCCGGGCCGGCGGCTTCGGAGTGCTCGGCGCGGTCCGCTACACCGCCCCCGACGACCTCAAGCGCGACCTCGACTGGATCGAGGCACACGTCGGGGGCAGGCCCTACGGGCTGGACGTCGTCATGCCCGCCAAGAAGGTCGAGGGCGTGAGCGAGGCCGACGTCGAGGCGATGATCCCCGAGGGCCACCGGCAGTTCGTCACGGACACCCTCGCCAAGTACGGCGTGCCCGAACTCGCCGAGGGCGAGGCGTCCGGCTGGCGTATCACCGGCTGGATGGAGCAGGTCGCCCGCACCCAGCTCGACGTCGCCTTCGACTACCCGATCAGACTGCTGGCCAACGCCCTCGGCTCGCCTCCGGCCGATGTCGTCGCCCGCGCCCACGACCAGGACGTCCTGGTCGCCGCGCTCGCGGGCAGCGCCCGGCACGCCCGCAAGCACCGGGACGCGGGGATCGACATCGTCGTGGCGCAGGGCTACGAGGCGGGCGGCCACACCGGCGAGATCGCCTCCATGGTGCTCACACCCGAGGTGGTCGAGGCCGTGGCCCCGCTGCCCGTGCTGGCCGCGGGCGGCATCGGCAGCGGCCGGCAGGCGGCGGCCGCACTGGCCCTCGGCGCCCAGGGTGTGTGGCTGGGCTCCATATGGCTGACCACCACAGAAGCGGATCTCCACTCACCCGCCCTGACCCGCAAGCTCCTTGCGGCCGGGTCCGGCGACACCGTGCGCTCCCGCGCCCTGACCGGAAAGCCCGCACGCCAGCTCCGTACCGAATGGACCGACGCCTGGGACGACCCGGCCGGCCCCGGCACCCTGCCCATGCCGTTGCAGGGTCTGCTGGTCGCCGAGGCGGTCTCCCGCATCCAGAAGTACGAGGTCGACCCGCTGCTCGGCACCCCCGTCGGCCAGATCGTCGGCCGGATGAACAGCGAACGCGGCGTACAGGCCGTCTTCGACGACCTCACCCGCGGCTTCGAGCAGGCCGTCGACCGTCTCAACCGCATCGCCGGAAGGAGCGGCCAGTCATGAGCACACCCCCCACCGGCTTCTGGGCCCAGGCCACCGCCGACCCCGACCGCACGGTCCTCATCGCCCCCGACGGCACGCACTGGAGCGCCGGGCGCCTGCACGCCGCCGCCAACCGCCTCGTCCACGGCCTGCGCGCGGCCGGCCTGGAGCGCGGCGACGCCTTCGCGGTCGTCCTGCCCAACGGAGTCGAGTTCTTCACCGCGTACCTGGCCGCCACCCAGGCCGGGTTCTACCTCGTCCCCGTCAACCACCATCTCGTCGGACCCGAGATCGCCTGGATCGTCTCCGACTCCGGCGCCAAGGTGCTCGTCGCCCACGAGCGGTTCGCCGCCGCCGCCCGCCACGCCGCCGACGAGGCCGGCCTGCCCGCCACGCACCGGTACGCGGTCGGGGCGGTCGAGGGCTTCCGTCCGTACGGCGAACTCCTCGACGGACAACCGGAGTCGGCGCCCGCGGACCGCGAGCTCGGCTGGGTCATGAACTACACCTCGGGTACGACCGGACGCCCCCGCGGCATCCGCCGCCCGCTGCCCGGCAAGCTGCCCGAGGAGGCCTACCTCGGCGGCTTCCTCGGCATCTTCGGCGTCAAGCCGTTCGGCGGCAACGTACATCTCGTCTGCTCGCCGCTCTATCACACCGCCGTGCTGCAGTTCGCGGGGGCGTCCCTGCACATCGGGCACCGCCTGGTGCTGATGGACAAGTGGACGCCCGAGGAGATGCTCCGCCTCATCGACGCACACAAGTGCACCCACACCCATATGGTCCCCACCCAGTTCCACCGGCTGCTGGCCCTCCCCGGGGACGTACGGGCCCGGTACGACGTCTCCTCCATGCGCCACGCCATCCACGGCGCCGCCCCCTGCCCCGACCACGTCAAGCGGGCCATGATCGACTGGTGGGGCGACTGTGTGGAGGAGTACTACGCGGCCAGCGAGGGCGGTGGTGCCTTCGCCACCGCCGAGGACTGGCTGAAGAAGCCCGGCACGGTCGGCAGGGCCTGGCCGATCAGCGAACTCGCCGTCTTCGACGACGACGGCAACCGCCTCCCGCCCGGCGCGCTCGGCACCGTGTACATGAAGATGAGCACCGGCGGTTTCGCGTACCACAAGGACGAGGCCAAGACCCGCAAGAACCGCATCGGCGACTTCTTCACCGTCGGCGACCTCGGCTACCTCGACGAGGACGGCTACCTGTTCCTCCGCGACCGCAAGATCGACATGATCATCTCGGGCGGGGTCAACATCTACCCGGCCGAGATCGAGTCCGTGCTGCTCGCCCACCCGGCCGTCGCCGACGCCGCCGCCTTCGGCATCCCGCACGACGACTGGGGAGAGGAGGTCAAGGCGGTCGTCGAACCGGCCCCCGGCCACGAGCCCGGCCCCGCCCTCGCCGCGGGCCTCCTCGAACACTGCGCCGAGCGGCTCGCGGGCTACAAGCGCCCCAAGAGCGTCGACTTCATCACCGAGATGCCCCGCGACCCCAACGGCAAGCTGTACAAGCGGCGACTGCGCGACCCGTACTGGGAGGGCCGCACGCGACCCGTATGACCGCTGTCACGCCGGACGCCTGTGATCCGCCCCGGTCCTTGACCTCTCTCCCGGGCGGGCCGAGGATCATGTGCCATGACGCAGGGACAGGGCAGCACGGTGGACGGGGTGCTGCGGCGCAGCGCCCGCCGCACCCCGGCGCGCGTGGCCGTGGAGTACGGCGAGCGCGCGTGGACGTACGCGGAACTCGACGACGCCGTCTCCCGCGCGGCGGGCGTGCTCCTCGGGCAGGGCCTCGCCAAGGGCGACCGGGTCGGCGCCTACGGCCACAACTCCGACGCCTATCTGATCGCCTTCCTCGCCTGCGCCCGCGCGGGCCTGGTCCATGTGCCGGTCAACCAGAACCTCACCGGCGACGACCTCGCGTACATCGTCGGCCAGTCGGGCAGCGGCCTGGTGCTCGCCGACCCGGACATCGCCGGGCAACTCCCGGACGGTGTACGGGTGATGCCGCTGCGGGACGCCGACGACTCGCTCCTCGCGCGGCTCGCGGCCACACCGCCGTACGACGGTCCCGAACCGCGCACCGAGGACCTGGTGCAGCTGCTGTACACCTCGGGGACCACGGCCCTGCCCAAGGGCGCGATGATGACCCACCGGGCCCTGGTGCACGAGTACCTGAGCGCGATCACCGCCCTAGATCTGAGCGCCGGCGACCGGCCGGCGCACGCGCTGCCGCTGTACCACTCGGCCCAGATGCACGTCTTCCTGCTGCCCTACCTCGCCGTCGGCGCGACCAACATCATCCTCGGCGCGCCGGACGGGGACCGCCTCTTCGACCTGGTCGAAGCGGGCCGCGTGGACAGCCTGTTCGCGCCGCCCACGGTGTGGATCGGCCTGGCGAACCGGCCCGACTTCGCCACCCGCGACCTGAGCGGCCTGCGCAAGGCGTACTACGGGGCTTCGGTCATGCCGGTGCCGGTCCTGGAGCGGCTGCGCGAACGGCTGCCGAAGCTGGCCCTCTACAACTGCTTCGGCCAGAGCGAGATCGGCCCCCTCGCCACCGTGCTCGCACCCGACGAGCACAAGGGCAGGCTCGACTCCTGCGGTCGCACCGTGCTGTTCGTGGACGCGCGCGTGGTCGACGAGGACGGCGCGGACGTGCCCGACGGCACGCCCGGCGAAATCGTCTACCGCTCCCCGCAGTTGTGCGAGGGCTACTGGGACAAGCCCGAGGAGACCGCCGAGGCCTTCCGGGACGGCTGGTTCCACTCGGGGGACCTGGCGGTACGGGACGCGCACGGCTACTTCACCATCGTCGACCGGGTGAAGGACGTCATCAACTCCGGTGGTGTCCTGGTCGCTTCGCGGCAGGTCGAGGACGCGCTGTACACGCACGAGGCCGTGGCCGAGGCCGCCGTGATCGGCCTGCCCGACGAGCGGTGGGTCGAGGCCGTCACGGCGGTCGTCGTCCGGCGCGGGGAGGTCACCGAGGAGGAACTGATCGCCCTCGCGCGCGAGAATCTCTCCCCCTTCAAGGCCCCCAAGCGGGTGCTGTTCGTGGACGAGCTGCCGCGCAACGCCAGCGGGAAGATTCTCAAGCGCGAGCTGCGGGACCGGTTCAGCGGCTGACGGGGGCGTCCGCCGGCAGCAGAGCCTCGCCGAGCCGACGCCAGTGGGGCATCGCGGACCGGCCCGGCTCCACACCGATCACCTGCACGGCGACGTGGTCGGCGCCCGCCTCCAGGTGTCCGCGCAGCTTCGCCACGACCAGGTCCACATCGCCCCAGAACACGAGGTCGTCGACCAGCCGGTCGCTGCCCCCGCAGGTGATGTCGTCCTCGGTGTAGCCGAGCCGGCGGAACTTGGCGATGTTGTACGGGGTGTTCAGGTAGGGGTCCAGATGCTCGCGCGCGAGGGCCCGGGCCCGGCCGGGGTCGGACTCGAACAGCACCGGGTGCTCGACCGCCAGGAACGCGTCCGGGCCGAGGATCTCCCGCGCCCGCGCGGTGTGGGCCGTGGTCACGTGGTAGGTGTGGGCCCCGTCGGCGCGGTCACGGGCCAGCTCCAGCATCCTGGGCCCGTACGCGGCCAGGACGCGGCGGGCCGGGGTCCGGGGCGCCGGGTTGGGCGTCTGTGCCGTGTCCAGCGCGTCCAGGTACTCGGTCATCGCGGCGACGGGCCTGGTCCCCGGTCGCGGCTGACCGCCGAAGCCCAGCCCGAGTACGTGCCGGCCCGGATAGGCGTCGGCCAGCAGGAGCGCGCCGCCGTGCGCCCACCGCGCCTCGCGCGACCAGATCCGGGCGATGCCGTTGACGACGCGCAGGCGCTCGGTGCGGGAGAGCAGATAGCCGGCGTGGGTGAGCGCGTCCCGTCCGAGCAGCTCGGGGATCCAGAGTGCCGGCCAGCCCTGCTCCTCCAGCTCCTGGACCGACTCGCTGATCCGGGCGGCCGGTTGGTGCTCGAAGTCGAAGGTGTAGATGCCGAACGTGCCGAGATCCAGGTGGTGTGTGCCGCTCATCGCGTGTCCCCTCGTGAACCGAATCACCTCATGAACCGAATCACTATCGCATCGAAATATCGCAGAATCTCGATATGAAGCCCAAGGGGGTGAGTGAACTTGCCGAAAGTGGCCGGATCTGATCGCTACAGCGTGCGCCCCAGGTCCGCGACGAGCTGGGTGATGCGCTCCTCGTCACGCTTGTAGTGAGTCCACTTGCCCACGCGCGTCGCCCGCACCAGGCCCGCGCGCTGGAGTTCGGCCATATAGGCCGACACGGTCGACTGGGCCAGTCCCGCCTTGGCCTGGATGTGGCTCACGCACACACCGACCTCCGCCGGGTCGGCGATCGCGGCCTCCATCGGGAAGTGCCGCTCGGGATCGCGCAGCCACAGCAGCAGCTGCAACCGCACCGGGTTGGACAGCGCACGCAGCGCGCCGACCAGGTCCGGGTCCGGTGTGGTCGCGGTGTCCGTCATGGACCCGGAGTATAGGCGGGACCGCTAACGCGGGCGCAGGTCCACGATCCGGCGGATCTTGCCCACCGACCGCTCCAGCGACTCCGGCTCGACGATCTCGACGGTGACGGAGACGCCGATGCCGTCCTTCACCGCCGCCGCGATGTCCCTGGCCGCCGCGTCCCGTGCCCCGGGCGTGGCGCCGGGGCGGGCCTCGGCCCGCACGGTGAGCGCGTCCAGGCGGCCCTCGCGGGTGAGGCGCAGCTGGAAGTGCGGGGCGACGGCCGGGGTGCGCAGCACGATCTCCTCGATCTGGGTGGGGAACAGGTTCACCCCGCGCAGGATCACCATGTCGTCGCTGCGGCCGGTGATCTTCGCCATCCGCCGGAACACCCGGGCCGTGCCCGGCAGCAACCGGGTCAGGTCACGGGTGCGGTACCGGATCACCGGCATGGCCTCCTTGGTGAGGGAGGTGAACACCAGCTCGCCCTCCTCGCCCTCCGGCAGCACCTCGCCGGTGATCGGGTCGACCACCTCCGGGAAGAAGTGGTCCTCCCAGATGTGCAGGCCGTCCTTGGTCTCCACGCACTCCTGGGCCACCCCCGGGCCGATCACCTCGGAGAGCCCGTAGATGTCGACCGCGTCGATCGCGAACCGCTCCTCGATCTCGCGCCGCATCTCCTCCGTCCACGGCTCGGCGCCGAACACCCCGACGCGCAGGGAGGTGGAGCGCGGATCCACTCCCTGCCGTTCGAACTCGTCGAGCAGTGTGAGCATGTAGGAGGGCGTGACCATGATGATCCCGGGCCGGAGATCCTGGATCAGCTGGACCTGCCGGGCCGTCATACCGCCGGACGCCGGGACGACCGTACAGCCCAGGCGTTCGGCACCGTAGTGGGCGCCCAGGCCACCGGTGAACAGCCCATAGCCGTAGGCCACATGCACCGTGTCGCCGGGCCGGCCGCCCGCCGCCCGGATCGAACGGGCCACCATGTCGGCCCACATGGAGAGGTCGCTCTCTGTATAGCCGACCACTGTGGGACGTCCGGTGGTGCCGCTGGAGGCGTGGATGCGGCGGATCCGCTCGCGGGGCACGGCGAACATCCCGTACGGGTAGTTCTCCCGCAGGTCGGCCTTGGTGGTGAAGGGGAAGCGGGCCAGGTCGGCCAGTGAGCGGCAGTCCTCCGGGCGGACTCCCGCCTTGTCGAAGGACTCCCGGTAGAAGGGCACATGGGCGTAGGCGTGCCGAAGCGACGCCCGCAGCCGCTCCAGCTGCAGTGCCCGCAAGGCCTCCGCGTCGAGCCGTTCTCCCGCGTCGAGCAGGTCCCTCGCATCCGCCATGGGACTTCTCCCTCGCCAGCGTCTCTTCCCGTCGACCGATCGTTCGGTCGAGCCGTTCGGGATCAGTAACGCAGGCGACGTCGTCCCGGGCAAGGGGTCTGCCCGCGATTCCCGGGACGCTGGGACACTGGCGTACCTTCGGCGCCATGCCGATGTTCACCGCACCCGACGGGACCGAGCTCGCCCACCACGTCCACGGTGAGGGCGAACCCCTCGTCGTCGTGCCGGGAGGGCCCATGCGGGCCTCCGGCTACCTCGGCGATCTGGGCGGACTGGCCGCCCATCGCCGACTGATCCTGCTCGATCTGCGCGGAACCGGCGACTCCGCGGTGCCGGAGGATCCGGCGACGTACCGGTGCGACCACATGGTCGACGACGTGGAGGCATTGCGTGCCCATATGGGGCTGGAGCATATGGATCTGCTCGCGCACTCGGCGGGCGGGAGCCTGGCGATGCTGTACGCGGCGCGGTACCCGGCACGGGTGCGGCGGCTGGCGCTGATCACCCCCAACCCGTCGGCTCTCGGCATGCGGGCCACCGCCGACGACCGGCTGGCAGCGGCCCGGTCGCGCGCGGACGAGCCGTGGTTCGAGAAGGCGTTCCCGGCGCTGGAGGCCTGGCTGACGGGGGAGGGCGAGTTCGACGAGGCGTGCATGCCCTTCTCCTACGGCCGGTGGGACGACACCGCCCGCGCCCACGCCGCGTCCGACGAGGAACAGACCAACGAGGAGGCGGCCGACCGGTACTTCGGCGCCGGCGCCTTCGCCTCGGACGCCACCCGGGCCGCCCTCACCGCACTGACCGCCCCGGTCCTCGTCCTCGCGGGCGAACGCGACGGCGGCCCCCGCCCCGACCTCGCCCGACGTATCGCCGACGCCTTCCCGCGGGGCGAACCGGCCGTACAACCCGGCGCCGGCCACTACCCGTGGCTGGACGACCCGGCGTGGTTCGTACGCCGGGTCGCCGCCTTCCTCGACGGCGGTGGAACGCTTCCTGAGTGACGACCGCACCGCTCCTGGCGGTGCCGGAGCCGTACGGCGAACGCCTGAGCGCGCTCAGCCCGCCTGCGGGCCGTACGCCGTCATGAAGCGGTCGCGGAACTTGTTCATGCTCCACTCCGGGGCGTTGTCCGCGGGCTTGAGCCCCTCCGTCCAGCCCCAGTCGGCGACGCGGTCCAGCACCTTCGGGTCGTGGGCGACGATGCTGACCGGCACGTCCCGGTTGGCGCTGCCCCCGGTGACTGTCGGGACGGGCTGGTGGTCGCCGAGGACGACGAGGACGGTGTCGTCGTCGCCGTAGCGCTGCATCCACTGGGTCAGGCTGTCCAGGGAGTACTGGATGGCCTTGCGGTACTCGGTCCGCACGCGCTTCGCGCTCTTCCAGACCTCCGTCGGGTTCGTGCCCTCCTCCTTGATCTTGTAGAAGACCTTGCCGTCCCCGAGGTCCTTCCAGTCGATCACGTGGGCGATGGGGGACCAGGGGTTGTGGCTGGAGGCGAGGATGATCTCCGCCATGATCGGGTCGCGGTTCTTCTTCCCGTGCTCCAGCTTCTGGAACGCCTCCAGGCTGAACTGGTCCGGCACCGGCGTCCAGCTGAAGTACGGACCCTGGTAGCCGAGGTGCGTGGAGTCGTAGATGTGGTCGAGGCCGAAGTACTTGCCCTCGGGCCAGGCCTTGCGCACGCCCGGGACGATGCCGACCGTGCGCCAGGCGCCGGTCTTCTGGAAGTAGCTGGTGAGGGTGGCGCGGTCACTGGTGGTCAGGGTCCGGTACCGCTGCTGGTTCTTGATCCACAGGCCGGACAGGAACGTAGAGTGGGCGAGCCAGCTGCCGGCGCCCGTCACGGGTGACCTGAGCCAGCCGCTGCGCGCCGCGAAGCCGGCCGACCTGAGCCTGGCGTCGCCCTCCTTGAGCGTCGCGTCGACCTCCGGTGCCATCGCCGGATCGTCGATCGCCACCCGGCCGTAGCTCTCGATGAAGGTGAACAGCACGTCCTTGCCACGCAGTCCGGTCAGCAGCTGGTCGGACGGGGTGCCGGCGAAGGCGTCGACGGCCATCTGCTTCTTGAAGACGTCGGCGTCACCGAGGCCCTCGCGGACGTACTGCACCCGGTTGTCGAGGTACTGGGCGTAGCCCTTGGTGGCGACCGTGACACCGCCGAACTGCACACCCATGGTGAAGCAGATGATCCACACGGTGCCGAGGACCAGCGTGCCGCGTATGGCCACGGGACGGTGCCGGGCCATCACGTCCGCCAGCCGCACCACCGCGAGCGCGGTCAGCACGAGCACCAGGATGACCAGGACGACGGCCCCGACGATCGCGAGCACCTCACCCGAGCGCCCGAACGAGTCCTTCACCCAGTCCGCCCCGTCGCTCAGCAGAACCCAGTCGAAGACCAGGTCGAACGGCCGGGCCAGAGTCTGGCGGAAGCCCATGTCGAGGCACTTCAGGATGGCGGACAGCCCGAGGAACGCCCCCAGGACGACGGCCGTGATCCGCCGTGCCCTCGACGGCAGCGCGAGCAGGACCGCCGCGAGGAAGATCTCCTCGACGGGGAGGCGGAGGAAGGACTGGAGATCGATCCGGTCGAGGCGGTTGGGCACGACGAGCACGACGAACACCAGCGCACCGGCGAGGACACTCGTACCCACCCGCACGGCACGTGCGGCGCGGGGGTAGCGCCGCCGCCAGCCGAACCAGCCGGGGCGTGCGGCAAGGGCCTGCGGGGGAGCCGCTTCGCTACCCTCGGCGGCCTCCGTCTCCTCCGCCTCCGGATCCTTCCCGGTGTCCGGCAGTTGACTGGGCGGAGTGTGGTGCGACACCCGAAGGTCCTTCCGTACGTGTCCCTGTGCTGGTGCGACGGCCCCGGCTCGGGAGGCCGGACCGTCATCACCCGTACGGCCGGCCGCCACCTTCTGTTCAATGCCGAGGCCGACGTGCGCAAAGGGTACGCCAGGGCCGGAGGGCTACCGGTCCGCGGCCACCGCCACCTCCCGTGCCCACCGGTAGTCCGCCTTGCCGCTGGGCGACCGCTGGATGGACTCCGCGATCACCAGTTGGCGCGGGACCTTGTATCCGGCGAGCTGGGTACGGCAGTGGGACTGGATGTCCGCCAGGGACGGCCGCGCCGCGCCCTCGCGCAACTGCACCACCGCGGCCACGTGGTTGCCCCAGGTGGTGTCCGGCACTCCGGCCACCAGCGCGTCGTACACGTCCGGGTGCGACTTGAGCGCCTGCTCGACCTCCTCCGGGTAGACCTTCTCGCCACCGGTGTTGATGCACTGGGAGCCGCGGCCGAGGACGGTGACGACGCCCTCCTCGTCGACGGTCGCCATGTCGCCGAGCAGTACCCAGCGCCGGCCGTCCTTCTCGAAGAAGGTCTCGGCTGTTTTCCGTGGATCGTTGTAGTAGCCCAGGGGTACGTGGCCGCACTGCGCGACCCGGCCGATCTCGCCGGGCTCGACCGGCTCGTAGGTGGCCGGATCCACCACCGTGGTACGGGAGTTGACGCGGATGCGGAAGCCGCGCCCGGGGCCGGAGTCGTCCGTCGCGGTGCCGTTGAAGCCAGACTCGGAGGAGCCGAAGTTGTTCAGCAGCATGGCGTTCGGGACCAGCTCCCGGAACTGCCGGCGCACCGTCTCCGACATGATCGCGCCGGACGAGGAGACGCTGAACAGGGAAGAACAGTCCGCGCCCTTCAGCGGCCCGTTCAGCGCGTCGATCAGCGGGCGCAGCATGGCGTCGCCGACCAGGGACATGCTGGTGACACGCTCCTTCTCGACGGTCCGCAGCACCTCCTCGGGCACGAACTTGCGGTGGATCACGACCCGTTGCCCGAAGTTGAAGCCGATGAACGCGGTGAGGGTGGAGGTGCCGTGCATCAGCGGGGGAGTGGGGAAGAAGGTGATTCCGGAGCCGCCCGCGGCCACCCGCTCGGCGAGCTCCTCCGGCTTGTGCACGGGCTCGCCGGTCGGCGCGCCGCCACCGAGCCCGGAGAAGAAGAGGTCCTCCTGGCGCCACATCACACCCTTGGGCATACCGGTGGTCCCGCCGGTGTAGATGATGAACTGGTCGTCGCCGGAGCGCGCCGGGAAGCCTCGCCCCGGCGACCCGCTCTCCTCGGCCTGCCCGAACGGCAGCACGGCCGCCCCGGGCACCTCGGCCGCCCCCGCGGCCGGTGAGCCCACCCGCAGCAGGTGCCGCAGCCTCGGGGAACGCGGCACCGCCGCCGCCACCCGGTCGGTGAACTCCGCGTCGAAGACCAGCGCGACGAGATCCGCGTCCCGGTAGAGGTAGACCAACTCCTCTTCCACGTAACGGTAGTTGACGTTGACCGGAACGATCCGTGCCTTCAGGCAGCCGAGCACCGTCTGCAGGTACTCGACGCCGTTGTAGAGGTGCAGCCCGAGGTGTTCGCCAGGGCGTATCCCGCTGTCGGTCAGATGGTGGGCGACGCGGTTGGCGGACGCGTCCAGCTCCGCGTACGTCAGGCGGCGTTCCTCGCCCGTGCCGGGGTGGTCGACGTAGACGAGCGCCTCACGGTCCGGGACCACGTCGACGACCGACTCGAACAGATCGGCAAGGTTGTACTCCACCGCTCCTCCTGACCCCGGCGACCCGGCGGCACTCGGCGGAGAAAGGCGCGTCCGCCGGTTTCGCCGGTCATCAGAGCAAAGGGCGCGCCAACTGTGAAGGGTCCGCGCGAAAGAATCTGACTGTCTGTCAGAAAACCCTTGAAGTGCCCCCTCCGCTACTGCAACCTGTTCTCGTTCTGTCAGAGGGGAGCTGGGTGATGGATGGAACCGAACATCTGACCGTGCAACGCGAGGGCGCCACACTGGTGCTCACGCTCAACCGGCCCGAGGCCAGGAACGCGCTCTCGTTGCCGATGCTGGTCGGCCTGTACGACGGCTGGCTGGAGGCCGACGAGGACGACGCGGTCCGTTCCATCGTGCTCACCGGCGCCGGAGGCGCCTTCTGCGCCGGAATGGACCTCAAGGCGCTGGCCGGAAAGGGCATGGAGGGGCAGCACTACCGGGACCGGCTCAAGGCCGACCCCGACCTGCACTGGAAGGCGATGCTGCGCCACCACCGCCCGCGCAAACCGGTGATCGCCGCCGTCGAGGGCGCCTGCGTCGCGGGCGGCACCGAGATCCTGCAGGGCACCGACATCCGGGTCGCGGGCGAGTCCGCGACCTTCGGCCTGTTCGAGGTCCGGCGCGGACTGTTCCCGATCGGCGGCTCCACGGTCCGGCTGCAACGCCAGATCCCGCGCACCCACGCGCTGGAGATGCTGCTCACCGCACGGCCGTACACCGCTCGCGAGGCCGCGGGCATCGGCCTGGTCGGGCACGTCGTCCCCGACGGCACGGCACTCGCCAGGGCGCTGGAGATCGCCGAACAGATCAACGCCTGCGGCCCGCTGGCCGTCGAAGCCGTCAAGGCATCGGTGTACGAGACCGCCGAGATGACCGAGACGGACGGGCTGGCCGCCGAGCTGAAGCGCGGCTGGCCGGTCTTCGACACCGCCGACGCCAAGGAAGGCGCCCGCGCCTTCGCGGAGAAGCGGCCCCCCGTCTACAAGCGCGCCTGACTTCCGAGGAGAGCCTTCGATGCCAGCAGTCCTCAAAGCGCCACTCGTCGTCGAGTTTCCCTTCACCCGCTCCCTCGGCCCGGTCCAGAGCGCCTTCCTCACCGGACTGCGCGAACGCGTCGTCCTCGGGGTACGGACCGGTGACGGACGCACCCTCGTCCCGCCGGTCGAGTACGACCCCATGACCGCCGAGGAGATCCGCGACCTGGTGGAAGTCGCGCCCACCGGCACCGTCACCACCTGGGCCTGGAACCACGAACCCCGCCGCGGCCAGCCCCTCACCACCCCCTTCGCCTGGGTCCTGGTCCGGCTCGACGGCGCCGACACCGCCCTGCTGCACGCCCTCGACGCCCCCGGCCCCGGCGCCGTGCACACCGGCATGCGCGTCCGGATCCGCTGGGCCGGGGAACGCTCCGGCGCGATCACGGACATCGCCTGCTTCGAGCCGTACGACGGCGAGGAAGCCTCGACCACCGGCCACACCGGGGAGTTCGCGGACCCCGTCACCGGCATCGTCGCCCCCGCCCGCCTCGACTACACCTACTCGCCCGGCCGCGCCCAGTCCGCCTACATCAACGCCCTGTCCGGCCGGCGCACCTTCGGAGAGCGCTGCCCCTCCTGTCGCAAGGTGTACGTCCCGCCGAGGGGTGCCTGCCCCACATGTGGGGTCGCCACATCCGAACAGGTCGAAGTGGGGCCCCGCGGCACGGTCACCACCTACTGCGTCGTCAACATCAAGGCGAAGAACCTCGACATCGAGGTGCCCTACGTCTACGCGCACATCGCCCTCGACGGCGCCGGCCTCGCCCTGCACGGCCGCATCGGCGGCATCCCCTACGACCAGGTGCGCATGGGCCTGCGCGTGGAGCCGGTGTGGACCGACGGAGCCCGCTACCCCGACCACTACCGGCCCACCGGCGAACCAGACGCGGACTACGAGACGTACAAGGAGCTGCTGTGACCCGGGACATCGCGGTCGTCGCCTTCGCCCAGACCGACCACCGGCGCACCAGCGAGGAGCTCTCCGAGGTGGAGATGCTCATGCCGGTGCTGCACGACGTCCTCGGGCAGACCGGCCTGAAGACCGCTGACATCGGCTTCACCTGCTCCGGCTCCAGCGACTACCTGGCCGGCCGCGCCTTCTCCTTCACCCTCGCCCTCGACGGTGTGGGCGCCTGGCCGCCGATCTCCGAGTCGCATGTGGAGATGGACGGCGCCTGGGCGCTGTACGAGGCATGGACCAAGCTGCTCACCGGGGACGCCGACACCGCGCTGGTCTACTCGTACGGCAAGTCCTCGCCCGGCCCGCTGCGCGACGTGCTGACCCGGCAGCTCGACCCGTACTACGTCGCCCCGCTCTGGCCGGACTCCGTCGCCCTGGCCGCACTCCAGGCGCAGGCGCTCATCGACGCGGGGGAGGCCGACGAGCCCGCGCTCGCCGCGATCGGGGCGCGCAACCGGGCGGACGCCACCGGCAACCCCCACGCCCAGCTGCGGGGGCCGCTGCCACGAGGGGAGTACCGGGTACGTCCGCTGCGCACCGGCGACTGCCCGCCCATCGGCGACGGCGCCGCCGCCGTGATCCTGGTGGCGGGCGACCGGGCCCGGGAACTGTGCGCGCGGCCCGCCTGGATCCGGGGCATCGACCACCGCATCGAGGCCCACGGCCTAGGCGTACGCGACCTGACCGACTCACCGTCCACCCGGCTCGCCGCCGAGAAGGCCGGAGCCTTCGAACGGCCTGTCGACACCGCCGAGTTGCACGCGCCGTTCACCTCCCAGGAGGTCGTGCTCCGCAAGGCGCTGCGGCTCGGCGACGACGTCGCGGTCAACCCCTCCGGGGGAGCCCTCGCCGCCAACCCGGTCATGGCCGCCGGGCTCATCCGCATCGGCGAGGCCGCCGCCCGCATCCACCGCGGCGACTCCGACAGGGCGCTCGCCCACGCCACCTCCGGCCCCTGCCTGCAACAGAACCTGGTCGCCGTACTCGAGGGGGATCCCCGATGAGCAAGGAGCCCGTGGCCGTCACAGGGATCGGCCAGACCAAGCACGTGGCGGCCCGCCGGGACGTGTCGATCGCCGGCCTCGTCCGGGAGGCCGCCCGGCGCGCCCTCGACGACGCCGAGCTGACCTGGGCCGACATCGACGCCGTGGTCATCGGCAAGGCGCCCGACTTCTTCGAGGGCGTGATGATGCCCGAGCTCTACCTCGCCGACGCGCTCGGCGCGGTCGGCAAGCCGATGCTGCGGGTGCACACGGCCGGATCCGTCGGCGGCTCGACCGCCCTCGTCGCCGCGAACCTGGTCGCCGCCCGGGTCCACGGCACCGTCCTCACCCTCGCCTTCGAGAAGCAGTCGGAGTCGAACGCCATGTGGGGACTGTCCCTGCCCATCCCCTTCCAGCAGCCGCTGCTGGCCGGCGCGGGCGGTTTCTTCGCCCCGCACGTGCGCGCCTACATGCGGCGCAGCGGAGCACCCGACACGGTCGGATCCCTGGTCGCCTACAAGGACCGGCGCAACGCCCTGAAGAACCCCTACGCCCACCTCCACGAGCACGACATCACCCTGGCGAAGGTCCAGGCCTCCCCGATGCTGTGGGACCCGATCCGCTACTCGGAGACCTGCCCGTCCTCCGACGGCGCCTGCGCGATGGTCCTCACCGACCGGGCCGGAGCCGCCCGCGCCCCCCGGCCGCCCGCCTGGATGCTCGGTGGCGCCATGCGCAGCGAGCCCACCCTGTTCGCCGGGAAGGACTTCGTCTCCCCGCGGGCCGGCAAGGACTGCGCCGCCGACGTCTACCGGCAGGCGGGCGTCACCGACCCGCGCCGGGACATCGACGCCGTCGAGATGTACGTGCCCTTCTCCTGGTACGAGCCCATGTGGCTGGAGAACCTCGGCTTCGCCGAGGAGGGCGAGGGCTGGAAGCTCACCGAGGCCGGGGTGACCGAGCTCGACGGGGACCTGCCCGTGAACATGTCGGGCGGCGTGCTGTCCACCAACCCGATCGGCGCCTCCGGCATGATCCGCTTCGCGGAGGCCGCCCTCCAGGTGCGCGGACAGGCCGGGGAACACCAGGTGGAGCGGGCCCGCAGGGTGCTCGGGCACGCCTACGGCGGCGGGTCGCAGTTCTTCTCCATGTGGCTCGTGGGGTCCGAGCCCCCCGACTCCTGAAAGGTCCCCCTCACGTGGCCTGTTGGCCGTCCGGACCGATCGCTAGGCTGGCCGCGGACGACGAACCGGGAGGAGCACGGACGTGGCCGAGAGCATCACCCAGCAGAAGCCGCTCATGGGCTGGGACAAGCCCGAGCTGGACCTGAGCAAGGCCGAGTGGCAGTCCAGCAGCCGAGGCCTTGGGGATGTGCAGATCGCCTTTGTCGAGGGATTCATCGCGATGCGCAACAGCGACCGCCCGGAGAGCCCTTCCCTGATCTTCACACCCGCCGAATGGGGCGCGTTCGTGTCGGGGGCGAGGGAGGGAGAGTTCGACCTCACCTAGGCCCCGCCGGGACCGCCGTCGGGACCGGACTCCACCGCGCGCGTGTTGGTGCTCGGGTCGGGCGGCCCCGCCGACGGGCCCGGGCCTCCGGTGGTCGCCGCCCGCCCCTGGCCTGACCGGACGGCGGTCGGTGCGGCCACCGGCGATCCCGTGCCGCACCCGGTCCGCGGACCCGCCCGCCCGGCGCCGCGGCTCGCCCGGGCGGCCCCGTATCCCGGGCGGCTCCGGAAGGCCACCCGGTCGGACGGTAGCGGTACCGGAAGAGACGCTGCCCACACGTCACCGAGGACGCCCGGGCACGTACCATGGCCGCATGTCGTTCCTCCGCCGCCGCAGCGCCACCCCCGCCGGGCCCGACTTCGACGTACTGGCCATGGACCCGGGTGACTGGCCCGGCAACCTGGGCGCCGGACTGCTGCCCGCCCCCGACGGGAGCTGCCAGGGCGTCTTCCTGCGCTACGACCTGTTCGGCGGCCGAGGCCCCGCCATGATCATCGGCAACCTGCCGGAGGGCTCCCCGGCCCGTGAGGTCGCCGACGGCGAGATCCCCTTCGAGGTGGCCCAGCTGCTGCTGGCGCTGGAGAACGACGAGGAGGTGACCGTCACCGACACCGAGGACATGCCGGTGCTGCAGGGTGACAACCTCCTGATCGTGCGCCGTCTGAAGCTTTCCGAGAGCCGGATCTCCTGCGTACAGTTCGACCGCAGCGACGGCGTCCTGGTCACCATCGCCGCCTGGGACCGCCCCATCACCGACGACTTGTACGCCCTGCTGAAGCCGCTCCCGGCGGAGCTTTTCCAGCAGGGCTGACACCGCTACCCGGCCGACAGCTCCACCCGGACGTCCGCGGCGCGCACGAACGCCACCCGGTGGCCGTACTGGATCTCGTAGTACAGGTCCTTGCCGATCACGACCCGGTGCGAGTCGGTGGTGAAGGTGACCGCGTAGTAGTACTCGCCCGGCACCACGTCACCGAGCACGTACCGCTGGCCCGCCGGCAGCGTGTACGGCAGCGGTGACACCGCCTGGGCGGGCACCCCGGCCGGGTACGCCTCCTTCTCGGGGTAGGCGCGGCCGTACACCGGAACGCTGCTCGGACCGTCCTTCGGCGTGACGACCAGGCCGATGGCGTTCACCGCCGTCGGCTCCTTCTCCGGGTTGCGGAACCAGGCCTTCTGGCCCAGGTACCAGATCGCCGTCCAGTCGCCCCAGCGGTCGGCCACCGCGTACTGCTGGCCGGTCGACACCCGCGAGGACAGATCGTTCACCCCGGTGGTCGGGGCCGTGCCCAGGCCGATGTCCTTGATCAGGGCCGAGGTCTCGTCGTGGTCGGAGTAGAGCCGGACCTCGCCGGAGCCGTGCGCCGCGCACGGCTCGCCCTTGGCGGCGCAGCCCGTGTACACCGGCTGGTTCGCCGTGTAGTCCGGCCGGATCGTCACCAGCCCGCCCCACTTGCCCGCGGTGCGTTTGAAGGGATGGCCCAGCAGCTCGAAGTAGTGCCGCCAGTCCCAGTACGGGCCGGGGTCGGTGTGCATGCCGGGGACGGTGGAGGTGGTCGGGCCGGGCACGTTGTCGTGGCCGAGGATGTGCTGCCGGTCCAGCGGGATGCGGTACTTGCCCGCCAGGTACCTCACCAGCCGTGCCGAGGACCGGTACATCGCCTCCGTGTACCAGGCGTCCGGCGCGGCGAGGAAGCCCTCGTGCTCGATGCCGACCGACTTGGCGTTGACGTACCAGTTGCCCGCGTGCCACGCCACGTCCTTCGCCTTGACATGCTGGGCGATCAGTCCGTCGGTGGAGCGGATGGTGTAGTTCCAGGACACATAGGTGGGGTCCTGGACCAGGTTCAGCACCCCGTCCCAGGTGCCCTCCGTGTCATGGACGACGATGTACTTGATGCTCTGCGACACCGGGCGGTCGCCCAGGTCGTGGTTGCCGTAGTCGTTGTCCCCGAACTCCTCGTACGGCGCCGGGATCCACTCGCAGGACACCTTCTTCGGGCACTCCGTGCCGTCGTCGGAGACCGTGCGCAGCCCCGCGCGTTCCAACTGGGCCGTGTCCGGGCTGAGGTGCGGCCGGGCGGCCAGGGTGACCAGCTGGCCGGCGTCCGTGCTGCGCTCCTCGCCGGTGCGCAGCACGTCGTACACGTCGTTCGCGTACGCCGCCGCCGTCGCCGTGTCGTCCGCGCCGGAGAAGCGGGCCACCGCCCCGTACCAGTCGGCCGGGTCGGTGCTCAGCGGCTCGCCCAGGTCCTTCTGGGCGGCGGCGAGCAGGGCGGCGCCGCCGGTCACGTTGGCCGCCGGGTCGGTGCGCAGTTTCGCGGCGGGGATCCCGGTCAGCTCGGCCGCCCTCGGCAGCGTCTTCAGCCGGGCCGGCAGCGCGGAGTCCGCCGGGATCTCCGCATCGGGGCGCAGGGCCGGGCGGGCGCCGTCACCGCGGGCGTCCTCGGTGCCCTCGCTGTGGTGCGGCAGCGTGGCGAGGGCGGTGTGCGCGTCGGTGAGGTGCATCGGGCCGTAGCCGCCGGTGACGCTCGGCGCTCCCTCGTGCGTGTCCCAGCGGGACTGGAGGTAGGAGACGGCCAGCAGGACGCTCTGCGGCACGTGGTACTCGGCGGCGGCGGAGGTGAACGCCTGCTGCAGCTCGCCGGTGGAGGACCCGGCGCTCTGGGAAGGGGCCGCCCCCAGCAGCGGGAACAGCAGGGCGGCGGAGGCGACGGCCACGGTCGTCGCACGGGTACGTCTGCTGCGGAGGGCGGGCGTCGGGGCGGTGGCGGATCCTCGCAATGCAGCCTCCTGGCAAGGGCGAGCGTGGCGGGGCGTGCGGGGCCGAGCGGTGGGTCAGTGGTACCGGCTGGCCGACGATCCGTCAATCATGCCCGGGAGGAGGGGATTTCCCCTGTCATGACGAGCCCCGGACACACGAAGGTCCGCGGTGCGCCGCCGCTGAAGGCGCACCGCGGACCTCGCGTCCCCGTCAGCGAGTGCCGACCGCCGCGCGCACGGCCCTGCGGGCCAGCTGGCAGTCGTCGTGCAGCCGCCTGAGCAGCAGCCGCTGTTCCTCGCCGGACGGCGCAGCGCCCGGGTGGGCCATGCCCGGTGCCGCCGGGGCCGCGTCGTGCATCGAGCGCTGCACGGCCGTCTCGTACGTACGGATCTCACGGGTCAGGACGAGCATCAGGTTCACCAGGAAGGCGTCTCGCGAGGCCGGTCCCGCCGCCTGGGCGAGCTGGCTGATCTGCCGCCGGGCCACCGGCGCGTCCCCGAGGACGGACCACAGCACCGCCAGGTCGTAGCCCGGCAGGTACCAGCCCGCGTGCTCCCAGTCCACCAGCACTGGACCGGCCGGTGACAGGAGGATGTTCGACAGCAGCGCGTCGCCATGGCAGAACTGCCACATGCCCTGGCGCCCCGCCGTGTGCGCGATGCCGTGCATCAGCTTCTGCAGGTCGCCCAGGTCCCGGTCGGTGAGCAGCCCCAACTCGTGATACCGGGTGATGCGGGCCGCGTATTCCAAGGGCCGGTCGAAGGTGCCCGCGGGGGGCCGCCAGGCGTTCAGCCGGCAGATCGCGCCGAGGGCCGCCCGGATGTCCGCCCGCTGCGGTGCCTCCGCCGGGTGCCGCTGCAGCGCCGCCACCCGTCCGGGCATGCGCTCGATCACCAGGGTGCAGTTGTCCGGATCCGCCGCGATCAGCCTGGGCACCCGGATCGGTGGCCGGTGCCTGACGAACGAGCGGTATGCGGCTATTTCGTGCCGGATCCGCTCCGCCCAGGCGGGGGAGTGGTCCAGTAAGCACTTGGCGACGGCCGTGTTGCGCCCCGTCGTCCCGACAAGGAGCACGGACCGTCCGCTGCGGCGCAGCACCTGCACCGGAGCGAACTCCGGACAGATCCGGTGCACCGACGCGATCGCGGTGCGCAGCTGCGCGCCCTGGGGGCCGGACAAGTCGAGTCTCCCGCTGAGCGGCTGGGTGCCGGGACCTCCGGCGCGCCGCGGCCGGCCCGCACCGAGCACGGCGGGTCCCGGACGCGCGCCGGGGTCCAGATAGGGTCCGCCGCCCGCCGGGCGGGGACGCAGCGGCCGGGGAGGGGCGGACACGGAGGACGATGCTGCGTACATGGGAGATACAGATCCCTTCGTGTGCCTGCGGTGCCTGCCTGTGATGCCTTGCGCACAACCCGGCCCGGCAGCCCGGGTGCACCCTGGGGAATGCACCTGTCATATGAAGCGGCGACCGGGTCGGGGTGGCGCGTTCCTACCCGACACCCGATGACCAGTGGCACACCATCTGGCGCACCCTGGCGAACCCTGGCGAATAGTCGCCCGGCAACCTCCCCCGGGCTACTGTCAACTCAGCCGAGAACCTGGGGGCTTGACGTGAGCGGACAACCCAACACCCGTCTTGCGGACCTGTTCGGCCTGGCCGGCTGGTCCAAGGGCGAACTCGCGAGGCTGGTCAACCGGCAGGCGGCGGCCATGGGCCACCCCCAGCTGGCGACCGACACCTCCCGGGTGCGGCGTTGGATCGACACGGGAGAGATCCCGCGTGATCCGGTGCCGCGGGTGCTGGCGGCCCTGTTCACCGAGCGTCTCGGCCGTGTCGTGACCATCGAGGACCTCGGTCTGGTACGGCACGGGCGTGCGGGAAGACGGCCTGGCGGCGGGAGTGCGGAACATCCCGACGGCGTGCCGTGGGCGCCCGAACGGACCGCCGCGGTCCTCACCGAATTCACGGGAATGGACCTCATGCTCAACCGACGCGGCTTGGTGGGCGCGGGTGCAGCGCTCGCCACGGGATCAGCTCTCAGCAGTGCCATGCACGACTGGCTGCACACCGACCCCACCCTGAAGGCCGACGCCCCAGTCCTCGACGATCCCCTGCACGCCGACCCCGCCGGGTTCGACCGCTACGAGGCCGCCCCCATCGGGTCGCAGGAGATCGAGGAACTGGAGCGCTCGGTGGAGGTGTTCCGGGCCTGGGACGCCGCCCGCGGTGGCGGGCTCCAGCGCAAGGCGGTGGTGGGCCAGCTCAACGAGGTGGGCGGCATGCTCGCCTACCGCCACCCCGACCACCTCCAGCGGCGCCTGTGGGGCGTCGCCGCCAACCTCGCCGTCCTCGCGGGCTGGATGTCGCACGACGTCGGCCTGGAACCCACGGCCCAGAAGTACTTCGTCATCGCCGCCCACGCGGCCCGGGAGGGCGGCGACCGCCCCCGGGCCGGGGAGGCGCTCTCCCGGGCGGCTCGCCAGATGGTGCACCTCGGCCGGCCCGACGACGCGCTCGACCTGATGAAGCTCGCCCGGACCGGCTCGGGCGACGAGGTCCTGCCGCGTACCAAGGCGATGCTGTACACGATCGAGGCCTGGGCGCAGGCGTCCATGGGCAAGGGGCAGGCGATGCGCCGCACCCTCGGCCAGGCGGAGGACCTCTTCGTCTCCGACAGGGGCGACGTGCCGCCGCCGAGCTGGATGCAGATGTTCAAGGAGGAGGACCTGTACGGCATGCAGGCCCTGGCCTATCGCACGCTGGCCGAGCACGACCCGAACGCGGCCGTGCACGCCCAGCACTACGCGGAGAAGGCCCTGGCCCTGCGGGTCGACGGACGTCAGCGGTCGAAGATCTTCGACTTCCTGTCCATGGCCTCCGCCTGCTTCATCGCGGACGACCCCGAACAGGCGGACCGGTACGCGCGGCTGGCCCTGATGTCGATGGGCTCCAACTCCTCCCACCGCACCTGGGACCGGCTGCGCGAGATGTACCGGCTCACCGCCGAGTACGCGAGCTATCCGAAGATCCACGAGCTGCGGGAGGAGATCAGGCTAGCCCTGCCGAAGACCAAGGGCCGGGGCACCAGCACCGCACGGGCATAGCGCCTGGTCTCTCTCAGGCGCTCACCTTCGCTCAGACACCCACCTTGGCGATGAGTACGCAGGCGTCGTCCTGCCGCTCGGTCTCGCCGCATTCCTCCACGACCGTACGCAGGCAGTCCTGTGCGCCGCGCGCCGTGCCGAAGCGCGGGGCGAGGTCCAGGAGGCGGTCCACGGCTGCCGTGCTGTCGGCTCCGGTCACCAGTCCGCCCGTGTGCAGCAGGAGCAGGTCGCCGGGTTCGAGGGTCACTTCGGCCTGTCCGTAAGTGGCCGCGGTGGTCGCGCCGAGCAGGACTCCGTCGGGGGCGTGCAGCGTGTGCCCCGTCCCGTCGCGGAACAGCAGCGGGGCGGGGTGGCCTGCCTGTGCCCACACCAGGGTGCGGGTGGCGGGCCGGTAGCGGCAGCAGACGGCGCTGCCGAGGGCCGGTTGCACGGTGGTGTCGAGTAACCGGTTGAGCCAGGCCATCAGCTGTCCGGGCTGGGTGCCCGCCATCGCCATGCCGCGCAGGGCGCCCAGCAGCATCGCCATGCCCGAGGTGGCGGCGACCCCGTGCCCGGTGAGGTCGCCGACGCTCAACAGCGTTTCACCGTCGTCCAGTTCGAGCGCGTCGTACCAGTTGCCGCCGATCAGCGAGCTCGTCGCGGAGGGCAGGTAGTGGGCCGCCAGGTCGAGGGTCCGAGGTCCTCGGCGTGGGAGCCGCAGGGAGCCGCGCCAGGGTGGCAGCACGGCTTCCTGCAGCTCGACCGCGAGCCGGCGCTCGGTCTGCGCCTGCTGCCGGTGGAGCCGCAACGAGTCACGGGTCTCGCGCACCGTCCGCCGGTGGCGGCGCAGTTCGCTGACGTCCCGCAGCACGGCCCACATGGAGGCGGTGCCGCCGTCGGCGTCGAGCACGGGCTCGCCCATCATGTGCACGGTCCGCACGGTTGCGTCCGGCCGTACGACGCGGAACTCCCCGTCGATCGGTTTGGCGTCGACGAGGCAGTCCGTCACCATCGCCGTCAGCCGCGGGCGGTCCTCGTCGAGGACCAGGGACGGCAGTTCGTCCAGCGTGAGCGCGGGGGCCGCGGGGTCGCGGCCGAGGATCTGGTAGAGCTCGCCGGACCAACTCGCCTCGTCCGTCAGCAGGTTCCACTCCGCGCTGCCGACCCGGCTCAGCAGCGACTCGGGCGGGGCGGTGACGCCGCGCGCCGGGTGGACCGTGTGCGCGTCCTCCTCCGGCGCGGACGGCGTGGCCGGCGCGGGCGCCGGGCCGTCCCGCAGCTGCGCCAAGTGCTCGTCGAGGTCGTTGAGTTGGTGCAGGGCGAGGTCGCACAGGGCGCGCTGCCACCGCTCCTCCGGGTCCGAACCGTCGCCCCGAGTGTCCCGCCGCACCGCGTCCACGTCGCCCTTGAGCCGCCGGGCCTGCGATATCAGCGCCTCGACCGAACCGCGGCCGGGCGGCTGGGCGGCGGGGCGGTCCGCGGAGAGATGGGACGGCATGACGCACTCCGATGCGGGGACGGTACGGCCAGGGCCGGGGGAAGAACCGTTACGACTGTTGCACAGCCCGCGACGCCCTGTAAGGGATTTGGCAACACACGATACGGTGGTGCTTCTGGCATATGCCAGAGTCTTTAATTCGAGGTCGACCGGCCTGAATGGCGTAGGTGGACGGTCCCGGCGAGTCGTAGGCGGACTACGTGACTTGACCGACACCGAAGGCTCTTCATGTAGCGCCCAAGCGGATGTTCGACGTGCCTGTGTTCTATGGTGCCGCGCGGTTGGGGAACGGACCCGGCCACGGTGCGCGGGCGCGGATGAGACTCCTGGGGACGCGGGTGACGTGGCGGGGTGGTGATGGCGGGCGGAGTCGCCGGTCGGGGCGCGGCGCCCGGCCCCGGGAGATCGTGGCGGAAACTTTGCCGCCCTCGCCCGCGAAGTGACGCAGGTCACACTTAATGGGTCCCCGTTTCGCGTACTGCGAGCGCCCTCTGCGAGGTCGTAAAGGCATGGACATCACCTTCGCGCAGCCCGCCCACGCCCGGCTGATCACCGCCGGGGACCACGAGGTCTCCGTCGCCGCCACCCTGCGGTACACCACCGAGGACCCACTCGCCGTGTTCGTCGACTTCCCGGCCGAGGCGACGCTCGACGGTGAGGACGTCACCTGGACCTTCGCGCGCTCCCTGCTGGACGAGGGGCTGGGTGCCCCGGCCGGACGGGGGGACGTGCAGATATGGCCGTGCGGGCGGGGGCGTACGGTGCTGGAGTTCCACTCGCCCTACGGCGTCGCCCTGCTGCACTTCGGCACGCCCGCCCTGCGCCGGTTCCTGCTGCGCACCTACGCCGTGGTGGCGCCCGGGCAGGAGGACGTCGACGCGGTGGTCGAGCGGGGCCTGAGCGCCCTCTTCGGCGGTGTCTGACCGCTTGCGGCCCGTCGCCGCCCTCGGCTCTCGCCGCGCGACGTCAGCGGCCGGACTCGCGGTACGGCTCCGGGCGCGGGGCGAGTTCCACGGGCACCCGGCGCCCGCTCTCCAGTGCCCGGACCCCGGCCTCGGCGACGACGGACGCGGCATAGCCGTCCCAGGCGCTCGGGCCGGTGACCCGCCCCCGCCGGGTGGCGTCGACCCAGGCCTGCACCTCGCGGTCGTAGGCGTCGGCGAACCGCACCAGATAGTCCTGCGCCACCTCCTCGCGGGCGCCGCCCCGCGCGGTGACCACCATGGTGTGATCGTCGCCGATCCGGGCGCTGCCCGCCTCGCACACGGCCTCGCAGCGCACCTGGTAGCCGAAACCGCAGTTGACGAAGACCTCGACGTCCACCAGGGCACCGCCGTCCGTCTCGAAGAGCACGAACTGCGGGTCGGCCAGACCCGCCGGAGCGCCCGCCGAGGAGGCCGGCCGCAGCACGGTCACCGCGGTCAGCTCCTGGCCGAGCAGCCAGCGGGCCGCGTCGATCTCGTGCGAGACGGAGCTGTTGATCAGCATGGCGCTGGTGAAGTCGGGCGGGGAGGAGACGTTGCGGTGGACGCAGTGCAGCATCAGTGGCCGTCCGAGGCCGCCCTCGTCGAGCAGGGCCTTCAGACGCCGGTACTCGGCGTCGTAGCGGCGCATGAAGCCGATCTGGGCCAGCCGCCGCCCCAGGCGTGCCTCCGCCTCCACCACCCGCAACGCCCCGGCGGAGTCGGGCACCATGGGCTTCTCGCACAGCACCGGCAGGCCGCGCGCGAAGGCCGCGAGCAGCGCCTCCTCGTGCGCCGGGCCGGGCGAGGCGATCAGCACGGCCCGCACACCGGGCGCGGCGAGCGCCGACTCGGGGTCCGTGTGCACAAAGACCCCGTCCAGGCCGGCGACCGCCGCCTCGGCGCGCCCGGTGTCCGGATCGGCCACGGCGGCGACCCTGGCCCCGCTGACCACGCGGTCGAGGCGACGTATGTGGTCGGCACCCATGTGCCCGGCCCCCAGCACGGCCACGCCCAGCAGGTCACCCACGTGCGCCCTCCCTCTCCGCGACGATCACGCCGTAGCGTAGACGCCGGTACGGGCGCCGTGGGCGGCCCGGTGGGTCAGTAGCGCAGCACCCCGGCGATCCCGGCCTCGTCGCCCAGGGCGCCGTCCGGGACGAAGCGGACGTCGGCGCCGGTCTCCAGGCACTGCTCGACGATCTCGTCCACGATGTCCTCGCGGGCGCCGAGTTCGCCGCTCGCGGCCGGTACGAGGTGGTCGCCGCCCACGTCGCGGACGGTCACGCGGTAGTTCTCCTCCACGACCAGCAGCCGCACCCGGCCTTCCCGGGCGCTGCGCCAGACCTCGTCGACGCCGGCCGCGAACGTGCGGTGTCCGCGCGCCGAGTCCAGCTCCCGGGTCACGGTGGCGGCGTCCCTGCGGGCCTGGGCCTCGTGCACCGGCCGCACCGCCTGCCACACCGCGTCGGGCCCGGCGTGCGCCAGGCCGCCGTGCCGCACGTGCACGGCACCCTCGGCGACGCTGCCGACCTCGTCCAGCAGGGACAGGGCCGCCTGCTCGCCGGTGACGTACAGCGGGCGGGGCTGCTCGCGCAGGACGGAGGCCAGCGCGGCGTCCGCCTCGCGCAGGAACTGGCGGGTGCCCTCGTCACGGAAGGCGCTCTTCAGGTCGCCGATCCGCTCCTGTCGCTCGGCGTCGAAGTTCTCCTGGTTACGGGTCAGCGGGAAGCCGCCGGAGCGGTCCTCCACCACCCGGTCGGCGCCGCCGCTCCACAGCGTGACGCGGTCCGCGGAGACCACCAGCGCCCAGAACGGCCGCTCGGCGCTCTGCGCGGAGACGAGGTTGCGGGTCAGGAAGGTGTCCGAGAGCACCACCCGCTCGGGCACCGGACGGGCGAGCGACCACACCTGGTGCTCACCCGGCGCGGCGAAGATCACCAAGCCGTCCTCGGCGTGTGCCAGATCGACCTCGGCGAGGGCCCGGTCGAGCTGCTCGACGACGGCGGAACGCCGATCCCGGGTGACCGCCGGGTCGGCCTCCAGCTTCTTCTTGGCCTCGGCCACCACATTGCGCAACCGGACCGGATCCTGGGTGTTGTAGGGCTCGCGCCGATGCGTCGGCGTCAGTACGGAGACCGCGGGGTAGGGGCGCGGGCGGCGCAGCTCGGCAAGGGTCGCGGGACTGAGTGCGTGCTCCATGACAGCACCATAGGACTGATTCCCTTGTCGGGCATTCGGGGTAATTCACCCAAGGGGGTCCGGTGGTGCGAGGAGGTGGCCCACGTGGCCCGACTGGTTCTCGACGAGGGCGAGGTGGTCGTCCGTCTCACCCCGTGGGAGCGGCTGTGGGCCCGGCGCCGTGAGGTCCGGGTGCCGCTCGCCGCCGTGCGGGCGGTGGCGGTCGAGCCGGACTGGTGGCGGGCGCTGCGCGGTGAGCCGTGTGGCGGCCGCCGGTTGCCCGGGCGGTTCTGCCTCGGCGAGTGGCGGCACGCCCGGGGCCGGGACTTCGTCGCCGTGCGCGAGCGCGGGCCGGCCGTCCTGGTCGACCTCCGGCCGTCCGCCGGCGGCTATGCCCGGCTGGCGGTCTCCGTGCCCGATCCCGAGGCCGCTGTGCGGGCCCTCGGGCAGCGGGGCGACGGGCTCGCCGGACTTCCTGCTCGAACAGCGGTGACGCGGGGCCGTGCGGCCGGTTAACCTACCGGTCGGTAACCCGACCGCACCCCAGGAGACGCCCCATGCCGCAGCTCGAGGTCGACGGCGCAGCGCTGACGTACGACGACGAAGGCCCCCGCGACGGCGACGGCGTGCCCCTGGTGTTCGTGCACGGCTGGACGGCGAACCGGCACCGCTGGGACCACCAGATCGCGCACTTCGCCGAGCGGCGCCGGGTGATCCGGCTGGACCTGCGCGGGCACGGCGAGAGCGGCGGGGCCGGGGTGCCCACGATCGAGGAACTGGCGCGGGACGTCCTCGCCCTCCTCGACCACCTCGGGGTCGAGCGCTGCGTGCTGATCGGTCACTCCATGGGCGGGATGATCTCCCAGACCATCGCCCTCGCCCACCCCGAGCGGGTCGAGCGCCTGGTCCTGGTCAACTCCATCAGCCGGATGGCCTTCAGTCGGGGCCGGGGCCTGCTGATGGCCGCCTCCACCCTCGTGCCCTTCAAGCTGTTCGTCGCCGCCAACATCCAGCGGGCCTTCGCCCCCGGTTACCCCCGTGAGCGGATCCGGGAGTACATCCGGGCCTCGGCCGAGACCCCGCGCGAGGTGGTCATGACGCTGTACGGCGCCATGCGGGCCTTCGACGTCCTCGACCGGGTGGGCGAGATCCGCACGCCCACCCTGCTGGTGCACGGCTACCACGACATCCAGCTCCCGGTGAAGCAGATGCTCCGCATGGCGACGGCCTACCCGGACGCGGTGATCCGCATCATCGACGCCGGCCACGAACTGCCGGTGGAGAAACCGGCCGAACTGACCGCCGCGCTGGACGGGTTCGTCAAACCCGCGGCCTAGACTCCCGGTCCGCCCCGCAGGAACTGCCGCTGGCCGGCAGGGAGCCGTACAGCAGGAAGTCGTCGACCTTGCGGTGCACGCACTTGGAGGAGGCGTAGCCGGTGTGGCCCTCGCTCCGGTTGTCGAGCACCACGGCCGAGGGGCCGAGCCGCGCGGCCGTCTCCACGGTCCAGCGGTACGGCGTCGCGGGGTCGCCCCGGGTCCCGATCAGGAGCATCTTCGGCGTGTGGACGTCCTTGACCCGCTCGCGGATGAAGTCGGTGCCACGGGGGCGGCCGTAGCACATCAGCAGCTGGGTGAGCCGGTAGTCGCCGAAGACCGGTGACGCCTCCTCGTACGCGCCGCGCAGCCGCCGAAGTTCCTTCATGAGCTGCCCGGCGGCGGGCCGGTCGGGGTCGTCCGCGCAGTTGATCGCCATCAGGGCGGCCGGGAGGTTGTCCACGGGGACGTCGTCCTCGTCGACCAGCCCGCCGCCCGTCCGGACGGCCGGACCGCTCAGGCCGCCGGAGGCGAGCTGCTCCACCCCGCGCGTGTCCCCGTCGTCCACCAGCTCGGCAAGGGCCCGCTCCAGCAGCGGCCAGAGGTCCCTGCTGTAGAGCGCCTGCCCGATGGCGCCCACCAGGTCCTGGCCGGAGAACGGCTCGCCGAAGGCCGTGGGCACCGGATCCTCGTCCAGCGAGCGCACGACCCGCAGGACCTGGTCCCCGGCCGTGCGCCGGTCCTGCCCGAACGGGCAGCCGACGTCCGTGACACACCAGTCCAGGAAGGCGTCCAGCGCCGTCTGCTGCCCCGCGGCGCCCGCCACGCCCTGCTCGGCCAGCGGTTCGGTCAGGGTGTCCACACCGTCCAGCGCAAGCCGGCCGACCTTGTCGGGGAACTGGGCCGCGTACACCGCGCCCAGCCGCGTCCCGTAGGAGAAGCCCAGGTAGTTGAGCTTCTTGTCACCGAGCGCCTGGCGCATGACGTCCAGGTCCCGGGAGACGTTGATGGTGCCGATGTAGGGCAGCACGGGGCCGGAGTGCCTGGCGCACTCGGCCGCCGCCTTCCGTACGCGCTCCAGGACGGCCCGCGGGTCCTTGAGGTCCGCGCTGTTCGCCACGGCGGTCGAGACCGGGTCGGTCGCCTCGCCGCAGCTGACGGGGGAGGAGCGGCCGACGCCGCGCGGGTCGAAGGTGACCACGTCGTACCCGTTGGTCAGGCCCATGAAGTCCTTGCCGCCGGCGGCGAGTTGGGCGATGCCCGCGCCGCCGGGGCCGCCGAAGTTGAGCAGCACCGAGCCCCGGGAATCGCCCGTGGCCCGGTAGCGGGCCAGCGCCACGTCCAGCGTGCCCGCGCCGGGCCGCGCGTAGTCGAGCGGGACGGTGACCTTGCCGCACTGCAGGTCCTTGGGCATGCCCGAGCCCTCGCATGCCGACCACGTGACCTTCTGCCGGTAGAAGCGGGACAGGTCGGGCTGGGGCGGGTCGGCCGCCGTCGCGGCGGGCAGTCCGGCTCCCAGCAAAGCCAGGGTGAGGGCACCGACGCCCGCGCAGCGCCGGACGGCGGCCCGTGTGGACAGCTTGGCCAGCATCGATGCCTCCAGAAACGCCCCGCCGAGGAGCGGGGACAGCGCCTCACGCTCACCCTAAGCGGGCCCCGGAAGGCACGCCTCCGGGCCGGTGGAACGGCCCGTGATGACGTACCATGCGCACCCTCCGTGACCATTCGACGACTTTGCGTACGGTTCGATAACCGGGCCACTCGATGGGGTGAAAGGCCGATAAGCCATAACTCGGATGGTTCACCCGCGTTGAATGCGGTGCGAGCGAGCGCTCGCGACCATGTCTGGAAGGCGAGGAACCTATGAGACGGGTGACCCGAAACGGTGTGATCGCCGTCGCCGCCGCCTCCGGCGCGATGGCGGTGACGATGCCGGTGTTCGCGGCCGACGGCGCCTCCGCCAGTGGCTCGGCGGCCGGCTCGGCCGGGGTGATCTCCGGCAACACCGTCCAGTTGCCGGTGCATGTACCGGCGAACGTGTGCGGGAACACCGCGAACGTGGTGGGGCTGCTCAATTCCGCGGTCGGCAACGCCTGCGCCAACGCGGGAGGTGCCGACGCGAGCGGCTCGGACGGGACCGGCGACGCGGCGTCCGGCGACACGGCCTCCGGTGGCGCGTCCGCGCAGGGCGGCGCGCAGGACTCCACGGGCGTGCTCTCCGGCAACGGCGTGCAGATCCCCGTGGACCTCCCGGTGAACGTCAGCGGCAACACGGTGAACGGGGTCGGCATCGGCAACGCGGCCGAGGACAACGAGTCGGTGAACGCCCCCGGCGACCAGGCCGGCCCGCCGTCGCGGCCCACGCCCCAGGCCTCCCGGCCACCGGCCCCGGCCGAGGCTCCGGCGTTGCACCCCGCCCCGGCGGGGGCCACGTCCGCCCTCGCCCACACGGGAGCGGACATCGTCGCGCCCGCCGTCGCCGCGAGTGCCGCGCTCCTGCTGACCGGCACGGTCCTGCACCGGCGTTTCCGCTCCCGCCCGGAGCGCTGACACCGGCCCGCACTGCCATCCCCCAAGGCCCCACCGGACTCCCGACCGGTGGGGCCCGGCCGTTACGTCGGCGCCCGCCGTGCCCAACGTCCCTACGGCGGCCAGCGATTGAGGCGGCCAACGGCTCGATCCCGGCGTGGCGGATCCACGGGTGATCGGGAAGGATGCTGCGGGCGCGACCGGTCATCGCGCCGCACGGCACCACCCACGGACCCCACGCCCACGGAACGGAGCGCACCGATGACTTCTGCGGCCCCCCAGGATCTCGTCATCACGCAGGCCGCCCTCGAGGACTGGCCGCTGATCAGCGGGTGGGCGGCGGACGAGGGCTGGAACCCGGGGCTGTCCGACGGACCCGCCTTCTTCGCCCAGGACCCCGAGGGGTTCTTTATCGGCCGGATCGACGGCGAGCCGGTCTCGGCCATCTCCGTGGTCAACCACGGCGCCGACTTCGCCTTCCTGGGCTGCTATCTGGTCCGCCCGGACCTGCGCGGTCGCGGCCACGGCATCACCACCTGGAAGACCGCCCTGGCGCACGCCGGGAACCGTACCGTCGGCCTGGACGGCGTGGTGGCCCAGCAGGACAACTACCGCCAGTCCGGCTTCGAACTCGCCCACCGCACCATCCGGTTCGCGGGCCCCGCCCCCGAGACCGAGGTGCCCGCGGACGTCCGCCCGGCCGGCCCCGCCGACATGGCGGCCATCACCGCCTACGACAGCGCCTGCCACCCGGCCGACCGTCCGCGCTTCCTGGCCGAGTGGCTGACCGCCCTCGGCCACCGGACCGTCGTCCGCCACGACGGCGCACGCCTCGCCGGCTACGGCGTGCTCCGCCCCGCCCGCGACGGCCTGCGCATCGGCCCCCTCTTCGCGGACAGCGCCGAGGACGCCCGGGCCCTGTTCGCCGCGCTCACCGCCGAGGCGGCCGGCGACGACGTCGCCATCGACGTGCCGGAGACGAACGCGGCGGGCGTCGCGCTGGCCGAAGCGGCCGGGTTCACACCCTCCTTCGAGACGGCCCGCATGTACACCGGCCCCGTGCGCCCGTACGCGACGGAGCGCGTGTTCGGCGTGACCACGCTCGAACTCGGTTAGGGCCCTGCCCGCAATCCCGTTGCCCCGCTCCGCCCCGGATGCTGGAGTGGGCCCATGGATCATGCCGCGGTGCTCGCCCTCTACGACCGGGACATGCGCGCGGGCGCGCACCCCGACGGTCCCGGCGCCCGGGTCGAGCGCACCGGCGGCGTGGTGCGCCAGGTCGCGGGCGCCGATGGCTGGAACGGGGTCCTCTGGTCCGACCTGGACCACACCACCGCCGACGCGGTGATCGCCGCACAGATCGCGTACTTCACCGGTCTGGGCGTCGACTTCGAGTGGAAGCTGCACGGCCACGACCTCCCGGCGGACCTCGGAGCGCGGCTCGGCGCGGCCGGGTTCACCCGCGAGCCGGAGGAGACGCTGATGGTCGCCGAGGTGGGGGAGGTGACCGCCGACGCCGGACCGCCCGACGGCGTCCGCATCGTGCCCGCCACCGACCGGGCCGACATCGACCTCGTGGTGGCCGTGCACGAGAAGGCGTTCGGCACCGACGGCACCCGGCTGCGCCACCGGCTGCTCGCCCGGCTCGCCGCCGCCCCGGACACCGTCCTCGCGGTCGTGGCGCTGGCCGGCGAGGAACCGGTCAGCGCGGCCCGGATGGAGTTCGTGCCGGGCACGCGGTTCGCCGGACTGTGGGGCGGCGGCACGGTCGAGGGCTGGCGGGGGCGGGGAATCTACCGCGCCCTGGTCGCCCACCGCGCCCGCGTCGCCGCCACCCACGGCTACCGCTATCTCCAGGTCGACGCCTCCGCCGACAGCCGCCCCATACTGGAGAGCCTGGGCTTCCACCCGCTGACCACGACGACGCCGTACGTGTACGGGGCGTAGGGCGCCGCCGGGCCTCCCGCGAACCTGTGGATTGCCGGGACTTTCTGTTCACCGACCCGATATGCCATGTACCTTTCAATCGATCGACGCGTGTAGAACCCTCAACTCGGTTCTACGCGCGCAGACTTGGCGCCCGCACCGCCTCTACCCCACCCCAACGGAGGTTCGCCGGATGCTTGGATCCAGGAGATTCCGCCGCAGACTCACGACCGCCCTGGCCGGACTCGGGCTGCTCGTCACGGGAGCCGCCCTCCAGGTCAGCACCAGCGCCACGCCCGCCCACGCGGCCACCACGCACCGCGTCCTGTTCGACAACGCCCACGCCGAGACGGCCGGCAACGCCGACTGGATCATCTCCACCAGCCAGCCCGACCCGCTCGGCCAGGACACCTCCCCGTCCGCCGAGACGGACTGGACCGGCGCCCTGTCCTCGTGGGGCGTCGCCCTCCAGGAGACCGGCGGCTACAGCCTGAAGACGCTGCCCTCGGGCTCCAGCCTCAGCTACGGCGGCTCGTCGGCGACCGACCTGTCGAACTTCGACACCCTGGTCCTGCCGGAGCCGAACACCCTCCTCACCACCGCCGAGAAGACGGCGATCATGAACTTCGTCAAGAACGGCGGCGGACTGTTCATGATCTCCGACCACACCGGCGCCGACCGCAACAACGATGGTGAGGACGCGGTCGAGGTCCTCAACGACCTGATGACCAACAACAGCGTCGACTCCACCGACCCGTTCGGCTTCTCCATCGACTCGCTCAGCATCAGCTCCGGCTACCCGGCGGCCATCAGCGACAGCACCGACCCCGTGCTGCACGGCTCGTTCGGCACCGTCACCAAGAGCCTCATCGCCAGCGGGACCACCGCCACGCTCAAGCCCGCCGACAACTCCAGTGTCAAGGGGCTGCTCTACCGCTCGGGCTACTCCGGCAACACCGGCGCCTTCTTCGCCACCAGCACCTTCGGCAGCGGTCGCGTCGCCTTCTGGGGAGACAGCTCGCCCATCGACGACGGCACCGGCCAGTCCGGCAACACCCTGTACGACGGCTGGAACGACTCCGGCGCCACCAACGCGCCCCTCGCCCTCAACGCCACCGCCTGGCTGGCCGGTTCGGGCACCAGCGGCGGAGGCGGCGGGGGCTCCTGCACGGCCGCCCAGCTGCTGGGCAACAACGGCTTCGAGTCGGGCAACAGCACCTGGAGCGCCGGCAGCGGCGTCATCACCGACTCCAGCGGCGAGTCGGCCCGCACGGGCTCGTACTACGCCTGGCTCGACGGCAACGGCACCGCCACCACCGACACCCTGTCCCAGTCGGTGACCATCCCCTCCGGCTGCTCCGCGACGCTCAGCTTCTATCTGCACATCGACACCGCGGAGACCACCACCAGCACCGCCTACGACACGCTCAGCGTGCAGGTCCTCAACAGCTCCGGCACGGTTCTGGGCACCCTGGCGACGTACTCGAACCTCAACGCCGCCTCCGGCTACACCCAGCGCAGCTTCTCCTTGAGCGGTTACGCCGGGCAGACCGTGACCCTGAAGTTCACCGGCACGGAGGGCTCCAAGCTCCAGACGTCGTTCGTCGTCGACGACACGGCGCTCAACGTGAGCTGACGCCCCCGGGGCCCGGCCCGAGGCCGGGCCCCACCGGATCACTCCGCCGGGACGGTCCGCTCCGGCGTGTTCCAGCCGGAGATCCGCACCCGCGGCGCCGAGCCGTGCAGGTCCGCCGTCCGGTAGGTGGCGGTCAGCGTCACCGACTCACCCGGCCACAGACCGACCTCGTTGTCCGACCAGCGCACCGGCAGCACCGGCTTGCCCGCCGCGTCCACGAGATGGACGTCCGTCAGCAGCGAAGGGGTCTTCCCGCTCCCCGTGGCGCGCAGGGTCACCGTCGTGGTCGACGTTCCGTCCGAGGACCGGGTCGACGCCGTCGCCGACACCGGCGCCTGCGCCATGGAGGCCAGCCCCTTCAGGTTCGCGTAGCTCGTCGTCGGCGTGTAGTACCAGTCGGTCTTGTCCCAGTCGAGCGTGTCCGGCTCGGTGGAGAGCCAGTACACGTTCCGGCTCACCTCCTTGCCGGCGGAGTCGGTCAGGGTCAGCCGCGCCAGGTACGTCTTCGACAGCCCGCTCACCGACGAGGGCAGCGTGAGTACGGTGCTGTGGGCACCGTCCCCGTTCACCGTCACCCCGGTGACGGTCTTGTCGTACTTCTGCGTGCCGTCCGGGTTGAACAGCGTGGCCCGCACGGTGAGTCCGGAGGCGGCGGTGTGCCGGTTGCCGACCACGACGACCGAGCGGTTGTCGTAGGAGTACTGCACGTGCAGCGGCTCGTTCGCCTTCTTCGCCCCGAAGTAGGCGCCGCCCTGGTCGAGATAGCGGTCCATCAGCTGCCAGTGCAGGGAGGTCCAGCCGCTGTTGAACATCCAGTGGATCACGCCGGTGGACGGCTTCGAGGAGTCGGTCGCGTTGCGCCCGTACGCCTCGAACTGGGCGCGGACGGCCTCGTACTGCGCGAGCTGCGCCTTGCGCACATAGTCGGTGAGGCTCGTCGGGGCGCCGTAGCGGCCGGTGAGGGCCTCGCCGTAGATCTTGAGGGTGCCGAAGACGGAGGACGGGGAGCGGTGGTACTGCTTGGCGGCCGGGTCCTTCCAGAGCGTGTCCAGCTCGGCCGGTGTCATCATCCGGCGCAGTGTGTCGAGGGTGGGGATGTCGGGGCCGGCGCTGGTCTCGGAGTTGAAGCCGGTGGCTCCGCCCTCGCGCTTGGCGTACCAGTAGTTCGGCGGGATCCAGTCGTAGGGGCCGGTCATCTTCATGCCCGAACTGCCGAGCTGGGGCGAGGACTTGTCGGAGGCGGCGGCGACCACCGGGGCCGGCCAGTCGGCGGCCTTCAGCGCGTCCAGGTAGTTCTTCTCGATCGTCGCGTCGGGTGCGAAGTCGCTGCCGATCAGGAAGGAGATCACGCTCGGGTGGTCGCGCAGCCGGGCGGCCTCGGCGGTCATGGAGGCCTTGGCGACGGGATAGTCGGCGGAGGTCCACTTGTCGCCGGACTCGCCGCTGCCGTTGACCTGCCCCTCCCACTTGTCGCAGCACTCCCAGCCCGGCAGTGTGAGGATGCCGTACCGGTCGGCGAGGTCGAAGAACTCGTCCGGTTCGATGTGGCCTTCCAGCCTGATGGTGTTGAGGCCGAGGTCGAGGGCGTACTTCAGCCGGTCCTCCACGTAGGTGGCGTCCCAGCGCAGGAACTCGTCCGGTGACCAGCCGCCGCCCTTGATGAGCAGTTCGCGGCCGTTGATCCGGTACTGGCGGGCGCCGTCGGAGTTCAGCGGCGCCCGTACGTCGCGGATGCCGAAGCTCTCGTGCGCGGTGTCCGACACCTTGCCCGCGACGGACGCGCTGAGGTCCAGCCCGTACAGGGGCTGCCCGCCCATGCCAGCGGGCCACCACACCTTCGGGGACGTCAGGTGCAGGCCGGGGACGTCGGCGGGGGTGAAGGTCATGGTCTTCGTCTCGTGCGCCGCGAGCGCGACCGTCCTGGTGAAGGAGATCCCGCCGATGCTGCCGCCGACCTCGGCCGTGACGGCCGCGTCCGAGTCGTTGCGGGCCCGCGCCTTGACCGTCAGGTCCGCCGAGGCCAGCGACGGCACGTCCAGCCCGGTCACCACGTGCGCGTCACGCAACGCGACCGGGCCGCCGCGGCGGACGAGGACGTCGCGCACGATGCCCATGTTCTGGTCCGGCGGCGGCTGGAGCCAGTCGATCCAGCCCATGGTCAGGTTCTTGTTCGGCACGTTGGGCTGGATGCGGAAGGCGACCGTGTTGGTGCCCGCCCGGACGAGGGGGGTGACGTCCAGTTCGTGGTGGGTGTAGGCACCGGTGACGTCCGCCGCCTGGGCGACCCGCTCGCCGTTGACGTACACGTCCGCCGCCGAGATCACCCCGCTGAAGTCGAGGTAGGTGCGCTGCCCGGGGTCGGCGACCGTGAAGTCGGAGCGGTACCACCAGGGGACCTGGAAGTCCGCCTTCGGGATCTTCTGCTGGTTGGTGGAGTAGAAGGGGTCGGCGTAGACGCCGTGGGCGAGCAGGGCCGCGAGGACCGTGGAGCGGGGGCCCGCCGCATACCAGCCGGCCGCCGGATAGCCGGGGGAGGAGACGGCCGACGGGGAGTCGCTCACCTTCGCCGTGGACTGGATCGCGTAGCCGGACAGCGCGGTGGCGGTCCCGGCGGCTGAGGGGACGCGGGTGATCCGGGCCTGCCCGTGCGACGGTTCCGGATGCCGCGCTCCGGCCCAGGCGCCGGTGCCCAGCGAGCAGAGCAGGCTCAGGGCGACGGCGGCCGTGGTGAGGCGGCGTCGGGCGGCGGCGGGGCGAGGGAACACGGCGGTCTCCAGCCTCGTAAAGTTAGGAAACTTTACTAACCTGGCTCAAGCTAGGGCGGCGAGTGGGCCGTGTCAATCACCGTGGCCCGCGTGTGAATTGCTCATGACCCGGACGACCTGCGCTCGAACACCACCTCCCGCGCCGTCCCCAGCGCCGTCGCCACCGCGCCCAGGAGCACCGCGTCCTCGCCCAGCCGGCTCGGGGCGAGCCTGGGCCGCAGCGGGGTGAGGGTGCGCAGGTGCTCGCGGACCGGACGCAGCAGCAGGTCCACGCTGTGTCCGACGCCCCCGCCCAGCACCACCAGGTCGGGGTCCAGCACGGCCGCCGCCGCTGCCACCGTGTGCGCGATCCGCTCGCCCTCGAGTTGTACCGCCTGACGTGCCGCCGGGTTGCCCTGACGCGCCGCGTCGAACACCGCCTTCGCGGTGAGCTGCCCGCTCATCCCGAACCGGCGCGCCGATTCGACGACGGCCACCCCGGACACCGCGTCCTCCAGCCGCTCCGGCTTCCGCTGCCCCGGCCACGGCAGGAACCCGATCTCCCCGGCCAGCCCGTGCGCCCCGGTGAACAGCCGCCCCTCGCTGACGACCCCCATGCCGAGGCCGGTGCCTATCAGGATGTACGCGAACAGCCGGCTGCCCGCGCCGACGCCGTACGTGTACTCGCCCAGCGCGGCCAGATTGGCGTCGTTGTGCACCTCCAGCGGGACGCCCAGCTCCTCGCGCAGCCGGTCCAGCAGCCCGGCGCGGCCCCAGCCCGGCAGGTGCATCGCGTACCGCACCCGCCGCTGCTTCTCGTCGTACACGCCGGGCGTGCCCACCACCCCGTGCACCACCTCGGCCGGATCCACGCCGGAGCCCGCGACGACCTGCCGGGCGGTGGAGACGACCAGGTCGGCCAGCGCGCCGGAGCCGCGGGCCCGGTTGCGCACGTCGGTCCGGGCGACCAGCGTGCCGTCCAGGTCGGCGACGGCCACCCGCAGCCAGCCACGGCCCACGTCCACGCCGAGCGCGTGACCGGCGGCCGGGTCCGGGGCGTACAGGACCGCCGTACGGCCGCGCTCGGGGGCGTGGGTGCCGACCTCCCGGACGAGTCCGGCGGTCTCCAGTGAGGCGAGCGCGCTGGACACGGTCGGCTTGGACAGCCCGGTCTCGCGGGCCAGTTGGGCGCGTGAGGCCGCGCCGAGGCCGCGCAGCCGGTCGAGGAGCAGCCGCTCGTTGGTGCGGCGCAGGCGCTGCCGGTTCCAGGGCTGTTCCTGCTGCTCTACGGCGTCGCTGGCGGGCATCCGACCATTCTCGTGCATGACCGACGCATACTTGACGGGTCTAGTAAGTCTCCTTAACTATATCGGCCACTCGGCCCCGCCGGGCGAGCCTCTCCCTGCCGCGCGTCAGGAGTCCCCATGTCCGGTAGTCCGCCACCCACGGGTGGCTTCGTCCGCCGCGTCGGCCTGTTCCAGGCCACCGCCATCAACATGAGCCAGATGTGCGGGATCGGTCCGTTCGTGACGATCCCGCTGATGGTCGCCGCGTTCGGCGGTCCCCAGGCGGTCATCGGTTTCGTCGCGGGCGCGGTGCTGGCCTTGTGCGACGGGCTCGTCTGGGCCGAGCTGGGGGCCTCGATGCCCGGCTCCGGCGGCAGCTATGTCTACCTCCGCCAGGCCTTCCAGTACCGCACCGGCCGGCTGATGCCGTTCCTGTTCGTCTGGACGGCGATGCTCTTCATCCCGCTGATCATGTCCACGGGAGTGGTCGGCTTCGTCCAGTACCTGGGCTACCTGGCCCCGGACCTGAGCAGGACCCAGGGGGACCTGATCGGCCTCGGTGTCGTCGCCCTGGTGGTGATCCTGCTCTGGCGAGGCATCGAGCACATCGCCCGCATCACCGCCGTGATGTGGGCCGTGATGATCGCCTCGGTGCTCCTGGTGATCGTCGCGGCGGCCACGGACTTCAGCCCGCACCTGGCGTTCACCTACCCGGCGCACGCCTTCGACCTGACGGGCGATCACTTCTGGCTGGGCTTCGCCGCGGGCCTGACCATCGGCATCTACGACTACCTCGGCTACAACACGACCGCCTACATGGGCGCCGAGATCAAGGACCCCGGCCGCACGCTGCCGCGCTCCATCCTCTTCTCCATCCTCGGCATCATGGCTATCTACCTGCTGCTGCAGATCGGCACGCTCGGCGTCATCGACTGGCACCGGATGACCGACCCGCAGGACATCGCCGCCACCTCGGTGGCGTCGGCGGTGCTGGAGGAGACCTGGGGCAAGGGGGCCGCCGACACGGTGACCGTCCTGATCCTGATCACGGCCTTCGCCTCGGTGTTCACCGGCCTCCTCGGCGGCTCGCGGGTGCCCTACGACGCCGCCCGCGACCGGGTGTTCTTCCGCCCCTACGAGCGGCTGCACCCCAGGCACCGCTTCCCGACGCTGGGCCTGGCCACCATGGGCGTGATCACCGCGATCGGCTTCCTGATCGGCCGCCACACCGACCTGGCCACCCTGATCCAGCTGCTCACCACGGTGATGGTGATCGTCCAGGCGCTGGCCCAGATCGTCGCCCTGAGCGTCCTGCGCAGGCGCCGGCCGACGCTCCGCCGCCCGTACCGGATGTGGCTCTACCCCCTGCCCAGCGTCCTGGCCTTCGCCGGCTGGTGCGTGATCTACGGCTACGCCGACAAGAACTCCCCGGGCCGCCACCCCATCGAGTGGTCCCTGGCCTGGGTCGCCCTGGGCTGCGTGGCGTTCCTGGTGTGGGCGCGGCTGGAGAGGGTGTGGCCGTTCGGGGAGAAGGAGATCGCCGAGGAGTACCTCGCCCCGCCGGCGCCGGAGGCGCAGGCGGAGCGCACCGGGGCGTGACGGTATGCGGTGAGTGCCGCTCAAGCGCATTCTTCGTAGGCAGCCTCCTGGAGGCGGTCCCGCAGCCGGTGCAGCCCGCGCCGCGCATGGCTCTTCACCGTGCCCAGCGGCAGCCCGGTGCGGGCAGCGATCTGGGTCTGCGTCAGGTCCTCGTAGAACGCCAGGCGCAGTACCCGCTGCTGAGGTGCCGGCAGCCGGGCCAGTTCCTGCCGGACCAGGAGACGGTCGAGGTCGGCCTCCGGCCGTGCGGCGCACGCGTCCGCGAGGGTACGGGCCGACCCGGCGGCCGTCACCAGCTCACCGCGCCGGGTCCGCGCCGACAGGGCGTCGGCGATCCTGCGCCGGGTGATGCCGACGATCCAGCCGCCGAGCGGGCCGCGCTCGGGCCGGTAGCCGCGGCGCCCGCGCCACACGCCGAGGAAGACCTGCTGGGTGACGTCCTCCGCCTCCGCGGCGTCCCCCAGCGAGCGCCGGGCCAGCGCGAACACCAGCGCGGACCAGCGCTGATAGACCCCGTCCAGGCAGGCGCCGTCGCCCGCCACCAGGCCGCGCGCCAGGTCCTCGTCACCGAGCTGCGGGTCGCTGTACGGGCTCATGACCACGGCTCCTCGTCCGATAACTGCATCTGTCCGCCATCCTGGGAGCCCCGTACGAGGACCTCAACTCGCATCGATTCCGCGTCGTATAGTCGACTCATGGGCGAGTGGGCCGTGGAGCGCGAACCGCGGGAGCGACCTGGCCGCCGGGCCGGTCCGGGCCCGCCGGCCACCGGTGCCGCGGTGAGCACCGGCGCGCTGGCCCGCAGGCTCGGGGTCTCGCCGACCACCCTCCGCTCCTGGGACCGCCGCTACGGCATCGGTCCGGCCGTGCGCCCCGACGGCCGGCACCGCCGCTGGACGCCCCGGGACGTGGCCCTGCTGGAGACGATGTGCCGGCTGACCGCGTCCGGTGTCCCGCCCGCCGAGGCGGCCCACGCGGCGAAGGAAGCGGCGGGCGCCGCCGACCGCACGGCCGAGGCGGCGCCCCGGGCCCGCCCGGCCTCCGTCGCCGTGCGCTCCCGGGCGGCCGGAGCCCTGCCGCTGGGCGATGTGCGCCAGGAGTGCCGGGGCCTGGCCCGCGCCGCCGTGCGCCTGGACGCCGTGGCCGTCGAGCGGCTGCTGGACTCCGCCGTCGCGGAGCACGGGCTCACCGTCGCCTGGCAGGAGGTGATGGTGCCGACCCTGCACGCCGTGGGACGCAAGTGGGCGTCTTCGGGGGACCGCTACGTCGAGGTGGAGCACCTGCTGTCCTGGCACGTCTCCACCACCCTGCGCCGCCACACCCGGCCGCCCGTCCCGGTCGGCGGCACCCCGGCCGCCGGTCCCGTGCTGCTGGCCTGCGTCCCCGGGGAGGAGCACACCCTGCCGCTGGAGGCGCTCAACGCCGGACTGAGTGAACTCCGCGTGCCCACGCGGATGTTCGGTGCCGCCGTGCCCCCGGACGCGCTGGCGGCGGCGGTCCGGCGGCTGGGCCCGGCCGCCGTGGTCCTGTGGGCGCAGGCGCGGTCCACGGCGAGCCCGGCGCTGGCCCGGCAGGTCGCCGACGCCGAGTGGGGCGTGACGGGCGCGCGCCGCCGGCCGCTGGTGCTACCGGCCGGCCCGGGCTGGGCCGGCCGCCGGACGCACGGGATGCCGCGCCCGAAGGTACTCGCCGAGGCGCTCGACCTGCTGGCCGGGGCGTACGGCACGCCTTGGCCGGGCGAGGCACGGTGACGGCACGGGAGCGGCGTCAGTCGCGCCCCCTGGCCCGCCGGAAGCGGGCCAGCCCCTCGGACAGGTCGACGATCGGCTCCGGATAGTCGACGGCGGCCCGGTCCAGGCCCCGCAGCTTCCACGGCTCGTGCACCGACGGGCCCTCCAGCGCCGCCAGTTCGGGCACCCACCGCCGGACGTACGCACCCTCGGGGTCGTACCGCTTGGCCTGGGTGACCGGGTTCAGCACGCGCTGGGGACGGGTGTCGGTACCGGTCCCGGCCACCCACTGCCAGTTGAGCTGGTTGTTGGCGAGGTCGCCGTCGACCAGGAACCGGAGGAAGTACCGGGCGCCCACGCGCCAGTCGACGTACAGCGTCTTGGTCAGGAAGCTCGCGGTCAGCAGGCGGCCCCGGTTGTGCATCCAGCCCTCGTGGCGCAGCTGGCGCATCGCCGCGTCCACGATCGGATAGCCCGTACGGCCCTCCCGCCAGGCCTCGATGTCGTCCCGCGCCGTGCGTTCGGTCCGCCAGCGATCGCGCTTCGTCCGGTAGTCGACCCGGGCGGCGGCCGGCCGCGCGGACAGGAGCTGGCGGTGGAAGTCCCGCCACGCGAGCTGCCGTACGAAGGCCTCCGCGCCCGGCCCGCCCGTCGCACGGGCGCGGTGGACGACCTCGACCGGGGAGAGCGTGCCGAAGTGGAGGTGGGGCGAGAGCCGGGAGGTCGCGTCGCCCGCCAGATCGTCGCGGCGTTCCTCGTACGCGGTGACACCGGTCTCGAGCCAGGCGGTGAGCCGCCTCCGGCCCTCCGCCTCGCCGCCGGAAGCCAGCCCCTCGGACACCTCCGGCAGCCCGGCCCGGGACGGGAGCTCCTGCGAGCCGACCCCGTCCGGCACCCGCACCGCGCGGGGCGCGTCGAGGGTGTCGCGCAGCCGCTGCCGCGACCACTGGCGGAAGTACGGCGTGAACACCGCGAAGTGGTCCGAGGAGGCCGGGGTCAGCGCGCCGGGCACGACCGCCGTGGTCACCGTGTCGTGCACATGCAGCCGGCGCCCGTCCGCCTCCAGGGCACGCCTGAGCCGATCCTCCCGGCGGTGCGCGTAGGCGCTGACGTCGGCCGCCATGTGCACCTCGTCGGCGTCGGCCTCGGTGACCACCTTGCACACCTCCTCGACCACGTCACCCGACCGGACGACAAGCCGCCCGCCGCGCTCGCGCAGTCCCGCGTCCAGGTCCCGCAGGCAGTCGGCGAGGAACGCCAGCCGGTTCGGCGCGGCGAACCCGGCGTCCGCCACGCCCCGGTCGCACACGAAGAGGGGGACGACCTGACGCGCGCCGTCCAGGGCGGCCCGCAGCGGCGGATGGTCGTGCAGGCGCAGGTCGGAGGTGAACAGGACGACCGAGACGTTCATGGCGCGGCTTTCGGATGAGAGGGGGTGGACGGATACGGATTCCGGCCCGGGCGGCCCGCCGGATGCGGGCGTCAAGGGGCGGGCGCGCGTTCCTCCGTCCGGGTGAGCGGGGTCCTGGCCGCCGCCCGTGCGATGTTGCGGGCCATGCCGCCGAACACCACGGCGTGGAACGGCGACACGCCCCACCAGTAGGCCTGGCCGAGCAGCCCGCGCGGATGGAACAGGGCGCGCTGGCGGTAACGGCTGCGGCCGGCGCCGTCCGGCTCGGCGTACATCTCCAGCCACGCAAGACCCGGCAGCCGCATCTCGGCCCGCAGCCGCAGCATGTGCCCCCGCTCGATCTCCTCCACCCGCCAGAAGTCCAGCGAGTCGCCCGCGCGCAGCCGGTGCGCGTCCCGGCGGCCCCGGCGCAGGCCCACCCCGCCGACCAGCCGGTCCAGCCATCCGCGCAGGGCCCAGGCGAGCGGGAAGGAGTACCAGCCGTTGTCGCCGCCGACGCCCTCGATCACCCGCCACAGCGCGTCGGCCGGGGCGTCCACCCGTGCCTCGCGGCGGTCGGTGTAGAGGCTGCCGCCCGCCCAGTCCGGGTCGGTGGGCAGCGGATCGCTGGGCGCGCCGGGCACCGAGGCGGACGACCAGCGGGTGGCGACCCGGGCGTCGCGGACACGGCGCAGGGCGAGCCGCACCGCCTCGTCGAAACCGATCGGATGGCCCGGCGGATCGGGCACGTACCGGCTCAGGTCGCGCTCCCGGCAGACCACCTCGTGCCGCAGCGACTCGGTCAGCGGCCGGGCGATGACGGCCGGGACCGGGGTGACCAGGCCCACCCAGTGACTGGACAGCCCGGGCGTGAGCACCGGCACGGCCACGATGACCCGGCGGGGCAGGCCCGCGACGGCCGCGTACCGGACCATCATGTCCCGGTACGTCAGCACGTCCGGCCCCCCGAGGTCGAAGGTTCGGCTGACCTCCTGCGGCATCCGCGCGCTGCCCACGAGGGCGCGCAGGACGTCCCGTACGGCGACGGGCTGGATGCGGGTGTGCACCCAGCTCGGGGTGACCATCACGGGCAGCCGCTCGGTGAGGTACCGCAGCATCTCGAAGGAGGCCGAGCCCGACCCGATGATCACCGCCGCGCGCAGGACGGTGGCCGGCACCCCCGAGTCCAGCAGGACGCGGCCCACCGCGGCCCGGGAGCGCAGATGCGGCGACAGGTCGCGCTCGGGGACGCCCGCCGGGGTGAGCCCGCCGAGGTAGACGATGCGCCGGACGCCCGCGGCCCGGGCCGCCTCCCCGAAGATCCGTGCCGCGCGATGGTCGGTCTCCTCGAAGTCCTTGCCCGTGCCCAGCGCGTGCACCAGGTAGTAGGCCACGTCGACGTCCCGCATCGCCCCGGCGACCGAGGCCGCGTCGGTGACGTCGCCCCGCACCACCTCCACGTCACCCGCCCACGGATGGTCGCGCAGCTTGCCGGGGGAGCGGGCCAGGCACCGCACCCGGTACCCCGCCGCCAGCAGCTCCGGCACGAGCCGGCCGCCGATGTACCCCGTGGCACCCGTCACCAGGCAGCGCGCCCCTGATCCGGCGTTGTCACCGCTCATCGGTCGTCCGCCCTTCCCGCTCGTGCGTGTCGGCCCCTCCTGGGATCACTTCCGCGCGGCCGGGGTGTTCGGATGCGCCCTGCCGGACATCAGCGCCCATCCAGGGCATGTCCACGCCGATCCCGGGCAACCGCACTCATACACATGGTGAACGTCCCGTACCGCCATCGAAACCGGAGGTGACCTGCCGCTATGGGCGCGAAGGTGTTGGAGCGGTTCCCCGCTGGAGCTCCGCGCGGATCGTGGCCGGCGGAGGAGTACGCGGCCCGGCGCCGGGCCGAGGGCGAACCCGCGACCGTCGTGATGGACCTGAACTCCGACGCGTTCCTCGTGGTGGTGCGCACCGGCGAGGAGGAGGCGGCCTAGGGCTGGCCTAGGGCCTGTCCGGCGGGTCAGGTCGCAGGAAACGGGCGGCGCCTCATCTGCGCTGGTGAGCGGGGCGATGGGGGTCCCCCCGCGCGAGCGAAGCCGAGCGTGGGGGAGTCGGGGACCGACGACAACGCCGCAGATGGGCGTGCCAAGCCCCGCGTCTGCGGCATGATCCGCCGGACAGGCCCTAACGGGGCCGCGTCCCGCCCAGCTCCCGTGCCCCGCGCACGAACGCCTCGTGCAGGTCGCGCGCGGCCTGCGGCACGGACTGCGCCCGGCGGCGCTGGAGCATCAGCAGCACCCGGGTCGTGTCGTCGGTGAGCGGCCGGTGGGTGAGCGCGCCGCACCGCTCCAGCGGGTCCCCGACGACGCTGAAGTCGGGCAGCACCGTCGCGCCGAGCCCTTCGGCGACCATCAGCTTGCCCATCTCGGCGCCGTCGGTGGAGTAGGAGAAGGACGGGACGCGGCCGGCCAGCAGCCGGTGGACGTAACGGTGCATCACATACCCGGCGCGCATGGCGACCAGCGGCACGGAGAGCAGGTCCTCGACCGAGACCACGGACAGCGACGCCAGCGGGCTGTCGGGGCGCACGCACACCACCGGACGGCCGCGCAGCAGCTCGGTGGAGTCGAGGCCCGCGGGCACGTCGTCCCCCTCCAGGTGGTTCACCAGCCCCAGGTCGAAGCCGCCCTCGGACAGCGCCCGGTGGATCTCCGACTGCTGCGCGCCCACCACCTCCACCTGGGTGACGGGGTGCGCGGCCCGGAACTCCCGCACCACCGGGATGAGCAGCGGCACGGTCGCCGCGTTGACCGTGCCCACTCGCACCATGCGGCTGACCCGGTGCTGCTCGCCCGCCGCCGACCGCAGACGGTCCACCGCCTCCAGCACGCCGACGATGTGCGGCAGCAGCTCCCGGCCGTCCGCGCTCATCGTGGCGCCGGACCGCTTGCGCTCCAGCAGGTCGACGCCGAGCTCCCGCTCCAGGTTGCGCACGGTCTCGCTCAACGCGGGCTGCGACAGCCGCAGTTCCTCGGCGGCCCGGCGCAGCGAGCCGAGCCGGGTGACCGCCGCTATGTATTCCAGCTGTTCAATCCGCACGACCGTAGATTGCGGCCATTTCAGCGGCAGGTTCAAGGGTTTCCCTGTCACGCCTTCGTGAAATTCGGTGGTCCGCGATACGAGACCGGTCGGGTTTTCCTTGACGGCCTTCGCGGGCGGCTGCCACGATCGACGGCATGAAGATGCGACTGGACCTCACGCGGCGACGCCACGTCGACCTCGCGCGCGTCTCCAGCGCCTCCTGTTGCGCCGCGGCCTGATCCCCGTCCCCCCGATCCGCCGCCCTCTCTCGCGTTCACCGACCGAATTCGCCGCCCTTCGCGTGCGCGGAATTCGGCATGCCCGAAAACGTATGTGAGCGTATTTCCGCAACAGGAGTCACGCATGTCCGCAGCGCCCGTGAAATTCGCCTACTGGGTCCCCAACGTCAGCGGGGGACTCGTCACCAGCAGGATCGAGCAGCGCACCGACTGGGGTTACGACTACAACCGCGAACTCGCCGTCCTCGCCGAGAACAACGGCTTCGAGTACGCGCTCAGCCAGGTCCGCTACATGGCCAGCTACGGCGCCGAGTACCAGCACGAGTCGACCAGTTTCAGCCTCGCCCTGCTGCTCGCCACCCAGCGCCTGAAGGTCATCGCCGCCGTCCATCCCGGCTTGTGGCACCCCGGCGTCCTCGCCAAGCTCGGCGCCACCGCCGACCACCTCTCGGGCGGCCGCTTCGCGGTCAACGTCGTGTCCGGCTGGTTCAAGGGCGAGTTCACCGCGCTCGGCGAGCCCTGGCTGGAGCACGACGAACGCTACCGCCGCTCCGAGGAGTTCATCCGCGCCCTCCGCTCGATCTGGACCGAGGACCACGCCGAACTCGCCGGGGACTTCTACCGGTTGCGCGACTTCTCCCTCAAGCCCAAGCCCCTCAACACCCCCGAGCGTCCGCACCCGGAGATCTTCCAGGGCGGCAACTCCACGGCCGCCCGGCAGATGGCGGGCCGGGTCTCCGACTGGTACTTCTCCAACGGCAAGGACTTCGACGGGGTGACCGAGCAGATCGCCGACGTACGAGCGGCGGCGGCCCGAGCGGGCCGTACGGCACCGAAGTTCGGCCTCAACGGCTTCCTCATCGCCCGCGACACCGAGGCCGAGGCCCGCGAGACGCTCCGGGAGATCGTGGCGCAGGCCGACACCGAGGCCGTGGAGGGCTTCGGGGCGGCCGTGAAGCAGGCGGGGCAGTCCACCGCCGACGGCAGGGGCATGTGGCAGGACTCCTCCTTCGAGGACCTCGTCCAGTACAACGACGGCTTCCGTACGGGGCTGATCGGCACCCCCGAGCAGATCGCGGAGCGCATCGTCGCCTACAAGAAGCTCGGCGTCGACCTCCTCCTGCTCGGCTTCCTCCACTACCACGAGGAGGTCGAGTACTTCGGCAAGCGCGTGCTGCCTCTCGTGCGCGAGCTGGAGGCCCAGCTGCCGCGGACGGGGACCGCGTCCGTCCCGGCACACGTCTGACCACCCGCTCCTGTTCGAAAGAGGACCTCATGGCCACCGTCCTGTCCGTCTCCGGCAGTCCGTCCGTCTCCTCCCGCACCAACCGTCTGCTGCGCCACCTGGACCAGCGGCTGATCGCCCAGGGCCACGAGGTGATCCCGCTCGACGTCCGGACCGTTCCGGCCGAGGCGCTGCTGGGCGCGGACTTCCGGCACCCGGCGATCGTCGAGGCGACCGGGCTGTTCGCCCGCGCCGACGGGGTGGTGGTCGGCACCCCCGTCTACAAGGCCTCGTACTCCGGTGTCCTCAAGGCGCTGCTCGACCTGCTCCCGCAGTACGCGCTCACCGGCAAGACGGTCCTGCCGCTGGCCACCGGCGGCAGCACCGCCCATGTGCTGGCCATCGACTACGCGCTCCGCCCGGTCCTGAACTCCATGGGCGCCGCGCACATCGTCCAGGGCTGGTTCACCCTCGACAAGGACATCACCGTGCACGACGACGGAGCCCTGACCGTCACCCCGGCCGCCGATGAGGCCCTCGCCCAGGTGGTCGACCAGTTCTCGGCCGCGCTGGTGCGCACTCCGCTGCTGGCCGCGGCGAGCTGAGCGCCATGACCGCACACGTCATCGCCGACGACGCGGAGGCGCTCGCCGTCGCGGCGACGCTGGCGGACCGGTTCCGGGCGGGCGCCGCCGAACGGGACGCCGAACGCAGGCTTCCCCGCGCGGAGTTGGACCTGCTGTCCGCCTCGGGTCTGCTCGCGGTCACGGTGCCCGCCGAGCACGGCGGCGCGGACGTCGGCGCGGAGACGCTCGCGGAGATCTTCCGGCTGCTCGGCTCCGCCGACGGCAGCCTCGCGCAGATCCCGCAGAGCCACTTCGCGTACGTCAACGTGATCCGCCGGCAGGGCAACGAGGAGCAGCGGAAGTTCTTCTTCGCCGAGCTGCTCGCGGGCCGCCGTTTCGGCAACGCCCAGTCCGAGGCGGGCACCCGGCACGTCCAGGACATCCGCACCCGCCTGGAACCCCGGCCCGACGGCTCCTACCTCCTGACCGGCGTCAAGCACTACTCGACCGGCGCCCTCTTCGCCGACTGGATCCCCGTCCTCGCGCGGGCCGAGGACGACAACCTCCATGTGGCGTACGTGCCCCGGGACGCCCCCGGCGTCACGGTCGCCGACGACTGGGACGGCATGGGCCAGCGGACCACGGCCAGCGGCACCGTCCGCCTGGACGCCGTCCCGGTGCCGGCCGACCGGGTCCTGCCGCACCACCTCACCTTCGAGGGACCCCAACTGCACGGCGCGATCGCGCAGTTGCTGCACGCGGCCATCGACACCGGGATCGCCCGGGGAGCGCTGGCCGAGGCCGTCCGCTTCGTACGGACGAAGAGCCGGCCCTGGTTCGAGAGCGGGGTCGACACGGCCGCCGAGGACCCGCTGCTGATCCAGCGCTTCGGCGAACTCGCCCTCCAGGTACGGGCCGCGGAGGCGCTGCTGCGCGAGGGCGCCCGCACGGTGGACGCCGCGCACGCCGACCTCACCGACGACTCGGCGGCCGAGGCGTCCATCGCGGTCGCCGCGGCCAAGGTGCAGGCGGCACAGGCGGCCGTGGAGGTGGCGGGCGCCCTGTTCGAGGTGTCCGGCACCCGCTCCGCGCTCGACTCGCTGAACCTGCACCGGCACTGGCGCGACGCCCGCACCCACACGCTGCACGACCCGACGCGCTGGAAGATCCAGCACATCGGCCGGTATGTGCTGGGCGGCACACGGCCACCGCGCCACGGCCTGCTCTGAATCAGCCGGACAGCCGGACCACGGACACTCGCGATCGGAGACCCCCACGTGTCCCTCACCTTCCACTGGTTCCTGCCCACCAACGGCGACAGCCGCCACGTCGTCGGCGGCGGCCACGGCACCCCGGCCACCGTCTCCGGGCGGGACCGGCCGCCGACGGTCGCCTACCTGAGCCAGATCGCCCGCGCCGCCGAGGACCTCGGCTTCGTCGGCGCGCTCACCCCGACCGGCGCCTGGTGCGAGGACGCCTGGCTGACGACGGCGATGGTCAGCCAGAACACCGAGCGGCTCAAGTTCCTGGTCGCCTTCCGGCCCGGTTTCGTCTCGCCCACGCTCGCCGCGCAGATGGCCTCCACCTTCCAGCGGCAGACCGGCGGGCGGCTGCTGCTCAACGTGGTCACCGGCGGCGAGAGCCACGAGCAGCGGGCCTACGGCGACTTCCTGGACAAGGACGCGCGCTACCGCCGTACCGGTGAATTCCTGGAGGTCGTACGGGGGTTGTGGGAGGGCAAGACCGTCGACCTGCACGGCGAGCACCTCCAGGTCGAGGACGCGAGGCTGGCCCGGGTGCCCGATCCGGTCCCCGAGGTGTACTTCGGCGGGTCCTCGCCGATCGCGGGGCAGATCGCGGCCCGGCACGTCGACGTGTACCTCACCTGGGGCGAGCCGCCCGCGCAGGTCGCCGAGAAGATCGCCTGGGTGAAGGGGCTGGCCGCGAAGGAGGGCCGCACGCTGCGGTTCGGGATCCGGCTGCACGTCATCACCCGGGACACCGCCGAGCAGGCCTGGGCCGAGGCGAACCGGCTCCTGGACGGCTTCGACCCCGAGACCGTGCGGTCCGTCCAGGCCGGGCTGGCCCGCAGCGAGTCCGAGGGGCAGCAGCGGATGCTCGCGCTGCACGGCGGCGGGCGGGACGGGCTGGAGATCCACCCCAACCTGTGGGCCGGCATCGGGCTGGTGCGGGGTGGGGCGGGCACCGCCCTGGTCGGCAGCCACGACGAGGTCGCCGAGCGGATCGAGGAGTACGCCGCCCTCGGCATCGAGGAGTTCGTGCTCTCCGGATATCCGCATCTGGAGGAGGCGTACTGGTTCGGGGAGGGCGTGCTGCCCCGCCTCGCGGCGCGAGGGGTGTGGCGGCATCCGTCCGGGGCACGGACGGCGCCGTCGGCGCAGGTGCCGTTCGCCGGTTAGGGCATGTCCGGCGGATCAGGTCGCAGGAAACGGGCGGCGCCTCAACGTCGCAGATGGGCGTGCCAAGCCCCGCGTCTGCGGCATGATCCGCCGGACAGGCCCTATTAGTGCTTCGTTAGGTTGTGGGCTGTCTGCGGCTGCTCCGAGGGCGGGGCAGGGGGCGTCCGCAGGTGGTGCAGGTACCGGTCCAGCACCTCAGCAGGTCCTGAAGGACGTCGAGGACCTGGTAGAGAGTCAGGCCGGTGTGCGGACTTTTGGGTCGAGCCGCCGGAGAGTGAGGAATGCCTGGGCGGCGGTGACGAGGGTGACGTGGTGGTGCCAGCCGCGCCAGGTGCGGCCCTCGAAGTGGTCCAGCCCGAGGCCGTGCTTGAGCTCGCGGTAGTCGTGCTCGATCCGCCAGCGCATCTTCGCCCACCGCACCAGGTCAGCGACCGGGGTGGTGGCGGGCAGGTTCGATATCCAGTAGTCCGTCGGAGTGTC
>NZ_JBVKAI010000009.1:0-328872 GCF_055639495.1 Streptomyces sp. NPDC039424
CCGACATCGCCCAAGCAGCCGTCACCGTCCACCAGGACCAACCCGGCAACACCCGACTCATCGCCTACGTCGTCGCCGACACCACCACACCGGCGAGCGACGAGGAAGAGCGGAGCCAGATCGGCGAGTGGCAGGATCTCTACGACTCGCTGTACTCGGAGCCTGGTTCCGAGTTCGGTGAGGACTTCTCCGGCTGGAACAGCAGTTACGACGGCGAGCCGATCCCGCTGCCCGAGATGCGGGAGTGGCGCGCGGCCACGGTCGAGCGGATCAGGGCGCTCAGGCCCGGCCGGGTTCTGGAGATCGGCGTGGGTACCGGTCTGCTCCTGGCCAAGCTGGCGCCCGAGTGCGAGGAGTACTGGGGCACCGACTTCTCCCCCACCGTCGTCGAGGCGTTGCGGCGTCACGTCGACGCCGACCCCGAGCTCGCCCGGCGGGTCACCCTGCGGGTGCGGGCCGCGCACGAACACGACGGCCTTCCGCACGGTCACTTCGACACGATCGTCCTCAACTCGGTCGTCCAGTACTTCCCGAACGCCGGCTACCTGCGGCAGGTCGTCGAGCAGGCGTTCCGTCTGCTCGCTCCCGGCGGAGCCCTGTTCGTCGGTGACATCCGCAATCCGCGTCTGCTGCGCACCTTCACCAGTGCGGTGCAGGCGGCCCGAGCCGACGATCCCGGTGACACCGTCGCGGTGCGTCGGGCCGTGGAGCAGAGCCTCGTGCTGGAGAAGGAACTCCTCGTCGACCCCGAGTACTTCACCGCCCTCGCCCACGACGTCCCGGATCTCGCCGGCGCCGACATCCAGCTCAAGCGCGGCGCCGCCCACAACGAACTCACCCGCTACCGTTACGACGCCGTCCTCTACAAGTCCGGCGTCACCGTCCATCCCCTCGACGACGCGCCCACCCTGCCCTGGGCCCGGGACATCGGCGTCCTCGCCGAGCATCTGCGTACCGCGCGGCCCGAGCGGCTGCGGGTGACCGGCGTCGCCAACTCGCGCATCGCGGACGATCTCGCCGTACAACACCGTCTGGAAGGCGGGACGTCGGCGGCGGATCCGCTCGTGCCCGGGGTCGACGCGGAAGCCTTCCACCGTCTGGGCGACGAGTACGGCTACTGGACCGCGGTCAGCTGGAGCCCGCACGACCCCGCCGCCGTCGACGTCACCTTTGTCAGGCGTGCGCTCCTCGGCGACGGTGTGCCCGTCGGTTCCTACGCGCCCGCGGGTGCCGCCGACGGCAGTACCCCGCTGTCGGACTGGACCAGCAGTCCGGCCACCGGCCGGAGCACCGGCGCCCTGCTCACCGCCCTGCGCGAGCATGTCCGCCGCCATCTGCCGGACTACATGCGTCCCACCGCCATCGTCCCCCTCGACCGGCTCCCCCTCACCGCCAACGGCAAGCTCGACCGCGCCGCGCTGCCCGCGTGGGACCTGGAGCCCGCGGACATCGGCCGGGCGCCCGCCACTCCGCAGGAGCAGGTCGTGTGCGAGCTGTTCGCGGAGGTGCTCGGCCGGCCCGTGGTCGGCGTGGACGAGGACTTCTTCGACCTGGGCGGACACTCCCTGCTGGCGACCCGGCTGATGGCCCGCCTCCGGTCCGCCTTCGGCGTCGAGCTGGGTCTGCGGAGCCTGTTCGAGGCGCCGACCCCGGGCGGGATCGCGGCCCGGCTCGACGTCGACGACCCGGACGGCTCCTACGAGGTGATGCTGCCGCTGCGTACCGGGGGCAGCCGGCCGCCGCTGTTCTGCGTCCATCCTGGCGGAGGCATCAGCTGGTCGTACAGCGCGCTCATCAAGCACCTCGGTCCGCAGTACCCGCTCTACGGAATCCAGGCGCGCAGCCTGGCCCGCCCGGAAGCCCGGCCGGGCAGCGTGGAGGAGATGGCGGTGGACTACGCCGACCAGATCCAGCGGGTGCAGCCGCACGGTCCGTATCACTTGGCCGGCTGGTCCTTCGGCGGGCTGTGCGCGCACGCGCTGGCCGCGGAGTTCCAGCGGCGCGGCGAACCGGTGGCGCTGGTCGCGGTGCTCGACGTGATCCCGAACTGGCAGGGGCTGACCCATGCCGACGTCCCCGCCCCCGACGACCGGGTGATGCTGCTCTACCACGTAGGTCTCGTCGACGACGGCAGTCACCGGCACGACGGCGAGGAGATGACCTTCGCCAGGGCCCGGGAGATTCTGCGTCGCCAGGGAAGCGTGCTGGCCAACCTGGAGGAGGACCGGCTCGCGACGATCACCGAGATCTCGGCCAACAACACGCATCTGACCGTCGACTACCGGCCGGGCCCGATCGACGGCGACCTGCTGCTCATCGCCTGCTCGGAGCAGCAGGACCCGCCCGTCACCGCCGCTGCCTGGCAGCCGTACGTCCGCGGCACCGTCGAGGCCCATGTGGTGTCCGGCGAGCACGGGACCATGCTGACCCGGCCGGACACGCTGGCCGAGATCGGCCGGATCCTGTCGGCCGAGCTCGACCGGCTCAGCGGCGACGAGTGACGTCCCGAGGCCGCATGCGAGGCCCCCACCGTCCGCTTCACGCGAGGACCGACTCCCGAGGACTGACAACGATGCTGACCGACGTGCTCTCCGTCGACCTGGCCAAGGCCTTAGAGGCCGTCGACGGCTGGCTGATCGAGTACATACGCCAACCGCACGGCGAACTCGGACGCCCCGGCCCGGTGTGCCCGTTCGTCGAACCGGCCCAGCGCGCCGGTGCGCTGGAGATCCGGGTCAGGCTGGTGGGTCCCACCCCCAGCCAGACCCTGATCGACGAGATCGTCCGCTGCGGCCTCGACGAGTTCAGCGAGGTCGACTGGAAGGCCGGCAATCCGAATCTGCGCTCGCTGCTGCTCGTCCTGCCGGACCTGCCGCCCGAACAACTGCACCTGCTGGACGCCGCGCACACCGCGCTCAAGCCCGAGAGCGTGCGGCGCGGGCTGATGATCGCCCAGTTCCACGAGAAATGCCGGGAGAAGGCGGCCCGCAACCCCAGGTTCGAGGTGAGTTACGCCCCGGTGCCGATGATGGCGGTGCGTTCGATGGCGATCCACGACGTGCTGTTCCTGGCGGACCGGCGGGAGTGGTTCGAGGAGTACGCGAGCCGCTTCGGCGCCCGCTACCGCGACTCGGGGCACGGCGTCGACCCGCTGCTGACCGAGGTGTACGAGCGGGCCCGTGCCAGGTACGGCGTGGGGGGCTGAGGGATGCGTGGCGAACCGCGGCCGGGGAGCACGCGATGACCGGCGCCGCCGTGTACCGGGGCATGGACCAGGCCACACTGGACCGGCAGTACTCGCCGAGCAGCCGTGTGCCGAGCCTCGCGGCCTATCTGCGGGAGTACGAGCGGCTGAGCGCGAGCGCCCGCCGCGACCACCCGGTGCGCACCGGTCTCGGCTACGGCCCGCACCCGGCCGAGGTACTCGACTACTTCCCCGGCGCTGGTGCCCGTCCGCCGCTGCTGGTGTTCGTGCACGGCGGGAACTGGCAGGCGCTCGGCCGGGCCGAATCGGCCTTCCCCGCACCGCCGTTGCTGGCCGCGGGCGCGGCGGTCGCCGTGCTCGAGTACGGCCTTGCGCCGGAGGTCGGGCTGGACGCCATGGCGGGGATGGTGCGGCGCGGCGTGGACTGGCTGCTGCGGCACGCGGACCGGCTCGGGTTCGCCCCGGACCGGCTGCATCTGTGCGGCACCTCGGCCGGCGCGCATCTGGCCGCGATGGCCCTGTTGCCCGGCCCGTCCGACGGCCCCGACGTGTCCGGCCGGATCGCGGGGGCGGTGCTGCTGAGCGGCATGTACGACCTGGAGCCGGTGCGGCTGTCGTACGTCAACGAGGCGCTGCGGCTGGACGAGGCCGCGGCCCGCCGCAACAGCCCGCTGCGCCTGCTGCCGGCGCGGCTTCCCGAGGTGGTGGTCGCCCGCGGCGGCAACGAGACCGAGGAGTACGTCCGCCAGCACGACCGGATGGTGACGGCGCTGCGCGCCTCGGCGTCGGTGACGGAGGTCGTCGTCGAGCGGCGCGACCACTTCGATCTCCCCTACGACCTGGGGGTGAGGGGCACCGAGCTGGGCGACGCGGTCCTCACGCAGATGGGACTGGAAGGAACGGCCACATGACCACCGAGCAGACCGCCCAGGGCTCCGAGCCGAGCCTCGGGTGTCCGTTGTCCGCCGGGACCCCGCCGGGCACCACCCCGTACGCGCACTATGCGCGGATGGACGAGCTGCTGGCGCTCCAGCACCCGCTCAGCACGGCGGACACCGAGCCGGGCTTCATCATCATGAGCCAGGTCAAGGAGCTGCTGTTCAAGCTGCTGCACACCGAACTCACCACCGCACGGGACCAGTTGGCCAAGGACCGGCTCGGCGACGCGCTGTGGACGCTGCGCCGGTCGGCGCGGGTCCAGCAGGTCCTGCTGGTGTCCTGGGAGACCTTCTCCGTGCTGTCGCCCGTGGAGTTCGCCGAGTTCAGGGATGTCCTCGGGTCCGCCTCCGGCTTCCAGTCGGCCGGGTACCGGAGGCTGGAGTTCCTGCTCGGCAACAAGAACCCGGCGATGGCGGAACCGCACCGCCACACGGCAGGCCATGACGCGGTGGTGAACCAGCTGCACGAGCCGAGCCTGTACGACGCGGCGCTCGCGCTGCTGGCCCGCCGCGGTCTGCTCGCACCGGACGACTCCCCGGCCCGTGGCGCCACCCGGCCCTACCGGGCCGGGGCGGAGGTCGAGGAGGCCTGGCGGGCGGTCTACCGGGATCCGGTCCGCCACCACGACCTGCATCTGCTCGCCGAGGCGCTGATGGACACCGCGGACCAGTTCGCCCGCTGGCGCTACACCCACCTGGTCACGGTGCAACGGATGCTGGGCGCCAAACCGGGCACCGGCGGCACCGAGGGCGTGGCCTGGCTCGCCCGGATCAGTGAGCACCGCTTCTTCCCCGAGCTGTGGTCGGTGCGCTCGACGCTCTGACCCGCCCGGCCGGTGACGGCTTCCCCGCCGACGGCCGGCGAGGTGGAGGACACCGGGGACAGAAAGACGCCGACGATTCGAGAAGGAGGGCCGATGGAGGGCGGGATCCCGCGCGCGGTGGCCGAGGAGCTGGACGCGGCCGATCCGCTGGCCGAGTTCCGGGAGCGGTTCGTCGTCGACGATCCGGAGCTGATCTATCTGGACGGCAACTCGCTCGGCCGGCTGCCCGCGGCCACCCCCGGTCTGCTGCGCGAGGTGGTCGAGGAGGGCTGGGGCGGCGGGCTGGTGCGGTCGTGGCAGGGCTGGATCGACTGGGGCGCCCGGCTCGGCGACCGCCTGGCGGAGCATGTGCTCGGCGCCCGGCCCGGCGAGGTGGTGGTCTCGGATTCGACCTCGGTCAACCTCTTCAAGCTGGCCGCCGCCGCGCTGGACGCCGCTCCGGGGCGCCGCACGGTCGTGATGGACGCCGAGGACTTCCCCACCAACCGGTACGTCCTCCAGGGCCTCGCCGATCAGCGCGGGCTGCGCCTGCGCCGGCTCGCCTCCGACCTCGACGGCGGCCTCGACCTCGACCTGCTGAGCTCCGCCCTGGACGAGGACGTCGCACTGGTGGTCCTGTCGCTGGTGTCCTACCGCAGCGGCGCCCTGCTGGACATGGCGAGGGTGAACGAACAAGCCCGCGCGGCCGGCGCCCGGGTTCTGTGGGACCTGTCGCACGCGGCCGGAGCCGTCCCCGTCGATCTCGCCGCGAGCGGTGCGGAGCTCGCCGTGGGATGCACGTACAAGTACCTCAACGGCGGCCCGGGTTCGCCCGCCTTCCTCTATGTGCGCCGCGACCTGCAGGCCGGGCTGCGGCAGCCGGTGTGGGGCTGGTTCGGGCAGCGGGAGCAGTTCCTGATGGGGCCCGACTACGATCCCGTGCCGGCGATCGAGCGGTTCCTGGTGAGCACCCCGCCACTGCTGTCGCTGGCCGCGATCGATCCGGCCCTCACCCTCGTCGAACAGGCCGGTGTGGCGCGGATCCGGGCGAAGGGGCTCCTGCTGGGCCGACTGGCCGACGACCTCACGGACCACTGGCTCACCCCGCTGGGTTTCCGGCCGGCCTCACCCCGGCCGCCGCAGCGGCGCGGTTCGCACGTGTCGCTGTACCACCCCGACGCCTGGCGGATCTGCCAGGCGCTCGCCGCCGACGCGAAGGTCGTCTGCGACTACCGGGTCCCGGACCGGCTGCGGATCGGCCCGTCCCCGCTCTACACCAGGTTCACCGAGGTCTGGGACGCACTGGCCCGCCTCCGCGAGATCGCCGCCGGGGGCGGCTACACGGCCCGGCCCGCCAGCCTGTCCCGGGTGACCTGACCGCCGGCCCGGCCTCTTCGTCCGCCACGCCCTCACCACACCACCCGATACGGAGTGTCCATGCACGACGCGTCCCCGCTCACCACCGACGGCCTGGTACGGATCCTGTTCGGTTCCTCGGCCTTCCAGATGCTCAACGCGGGCCGCAATCTCGGCCTGTTCCCGCTGCTCCACCGGCGCCCCGGCCTGACCCCGGAGGAGATCGAGGAGGAACTGGGCCTGGCGCAGCGCCCAGTGCAGATCCTCCTCCTGGGCACCACCGCCCTGCAGTTGACCAGGCGTCAGGGCGACGTTTACCACAACGCCGATGTCCTGAACGGCCTGTTCGCGGACGGAACGTGGGAGATCATCGAGGATCTGATCGACTACGAGGAGCAGATCGTCCGCCCCGCCGAGGTGGACTTCACGGAGTCGCTGCGCAGCAACACCAACGTCGGACTGCGGCGGATCAAAGGCACCGGCACGGACCTGTACCACCGGCTGTCCGCGGACCCGGACCTGGAGCGGCTGTTCTATCGCTGTATGCGGTCCTGGTCCCGGCTGTCGAACCCCGTACTGGTCGAGAAGGCCGACCTGACCGGGGTGCGCCGGGTGCTCGACGTCGGCGGCGGCGACGGAGTGAACGCCATCGCCCTGGCCCAGGCCAACCCCGGGGTCGAGTTCACCGTCCTCGATCTGCCCGGCACGGTGGAGATCGCCCGCCGCAAGATCGCCGAGCACGGGCTGGCCGACCGGATCTCCGTCCTGGCCGCCGACATCTTCGCCGACGCGTACCCGGCGGGACATGACTGCGTGCTGTTCGCCAACCAGTTGGTGATCTGGTCACCGCAGGAGAACGTGCGCCTGCTGCGCAAGGCCCACGCGGCCCTCCCGGACGGCGGCCGGGTGCTGGTGTTCAACGCCATGTCCGACGACAGCGGCGACGGCCCGCTGTACGCGGCCCTCGACAACGTGTACTTCGCGACCCTGCCCGCGGCGAGCAGCACCATCTACCGGTGGGGCCAGTACGAGGAGTGGTTCACCGCGGCCGGTTTCGTGAAGTCCGAGCGGCTGCCGGGCGGCCGGTGGACGCCGCACGGCGTGATCAGCGCGGTCAAGTGACGTCCCCGCGAGAACCGGAGCCGACCATGTCCCTCGCTTCCCCCGACATCTCGCCCAAGGGCGGGAGCCCGGCGTGCCCCGCCGGCCCGCACATGATGGATCCGGATCTGCTCGCCGACCCCTTCGGCGGCTACGGCCGGCTGCGCGAGCAGGGCCCGGTGGTCCGCGGCAGGTTCGTCGACGGCACTCCGGTGTGGTTCGTGACCCGCCACGACGACGTCCGCGCGGTGCTGCGCGACCCCCGGTTCGTCAACACCCCCTCCAACGTGCCGGGTGAGGGGGGCGCGGACCCCCGTGAGCGCATGATGGAGCTGCTCAAGGTCCCGGAGCACCTCCGGGTCTACCTGCTCGGCTCCATCCTGGACAGCGATCCGCCGGACCATCCCCGGCTGCGCCGCCTGGTGACCCGTGCGTTCGCGGCCCGGCGGATCCTCGATCTGCGGCCGGAGATCGAGCGGATCGCCGACCGGCTGCTGGGCGGGCTCCCGGACCTGGAGGAGAACGGCGCGGTCGATCTGCTGGAGCACTTCGCGTATCCACTGTCGATCACGGTGATCTGCGAGCTCGTCGGAATCCCGGCGGCCGACCTCGAGCGGTGGCGGGAGTGGGGCGGCGACCTCGTGTCGATGCGGCCCGAACGGCTGCAGCACTCGTTCCCCGTGATGATCGACTACTGTCACGCGCTGATCGAGCGGCGTCGCGTCGCGCTCGCGGACGATCTGCTGAGCGAGCTCATCCGGGCCCAGGACGACGACGGCGGACGGCTCAGCGACACCGAGCTGGTCACCATGATCATCACGCTGGTGCTGGCCGGCCACGAGACGAGCGCGCATCTGATCGGCAACGGCACCGCCGCGCTGCTCACCCACCCCGACCAGCTGGCGCTGCTGCGCAAGGATCCGGCCCTGCTGCCGCGCGCGGTCCACGAGTTGATGCGCTGGTGCGGGTCGGTGCACGTGGCGCGGCTGCGGTACGCCACCGAGGACCTGGAGCTCGCCGGCACACCCGTCGCCCGCGGCGAGGCGGTCCAACTGGTACTGGTGTCGGCCAACTTCGACCCGCGGCACTACGAAGACCCGGAACGGCTGGACATCACGCGCCAGCAGGACGGACAGGCCGAGAACCACGTCGGCTTCGGCCACGGCATCCACTACTGCCTGGGTGCCACGCTGGCCCGGCAGGAAGGCGAGGCGGCGCTCGCCGGGCTGCTGGAGCGCTACCCGGACCTCGCGCTCGCGGACGGCGACCCGGAGCTGAACCGCGCCCGGCTTCCGGGCAGTTGGCGGTTGGAGTCGCTGCCCCTGAGGCTGCGTCCGTGACGGCTCCGGCAGCACTGAGGGCTCCCCGGCATGCCGGGGAGCCCTCAGCCCTGGGGGGTGGCTGGTCGCGCGGTCAGTCGGTCACGGCGATGGCCCGCACAGGGCAGGACAGCGCCGCCTGAGTCGCCTGCCGCCGCGTCGCCGTCTCGGTGCCGCCGGGCACCAGCGCGGAGTATCCGTCGTCGTCCTGGGTGAACACGCCGGGCGCCGTCAGGGCGCACTGCCCGGACCCGATGCAGGTGTGATGGTCGATGTGGATCTGCATGAGAGGGCCTCTCCGGAGGTCGGGTGGCGGGGCCGTCAGTGACCGAGTTCGTGCGCGGCGGCGCGGTCGAGTGTCACGAGTATCCATTCCTCGAAGTCCCGGTCTCCCTTCGACGCGGCCTCGCGCCAGCGTTCCACTCGGTCGCAGGGTGCGCTGATGCGGGGCAGGCTGGCCCGCGGCGGCGCGGCGACTCGATTCCCCTGCCGGCTTTCTCTCAGCCGGAGTCTGAGCTGGTTCCGGGACCAGCCGTGCTGTTCCGCCCGCTCGAGCCAGGTGTCGGCCTCCGCGGGAGGCAGTGAGGCGACCTCGGCGTGATGGCCGAAGCTGAGGGTCTCGCGCCTGCGCCGGAGCTCGAAGTGCCGCGCCACCCATGCGTAGTTGCGCAGGGTCTGGTAGTCGAGCCCGGCGGCCTGCACTCCGGTCTGGTAGCGGTCGGCGTAGCGCTCCTGGCCGTACACGAGCCAGTCGCCCAGGCACCAGGCGGAGGAGTCGGCGATCTGGAAGATGTGCAGTCCGGCCTTCTCCCACCGGTCGTACGAAAGGGTGGCCGGGATCTTCAATCCGACCCGGGTGGTCAGGATGCGCTCCTGACCGCCCGCTCTGCGGGGAAGGGCGGTGTCGGCCGCCCTGCGGCCGACCGGCAATTGACTGTCGCGCTGATCGGACTTGGCGATTTGCTGCACCGGCTTTCTCCTGGAATTGAGGCACCGACACTCTCGTACCAGTCGTCAGCGCCCTTGAGCCATGAAAGTAGCAAGCTCCAAAAACGGTAGGTCACTGTTCGAGATGCCGTCAATGAGCAATTCCGGCCGGGTGCTGACCGATTGAGGCGCAATAGTTCTCTCTACCGACAGCTCGTGTCCCCGGGCTTGCGGGACCGGCGCGGGCCGTGCCCCGCACGGCCCGTCATGATCGGGGAGCGGAGGCGGGGAGGGCCTCACCGGAGGCCGAACGCACGGCCGCGTCGATGCCGTCAAGGATCACTTCCAGGCCAACCCGGAAGGCTTCCCTGGCTTCGCGTTCCATGTACGGTTCGGCGCCGCCCGGTTCCTCCCCGGCACCGACGGCGGCGGTGGTCGCCTGCGACTCCAGTGCCGCGAGGGCCGGGAAGCGCTCGGCGAAGTCCGGCGCCACCTCGGTCAGCAGGGCGGACCGCTCGGCCCACCACTCCTCGTCGGACACGCCGGTCTCCGGCGCCGCCTGCCGGTGCTCCGCGGCGACCCGGGACATGCCCCGGACGAACTGGAACAGCACGGCGATGACGCGGCGGACCTGCAACGGCTCCAGACCGACTCCGCCCAGGATCCGCACCACCGTCTCCAGTTGCGTGTACTCGCCCGGACCGAGCACGGGTCGGGCCTGTGAGATCTGCAGCACCCATGAATGGCGCAGATAGAACGCCCAGGCGTCCTCGGCCCAGGCGGCGATCGCCGGGCGCCATCCCGCGCCGGTGTCGTACTCGGTGGGCAGTTCGGCCAGCACCCGGTCGTGCATGAGGTCGACCAGTTCACCCTTGCTCGGCACATACGTGTAGAGCGCCATGGCGGTCCGCCCCAGCCACGCCCCGACCGCCCGCATCGACAGGGCCGCCATTCCCTGTTCGTCGGCCACGGCGATGCCCGCTGCAACAATCGTGTCCACATCAAGTCCAGGCTTCGGCCCGGGCCCCGATCTGGCACCCGCGGAATCGGCCGAGCGCCAGAGCAGAGCCATCGAGCGGCGGGCGTCGCCCTGTCCGGCAAAAACAACCACCTTGCAACTCCTTACTGCATAAAGTAACCTCACCCGAGCATCTCTTTACGGCGTAAGGATATCAGGTGGGCACAAGCCCGCCCCGGGATGCCCGACGTTCTCGGAAGGTTTTCGATGGCAGAGCTCCCTGTCTCATACATCCAGGTCACCGACATCACCCGCATCACACCGCGCATGGCCCGTGTGACGTTCGAGGCCGACCGGCTGGAGGACTCCGTCGGCCGGACACCGGACCAGCAGGTCAAGCTCTGCTTCCCGCTGCCCGGCCAGCGGTCGCCCGTCCTGCCGGACGAGGACGACGACGCGACCAGCTGGTACCAGGCGTTTTTGGCCATTCCGGAGACCGAACGGCCGTTGATGCGCAGCTTCACCCTCCGCCGGCGCCTGCCCGGGACCAACACCGTCGAGATCGACTTCGTCCTGCACGGGGACACCGGGCCCGCCACCAGTTGGGCCGGCACCGCCCGCCCCGGTGACCGGCTCGGCATGGTCGGCCCGTCGGCCGTCTACGCCCGGCCGGTCTCCCTGACGGACTCGATCGCGGGCTCCGACTGGCTCCTGCTGGCCGGCGACGAGACGGCGCTGCCCGCCATCGCCACCCTGCTGGAGGCCCTCCCGGCGGGAACCAGCGCCCAGGCCTTCATCGAGGTCTCCGACGCCGCCGAGCGGCAGTCCCTGGAGACGGCGGGCGACGTCACCGTCCACTGGCTGGAGCGCGAGGGCACTCCGGCCGGGCGCAGCGATGTGCTGATCGACGCCGTACGCCGGGCCGAGTTCCCGCCGGGCCGCCCGTTCGCCTGGCTGGCCGGCGAGTCGGGCGCCGTGCGGGCGCTGCGCCGTCACCTGGTCGACGAACGGGGCATCGACAAGCGGTCGATCGACTTCAGCGGCTACTGGCGCTTCAAGCTCACCCAGGACGACGCCCCCACCGCGGAGGACATGGCGGAGGCGCAGGAGCGGCTCGCGGAGTTCCAGGCCGCCGCCGAGGACCGCCCCTGACGAGCCGCGCGGCGGGCCCGCCACTCGGCCGGTCTCGCCGCGACCCGACCGAACAGCGGTACGCACGAGAGAAGGATCCCATGATCACAGTGCGAGGTCTTGCCCGGCGGTTCACCCTGCGGGGACGCACCGTCGACGCGGTCAAAGGCATCGACTTCGACGTGGCGGCGGGGGAACTGGTCGGGTTCCTCGGTCCCAACGGGGCCGGCAAGACCACGACCTTACGGATGCTGACCACCCTGCTGCGGCCCACCGGCGGGAGTGGCACCGTGGCCGGCTGCGATCTGCTGACGGACCCTCAGGGCGTCCGGCGCAGGATCGGCTATGTGGCCCAGGGCGGCTCCGCCTGGCCGGAGTCCAAGGTCGCGGAGGAGATCGAACTGCAGGCCCGGCTGTACGGTATCTCGCGCGCGGAGGCCCGGCGGCGCGGGGCGCTGCTCGCCGAGCGGCTCGACCTGGCCGGCCTCGACCAGCGCCCCGCCAAGACGCTCTCCGGCGGTCAGCGCCGCCGCCTCGACATCGCACTCGGGCTGGTGCACGAGCCCGCGTTGGTCTTCCTGGACGAGCCCACCACCGGACTCGATCCGCAGAGCAGGGCCAATCTGTGGGACCACGTCCGCCGGCTGCGCGCCGAGCAGGGCACGACCGTCTTCCTCACCACCCACTACCTCGACGAGGCCGACGCCCTGTGCGACCGGATCCTCGTCACGGACCACGGCACGATCGTCGCCGAGGGAACCCCGGACGAGCTCAAGGCCCGCGTCGCCGGCGACGCGATCACCGTGGAGGTAGCCGAGCGGGCCGCGGAGGCCGCCGAACTCGCCGAACGGCTGCCCGGCGCGCACGAGGTGACCGTCGCCGCCGACACCGTACGGTTCCGGGTGCCCCGTGGGGACGCGGCCCTGCCGGAGCTGCTGCGCACCCTCGACAGCCACCGGATCGCCATGGCGTCCGTCAAGGTCAACCGGCCCACCCTCGACGACGTGTTCCTCAGCCTGACCGGGCGCTCCCTGCGCGACGGCGAGGTCGCGGCCGAGGCCATGGAGGCCACCCATGCTGCGTGACACCGGCCTGATCTTCCTGCGGGACATGAGGCTCGCGCTGCGCAGTCCGACCTGGCTGATCATCGGGATCATGCAGCCGCTGCTGTACCTGTTCCTCTTCGGGCCGCTGATGGTGACAGTCGTCGACCACACCCCCGGCTTCCCGTCAGGTGACGCCTGGGAGGTGCTCACCCCGGCGCTCATCGTGCAGACGGCGCTGTTCAGCGGCTCCTTCGCCGGGGTCGGGCTGCTCACCGAGTACCGGGTCGGCGTGGTCGACCGCTTCCGCGGCACCCCGGCCAGCCGGTCCGCCCTGCTGTTCGGCAAGGTCCTGGCGCAGGCGGTGCAGGCCACCGCCCAGTCGGTGCTGATCGTCCTCGTGACGCTGCTCGTGTTCGACCTGAACGCCCCGGCGTCCGGTGTGCTTCTGAGCCTGGCGATCGCCGCGGTGCTGGCCATCACGCTGTCCTCGGGGTCGTACGCGCTGGCGATGGTCCTCAAGAGCGAGGCCGCGTTCCCCTCGCTGATGAACGCCGTGCTCCTGCCGCTCCTCCTGCTGTCCGGCGTGCTGCTGCCGGTCACCGAGCAACTGGCCCCCGGCTGGCTCTACCACCTGGCCCGGATCAATCCGCTGACCCATGTGGTCGACGCCGAACGCGCCGCCTTCCGGGGGGACATGAGCTCCACCGGGCTGCTGACCGGCTCGCTCCTGCTGCTGCTCATGGCCGCGCTCGCCCTGCTGTGGGGCACACGGACCTTCCAGAAGGAGAACGCCTGACGGCCCAGCGGGACAACGCCCGCGGGCGGCCCCGCCGCCGGACCCCGAGACCGGGCTCCCCCTTTTCCCCCGGAGGGGGAGCCCACCCGCACCATCCGAGGAGCACATGTGAGTACCCACGCCATCAAGGTGACCGGGGCCAGGGAGAACAACCTCAAGAACATCTCACTGCGGATCCCGAAACGGCAGCTGACGGTCTTCACCGGTGTCTCCGGCTCGGGCAAGTCCTCGCTTGTGTTCGACACCATCGCGGCCGAGGCCCAGCGTCAGCTCAACGAGACCTTCACCGCCTTCGTCCGCAACTTCCTGCCCGACCACGGCCGCCCGGACATGGACGCCATCGAGAACATCTCCGCCGCGGTCGTCATCGACCAGAAGCGCCTGGGCGGCAACCCGCGCTCCACGGTGGGCACGATCACCGACATCAACCCGCTGCTGCGGCTCATGTTCTCGCGCGCCGGCGACCCCGCCGGCCTGCCGCCCGGCGCCTTCTCCTTCAACGACCCCCAGGGGATGTGCCCGGCCTGCGAGGGCCTGGGCACCGTCGTGCGGCTCGACCTCGACGCGTTCGTCGACCGCACCAAGTCCCTCAACGAGGGGGCGCTGCTGCACCCCGACTTCTCCACCGACAGCTGGTACTGGCTGAGTTATGTGGAGTCCGGTCTCTTCGACAACGACAAGCCGCTCGCCGACTTCACCGAGCGGGAGTGGCAACTGCTGCTGCACGGCGAACTGCCGCACAAGCTCCGCCTGGTCTGGCAGGGCAACACGCTGAACGTCAGGTACGAGGGCCTGGCGGAGAAGTTCACCAGGGTCTACATCAAGAAGGAGGACATGTCCGAGCGGGCCCGCCAGGTGTTCTTGCGGTTCGTCCGGTCGGCTCCCTGCGAGGACTGCGGCGGCACCCGCCTCGCCCCGGCCGCCCTGTCCAGCCGGATCGCCGGCCACCACATCGCGGACCTCACCGCGATGGAGGCCGAACACCTGGTCACGGTCCTGACGGACCTGGATCTGCCCCAGGTGAAGCCGGTCCTGGACGATCTGGTCGCCCGTCTGCGGCACCTGGTCGACATCGGTCTCGGGTACCTCAGCCTGGACCGGGAGACGGGAACCCTTTCGGGCGGCGAGTCGCAGCGGATCAAGATGGTCCGGCACCTGTCCAGCGACCTGACCGAGATGCTGTACGTGTTCGACGAGCCGAGCGTGGGCCTGCACGCGCGGGACGTGCACCGGCTCAAGGAACTCCTGGTCGCGCTGCGGGACAAGGGCAACACCGTGCTGGTGGTCGAGCACGACCCGGACGTCATGGCCATCGCCGACCATCTGGTGGACATGGGTCCGAGGGCCGGGACGCGGGGCGGCGAAGTGGTCTTCGAGGGAAGCTTCGCCGACCTCGCCAGGGCCGACACCCTCACCGGCCGCCATCTCCGGCACCGGCTGCCCCTGAAGACCGAGCCCCGCCGCCCCACCGGGACGCTCACCGTGACCGGCGCGAAAAGCCACAACCTGAAGGACGTGACGGTCGGCTTCCCCACCGGCGTCCTGACCGTGGTCACCGGAGTGGCGGGATCCGGCAAGAGCTCGCTCGTCAACGACGAGTTCCTGCCCCGGCACCCCGACGCCATCGTGATCGACCAGTCCGCCGTGACGGCGAGCCGGCGGTCCAACGCCGCCACCTACACCGGGCTGCTGGACCCGATCCGCAGGCTGTTCGCCAAGGCCAACGGGGTCAGTCCGGCACTGTTCAGCGCCAACTCCAAGGGTGCCTGCCCGAACTGCCAGGGGCTCGGCGTGCTCTACACCGACCTGGCGTTCCTGGAGACGCTGAAGTCCGTATGCGAGGCCTGCCGGGGCCGCCGCTTCCGCGACGACGTCCTCGTGCACCGGCTGCGCGGCCGGTCGATCAGCGACGTTCTGGAGATGACCACGGCCGAGGCGGCGGACTTCTTCACCGAGCCCAAGCTCCACAAGGTCCTGCACGCGCTCACCGAGGTGGGCCTGGACTACCTGCGCCTCGGCCAGCCGCTCAGCACCCTCTCCGGCGGCGAGTGCCAGCGCCTCAAGCTCGCGGCCCACCTGCACCGCGTCGGCAGCGTCTACGTGATGGACGAGCCCACCACCGGCCTCCACATGTCCGACACCCACCGCCTCCTCGGCATCGTCGAGCGCCTCGTCGACCAGGGCAACACCGTCATCGTCATCGAGCACAACCTCGACGTCGTCAAGAGCGCCGACTGGATCATCGACCTGGGCCCCGAGGGCGGCAGCGGCGGTGGGCAGATCCTGTTCGAGGGAACCCCCACCGACCTCCTGAAGACCCCCGGCTCCCACACCGCCGAGTACCTGCGCAGGGACATCTCGAGGCACTGACACATCCGCGCGTGCCCGCCGGCCGCGCGGCGGTTCACCGGCTCGCGGAGGCGCTGTCGTTGGCGTACAGCCGAATGGTGGTGCACCCGGGGGCACGGTGGCACCTACCAGCACAGTACGGGAGTACCGCGACGCGGCGACCGCGGCGGGGTGGGATCTGCCTCGGCAGGGATGCGGGCGCCGTCACGACCGCGCCCGCCGTGAACGGCCTCCACGCGCGCATGGATGTCTTCGTACGTCCACGCGCGCGTGCCCCCGTTTTCAGAGCTCGCCGCCGCCCAACAAGCCACTGGCCGCGAACGGGCTCCCCCCGGGCACCTTGTCCACGGGAATCTCAGTGGCCCCCGACGGCGCGCTGACGTCGCCCGCCTCGGAGAACTTCAGGACCAGCGGCAGCTTGTCGGCCTTCGGGTCGTCGGCGAGGACGGAGAGGTCGACCTTGACTTGGGTCAGGTCGCCGTTCTTCAGCGTGAAGTCGACCGCGACGTTCTTGTTCGGGGCGTCCTTGAGGGCGTTGTCCGGCGGAAGGTCCGTTCCCGGCGGAAGGTCGCCCTCCAGCGGTCGCAGCTTGTCGAAGACTCCCCTGATCAAGTCACGGAAGTTGCCCTTGGCGACAACGTGTTCGGTGCCGTCGCTGCCGCTCTTGGTACGGAAGGTGACGTCGCGGGCGATGACACCGCGTACGGCCTTCATGATCTTCTGCTGGGCCTTGGCGTCGATCCCGTCGGTGCCGGCCGACCCCTGAGCCGTCTTCCCGGAACCCTGGGACTTCCGGGACTTGGCCAGCTCTTTGGTGTCGACCTTCACCCACTTGCCTTCGAGGACCTTCCTGAACTCCTTGGCGCTGTCCGGGATCTGGCCGGGCGTGGGCATCGGAACGCCCATCGCCTCGCCGAGGGCCTTCATGTCGGAGCGGTAGTACGTGAAGTCGCCGACGGCCCGGTACTCGGCCAGGACGCCGTCGGCCCCCGTGATCTTGAGACTCGTACCGATGAGGTCCTCCTCACCCGAATCCGACAGCGGCTTCTTGGACTTGACGGCGACGTCGACGCGCAGCCCGCTGACGAACTTCGCGAACTCCGGCGGAAGAGCGTCGTCGGAGTCGGCGTCGCCCGCGAGCGCGGTGAGCGCGTCGGGGGCGGCATCGAGATCCAACTGGAAGGCGAGTGACTTCTGCTCGCCGAGCCGGTCGACGGCGTGGTCCACCTTCTGGCCGGCGGTGAGGTTCTGGACCGTGCCGCAGGCGGCCGCCGTGGCGAGCAGGACGGCGGCGCAGCCGGCCGCGGTGATGGTCTTGCGTATGACAGTGATGAGGGTCTCCTCTACGATGCCGCGTGGCTCCGCGCGGCATCCCTTCGTTCACTCGTTCGCTTGATCACCTATGTGACTCATGAGTTGCCCACAGGGTTGTGCGGCAACTGGAGTGGCTGCTCGCCGCACTCGGTGACGAGGTCACGGGGATGATTCGCCGCGCGGGGCAGAGCGACGATCCGCACGGCGAAGAAGCGGTCCCTGGGCTTGATCCGCTTTGACGGACATTGGAGATCAGGGGTTCAGCCCCGGGAGGATGTCCATCATGGAGAGCATGGGGAAGAAGAAGCCTCGCCCTCGTCGCTCGTTCACGCCGGAGTTCAAGGCGGAGATCGTCGAGCCGTACCGACGCGGTGACCGCTCGGTCGGTCAAATCGCCAAGGACTTCGACCTGACCGAGACCGCTGTGCGCGAATGGGTGAAGCAGGCCGAGGTCGATGCGGGTGAGCGCGACGGCCTGACCAGCAGCGAACGCTAGGAACTGGCCGCACTGCGGCGGGAGAACCGCCGGCTGCGGGAGGACGTGGAGGTCCTCGAGCGGGCCACGGCTTTCGTACAACCTGCACCGTCTGCGCAGCAGCCTCGGCTACCGCAGTCCCGCCGAATACGAGACCGCACTCGCAGCCTGACCACCACACCGATGGTGTCCGTCAAAGCGGAACAAGCTCACCCTACCCATCGAGGCCAGTCTGTGGACTTCGCCCCACCCCCGGGCCGGGCCGCGCCATCGGCTACGTCGTGACGGCCACCGAGCCCCCGCAAGGGGTTGTCAACCTGTGCTCGGCCTACGCACCACGACGGAACCGGGCGGCCTTACGGGCCTCGGCGATCTGGCGGGCCTCAGCAGAGCGGCGAGACTCGCCACCGGCACCGGCCCGCCCCGGGTGGGTGCCCAGACCGCGGAAGGGGACACCGCCCCGCTTCGGGCGCTCCGCGACCGGCCTGCTGCCGCTGACGGGGACACCGGAGGGAGCCTGCGCGCCGGTGATGCGGCTCAGCTCGGCCTCGCCCGAGCGGACCTGCGTGATCTGCGGCCTGATGCCTGCGTCGGACATGAGACGCGCCATGTCCCGACGCTGATTGGGCAGGACCAGCGTGACGACACTGCCGGACTCGCCGGCGCGGGCGGTGCGGCCACCGCGGTGCAGGTAGTCCTTGTGATCGCTGGGCGGGTCGACGTTGACGACGAGATCGAGGTCGTCGATGTGGAGGCCCCGGGCCGCGACATTGGTGGCGACCAGCACCGTGACGTCGCCGGTCTTGAACTGTGCCAGGGTGCGGGTGCGCTGGGGCTGCGACTTGCCGCTGTGCAGCGCCGCGGCCTTCACGCCGCTGCTCAGCAGGTGCTTGGTGAACTGGTCGGCAGCGTGCTTGGTGTCCAGGAACATGATCACGCGCCCGTCGCGGGCGGCGATTTCGGTGGCGGTGGCGTATTTGTCGGCGCCGTGCACCTGCAGCACGTGATGCTCCATCGTGGTGACCGCGCCCGCCGACGGGTCAACCGAATGGACCACCGGGTCATGGAGGTGACGACGGACCAGGAGGTCGATGTTGCGGTCCAGCGTGGCCGAGAACAACATGCGCTGGCCATCGGGGCGTACCTGGTCCAGCAGTTCGACGACCTGTGGCATGAAGCCCATGTCCGCCATCTGGTCAGCCTCGTCCAGGACGGTGATGTTCACCCGGTCCAGGCGGCAGTCCTTGCGCTCGATGAGATCCATGAGGCGGCCAGGAGTCGCGACGACCACCTCGGCCCCGGCACGCAGTGCGCCGGCCTGCCTGCCGATCGACATGCCGCCGACCACAGTGGCCAGCCGCAGCTTCAGCAGCCGGGCGTACGGGGCGAGCGCATCGGTTACCTGTTGGGCCAGCTCGCGCGTGGGGACGAGAACCAGGGCCAGCGGTTTCCGTGAGTCGGCACGCTGCCCGGCCGTGCGCACGAGGAGCGCCAGGCCGAAGGCCAGCGTCTTGCCCGATCCGGTGCGCCCGCGCCCCAGGACGTCGCGCCCCGCGAGGGCGTTCGGCAACGTGGCGGCCTGGATCGGGAACGGCTCGTTCACGCCGAGGGTGGTGAGCATCTTCAGCAACTCGACGGGCATGTCCAGTTCGCCGAAGGTCGCGACCGCCGGGAGGGCCGGGGTGACGGTGACCGGCAGTGCGAACTCCCCCTGAGGTGCGGAGGGATGGCGTCCTTTGCCGCCTGAACTGACGCCGGGGCGACCCTGGCCCTGTGGACGAAAACGGTCGTTCGTGCGAGCTGAACGGCTCATGGAGAACCTTCCTCGACAGGGCACGCATCGAGGAATTCCCGACAGAAATGAGCCGGATGAATTGCAAGAACGAGCCGAATACGAAACCAAAAGAATCTCAGCGGAATACAAAAAAACAGTAACTGGGCCCGCCGCAAGATGCGCGGACTCCAGCTACCTCAATACGTTTTGACGTCAGGCGGGAGTGATGTTCTCCGCCTGCGGACCCTTCTGGCCCTGCGTGACATCGAAGTTCACCCTCTGACCTTCCTGAAGCTCACGGAAGCCCTGGGCTGCGATGTTCGAGTAATGGGCGAAGACATCCGGGCCGCCGCCGTCCTGCTCGATGAAGCCGAATCCCTTTTCCGCGTTGAACCACTTGACGGTGCCAGTAGCCATTTCACATCTCCTTCGGGGCACCCTGCGTTGCCACAATGCCCCCGTCCGGATAAACACCGGAGATACAAAAATGCCCGACGACATACGGTCGCCGAGGCACTTGAAACTTCGGGAACCACAACTACAGCTGCAGTTAATTTTAGCACAGCACGCACATGCGCGCCACAACGCCAACTCGAATGCGTGCGGGAGGAGGATTCTCGGATTACACAGGGTGTAGGCTTCCACGCCCTTTCGTAGTTTGCGGAAAATCAAGCGCGCCTGATGGGTTGGCCGACGGTGACCACTCGGCTCCCGGGCTGGTTCGGAGACCAGGCTGACGACTGCACGGCGATCTACGCGATGTGTTCACGGCGGCCGGTGGAGGCGGAGCTGCTCGGCGACACCGGTGCGCATCGCGGTCTGGTCGTGCATTCTTCCGGGCCGGTCGGGGACGTCGAAGCCCTCCAGGGTGTACCACCTGTCGAGAGCGGCGTGCGGGCACTGATGACTCGGCGCCCAGGACCCGGTCGGTGAGGACCGGGTCGTGCTTCGGCCCCGCGCCCGGCTGCTGCTTGCGCTGCCCGCCGCGCCGCTCGTGCAGTGCGGACTCACACCGCGCAATCCACGCACCGGCCAACTCCTCGGCCAACCCGCCGAGATGTGCAAGAGAGATGCCTTGAAGGAAGGATGGGACCACCGCGCGGTCCGTCTGGCGTACGCGGCCTCCTGGGCGTGTTCGGCGTCCTCGGACGCGGCGTCGGCGGCCTCCCGCACGGCGGCCAGCGACAGCAGCGGTTCCATGAACCGCTGCAGGTACTGCATCAGCCGGTCCTTGTATGCGAGGAACGCCTCGACCTCGACGTCGCGCAGGTCGATGGTGCGCCGGAGCGATCCCATGAAGGTGCGGGCGTCGTCCGCCAGGTCGGCGAAGCGTGCCGTCAGCACGGACAGCGCGATGTGGGCCTTGGCCGGATCCGGCTCGTCCTCCACGGCGATCACCAGCAGCGCCCGCAACTGCGTGACGATGTCGTGCAGCGCGACCGCCTGGGCTCGGCTTGCCGTACCAGCCGATCCGCAAGGTGTCGCGGGCGCGGGTGGCCGCGACGAACAGCAGTAACCCGGCCTTCAGTTCCTCCCGGGCGAGGCGCCGGGGGCCCGTGTCGCCGTAGCGCTGGACGATGGACGCGCGGGGGATGACGCCGCCACGGGCACCGCCGATGGCGATCCTCTGGAATTCGAGGCCCTGGAAGCGGTGCATGGTGCCGACATGGATGTCGCCGCCTCCCTTGACGCCCTCCTTGGGGCCTTTCCCTGTCGCGGAGAGTCTCCGTGGTCGAGTGGCCCGTGCCGCCAGGGGTGTCGCCCGGCTCCGGCGGCACTGACCAGGTAGCCGTCCTGGCTGACGGTAGGTCAAGTAAGGGTTGCGGAGCCGTTCTCTGAGGCCCCTGTTTCAGCGGTGTGTGCCGTGTCACGCATTCTGAGGGCTGGCTAAGTTGTCTGCATCACAGCGGAAATGTCCTTTTATTGCCCATGCTCGAAACGGATGCCGACTCCCGAAGTGGAGCTCATCGGCAACCTCTTGGGCGCGAAGTATCAAAGTGACCCATGACACAGCATTCGCGACATTCCCGCTTTTTCCTCTGGAAAGGTGCCGCATTATGGCCGCTTACCTCTGTCCTCCTGCCGTGATACACGGGGAGCACGCCGTGAAAACCAGCCAGATCGTGGCGGAGGTGCGCGAGCGGCATCCGCACGCGGCGTGGGCGCCGCGGATCGACGGCATCGCGGCCGGCACGGGCATCGAGACCCGCGGGTGGATGCTGCCGCTGGAGGCCGCGGTCGCGCCCGGCAACGGCGGTGGCCTGCGGGGCGTCGGCGTCGGGGCGGCCCAAGAGGCGTTGGCGCGAGACGGGTTCACCCAGCAGGACGTGGACCGCGTGATCGCCGCGCTTGAGGCGATACCCGCGCCGCAGACCGTCCAGGAGCGCACCGGGCCGGCCTGGGAGGCCGTGCAGTCCTACGGGGAGCGGGCGGCGCGCGGGGCCCTGCAGATCGCCGGGCTGGACGCCGCGGACATCGACTGCCTGATCACCAGCCACTCCACCACCCCGGCACTGCCGGGTCTGGACATCGCCCTGGCCAACAAGCTCCCGCTGCGCAACGACGTGATGCTGCTGCCGGCCACGCAGTGGGCCTGTATAGCGGGGACGCGCTCCCTGGCGCTGGCGGCGGATCTCGTGGCCGCGGACCCCGACCGGGTGGTCCTGGTCGTGATCGCGGAGGCGCTGAGCACGACCTATCAGCCCGCGGACGACACTCTCGAGTCCCTGATCGTCCGGTTGTTGTTCGCGGACACCGCGGTCGCCGTGGTGGTCACGGGCCGCCAGAGGCGCGAGTCGATGCTGCGGCTGGACGCCGCCTGGCACCACACCCTGCCCGGCACCCAGGACCTGCACCGTCTGGATACACGGGCGGACGGCACCCACTTCGTGATGGACCGGCGCGGGCCGCGCGCCGTACAGGAGACGGTCACCGCGATGTGGGAGTGGCTGCGCGTCCGCTACCAGGACGACCCCGACTCCTGGCACCCCGACGTGCTGCTGGCGCACCCCGGCGGGACCCGGGTGCTGGAGTACATGGAGCAGACGATGCCCGAGGCGTGGCCGTCGGGGCTGCTGGAGTACAGCCGGGACAGCTACACCAGCGGCAACCGCGGAGGCGCCGCCGTGTTCGACATCATGCGGCGGGCGCACGACGCCGGGCAGAAGCCGGGCAGTCGCGCCGTCCTGTACGCGGCGGCACCGGGCCTCACCGCCACCGCGCTGGAAGGAGAGTGGCTGTAGTGCGAGCCCGCGCCACCCGTACCCGCTCCCGTACACCGGCCGCGCCCCCGCCCCGCAGCCGCGTCACCTCACGACTTCCGCCCAGACCACCTTGCCGGTGTCCGTCCACCGCACCCCCCACCGGGTGGTGAGCCTGTGCACGATGTGCAGGCCACGACCGCCGTCGTCGAGGAGGCCGCCCCGGCCCAGACGTGGCCTGCCGTTGCCGGTGTCGCCCACCTCGCACAGCAGGCCGTGACCGGTCCTGATCAGCCGTACCGTGACGGGACCGGCGGCGAAGCGCACCGCGTTCGTGACCAGCTCACTGACCAGCAGCAGCACATTGTCCCGGGTGTCGTCCCTGGTGCGCCATTGCCGCAGCAGCGCGGAGACCTGTGCGCGGGCCCGGGCGGGGGCGTCGTCGCGGGCGGGCAGCCGCCAGGTCGCGGTGTCCCCCTTGCGGTAGCCGATCATCCGCGCGAGCAGCAGGGTCACATCGTCGCGCTGGCGCACGGGCGCCACCGCGGAGACGACGCGCCGTGCGGCCTGCTGCAGGGCGTCCCAGGGGTGCACCTCGGACACGGCGTCCGCCAGCCTGCCGATGCCCTCGTCGATCGACACGGCCGGGTCCTCCACCAGGCCGTCGGTGTAGAGGGCGAGCAAGGAGCCCGGGGGTGCGCCGAACGTGTGCACGCCGAAGGGCTCCCGCAGCGCGAACTCGGCGCCCAGGCCGGGATGAGGGCGGACCGCGAGCGGGCCCGCGTGCCCGTCCGGGGACACCAGGATCGGGGGGATGTGGCCGGCGCTGGACAGCGCCACATGGTGGCTGACCGGGTCGTAGAGGGCGATGCAGCAGGTCGACCCGAGGGCGCTGTAGCCGGCCGCCAGTCCGGAGTCCGCGTCGTCCAGCATCGACACGGTCTCGTCCAGGTGCTCCAGCACCTCGTCGGGCGCCAGCCCCGCGGACAGCAGCGCGCGGGCCTCCATGCTCAGCTGGCCCATGGTTGCCGCGGCTCCCAGGCCGTGCCCGACGACGTCACCGACCACCAGCGCGGTACGGCCGTCCGGCAGCGGAAAGCTGTTCACCCAGTCGCCGCCGACGCCCGCGCTGTCGGGCGTGGCGGGGTGGTAGACGCTGGCGATCTCGATGGTGTCGCCGCCGGTCCGGGGCAGCAGCCGGCGCTGCAACGCCAGCACCTGCGTGTGCTCGCGCTGGTGCTGACGGGCCAGGTCGACGTGATGGGCGGTCCTGGCCACCAGTTCCTGCAGGTCGAACAGCTCGCTGTCGCGGAAGGGGCAGTCCGCCCGCCGCCAGACCTCCGCCAGGCCCAGCACGACAGGCGGCGCGCCGTCCAGGACCAGCGGTATGCACGCCACACCCGCCGACCGGTCACCGGGCACCAGGGCCCGCATCACTCGCGGGCTGCCGAGGACCCGCTCGATCGCCTCCCGGTCGGGTATGACGATGACCTGCGGGGCGTCGTCCCGCCGTACCGCCTGTGCCAGCAGGCGACTAGCGTCGCTGGGAAGATCGTCGCCCGGAGTCACGTACCCCACGGGCCACGCCCTATCCGGCACCAGGGCCGCCCGCCGTAGCCGGATGCGCCCCTGTCCCTGCCGGGTGACTCCCTCGCCCGTCCACACGGCGAAGTCGAGGTCGACGGCGGCCACGTCTCCCCAAGCCAGCAGGGACTGCGCCAGCGACTGCGCGGTCTCGCCGATGTCCAGCGAGGTGCCGATCGCGGTCTCGGCGGCGTACAGGTGCAGCCTCCTGGCCATGGCGATCAGGGAGACGGTCAGGCCCTCCTGAGGCACCGCGGCGGGCAGGATGCTCAGCGAGACCACCAGCTCCGACCCGTCGCCGCGCCGCAGGCGCTGGATCCGGGCGACGTGCGCCTCACCGGTCTCCAGGACCTGCCGCAACCGCCGTGTGACCGTCGGTACGTCCCCGGGGGGCAGGAGATCGACGAAGGGGCTCCCGGCCACGGCGTCCAGGCCCGCGAACACGGGGGCGTCCAGATTGCAGCGGGTGATTCTCAGATCCCCGTCCAGGTTGACCACGCCGAGAATCTGATCCTGACGGCCGGCTGCCGGGTTGTCGGGTACGCGTGGGCGGGTGGTGCGGTCGCCCTGCGTGTCGGCAGGACCGGCGGCCGCTACCGCTCCGCCGCGCGGGATGTAGCGCCCCAGGGCGCTACTGACCAGGTCGAACGGCGAAGAGGACGAGGGAGAGGGTGTGGAGTCCATGGGGCTCTCTCGGCAATCCCCGGCGCAGCGCCGGGGCCGTACTCGGACCCGTGCGACGGGGCCCCGAGATCCCTGACCGCACACCTCATTGAATAACACCGGGGGTCGCTTCGCCCACACCGGCGAATCGCGCGGTGAACGCGGACAGAGGGGGGATGCCGCGGCCGATGGGGTCGTGCTCCCCTTGCCGGGGCCGTCGCCCGCCAGGAGCCCGAAGCGATGACCCCCGCAGCCCCTCCCCCCGCGTCCCAGGCGTCGCAGCTCCAGGGCTCGAAGGGGACCGTAGGTCCGGCGTCGACGGCGGGGAGCAGCGCGGCGACCTCGTGGTACGGCCGGAAGCCGTCCCCGCGGTCGTGACCGCCTCGGAACTACCCGAGGAACGACAGACGCACCTGACGGTCGGCATTGTCCTTATTGGTGTCCACCAGGCACACCGACTGCCATGTCCCCAGCTCCAGCCGCCCGCCGATCACCGGCAGCGTCGCGTGGGGCGGGACGATCGCGGGGAGGACGTGGTCGCGGCCGTGGCCGGGGCTTCCGTGGCGGTGCTGCCAGCGGTCGTCGGCGGGGAGCAGGGTGTGCAGGGCGGCCAGGAGGTCGTCGTCGCTGCCGGCGCCCGTCTCGATGATGGCGATGCCCGCGGTCGCGTGCGGGACGAACAGGTTCAGCAGGCCGTCGCGGCCGGCCGCCGCCTCGCCCAGGAAGGCCTCGCAGTCGCGGGTGAGGTCGACGACGCGCTCCCGGGAACCGGTGGCGACGTTCAGCACTCGGGTGGTGAAGGCATCTGACATGCCCCCATCCTGACCCATACGCCGGGTTTCACACCTCACCGACCGACCGACAGGCGATACTTGGGGTCCATTCCGCGAGACACCGTTGACCGTCTGCTCGCCGAGTGGCTACTTTCGGCCGCATGTTGCGTTCAGCCCTGCTCACCACGCGCGGTCACATCGACCTGCTGCGGGTGGCCTCCGCCGCGTGTCGCCGCGGCTGCTGACGCCCTTTTCCCGCTCTCTGCCTCACCTTCCGCCTGCGCCTAGCCTTGTCCGTCCGTCTGACCTGCTCATGACGTGACGGTGCCGAGGCGTATCGGTCGGCCCCCTCTTCCGCACCGGACGCTCTCCCCCCTCCGTGGAGCACCCATGAGCATCAGTCATGCCCCGCCCGGCCTCAGCAAATCCGACATTCCGGAAAGCTCCGGGGTCGCCGCACCCGACCTCCACCCCCTCGTCCCCGCATCCGCCGCCCGCCACACCCGCGTCCCCCGCTGGCTGCGCCGCACCACCGGCCCGTTGCTGCTGCTCGCCCTGTGGCAACTCCTCAGCAGCACCGGCGTGTTGACTTCGGACGTACTCGCCTCGCCCGGCCGGATCGCGCAGGTCGCCCGGGATCTGATCGCCGACGGGTCGCTGACCTCGGCGATGGGCACCTCGCTCCAGCGGGTCGCGGCCGGACTGCTGCTGGGCACCGCGATCGGTACCGGACTCGCCCTGGTGTCCGGGCTGTTCCGGATCGGCGAGGACCTCGTCGACGCGCCGGTGCAGATGCTGCGCACCGTGCCGTTCGTCGGTCTCATCCCGCTGTTCATCATCTGGTTCGGTATCGGCGAGGCCCCGAAGATCGCCATCATCACGCTCGGCGTGACCTTCCCGCTCTACCTCAACGTGTACGCCGGCATCCGCGGCGTCGACGCCCAACTGATCGAGGCCGGGGAGTCGCTCGGCCTGTCGCGGTGGGGGCTGGTGCGGCACGTCGTGCTGCCGGGCGCCCTGCCCGGGGCGCTGACCGGACTGCGCTACTCCCTGGGCATCTCCTGGCTCGCGCTGGTCTTCGCCGAGCAGGTCAACGCCGACTCCGGCATCGGCTTCCTGATGGTGCAGGCGCGGGACTTCCTGCGGACCGACGTGATCGTGGTCTGCCTGATCGTCTACGCCTTCCTCGGCCTGCTCGCCGACTTCGTCGTCCGCTCCCTCGAAAGGCTGCTGCTGCAATGGCGACCGACGTTCACCGGACGGTGAGCCCCGTGACCACCCCGTCAGCGGTACGTGTCGAGGGGCTGACCCGCTCCTTCGACGGCCGCGCGGTCATCGACGACCTCCATCTCGACATCCGCCCGGGCGAGTTCGTCGCCCTGCTCGGCCGCAGCGGCTGCGGCAAGTCCACTCTGCTGCGCATCCTCGCCGGGCTGGACCGCGAGATCGAGGGCACCGTACTGGTGCCGCGCCGCAGGGCGGTGGCGTTCCAGGCGCCCCGGCTGATGCCGTGGAAGCGGGTGTGGCGCAACGTACTGCTCGGCCTGCCCGGCAGGCCCGAACGTGCCGTCGCCGAACGGGCGTTGGACGAGGTCGGGCTCGGTCACCGGGTGGACGCCTGGCCGAAGACCCTGTCCGGCGGCGAGGCGCAGCGTGCCTCGCTCGCCCGGGCCCTGGTGCGCGAGCCCGATCTGCTGCTGCTGGACGAGCCGTTCGGCGCGCTCGACGCCCTCACCCGTATCAAGGCCCAGCGGCTGGTCGGGGAGTTGTGGCAGCGCCGCGGCTGCGCCGTCCTGCTGGTCACGCACGACGTCGAGGAGGCCGTGCTGCTCGCCGACCGCGTCCTGGTGATGGACGACGGCGTCATCGCGCACGAGCAGCGGATCGACCTCGACCGGCCGCGCGACATCACCGACCCCCGCTTCGCCGAACTGCGCGCCGGGCTCCTCGAACGGCTGGGTGTCGACACCGCCACCGAAGCCGCCTGAACTTCCCGTCCCCCACTCCACCTTTCGCAGTGCCCGTCTTTCGCAGTTCTCGTCTTTCGCAATCCCCGACATGAACGGAAACCCCATGCGACGCCCCCTCGTCCCCGCCGCACTGCTCCTCCCCCTCGCCCTGCTGCTCACCGCCTGCGGCGGGAACTCGGCCGCCAGCACCGGCTCCGGCGGCCGTACCGACGGCAAGGGCTCGCTCACCCTCAACGTCGGTGACCAGAAGGGCGGTTCGGAGGCGATCCTGCGCGCCGCCGGCGAGCTCGACAACCTCGACTACAAGATCAAGTGGTCCACGTTCACCTCCGGCCCGCCGCTGCTGGAGGCGGTCAACGCCAAGGCCGTTGATGTCGGCGGCGTCGGCAACACCCCGCCGGTCTTCGCGGCCGGCGCGGGCTCGAAGATCTCGGTGGTGGCGGCCTGGCACGGCACGTCCAAGGGCGACACCATCCTCGTACCGGAGAACTCCAAGCTGACCAGCCCCGCGCAGCTGAAGGGCAAGTCGATCGCGGTGGCGCAGGGCTCCTCCGCGAACTACCAGCTCGTCGCCTCCCTCAAGAAGGCGGGGCTGAGCCTGAGCGACGTGAAGGTGAAGTACCTCCAGCCGGCCGACGCGCTGGCCGCGTTCACCTCCGGCAAGGTGGACGCGTGGGCGGTGTGGGACCCGTACACCTCGCAGGTGCTCCAGGCCAAGCAGGGCCGGGTGCTCACCACCGGCGACGGCATCACCAACGGCCTTACCTTCCAGGTGGCGGCGCCCGCCGCGCTGAAGGATCCGAAGAAGGCCGCCGCCATCAAGGACTACCTGGCCCGACTGCGGCGGGCGCAGGTGTGGGTCTACACCCATCAGGAGGAGTGGGCCAAGGTCTGGTCGAAGGACACCGGACTGCCCTACGAGACGGCGCTGGCCTCGGTCAAGCGCACCAACGGCACCCGCGTCGCCGTCGCGGTCGACAAGCCGCTCGTCGCCTCCGAGCAGCAGATCGCCGACGCCTTCACCCAGTTGAAGCTGATCCCGCGCAAGGTCGACTTCAACGACTTCGTGGACGAGCGCTACAACGGCGACCTGCCCGCGTCGACCACCGCGCCCCGCCCCTCGAAGGGGCAGTGACATGACGGTACGGCTCCACTGGTTCCTGCCGACGGGCGGCGACGGCCGCACCCTCGTGGACCGGCACGCGTACGCCGCCAACGACACCTCGCGCCGGGTCAGCGGGGTACGCGCCCCCGACCTCGAGTACCTGGCCCAGATCGCCAAGGCGGCCGAGCAATTGGGCTTCGAGGCGGTGCTGACACCGACCGGTACCTGGTGCGAGGACGCCTGGCTGACCACGGTGGCGCTCGCCCAGCACACCCAACGGCTGAAGTTCCTGGTGGCGTTCCGGCCGGGGCTTGTCTCCCCGACGCTGGCCGCGCAGATGGCGGCCACCTACCAGCGGCTCACCCGCGGACGGCTGCTGCTCAACGTGGTCACCGGCGGCGACTCGGCCGAGCAGCGGCGCTTCGGCGACCGCCTCGACCACGACCGGCGCTACGCCCGCACCGACGAGTTCCTGTCGGTCGTCCGCGGGGTGTGGCGGGGAGAGCCGTACGACTTCCACGGCACCCACTACCAGGTCGACGGCGGACTGACCGCGCTGCCGCCGGACCCGCTGCCGCAGCTGTTCTTCGGGGGGTCCTCCGAGGCGGCCGGTCCGGTCGCGGCACGGCATGCCGATGTGTACCTGACCTGGGGCGAGCCTCCGGCACAGGTGAAGGGGAAGATCGACTGGATCCGGTCGCTGGCGGAGCGGGAGGGGCGCACGCTCCGGTTCGGGATCCGGGTGCACACCATCTCCCGGGACTCCTCCGCCGAGGCCTGGCGGACCGCGAACCGGCTGCTCGACGACCTCGACGCGGACACGGTCGCCGCCGCGCAGGCGGCGCTGGGCCGCAGTGAGTCGGTGGGGCAGCGGCGGATGCTCGCCCTGCACGGCGGCTCGCGCGACCGGCTGGAGATCCACCCCAACCTGTGGGCGGGTGTCGGCCTGGTCCGGGGCGGGGCGGGCACCGCGCTGGTCGGCAGCCATGCCGAGGTGGCCGACCGGATCGAGGAGTACCACGCGCTGGGCGTGGAGCACTTCGTGCTCTCCGGGTATCCGCACCTGGAGGAGGCCTACTGGTTCGGTGAGGGCGTGATCCCCGAGCTGGCGGCGCGCGGGCTGCTGGACCGCGCGGACACCGGGCGCGGGGCGCCGCTCCTGGTGGCGGGCGGACGCTGAGCGGGCGGGAAGATCCCCGGCCGGCGCGGTGTTCGCACAGACGTGAACAGCACACGTGAGGTCGAGGTGGTCGTTGCGGGCGCTGGACAGGCGGGTCTGTCCAGCGCCTATCACCTGCGGCGCACCGGCTTCGCGCCGGACCGCGACTTCGTGGTCCTCGACCACTCCCCCGCGCCGGGCGGCGCCTGGCAGTTCCGGTGGCCTTCGCTGACGTACGGCAAGGTGCACGGGATGCACGCGCTGCCGGGGATGGAACTGACGGACACCGATCCGGCCCGCCCGTCGGCCGAGGTCATCGGGGAGTACTTCGCCACCTATGAGCAGGCCTTCGACCTGCGGGTACGGCGGCCGGTCGACGTCCGTGCCGTGCGCGAGGGCGACGGCGGGCGGCTGCTGGTGGAGACCTCGGACGGTACGTGGTCGACGCGGGCGCTGATCAACGCCACCGGCACCTGGGACCGGCCGTTCTGGCCGCGCTACCGCGGTCAGGAGACCTTCCGGGGGCGGCAGTTGCACACCGCGCAGTACGCGGGGCCCGAGGAGTTCGCCGGGCAGCGGGTGGTCGTGGTGGGCGGGGGCGCGTCCGGCACCCAGCACCTGCTGGAGCTCGCCCCGTACGCGTCCGCCACCACCTGGGTCACCCGGCGCCCGCCCGTGTTCCGCGAGGGGCCGTTCAGTGAGGACGTGGGCCGCGCGGCGGTCGCGCTGGTGGAGGAGCGGGTGCGGCAGGGGCTGCCGCCCAGGAGCGTGGTCTCGGTCACGGGGCTGCCGCTCAACGACGCGATCCGGCAGGGGCTGCGGGACGGGGTGCTGGACCGGCTGCCGATGTTCGACCGGATCACCCCGGACGGGGTGGAGTGGAGCGACGGGCGGCGGGTGACCGCCGACGTCATCCTGTGGGCGACCGGGTTCCGGGCCGCCCTCGACCATCTCGCGCCGCTGCGGCTGCGCGAGCCGGGCGGCGGGATCCGGGTCGAGGGGACCCGCGCGGTCGCCGATCCACGCGTCCATCTCGTCGGGTACGGGCCGTCGGCGAGCACCGTCGGCGCCAACCGGGCGGGGCGCGCGGCCGTACGGGACATCAGGCGGCTGCCGGCCTCGCGGCCGCTCGCCGCGTGACGTCCCGCCGGCTCACCGCGGGGGCTGCGTGACCTGACCCGGTTGCGGGGGCTGCTGCGGGACCTGGCTCTGAGGCTGCGGGGGCTGCTGCGGGACCTGGCTCTGGGGCTGCGGCACGCCCGGGCTCCCGCTCGGCGGCTGCGGCCCCTTGCTCGCCTGCAGCGCGTTGAACTCGGCCACGTTGCGCTGGTGCTCGGCGTAGTCGGCGGTGAAGCGGGTGTCGCCGGGCTTGACCGTGACGAAGTACAGCCAGTCGCCCGGCGCCGGGTTGACCGCCGCGCGCATCGCGTCCTCGCCCGGGTTGTCGATCGGCGTGGGCGGCAGGCCCATGCGCTGGTAGGAGTTGTAGGGGCTCTCGATCCGGGTGTCCTCCGAGGTCGTCCGGACCGTGCGGCGGTTGAGGGCGTAGTTGATGGTGGAGTCCATCTGCAGCGGCATGCCGCGCTCCAGCCGGTTGAAGACGACCCGGGCCACCTTCGCCATGTCGGCCTTGGAGGAGGCCTCGGCCTGGATGATGCTCGCGATGGTGACCGCCTGGTAGACGTTCATCGCGTTGTGCTGGGCGCCGGCCGCGAGCGGCGCCCCGTTGAACCTCTGGTTGGCGGTGCCGACCATCGACCGCAGCACGGACTCCGGGGTCGCCTTCTCGTCGAGCGGGTACGTCGCCGGGTAGAGGTAGCCCTCCGGGTTGCCCTGGGCGTCGCTCGGCAGCTGCAGGGCGGCCTTGCCGATGGACTTCCGGGTGGTGCCGGCGGGCAGGGCGAGCGCCTTGTCGACGGCGTCGTAGACCTGGTTCGCGCGCCAACCCTCCGGGATCACCAGGGTCGCGGGCCGGGCGTCCCCGTCCTCCCCCAGGATCAGCAGCGGCACCGCCACGGCGGTGCCGGCCAGGACGGCGCCGGTCACGACGAGGGCGATACGGCCCCGTCGTGTCAGTCGGATCGTTCTCCGCGGCGGAGTGTTCGTCAGCATGCGGGCACGGTAACCCGCATATCACTCCAAACCGGGTAAATCAGCCTATACCACTGCGCATCTTCATCTTGTCGGTTCCAGTTGCGCGTCCCGGCGGACCAGGGCCGCGTACCGCCCGTCCAGCTCCAGCAGTTCCTCGTGCGTCCCCCGCTCGGCCACCCGCCCGGATTCCAGGACCACGATCTGGTCGGCGTCCCGGACGGTGGACAGACGGTGCGCGATGGTGAGCGTCGTCCGGTTGGCCGACAGGGCGTCGATGGCCTCCTGGACGGCGGCCTCCGTACGGGTGTCCAGGGCGCTGGTCGCCTCGTCGAGGATGAGGACCGGAGGGTCGCGCAGGATGGTGCGGGCGATGGCCAGACGCTGCTTCTCGCCGCCGGAGAAGCGGTGGCCGCGTTCGCCGACGACCGTGTCGTAGCCGTCGGGCAGCGCCGCGATGTGGTCGTGGATCTGGGCCGCCCTGGCCGCCTCGTGCAGTTCCTCGTCGGTGGCGTCCGGCTTGGCGAAGCGGAGGTTGTCGGCGACCGAGGCGTGGAAGAGGTACGTCTCCTGGGAGACGACGCCGACCGCGCGGGCCAGGGTGTCGAAGTCCAGGTCGCGGACGTCGACGCCGTCCAGGGTCACCCGGCCGCCGGTGACGTCGTACAGCCGGGGCACCAGATAGCCGAGCGAGGACTTGCCCGCGCCGGTCGGGCCGACGATCGCCAGGCTGCTCCCGGCCGGGACGGTGACGTCGATGCCGGCGAGGACCGGGCGGACCGCGGTGTCGGTGCCGTCCGTGCCGTCGGGGTTGTCGTATCGGAACTCGACGTCCGCGAAACGGACCTCGCCCTTCACGCGGTCGAGGTGGACCGCATCCTCCCGCTCGGTGATGTCGATGGGCAGGTCGAGGTACTCGAAGATGCGCTGGAAGAGCGCGAGCGAGGTCTGGATCTGCACCCCGGTCGACAGCAGGCTGACGGCCGGGCGGAACAGGCCCTGCTGAAGCGAGACGAAGGCCACGATCGTGCCGAGCGAGGTCCGCGGGCCGCCCATCTGGAGGGCCGTCCCGGCGGTCCAGTAGATGACGGCGGGCATGGCGGCCATGACGATGGTGATGACGGCCATCCGCCAGCGGCCGGCCATGCTGGACCTCACCTCCAGGTCGACCAGCCGCTCGGACTCCTCCGCGAAGGAGGCCGTCAGCGACTCGGCCCGGCCCATGGTGCGGCCGAGCAGGATGCCGCTGACGGAGAGCGACTCGGTGACCGTGGCGGCCATCGCGGCCATCTGCTTCTGGCGCTGGGTGGTGATCTTCCTGCGTTCGTTGCCGACCCGGCGGCTGATCCACACGAACACCGGCAGCAACAGCAGTGAGACGACGGTCAGCCGCCAGTCGAGCGCGACCATCGCGACGATCGTGGCGACCACGCTGGTGAGGTTGGAGACCAGGGAGGTGGCGGTGGAGGTGACGGTGGCCTGCATGCCGCCGATGTCGTTGGCGATGCGCGACTGCACCTCGCCGGTGCGGGTGCGGGTGAAGAAGGCCAACGACATGCGCTGCAGGCGGCCGTAGACGGCGGTGCGCAGGTCGTGCATGACGCGCTGGCCGACCGTCGTGGAGATCAGCGTCTGCAGGACGCCGAAGACGCTGGTGAGGACGGCGCTGAGGATCATGCCGAGCGCGAGCAGGCTCAACAGGCCGGTGCGGCCCTCGGGGATCGCGACGTCCAGGGTCTCCTTGAGGAGGAACGGCGTGGCCACCGAGACCAGGGACGCGGCGCCGACCAGCAGGCCGACGATCGCGAGCCGGCCGCGGTAGGGGCGGAAGAGCCTCAGGATGCGGCGCACCTGCCGGGGCTGTTCCTTGGCGTCGGCAGGCGGTGTCCAGGAGGTTTCACGGTCGGGATGCATGGGCTCCTACGGTGGTGAGCGGGTGTCGGCACGGGTCGGCCGACGATGACTGACGGATCGTAGCTCATTGTTACCTATACTCACAATGAACTACATCCTGATATTGTTCCCGCATGACCACCCCCGACCCCGAGGGCCTGCTCGCCGAGCAGTTGCTGCGGCTCACCCGCCGGGTGCACCGCATCCAGAAGCGCCACCTGGAACAGCGCGACCTGGGTATCACCCCGGCCCAGTCCCGGCTGCTGCGCACCCTCGCGCACTACGGCTCACCGCCGCGCATGGCCGACCTCGCCGAGCGCCTGGAGGTGGTGCCGCGCGCGGTGACCACCCTGGTCGACGGACTGGAGGCGAGCGGCAGGGTGCGCCGGGCGCCGGACCCGACGAACCGGCGGGTGACCCGGATCGAGCTGACGGACGAGGGGCGCAAGGCGCTGGGGGAACTGCGCGGCGCGCGCCGGGCGGCGGCGAAGGAGATCCTCGCGCCGCTCACGGACGAACAGCGCGAGGTGCTCGGCGGGCTGCTGGACAGCCTGATCGACGGGGATACCGCCAAGCGCTGCTGAACCTCTCGCGGCAGCACGCCGGTGACAAGGCAGCGGCTCCCCCTCCGTGCCGCCGGAGGGGGAGCCGCTGTGCGTCCGGGGCGGGTCAGCCTGCCTCGGGGGACGGTTGTCCGGCGGACTGGGCGGGCTGGGCGGGAATCTGCGCCAGGGAGGGCTCCCGGGCCTCCGGGACGGCTGCCTCCACAGCGCCCGCATCCGGTACGACGGCGATCTCGCCGTCCAGCACCTTCTTCGCCCGCTCGGCGTCCAGCGCACCCTCCCAGCGGGACACCGCGAAGACGGCGACGCAGTTGCCGAGCAGGTTGGTGGTGACGCGCATCGAGTCCATGATGCGGTCCACGCCGAGCAGCAGGGCGACGGCTCCGGCCGGAATGACACCGAGGGAGCTCGCGGTCGCGGACAGCGCGAGGAAGGCCGAACCGGGTACGCCCGCCATGCCCTTGCTGGTCAGCATCAGCACCGCGACGACCGTGATCTGCTGGCCGAGGCTCAGGTCGACGCCCACCGCCTGGGCGATGAACAGGGTGCCGATGGAGAGGTAGATGGAGGCGCCGTCGAGGTTGAAGGAGTAGCCGGTGGGCAGCACGAGGCCCACGGCGTCGTCCCGGCAGCCCGCCTGCCGCAGCTTCTGCATCATGCGCGGCATCACGGACTCACTGGAGGCGGTGCCCAGCGCCAGCAGCAGTTCCTCGCGGGTGTAGCGCACGAACTTCCACAGGCTCAGCCCGCTCACCATCCTGAGCGCCACGGCGAGCAGGACGAGGAACAGCGCGGCGACGGCGTAGCACAGGACGATGAGCTTGCCGTAGGTCCTGATCATGCCGAGGCCGTACTGGCCCACGAGATGGACCATCGCGCCGAACACGGCGAGCGGGGCGAGCCGCATGACGAAGCCGACGACGGCGAAGACGACCTCCTGGGCCTGCTCGATCGCGGGCAGCACCTTGGGCACCCTGGTGTGGCCGAGGTGCAGCAGCGCGGCTCCCACCAGGCAGGCCAGTACGAGGACTTGGAGCAGGGCGTTGTCGGCGAAGGCCCCGACGAAACTGGTGGGCAGGGCGTTGAGGACGAACTCCGTGGTCGACGGCAGCACGCCGCCCTGGGTCTGCTGGTCGAGGGCCGAGGCGTCGAGCTTGGAGGCGTCGATGTGCATGCCGGAGCCGGGCCCGACGAGGTTGGCGGCGAGCACGCCGAGGAGCAGCGCTGCCGTGGACGCGACCTCGAACCAGATCAGGGCCTTGAGCCCGATCCGCCCGAAGGCCTTCAGATCACCGGCCTTGGCGATGCCGAGGACCACCACGCAGAACACCAGCGGTGAGATGACCGCCTTGATCAGGCGCACGAAACCGTCGCCGAGCGGCTGGAAAGCCGTGGCCGAGTCCGGCCACAGCTTTCCGACGACGATGCCGAGCACGAGTGCGCAGGCGACCTGCGCGAAGAGGGAGGTACGCAGGATGCGTGCGACGCGTCGCGGCAGGGACGGTACGGACTGCGGCACGGACACTCCTAGGGGGACGTTCACATCCGGAAGCCGCGCAGGACTTCCGCGATGCGGAAAATTGATTCCGTAATCATTCACTCTGGGGGGTTCAGGGAACCCCTGCGAGACCCCCGTGTTGCGCACGTGTAAATCCGTCCCGAGCGACGCATCGCCTGTCTCCCTCAGCGGCAGCGGCTGTTGTCCTCGGTGATCACCCCCTGCACCGTCGTCAGCGAACGGTCGTGGCAGCCGGCCGAGCCGTACAGCCGGTAGCGCTCGCTCGTCGTACCGACCGCGTGACGCTGGTCGCGGGGCACGTTGAGGGTGTAGGCGGCGTCGCCGGTGTAGGTGTCGTCGAGCCTCGACCACGCGGTGCGCCGGCCCGCGCGCGTCTCGACGACCGCCGCCCGGTCTCCCAGTGTGAGGACGGTGCGCAGCCGGTCGTCGGCACCGATGGTCGTGGTGCCGTTCATCGTGTACATCCGGTGGGTGCGCGTCGTCCGCGCGGGTCCGCGTCCGTCGACCGTGACCGACTCGTCGTCCGTCCAGGTGGCGTCGAGGCCGTCGGTCGTCTCACCGTCGGTCCACCGATGGGCCGAGGTGGTGGCGAGTGTCCGCCTGACGGTGGTCGTCACGCGGCCGTGCGAGGTGTCGAGGTATCCGGCCACGGTCAGCCGGTGACCGGCCCGGGTGTCCACGCGGTGCTCCGAACCGGGTGTGTAGGTCGCGGAGTCGGTGAGGTCCCCGGCCTTGTGCACGGTGAGTCCGCCGGTGACGTGTGCCCGTCCCGCGTCCTGCCAGACCAGGACGTTCACGCCGGTGCTCCAGCCGGTCTGTCCTTCGGGGACGCCGAGCACGGAGACCTCGACGCGGTGCGGACGGCCGTCGTTGAGGATCCCCGCGTAGGGGGTCAGGTCGTACTCGATCGGCGTCACGTCGAAGGCGCGCGGGCCCGGGACGACGTACCAGAGGAAGGGGTTGGACCAGCCGCCGGTCCATACGTTCGGGAACGGCGCGGCGATGCCGGCCAGTTGGCCGTCGACCTTGACCTGCACCTCGCGGTAGGGCCCGTCGGCGGCCTTGCAGGAGTAGGGGGCCGGGTCGGGTGCGGCCAGGTACCAGAACTCCTCGCAGCCGCCGCCGGATCCGGTGGCGTACACCTCGGCGACGAGGCGTTCGCTGTTGCGCGGGGTGGTGAGGGTCGTGCCGGCGGCCGTGTCGGTGGGGGTGAGGACGCGGTCTGGGGTGTCCGGCGCGGGGCGGCCCGCATAGAAGGTCAGGGTGACCTTGACGTCGATGACGCCGGTGTAGGTGTCGTCGACGACGTTCCCGATGAGCATCTCGACGTCCTGTGTGTCGCGGAAGGTGGCGCTGTAGCGGGTGACGTCCTTCTCCACCGACCACGCGATGCCGTCGGGGGACGGCTCCGGCGTCGACGTGCGCAGCACCTCGACGCCGCCCACGTGGAGCCGGCCGAGCCGGTCGAACTGGCGGCCCTTCACCTTGCCGTCCAGACGCAGCACGACCTTGCTCCAGCGGTCGCCGCACCCCCGCGGGGGCGTGTAGGTGCCCTTGTACGGAGTGAAGTCCCGGAACTGCGCCTCGGCGAGGGTCACTTGGCAGGACTTGGTGTGCGGCCTGGTGACGGGCGGGGCGGCGGTCACCGGGTCGTGCCAGTCGGAGCCGAACTCGGCGGGGACGTCGGCGGAGTGGGCGGGAGCCGCCCCCAGGAGCGTGCTCGCCAGAAGGGTCGCCCCTGCGAGCATGGACATGACTATCCGGCTTCTCATGGCCGGTGTTCTACGGGGAGTCGGGTCTCCCCGCAACGGCGCCTCGGCGGATCAGGCTCTCAGATCCGCCCTGTCCCCCATGACGATGACAGGGTGCCGGTCCGGGTCAAGGGTGCGCAGCAGGTACTCCATGGCCTCCTTCGAGACACTCACACAGGCCGACGTGCCGCTGCCGTGGTCCATGTGCAGCCAGATCCCACCGCCCTTCTCCTGGCCCTCGGGCCGGGTCGGGTCGTTCGGCGGGGTGCCCCTGACGCGGTTGTAGTCGATGGCGATGACGTAGTCGAAGTCGTGCCAGTGCGACTCGTCCCACGCGCGGGGAGCCGCGAACGACTCGTCCCGCGTGTACGGCAGCCGGGCGCCCGGGTCCCCGAGCACGCCGCCGGCGTCGGAGAGCGTGTACACCCCGACCGGGCTGCGCTGGTCACCCATCTGGTGGTCGGTGGTCCAGCCCTTCTTGCCGTTGTGCGCCGGCCAACCGCGGGTGCGCTCCCAGGCGCTGCCGTGCCTGGTGTACAGCACCAGCGTGGAGTCGGCCGAGTCCTTGCCGCGGCCGTAGACGGCCACCAGCTGGCCGGAGTCGGCGGGAATCCGCCCGTGCAGCCGGTCGCCGACGCCCGGGACGCGGGTCGGGTCGGAGGTGGCGGAACGGCTCTGCCCGGACCGGCCGGTGGCCCCGGGACCGCCGACGGTCCGGGAACCGTCCGCTCCCGTCGAGCCGCACGCGGACAGGGCCGTCAGGAAGGTTCCGAGGGCCGCCACCGCGACCGTCTTCCGCCGCACGCCGTTCATCCGCACCGGGCCATCGTGGCACCCCCCACCGACCCGGCGCGCGATGTTCCGGACATCACACCCGAGCCGGTGAACAACGGACCGGGAGAAGGCTCGCCACGGCACAGCCGGATCTGTACGCCCCCGGGGAAAACCGCTTGCTATTGACCACGGTGCGACGCGAACCTTTCACGGTTTGCTGCCGCCTCCCCTCCCTGACACGAGCCACTGGGACGTCATACGTCATGCAGATCCAAGACCTTCCGTATCCCGACCCGGGCGTGCCCGACACGCGTTCGGGCCCCAGATTCCTGTGGTGGCTGTGGCGGAACCAACTGGGCGGGCAGATCAAGTCGCTGGCCTGGGGCCTGCTGCACTTCGTCTCCGTCTCCGCGCTGCCCTTCTGCGTCGGACTCGCCGTCCAGGCCGTCATCGACCGCTCCGGCACCCGGCTCGCCCTGACGGGTGCGCTGATGCTGGCGTGCGGTACGGGTATCGCCGTCGGCGACACCTTCCTGCACCGGGCCGCCATCACCAACTGGATCACGGCGGCCGCCCGCGTCCAGCAGCTGCTGGCCCGCAAGGCCGCCCAACTGGGCTCGGCACTGACCCGGCGGGTCGCGGCCGGCGAGGTGGTGGCCGTCTCGACGGGCGACGTGGAGAAGGTCGGCTGGTTCGTCGAGGCCGTCTCGCGCTTCACGGCCGCCGCGCTGGCGGTGGTCGTGGTCTGCGTCGGCCTCCTCGTGTACCAGCCGGCCCTCGGCGTGATCGTCGCGGTGGGCCTGCCCGTGGTGGCGCTCGCCGTGCTGCCGCTGCTGCCCCGGGCGACCCGGCGCGCCGACGTCCAGCGCGAGAAGGCGGGCCGGGCCACCGAACTCGCCTCGGACACCGTCGCCGGGCTGCGCGTACTGCGCGGCATCGGCGGCGAGGAACTCTTCCTCGACCGCTACCGCAGCGCCTCCCAGGAGGTACGGCGCGCGGCCGTGCGCAGCGCCCGGATGTGGTCCCTGATCGCCGCGATCCAGGTACTGCTGCCCGGGCTGCTGCTCATCGCGGTGGTCTGGCACGGTGTCCACCTGGCCCGCCAGGGCCGGATCAGCGTCGGCGAACTGGTCACCGCCTACAGCTCGGTGATGATCCTCGCCTATCCGCTGCGGCACTTCGAGGAGATCGCCATGGCGTACTCCTTCTCGCGCCCGTCGGCCAAACGGGCCGCCGGCGTGCTGTCCCTGGAGCGCGGCACGGACGCCGGGGGCTCGCGCGCGGCCGAGACGCCGGGCGGCGACCTGTACGACCCGGCCACCGGACTGCTCGCGCCCTCCGGCCGGTTGACCGCCGTGGTCTGCGGCGACCCCGACGCGGCAGGGCGGCTCGCGGAACGGCTGGGCGGACACCCCGCCGAACCGGGTCCGGCGGTACTGCTCGGCGGAGTGCCGCTGGACGAGCTGCCCCTGGACAGCGCCCGCACCGCCGTCCTGGTGCAGGACAAGGACCCGGTGCTGCTGTCCGGTTCGCTGCGCGAGCTGCTCGACGTGCCCGCGTCCGGCGCGGTCCGGGCGGAGGAGGCGCTGGGCGCCGCCCAGTGCGGGGACGTCCTGGACGCCCTCGTCCAGGGATCGCTGGACGCCGCCGACCCGATGGACGCCCGCATCACCGAGCGCGGCCGCTCCTTGTCGGGCGGCCAGCGCCAGCGGCTCGCCCTGGCCCGGTCCCTGATCACCGACCCCGAGGTGCTGGTCCTGGACGAGCCGACCTCCGCCGTCGACTCCCACACGGAGGCGCGGATCGCGGAGGGGGTACGGCAGCTGCGGACCGGCCGCACGACGGTGGTGTTCACCTCCTCGCCACTGCTCCTGGACCGCGCGGACCGGGTCGTCCTCGTGCACGACGGCGAGGTCGTGGCGGTCGGTGTGCACCGCGACCTGGTGCACACCGAGCCCCGGTACCGGGCGGTCGTGACCCGTGAGACCGACGACGAGGCCGCCGTGCCGGTGGCCCTGGATGCAGACGACGAGACCGCCCCGCGGGGCGCGCTGGAAGAGATCGAGGAGAGCGCATGATCGGCGTCGCGCCCCCGGCGTACGACCCGGCGGCCCCGACGACGGCCACCACCCTGCCCGTCGGTGCCGCCGGGACGGTACGCGCCTATGTGGCCGAGCTGTTCCGCCGGCATCGCCGTGCCTTCCTGGCCCTGATCGCCGTCAACACCGCCGCCGTGGTGGCCTCCATGGCGGGCCCCTACCTGCTGGGCGGCCTCGTGGAGCGGGTGTCCGACGAGGCACGCGAACTCCATCTGGGCCTGACCGCCGGGCTGTTCCTGCTCGCGCTGGTCGTGCAGGCCGTGTTCGTACGCGAAGTACGCCTGCGCGGCGCGATGCTCGGCGAGCGGATGCTGGCCGACCTGCGCGAGGACTTCCTCATCCGGTCGGTCGGGCTGCCGCCCGGCGTCCTGGAGCGGGCCGGTACCGGCGACCTGCTGTCGCGCATCACCACGGACATCGACCGGCTCGCCAACGCCATGCGCGAGGCGGTGCCGCAGCTGGCGATCGGTGTGGTGTGGGTCGGGCTGCTGCTCGGCGGGCTCGTGGTCACCGCGCCGCCGCTGGCGGCCGCCGTGCTGCTCGCCCTGCCGCTGCTGGTGGCGGGCTGCCGCTGGTACTTCAAGCGGGCGCCCTCCGGCTACCGCTCCGAGGCCGCCGGATACGCCGCCGTGGCCGCCGCGCTCGCCGAGACCGTGGACGCCGGCCGTACCGTCGAGGCCCACCGCCTCGGCGACCGCCGCATCGCCCTGTCGGAGCGCCGGATCAAGGAGTGGACGGCCTGGGAGCGCTACACCCTCTGGCTGCGGTCCGTGCTCTTCCCGGTGATCAACGCCACCCATGTGACGGTCCTCGGTTCGGTCCTCATGGTCGGCGGGGTCTTCGTGCTGCACGGCTGGATCGGGGTGGGTCAGCTCACCACGGGCGCGCTCATCGCGCAGATGCTCGTCGACCCGGTCAACCTGATCCTGCGCTGGTACGACGAGGTGCAGGTCGCCCAGGTGTCGCTGGCCCGCCTGGTCGGCGTGCGCGACATCGAGCCGGACGCGGGTGACGCCTCGCTGGCCCCCGACGGACGGGACGTGCACGCCGACCGGGTGCACTTCGGCTACCGCGAGGGCGTCGACGTCCTGCGCCAGGTGTCGCTGGAGGTCGAGCCCGGCACCCGGCTGGCCCTCGTCGGGCCCTCGGGGGCGGGCAAGTCCACGCTGGGCAGGCTGCTCGCCGGTATCTACGCGCCCCGGGACGGCCGGATCACGCTGGGCGGTGCCGAACTCTCCCGGATGCCCGCCGAGCGCGTCCGCTCGCACGTCGCCCTCGTCAACCAGGAACACCACGTGTTCGTGGGCTCCCTGCGCGACAACCTTCTGCTGGCCCGCACCGACGCCACCGATACCGAGCTGTGGACGGCGCTGGTCGCGGTCGACGCCGACGGGTGGGCGCGGGCGCTGGAGGACGGCCTGGACAGCGAGGTCGGCTCGGGCGGGCTGACGCTCACCCCGGCCCAGGCCCAGCAGATCGCGCTGGCCCGGCTGGTGCTGGCCGACCCGCACACCCTGGTCCTGGACGAGGCGACCTCGCTCCTCGACCCGCGCGCGGCACGCCACCTCGAACGCTCCCTGGCCCGCGTCCTGGACGGCCGCACGGTGGTCGCCATCGCCCACCGTCTGCACACCGCGCACGACGCGGACGTGATCGCCGTGGTGGAGAACGGCCGCATCAGCGAGCTGGGCAGCCACGACCAGCTGGTCGCGGCGGACGGCGCGTACGCGGCGCTGTGGCGGTCCTGGCACGGGTGAGCGGAGGGCTCCCGGGCCGGCCGGCGGAGCGAGCCTCGGCGGGCGGCGCGTGCGGTGCGCGCCCCCGGCCGCGGGCCCGCCGGTCGGGGTCCGCGGGCCGGGGCGGGCCCGCTTCCACGCAGGCCAGGCCCCGTGCCGTTGCGCGGGGCCGAACAGGGGTGGAAGGCTGGAAACCGGCACCGGCTCGGGGAACGCCCGGCAAGCATCCGGTTCGCGCCGGGTGACGCCTGTGCCCCGCACCCCGGCGGTCCGCCGCCGACCGCGGTGGGGACGGGCCCTGCCCAGCACCTGGAGGTATCCGTGGACAGCGCCGACGGATGGGGAGACGACGTCTACCAGCCCGATGCATCCGAGATCCAGGACGACGCGGGCCTGCTCGACGCGGAGGACACGCTCGTCGACGACGGTGTCGACGACCCCCTCGACCGCGGCTGGTCCCCTCCCGAGCGGCCGTGGGCGGTGGAGCACGCGGGCGTGACGGCGGCCGAGCGCCAGCAGGGCGAGACCCTGGACGAGCGCCTCGCCGAGGAGCTGCCCGACCTCGTCGCCCCCGACGGCGACGGCATCGGCGACTGCCAGGGCACTGACGGCGAACCTCTGGACAACGAGGTCGGCGACCTGCGCTCCGGCCGCCTGGTGGCCCCGGACGAAGGGGCCCACGAGGACGAGGAGAGCGCCCTCGTCGCCACCGACGTCGGTATCGACGGCGCCGCCGCCTCCGCCGAGGAGGCCGCGGTGCACATCGTGGACGAGGACACCTCCTACGGCTGACGCCCACGCCGCCTGCCCGCCCACCGCCCCACGCCAGGAGCCGCCATGCAGCAGGACAAGCACCCCGACTACCACTCCGTCGTCTTCCGCGACCGCGCCGCCGGATACGCCTTCCTGACCCGGTCCACCGCGACCAGCGACCAGACCATCGAGTGGGACGACGGAGAGACGTACCCCGTCGTCGACGTGGAGATCTCCTCGGAGAGCCACCCCTTCTACACCGGCAAGGCCCGCACAGTCGACACCGAGGGGCGCATCGCGCGCTTCGAGCGCCGCTACGGCGGGGCGGACTCCGGCGGGGGCGCCTCCCCCGGGCCCGCCTCCGGTGGGGGCGGCGAGACGGCCTGAGCCCGTCAGATGACGTTGAGCGCGGCCGCGCAGCCCACTCCGCCGAGCAGCATGAACACCGGCATCAGCACCTTCAGCTCGACCCAGCTGCCCGCCCGGAACCGCATCGCCTTCGGCGGGCCCAGCGGGTACCAGCGCTTGCGGCCCACGGGGATCGGCCACAGGATCGGGCAGCCGGAGACGGTCAGCGCGTCCCCGATGTCGTGCACCAGCGCACCCAGCACAACGGGCAGCCCCAGCCACAGGTACTGCTGACCGGGCTCGGTGAACAGCCAGTGGGAACCGTTGCCCGGCTTGTCCAGGACGCCCGCGAGGATCCACGCGCTGGTCGCGGCCAGCAGCCAGACCAGGACGTCGCTGCTGGATCCCCGGGCCGCCCGCCACAGCAGGCCCTCGATCGCCAGCACCATGTGTGCGAACAGGATCGCCAGCACCGCCCAGCGGCCCCCGGTGATCGCCGCCACGGAACAGCCGCCGCCGATCAGGACCGCCCACAGCCAGGTGTGCGTCAGCGTGCGGTGACCGCCGGAGCGCCGCGGGTCGCCCTGCTTCCTGGTCGCCTTGTAGACGGCGTACGACAGCTTGTCCACGATCTCGCACAGCCAGCGCGACAGCGGCCCGAAGGCGCGTGAGATGGTGGCCGCCTTGTGGTCAAGGTCCGGGGCGAGCGCGGCACCGGCGCAGATCAGCGCACCGACCAGGACAACCGGCCAGGGCATCGGGTGCCCGGCCGCGGCGGCGGCCGCTCCGACGCCGAGCCAGGCGGCGGCCCCCGACAGTGAGTGTGCTGGTCCCATCATGGCCGTTGCCCGCCCTATTCCTCGTGTGCCGCTGTCCAGTTGACCGGGTGCGTCGACGCTCCGTCGGCGACACAGCGTAGCGGCCATGATCTTCTTGCCCGCAGCCGATTCCCCCATTGGCCGGGGGGCCAGGCAAGATGGGGGCGTGACCCTCATCGATCAGCTGCCGCCGACCGCCGACCCCGACGCCCTCTACGAAGCCTTCGAGTCGTGGGCCCAGGAGCGCGGTCTCACGCTCTACCCCCACCAGGAGGAGGCGCTGATCGAGGTGGTCTCCGGTGCGAACGTGATCGTGTCGACGCCCACCGGCTCCGGCAAGTCCATGATCGCCGCGGGCGCCCACTTCGCCGCGCTGGCCCGGGACGAGGTCACCTTCTACACGGCGCCGATCAAGGCGCTGGTGTCGGAGAAGTTCTTCGAGCTGTGCAAGCTCTTCGGCACCGAGAACGTCGGCATGCTCACCGGCGACGCCTCTGTGAACGCCGACGCGCCCGTCATCTGCTGCACCGCCGAGGTGCTCGCCTCCATCGCGCTACGCGACGGCAGGAACGCGGACGTCGGCCAGGTGGTCATGGACGAGTTCCACTTCTACGCGGAGGGCGACCGCGGCTGGGCCTGGCAGATCCCGCTGCTCGAACTGCCCCAAGCACAGTTCGTCCTGATGTCGGCCACGCTCGGCGACGTCTCCTTCTTCGAGAAGGACCTCACCCGCCGCACCAACCGGCCCACTTCGGTGGTCCGCTCGGCGACCCGCCCGGTCCCCCTCTCCTACGAGTACAAGTTCACCCCGCTCACCGAGACGCTCACCGACCTGCTGGCGACGAGGCAGGCGCCGGTGTACATCGTGCACTTCACCCAGGCGCAGGCCGTGGAACGGGCGCAGGCGCTGATGAGCATCAACATGTGCTCGCGCGAGGAGAAGGACCAGATCGCCGAGCTGATCGGCAACTTCCGCTTCACCACGAAGTTCGGCCGCAACCTCTCCCGGTACGTCCGGCACGGCATCGGCGTCCATCACGCCGGCATGCTGCCCAAGTACCGGCGTCTGGTGGAGAAGCTGGCGCAGGCCGGTCTGCTGAAGGTCATCTGCGGCACGGACACCCTGGGCGTCGGCGTCAACGTGCCCATCCGCACGGTGCTGTTCACGGCCCTGACCAAGTACGACGGCAGCCGGGTGCGCACCCTGCGCGCCCGTGAGTTCCACCAGATCGCGGGCCGGGCCGGCCGGGCCGGCTTCGACACGGCGGGGCTTGTGGTCGCGCAGGCGCCCGAGCACGTCATCGAGAACGAGAAGGCGCTCGCCAAGGCGGGCGACGACCCGAAGAAGCGCCGCAAGGTGGTGCGCAAGAAGGCGCCCGAGGGCTTCGTCGGGTGGACGGAGAACACCTTCGAGAAGCTGATCGGCTCCGAGCCGGAGCCGCTGACGTCCCGGTTCCGGGTCACGCACACGATGCTGCTGTCGGTGATCGCCCGGCCCGGCAACGCCTTCCAGGCGATGCGCCATCTGCTGGAGGACAACCACGAGCCGCGCAAGCAGCAGCTCAGGCACATCCGGCGGGCGATCGCCATCTACCGCTCGCTGCTGGACGGCGGCATCGTCGAGAAGCTGGACGAGCCGGACGCCACGGGCCGTATCGTCCGCCTCACGGTCGATCTCCAGCAGGACTTCGCGCTCAACCAGCCGCTGTCCACCTTCGCGCTCGCCTCGTTCGAGTTGCTGGACCCGGAGTCGCCGTCCTACGCGCTGGACATGGTGTCGGTCGTGGAGTCCACCCTGGACGATCCGCGGCAGATCCTCGTCGCCCAGCAGAACAAGGCGCGCGGCGAGGCCGTGGCCGCGATGAAGGCGGACGGCGTCGAGTACGAGGAGCGCATGGAGCGCCTCCAGGACGTCACCTACCCCAAGCCGCTGGAGGAGCTGCTCTTCCACGCCTACAACACCTACCGCAAGAGCCACCCCTGGGTCGGCGACCACCCGCTGTCGCCAAAGTCGGTCGTCCGCGACATGTACGAACGGGCGATGTCCTTCACGGAGCTGGTGTCCTTCTACGAGCTGGCCCGCACCGAGGGCATCGTGCTGCGCTACCTCGCCAGCGCCTACAAGACCCTGGACCACACGATTCCGGACGACCTGAAGTCGGAGGACCTGCAGGACCTGATCGAGTGGCTCGGCGAGATGGTCCGCCAGGTCGACTCCAGCCTGCTGGACGAGTGGGAGCAGCTGGCCAACCCGGAGGAGATGACCGCCGAGGAGGCCCAGGAGAAGGCCGACGAGGTCAAGCCGGTCACCACCAACGCGCGTGCCTTCCGGGTGCTGGTCCGCAACGCGATGTTCCGCCGTGTGGAGCTCGCCGCCCTCGACCAGGTCGACGAACTGGGCGAGCTGGACGCGGAGTCCGGCTGGGACGCGCAGGCCTGGGGCGAGGCGATGGACAAGTACTGGGACGAGTACGACGACCTCGGCACCGGTCCCGACGCCCGCGGCCCCAAGCTGCTGGTGATCCAGGAGGAGCCGCAGAACGGGCTCTGGCGCGTCCGCCAGATCTTCGACGACCCCAATGACGACCACGACTGGGGCATCAGCGCGGAGGTCGACCTCACGGCGTCCGACGCGGAGGGCCGCGCGGTCGTACGCGTCACCGACGTCGGCCAGCTGTGAGCACAGGAGCATCCCACCCATGACGAATCCCGCCGAGAGGCTCGTCGACCTGCTCGACCTGGAGCAGATCGAGGTCAACATCTTCCGTGGCCTGAGCCCGCAGGAGTCCCTCCAGCGGGTCTTCGGCGGCCAGGTGGCGGGCCAGGCCCTGGTCGCCGCCGGGCGCACCACGGACGGCGACCGCCCGGTGCACTCCCTGCACGCGTACTTCCTGCGCCCGGGACGCCCGGGCGTGCCGATCGTGTACCAGGTCGAACGGGTGCGGGACGGGCGGTCGTTCACGACCCGCCGGGTCACCGCCGTGCAGCAGGGCCGCACGATCTTCAATCTGACCGCCTCCTTTCACAAGCCAGAGGAAGGACCTTTCGAGCACCAGCTGCCGCCGGCCCGCGAGGTGCCGGACCCGGAATCCCTGCCGACGGTCACGGAGGAGATCCGCAAGCACCTGGGCGCACTGCCCGAACAGCTGGAGCGGATGGCGCGCCGCCAGCCCTTCGACATCCGTTACGTGGACCGGCTGCGCTGGAACGCCGATGACATCGAGGGCGCCGAGCCGCGCAGCGCGGTGTGGATGCGCGCGGTCGGCCCGCTGGGCGACGACCCGCTGGTGCACACCTGCGCGCTCACCTACGCCAGCGACATGACGCTCCTGGACGCGGTCCGCATTCCGGTCGAACCGCTGTGGGGCCCGCGGAACTTCGACATGGCCTCGCTGGACCACGCGATGTGGTTCCACCGGCCGTTCCGCGCGGACGAGTGGTTCCTGTACGACCAGGAGTCCCCGATCGCGACGGGCGGCCGTGGGCTGGCTCGCGGGCGGATCTACGACCTGCGGGGGCGGCTGCTCGTGTCGGTCGTCCAGGAGGGGTTGTTCAGAGCTCTGTAGTCACCGCTCGGCGCGCTGCTCAGTGCTCTGCGGGCCGGGGGCTTCTGCGGCGCAGCCAGCCCAGCAGTCCGCGTGACGGCCGGGGCTCGGGCGCCGGGTCCGGTGCGGGCGGGGCCGGCCGCGAAGCGCGCCGGACAGGGCGCGGTGCGGGACGCGGGGCGGGCCGGTGGGCGCGTGCTTCCTCGACGGCCCGTGCCAGGTCGCCGCGGAGCAGGCCGATCTCGTCCGGGTCGTCCGCCGTCATGATCCGCTCGGCGAGCTCGGCGGCGGGCGAACCCGGGGCGCCGTGAGCGGGCGGCCCCGGCCGGAACCGGTTCAGATGGGCACGTTCATAGGGGTCCTTCACGACGTCCGCGATGTGCGCGGGTTCGAGGAAGGCGGCCATCGCTCCCGCGCGTTCCCATGGATCGCCGGCCTGCCGCAGCAGGAATTCGAGGTGACGTCGGCGCCAGGTGCGGGCCCGCAGATCCATGCCCTGCTTCAGCCGGTCGCGCAGCGCCGCGGGGGTCCGGCCGGTCAGCAGGGAGGAGTTGTGCTCCTCCGTCGCGAACTGCCGCACTTCCTCGGCCAGGTAGAGCCAGACGACGGCTCGGTACCGGTTCAGATGAAACTTCACCGGCACCACCAGGCCGAGGCGTGCGAGGCGGATGAACCTGGCGGCCGGCACCCGCATGAGGGCCGCGCCCTCCGCGGCGCCCACGGCCCTGACACTGTCCCGCAGCGATTCCGGGAATCCGTCCTGCGCGCGCAGGCGCTCGATCTCGGCGCGGTCGACGCGGCGGCCACCGCCGCCTCCCTCGTCGGGCAGGGTCCGGATCCGTCCGAGGTGTACGGCGAGGTCGAACTCGCCGCGCCTGAGCCCCAGTTCGCGAGCGGCTCGGCTCGGTGCGCAGGTCAGTCGACGTGGTGCCGTGATGGTGTCGCCCGACATGGTCGTCTCCCCCGTGGAGTCGGTGGCTCACGCCGTCCGCGTTCGCCGTGAAAAAACCGTAGCCGGTTCGGCGCATCTCGTGGCGAGCCTGTGGATAACTCCACGCGGAGGATGAATGACCAGGTCAGAGGTCTTCTTTCGGTGCGCGTTCGGGCTGTCGGGCGTCCACGCCGAGATGTTCGCCGACCCGGTTGACGAGCAGCGTCATCTCATAGGCGATCTGGCCGATGTCGGCCTCCGCGCCGCTGAGCACGCACAGACAGCTGCCGCTGCCGGCGGCGGTGACGAACAGCACGGCGTCGTCGTACTCGATCATCGTCTGGCGCACCCTGCCCGCGCCGAAGTGACGTCCCGAACCCTTGGCCAGGCTGTGCAGTCCGGACGCGACGGCGGCGAGGTGCTCCGCGTCCTCGCGGCGAAGTCCGGTGCTCGCCCCCGTCACCAGACCGTCGTTGGAAAGGACCAGCGCGTGCCGTACGTGTTCCACGCGTCCGGTCAGGTCGTCCAGGAGCCAGCCGAGTCCCTGGTTCTGCGCCATGTTCCGTCTCCCCGTGTGACGTCTCCCCCTGGCCGGAGGATCTCCCCGCCAGCCTTCCCCACGACCGCCCTCCGGGCAAGGAGGATGGGGGCATGGCAGAGAAGATGACCGATGAGGAATGGCGGGCGTTCGTCTCGGCGGGCACTCGCACCGGCAAACTGTCCACGGTGCGGGCCGACGGCAGCCCGCATGTGGCGCCGATCTGGTTCGTGCTGGACGGCGACGAACTGGTCTTCAACACCGGCAAGGAGACCGTGAAGGGGCGCAATCTGACCCGTGACGGGCGGGTCGCACTGTGCGTGGACGACGACCGGCCACCCTTCCACTTCGTGGTGATCAACGGCCGCGCCCGGGTGTCCGAGGATCTCGCCGACGTCCGGCACTGGGCGACCAGGATCGCCGCGCGGTACATGGGTGAGGAGCGCGCCGAGGAGTTCGGTGCCCGTAACGGCGTTCCGGGTGAACTCGTGGTCCGGGTCGCCGTCGAGAAGGTGGTGGCGCTGAAGGACCTGGCCGACTGAGGACCGCCGTCGGCCGGTCAGCCCACCGAGTCGAGCAGCCGGGCGGTGTGCATCCGCCCGGCGTACTCGACGAGACGGATGAGCACTTCCTTCCCCGAGTCCCGGTCGCGGGCGTCGCAGAGGACCACGGGCGTTCCCTGGTCCAGGTCGAGGGCGCGTGAGACGTCGTGGGCGCCGTAGGCGCGTGCGCCGGTGAAGCAGTTGACGGCCACGACGAACGGGATGTGCCGGTGCTCGAAGTAGTCCACCGCCGGGAAGCAGTCCTCCAGCCGCCGGGTGTCGGCGAGGACCACGGCTCCGAGGGCGCCCTGGGACAGCTCGTCCCACAGGAACCAGAAACGGTCCTGGCCGGGGGTGCCGAAGAGGTACAGGGACAGACCGGAACGGATGGTGATGCGTCCGAAGTCCATGGCCACGGTGGTGGTGACCTTCTGGTCCACACCGTCGGTGTCGTCGACCAACTGCCCGGCCTCGCTCAGCAGTTCCTCGGTGCGCAGCGGACGGATCTCGCTGACCGCGCCGACCAGGGTGGTCTTGCCCACGCCGAATCCGCCGGCGACCAGAATCTTCAGCGCCAGGGCGGATGTCTCGGCGTCCGCGGTGTCCGCGGTGTCGGAGTGCTCGGAGACCATGATCACTTCTCTCGGGAGTGCGGGTTGCGGTCGACGGTGGGGCGTGGGTCAGGTGGGTGGTGAACGGTCATCTACAGCGCCCGCAATCCCGCGATGACCTCGCGCAGGATCCGTTCGTCGGGCAGCTGGGCCGGCGGCACCGGGCGGCTGATCGTGACCTGGCCCAGTTCCAGCAGGTCGCCGAGGAGCACCCTGACCACTCCCACGGGAAGGTCCGCGCCGGCGGCGAGTTCGGCGACCGACTGGGTTTCCGTACGGCACAGGTCGACCAGCGCCCGGTGCTCGGGGCCGAGGGCGGAGTCGCCGTCCGCGGCGGGGCCGCCGGGGTCGAGCGTGACGAGCGCGATCAGGTCGAAGCGCACTCCGGTGGGACCGGGTCTGGTGCGACCTCCGGTCATGGCGTACGGGCGGACCAGGGGCCCGGCCTCGCCGTCGTACCACTGGCTGCCCCGCTCCCACGGGGCGCCTCTGGGGTCCTCGGTCATGGGTGCCGGCCGCCCTCTCGCCTCATCCGGCGGCGGGTGGCCGCGCGGCCACCCGGGGGGCCGCGTAGAGGTGCTCGCCGACGCGCTTGACCAGCCGTGCCATCTCGTAGGCGACCAGCCCGATGTCGGCGGTGACGGCGGTGAGCAGGGCGAGGCAGGAGCCGTCTCCGGCGGCGGCCACGAAGAGGAAGGCGTCGTCCATCTCCACCATGGTCTGGCGGACGCCCCCCACTCCGAAGTGCCGTCCGGTGCCCTTGGCGAGGCTGTGGAAGCCGGAGGCCACGGCGGCGAGGTGCTCGGCGTCCGCGCGCTCCAGGTCGGTCGAGGCGCCGACGGCCAGGCCGTCGTTGGACAGCACCACGGCGTGCCGTATGTCGCTCACGCGTGTCACCAGGTCGTCCAGCAGCCAGTCGAGTTCGCCGGACCGCTGGGCGGCCCTCATGCCCGGGTTCTGGATCATGCGGGGTCTCCTTCACTGCTGTCGCTGCCCGCTTCGGGGCCGGTGGTGGCACCGCGGCCGGGTTGCCTGCCGCCGCCGCGGGCCCAGCCGTCGCGGTAGGCCGCCATGCGGTCCCGCACCAGCTCGGGGGTGCGCCCGTCGTCGCCGCGCGCGTCCGGTGCCGAGGACGGCTCCTCGGGGCGGTGTTCGCGCAGTTGGGGCGCCAGACTCGCCTGCCGTACCCGGCGTGGGAGGTCGCCGGTGCCCTCGGGTTCGTCGGGTGGGCGGTGCAACCGCAAGGTGGTGACTCCCGGGGGTGGGGTTTCGGTCACGGGTTTTACCGACGGCCGGCCGGTGGCCGCTAGGGCGGGCCGGTCGGCGGACGCGGCCACGGCCTCCTGGGGTGAGCGGGCGCCGGGCACGCGCGCGTGAGCGCGGTGTTCGGCCCGCTCCGCGTCCGCCGCCGAGCGGGTGGCGGGTTCCGCCGGGCCGCTGTGCAGCAGGGCTGTGGGCAGCAGGACCACGGCGGTGGTGCCGCCGTAGGGCGAGGTGCGCAGGTGCACTTTGATGCTGTGGCGTGCGGCGAGCCTGCTGACCACGAAGAGGCCGAGGCGGTCGCTGTCGAACAGGTCGAGCGCCTCGGACTGCTCGATGCGCCGGTTGGCCTCGGTGAGGGTGTCCGCGCCCATGCCCAGGCCGCGGTCCTCGATCTCCAGGGCGTAGCCGTTGCCGACGGGTTCGCCGGTGACGCGCACGCGCGTGTGGGGCGGTGAGAACTGGGCGGCGTTCTCGACGAGTTCGGCGAGCAGATGGGTGAGGTCGGCGACGGCGGCGCCGACGACGGACGCCTCGGGGAGCTGCCGTACCTCCACGCGCGCGTAGTCCTCGACCTCGGAGACGGCCGCGCGGACGACGTTGGTCAGCGAGACGGGCATCCGCCAGGCCCGGCCGGGTGCCGCGCCGGAGAGGATGATCAGGCTCTCCGCGTGGCGTCGCATGCGGGTGGTGAGGTGGTCGAGGCGGAAGAGGTCGCCGAGTTCGTTGGGGTCCTCGGAGCGGCGTTCCATGCTGTCCAGCAGACTCAGCTGGCGGTGGACCAGGATCTGGCTGCGGCGGGCGAGGTTGACGAAGACCCCGGAGATGCCGTTGGCGAGTTCGGCGCGCTCCACGGCGGCGCGCAGGGCGGCCCGGTGCACCGTGCCGAGGGCCTCGGCGACCTGGCCGGTCTCGTCCTCCGCGGGGGGTCCCGGGGGTGCCTCGGCCCGGACGTCGATCTCCTCCCCGGCGCGCAGTCTCCCCATCGCCTCGGGAAGCTTGCGGCGGGCGATCTCCAGGGCGCTGTTGCGCAGGCTGACCAGTTCGACCACGAGGGCGCGTCCGATGCGCACGGAGATGACGAGCGAGGCGGCGACGGCGGCGAGGCCGAAGAGGACGGCGGCGCCCGCGGGGGTGAGCAGACCGCGGGTGTACGGGTCGGACCGGCCTGCGACGGCGCTCGCCGCGTCCGTCCCGATGGCCCGCATTCCGTCCCGCACGCGCGCGTGGGCCGCGTCCCAGGTGGCCGCCGGGGCCGCGGCGACCGCGCGGGGGCCCGGGGCGGCGGCGAGGACCTTGTCCTCGAGGGTGCCCACGGTCGTGTAGGCGCCGCTCGCGGCGAGCTTCTGCCAGGCGGTGCGCCGGCCGCCGGGCAGGTCGGCGACGGCGGACTCGGTGAGTGTGCGGCGCGTGTCGACCGCGCCGGTGAACAGCCTCAGCCGCTCGCCCGAGAGGCCGCCCGCCAGGCGCGCGCTGACAAGCACCGCGTCCTCCCGCGCCAGTGCCTCCCGCGCGCGGGAGAACTCGAGCACCACGCGCGCGTCGGAGCCCAGATCGGCCTGCTGGATGCCGGTGAGGGCGCCGTCCACGCCGAAGGCGGTGGCGATGGTCCGCGTGTACTGCCCGTACGCCTCGTCCCAGCCGGCGCGGCGGTCGAGCACCGCCGTGCGCAGCGTGCGCAGGTGCTCGGCCCCGGTGACGAAGGCCTCCAGGCGCTGTGCGACACCGGAGGGCAGTTCCTCGCTGTCGGCGACGGTGTGGTCGTCGCCCAGCCGCAGCCTGCCCACGGCCCGGTCGGTGCGGGCGGCGAGGGCCCGGAGGTCGCCGCTGTGGCCGGCGGCCGGGTCGGTCGCGTAGCGCACGGCTGCCGTGCGCTCGGTCTGCAGGGCGGTGACGGCCTGGGCGAGCGGGGCGCGCAGCCGGGCGTCCACACGCTGCGACTGACGCAGCCGGGACACGTCCTGGGCGGTGCTGACGGTGGCGTAGCCCCACAGCGCGAGCAGGGAGACGACGGGCACCATCAGCAGGCAGACGACCTTGGCCCGCACGGTCCGGGGCCGGATCCGGCGGCGTCCCGCGCGCGTGGGCGCGCCGTCGGGAACCGGGCCGGCCGGGTCGCCGGCATCTTCGTCGGCGGGTGGTCCGGCATGTGCGCGACGGCCGCGCACGGGCGGCGCGGACGAGGTCTTCGCGCCTGCTGTGGGGGTCCTACGGGGTGTACGCATGGCCTCCTCGCTCGGGAGTGGGTCAGGGCACGCGGTGCCGGGCGGGGCGCCGGTCAGTGGGCCGGGCTGCGCACCGGACGCTGCGCGGAGGCGGATGCCTCGCGCTCCCCCGCCGTCGGCGAGAGCGCGACGAAGGCCGAGGTGATGAACAGGTAGGACCCGAGGCCGACGGCGAGGGGGAAGATGAACTGCATCGCCGTGGCCCCGGGCAGGACCTCGCCGGAGGGAGTGACGTGCACGCGGACCGCGAACATGGCGGTGTAGTGCATGCTGCTGACGGCCGCTCCCATGACGAGGGAGGCGAGGGTGACCGCGATGGGCGACTTGATGTTGAGCCCGGCCCACAGGGCCGCGGTCGCGGCGACCACGGCGATCAGGATGGAAACCCCGACCAGCAGCGGGTCGTAGGTCACGTCGCCGTGCAGCCGCACCGCCGCCATGCCCAGGTAGTGCATGCTCGCCACGCCCAGTCCGGTGGTGAGGCCGCCGAGGAAGAGCGCGCGGGTGCGGTCGCGGCTGTAGCCGACGGCGAAGACGCCGGCGCAGACGACGACCATGGCGACCAGGAGACTGAGGATGGTCAGCGGAACGTCGTAGCGGATGTCGGTGCCGCCGACGCTGAAGCCGAGCATGGCCACGAAGTGCATGGTCCAGATGCCGGTGCCGATCGCGGAGGCCGCGGTGACGAGCCAGTTGCGGCGAGCGCGGCCGGTGGTGCCGAGCGCGCGTACGGTGCAGCGCAGCCCCAGTGCGGCGCCGATGCAGGCCATCACGTATGACAGCGCGGGCGTCAGCCAGCCCAGGGAGGCGTGGTCCAGGTGTCCCATGGCCCCGGGACGCTAGCCCTGGCAGGGGCGTACAAAGGGAGCGCATTTCGAAAGGTGTTGGAATCTGGCGCAGACGTGCGCCGGAACGATCGCGTCACGCTCGAACATGCGCGCCGGGCGTCATCCACGCCGGTGAGGGATCATGCGCAGCATGAGCGATGACCACACACACGTCCAGGAGTTCTTCACGGCTCGGGCGGCCGACTGGGACGGCAAGTTCCCCGACGACGGACCGGCCTTCGCGGCGGCCGTCGCCGAGCTCGGACTGCGCGCCGGGGACCGCGTGCTCGACGCCGGCTGCGGTACGGGACGCGCTCTGCCGCCGCTGCGCGCGGCCGTGGGGCCGTCCGGCCTCGTGGTCGGGATCGACCTGACCCCGGCGATGCTGGAGGCCGCCGTACGGGCGGGGCGGCACCGGGACGGGCGGCTGCTGCTCGCCGACGTCGCCGCGCTGCCGCTGCGGTCCCGGTCGCTCGACGCCGTGTTCGCCGCGGGGCTGATCGCGCACCTGCCCCACCCGGCGGAGAACCTGCGGGAGCTGGCCCGCGTGGTGCGTCCCGGCGGCGCCCTCGCCCTGTTCCACCCGGTCGGCCGGGCCGCGCTGGCCGCGCGCCAGGGCCGTCGGATCACCCCGGACGACCTGCGCGCGGAGGCCAACCTCGGCCCGCTGCTGGCCGCTTCGGGGTGGCGCATGACGTCGTATGTCGACGAGGACGCCCGCTTCCTGGCGCTGGCGGTCCGGGCCTCCTCGTAGGACCCGGGTAGCTCCGGGGGATGCGTACGCGTCGCTTCGCCGCACCGTCCCCCTTCTGTCGCCGATGGTCCAACTCCAGGTTGAATGGCAACAGATCGACGCTCAGCAGGCGAAGCGGCACAGGGGGAAGGTGATCCGTATGTGGGGCAGGATCCGCGAGAGAATAGCCAGGCTGTCCGTCTCCGCGCCGGCGGAGAAGAGCGGAGGCAAGGACAAGCGCACGCACAATTTGTTCGAAGCCGCGGCCGTCTATGTGTCGTCCTCCGCGGAGGACGACCAGGACCGGGCCGACGAGGCGGCGGCCTGGGTGTCGCCGGAGGCGCTGTCGTTCGGGGTGAGCGAGCTGGCGTGCCGGGCCGTCATCGCGCTGGCCCGGGAACGCGACGAGTCGCCCCAGAAGGTGGCTCGCGACCTACTGGGGCTGCCGGTGGTCTGAGCGGCGTCCGGTGAGCGGCTTTTCGCCCTGTCCAGGCGGAAAGCCGCAGCTCCGCGTGGAGCGGGAGTCGTGACAACCGCCTTCCGCTCGCACTAGGGTGCGCGCCGTTGGACGAACCACTGGGGAGGCTGGGATGGCAGAGACGGACGAGGAGGCCGTCGCCGCCGCGGACGATGCGCTGTACGTGCTCACCGCGGTGCTGCTGACGCCTGCGCAGTTTCCGAGCGTGCTGGGCGACGACTATCCGGAGGCATGCGCGGCGCTCGACCTCGCGCCCCGTGCCGACGGCTACGGCCTGGTGCTCGGCCAGGACGGCGACGGCGCGCGCTGGACGGTCGTGATCGACGACGTCTCGCTGGTCGCCGTCGCGATCGCGTCCTGGGACTGCGGCATGGAGTACGAGTTGTCGCCCGACGAGCGCACGGTCGTCGCCGCCCTGCCGGGCTGGCCCCTCGCACTCGCCGTGGCCGCTCCGGGCGTGCCCGCGCCGCACGACCCGGGCGCCGAGATCGCGGACCGCCCCCCGCTGGCGCCGCCGGACACCACCTCCTGGGGACCGGCTCAGCGCCGTCTGGGCGCCGACGAGATCGCGTCGCAGTGGGCCATGTGGCGGGGACAGATCGACGACGCGGACTTCCCGGCCCCGGACGGCTCGGCCGAGCGGGAGAGCGACGGGGCGCAGGCGCCGAAGGGCCACCGCGGCATCCGGCGCGCCCTGGCCGAGGCCCAGGCGTATGTGGACGCTCCGCCGCCCCTCGGCCGGATCCGCTCGACGTTCGCTCCGGGGGACGCCCGTACGCTGCGCGCCGACGGCCCCGGCTGGTCGATGGTGGCCCGCACCGACGACATGGCGTTCCTGCTGCTCGACGAGGAGCCCGGCGAGGTGCTGCCGGTGGGCCGGGGCCCGGAGCTGCCCGGCCTGCTGGAGGCGCTCGACAAGCTGGCCGTACGGCCCAGCTGACCCCGCCCGGGCCGCCGCGCTCCGCCCGCGCGGCGGCCGGGGTCACCCGCTCCCGTCCGGGTCGACCAGGAGGGCGCCCATGGCGGTGTCCGGGTCCTCGTGGGCCCGCAGCGCCTCCAGCTCGGCCCGCCACGGCTGCGCCCAGTCCGTTCTGGCGCCGCCGGCCCGCACCAAGGTCAGGGCGAGCAGCCCGGACATGGCCGTCGCACGTGCCCGCAGGCCGCGCGCGGCGGCGAGCAGGGCCGCGCGCACGGCGGGGCGGTCGTAGTCCACGGGCACATAGTCGCTGGCCGTCGGGACGCGTCCCGGACCGGCCTCGCACAGCCGCGCCAGCCGCTCCCACCGGTGCTGTTCGTGGCGTCCGTGGCGTACGTCCTCCAGAGCGGCCTCCCAGCTGAGGCTCGCGGCATCGGCGCACAGCCCGGCGGCCTCCAGCGTGTCGGCCAGGCTGTCCAGGAGGTGCAGCGCCTTGCCGCCCCCGATGCCCGGCCGCATGGCCCGCGCCCACTCGTGCAGACGCCGCAACGCCTCCACGCGCACCCCGGGCTCGTCGGCGCGGGCGCGTTCCGCCATGGCCCGCAGGGCGGTGTGGGCGGCGGCTTCGGCGACCGGCCCCGGCGGGAACCACACCAGTTGCCGTGCCGCCGCCTCCCACACCCGGTGGGGGCGGTCCGGGTCCGCCATCGCCGCGCCGAGCGCTCCGAGGGCGTCGGTGGCCTCGGGCGTCAGCAGACCTCCCAGCGCCTGACAGGCGGCCACCGCGGTGTCCTCGCCGCCCTGCTCAAGGAGCCGCACCAGGAAGGCCCGGTACGGCACGCTCTTGGCGTCGGGGACCGGCCGCACGCGCGCGTGCACGACGGCGTCCCGTACGGCGGGTTCGTCCGCCGCCGCGCGCAGCCGGTCCGCCACGCCCGGGCGGTCGATCTCGGGCAGCAGTGCGCGGGCCAGTACGGCCCGGACGTCCGGATGCTGTCCCGGGGCGTCCCAGGCCGCGAGGAGGGCATCGAAGGCGCCGTCCAGGGTGCCGAGCGCGCGGACGGCCTCCTTGCGGGTGCCCACGGGTGCGTCGGTGGCCGCGGCCACGGGCGCCAGCAGGGCCACGGCGTCGTGGTCGGGCACCCGCTCCAGGAGCCGCCGCAGCGCGGCCAGCGCGGCCCGTCCCCGCACCCCGCCGGTCGCCGCGTGCCGCAGCAGGGTGTCGCGCAGCCCGGTGCGGGCGGCTTCCGGCGTCCGGTCGGTGATCTCCCCCAGCGCGGCCAGGGCCGCCGCGGCCACGGGCTGCGGGGCCTCCCGCGCGAGTGCCGTCAGCCGCTCGGCATCCCTCAGCAGCGCCGCCGCGTCGGCCCGGGTCCGCAGGGGGGCGGTTTCGTCGGCGGCCACGCGCGCGTGGTGCTCGGACCACGCCTCCCGCTGGCCGGGCAGCCACCGGCCCATCGGCCCGGGGTGCACCTTCGGTGCCCAGGGCGCCGGGCGGGGCCGTACCCGCCCGGTGAAGCGTTCTCGTGCGGCGGTCAGGACGGCGTCCAGGAGGTCCGTGCGCCGGGCGGCGACGGTCCGCAGGACGACCGGGACGGTCGCGAAGGTGGCGTCCAGGGCCACGAGTTCGGCGCAGCGCCTCTCCCGCAGGCGCGGCGGCCGGACCCAGACCTCCGCCGCGCGGGCCGCGAGTTCAGGGTCGTCACAGGTGAGCGCCACCTGTCGGGTTTCGGCATCGAGTGTGGGCAGGGCGGTCAGCCGGTGGGCGAGGAGTTCGGCGAGCACCGTGGTCACGTCGGGCCGGTTCCGCGCCAGCCCGTAGGTGGCCGCCCAGATGGCCCGGGCCGCCTCCTCGTCCACGCTCAGGGCGGTCACCGTGCGGGTCCCCGTAGCCGCCAGGACCACCTGGCCGAGCAGTCCGGCCGTGTACACGGTGCGGTCGCGCCGGCCGGCCCGTGCGGCGTGTTCGACGACGCGGCGCAGCAGCCGCTCGGCGGCTGCCAGGCAGGCCCGTGTCGTGTCACGCGACTGGACGGTGGTGAGCACGGCGTCGCGCAGGACGCGTTCGGGCAGGGCGGCCAGCAGCCGTGGTGCGGCACCGGCGAGTTGCTCCAGCGTCGCGCGGCGCACCTCCTCCTGGTCGTGCCAGGCCCGTTCGCAGTCGGCCGCGATCCGGGCGAACTGCACGGGGTCGCCGTCGAGTTCCGCGCAGGCCAGCAGCGCGGGCCAGGCAAGGGCCCGGTGGTGGGACCGGTGGTTCGCCGCGAGTTCGCGCAGCAGCGGTTCGGCGTCCGCCAGCGGCAGGGCCGCGGCCAGCCGGGCCTGTCTCCAGGGGCTCGCGTGCTTGTCCAGCCTGGCTTCGATCATCTCCGCGCGGTCGGACGGGGTGAGGGCGGCGAACATGCTGAGGGGGGCGCTCCACGGTCGTCTGCCGCCCGCGAACCGGCGTTCGGCGACGCGGCGCCGGTCGGCCGGCGGCAGGAGCACCAGCAGCCCGTCGGGGGTCACCTCGCGCCGTTCCGGGCCGCGTCGGCGACCGACGGTCGCGGGGCACTGCTCCGCCAGGAACGCGAGGTCGTCGGCGGGCAGTTCGCGCAGCGCCCGTCGCACGGACGGTGGCAGCGGCCCCGCGGGTACGGAGTGGTCCGGCCGGCGGCCGTCCGCTTCGGGTTCCGCCGCGCGCAGCACGGCGACCGCTTCGGCGGGACGGCGAAGCGCCGAGAGGATCCCGTGCGGGGTGAGCAGGCTCGGTGCCCGTTCGAGAAGCAGAAGGGCCGCGTGGGGGTCGCGTCGGGCGGCGACCGATGCGACGGCGCGGTACCGGCTCATGAAGCGGTGCGACTCCTGCCGCGGGCGGGCCTCGAACCGGGCCGCCAGGTGTTCGGCCACGGCGCGTGGCGCGGTGCGCGCCAGGGAGTTGAGGACGCCGTGGGGCGGGTCGACGCGGTCCAGCCAGTCCCGCGCGGTCTCGGCGGAGCACGCGGGCAGCAGCGCCGCCGCTTCCCCTGCCCCGTGCCGTTCGCGCACCCGGGGCAGCAGCCGGGCGGCGAGTGCGTGTCGGCGGCTCAGCCTGAGCAACCGGAAGGTGTCGTGCCGGGTGGCCCTGACGTCGCTCAGGGCGAGGCGTTCCAGGGCTGGTTCGGGGACCGGCAGCCGGATCGCGGCGGCCCGGGCCCGGCTTCCGAGCAGGGGATCCGTGAGGGCGGCGGCCACCTGGTCCACGTCGCGCCGTACGACGGCGAGGAACAGGGCGGTGTGCCGTTCGTCGGGATCGCCGGTGTCGAGGGCGTGGTGGAGGGTTCGGTAGGCGTGCGGGGTGAGAGTGCGGGCGTAGCGCGCCAGGGCACTCGTCCGTTCCGGGAACGGCAGGGGGTCGAAGTGGGCCCTCAGCCAGGCGGGCGTCAGCGGCGCCTGCGGGGTGAGGGACTCTGGGGACGGCGTCTGCGACGCCTCGTTACCGGCCATCAGCGCTCACCGTGGAGCCGCTGGGCCTCCTTTCCATACGTCATGGCCGTCATGATGGTGCGCTGATGATCAGTGCCGCAAGCGAATTACACGCGGCGCGCCCCGCCGCCCCCGGACCGGGCCGTGGGCGGGCCCGGGCGGGGCACAGCACCTCAGCGGCCGAGTTCCTTGCGCGTGACCCGGCGCATCCTGCGCCGCTGCGAGGGATCCAGCGCGAGGTACGCGGCGGCCGGCACTCCCAGGATGATCAGGAACGAGACCCACCAGGGCAGCCATATCAACAGGATGAGCCCGACCGCCACACCCCCTGCGGCGATCTTCGCGTTCTTCGACATGAGCGTCGCCTCCTTCGCGGCCAGTGCCGCTCTCTGATCTGAAAACGGGCCCGAGCGTCCGGCGGTTCCGGACCTCGCCCCTGAGACATCCCTGAGACGTGACCCTTACGCGCCCCTGAGAGCCGGCGCCTCCGGCCGTTGCCTCGTATCGCACTGCCGCCGAAGTGGCTCAGGTCACAGCGTAACCATTCCGGTCCCACCGTCGAGTGCTGTACCCTCGGCGACTCCGACCGAAGTAGTCAAATTTGAGGAGTACGGCAGAGTCGTGCAGCGGATCACCCCGGCACCACCCTCTCAGATGTCCGAACTGGCCCGCTGCCGCGCCGTGTTCTTGCCGGCCGACCCGGCTCGCACCGGCGACGTCGCCTTCTGGCGGTCCGACGGCGGCGCCCCTCCGGCCGTCGCGTCGGGCTCCGCCAGGGACCTGGCCGTCGTCCTGCCCGGCCCGCACGGGGTCGAGCACGTGCGTGTGCGCGCGGTCCTGCTGCCGGTGCGGGCGGCCCTGCCGTTGCTCACGCGCGCGCGTGCCGCCGCGCAGGCACACCGGGCGACCGCGTTCTGGGGCACGGCCGCCGTGTTCGCGCTGCACTTCCTGGCACGCGGCCTCCTGCTGCCCGGCCTGTCGCCGGGGGATCACGACGCCTGGCGGGCGGGCCCGCTGTCCGCACGGGACGCGGAACTCGTCCGCGAACTGGCCGCCGCGATGCCGCCCGAGGCCCGCGCCGTACCGGTGGCCGGCGTCGAGCCGCCGCGTCTGCCGGACCCGGAGCGGCTGCTGCGCGCCTTCCTGGACGCGGTCGCGGACGCCCTCCCCCGCTCCCCCGCCGCACCTCTGGTGACGGGTGGCCCGGCGTACGCGGCACCGGAATCGTCGCGGCTGCCCCAGGCGCGGGCCTGGGCCGACGACGTCGCCGCGGGCCATGACGCGGGCGTACGGCTCTCGCTGCGCCTGGAGGTGCCCGGCCTCGGCGGCGCCGCGCCGGACGAGGTGCCGCAGCGGTTCCGGGCCGTGCTCCAGGTGCACGGCGTGAGCGACCCCGCGCTCGTCGCGGACGCCGCCGAGATGTGGGCCGGGTCCGGTCCCGTCGGCGGGGCGTTCGGCCCGCGCGCGAGGACGGACGCCCTGCTGGCGCTGCGCCGCGCGGTCCGCGCCTGGCCGCCCATGACGCCGCTGCTCGCCGCGGGCGTGCCGGACGCCGTCGAACTCGCCGACGACGAGGTCACCGAGCTCCTGGGCGAGGGCGCCCGGGCACTCGCCTCGGCGGGCGTCGACGTGCACTGGCCCAGGGAGCTCTCGCGCGAACTGGCCACCCACGCCGCCGTCGGCCCGCGGGACGGCGACACGGGACGCGGCGGCGACACCGCGCGGATGCCGTCGTTCCTCTCGGCCGACGTCCCGCTGAGCTTCAGCTGGTGGTTCGCGCTGGACGGGCAGGAGCTCTCCCGGGAGGAGCTGGACCTCCTCGCGGAGGCCAAGCGCCCCTTGGTGAGGCTGCGCGACCGGTGGGTCCTGATCGACCCTCGGGAGGCACGCGAGGCGCGGGGGCGCCAGGACCGCGAGGTCACACCGGTCGAGGCGCTCGGCGCCGCGCTCACCGGCTCTACGGAGGTCGACGGCCGGCGCGTCGAGGTACGGCCCACCGGATGGCTTGCCCAGCTGCGGGAGCGGCTCGCGGAGCCGGAGGCGCAGGAGCCGGTGGAACCGCCGGCCGCCCTCGCCGCCACGCTGCGGGACTACCAGATGCGCGGGCTCGGCTGGCTGGCCAGGATGACCTCCCTGGGACTGGGCTGCTGCCTGGCCGACGACATGGGCCTGGGCAAGACGATCACGCTGATCGCGCTGCATCTGCACCGCCAGACGGACCCCTCCGCCGCCGGTCCCACCCTCGTGGTCTGTCCTACGTCCCTCCTCGGCAACTGGCAGCGCGAGATCGAACGCTTCGCACCGGGCACGCCGGTACGCCGTTTCCACGGCTCCCGCCGCGACCTGGCCGGGGTGGCCGACGGCGAGTTCGTGCTCACCACGTACGGCACGATGCGCCTGGACGCCCGGCGGCTGGCCGGGGTGCCCTGGGGCATGGTGGTCGCCGACGAGGCGCAGCACGTCAAGAACCCGTACTCCTCGACGGCACGCGAACTGCGCACCGTCCCCGCACGCGCGCGCGTGGCGCTCACCGGCACCCCCGTGGAGAACAACCTGTCGGAGCTGTGGGCGATCCTGGACTGGACCACCCCGGGTCTGCTGGGCCGGCTCGGCACCTTCCGCTCCCGTTACGCGCAGCCCGCCGAGGGCGGCCAGGATCCCGCCGCCGCACAGCGGCTCGCCCGGCTCGTCCGGCCGTTCCTGCTGCGGCGCCGCAAGTCGGATCCCGGTATCGCGCCCGAACTGCCGCCGAAGACCGAGACCGACCACGCCGTCTCGCTGACCAGCGAGCAGGCCGGTCTGTACGAGGCCGTGGTGCGCGAGACCCTGGCCCGGATCGCGATCGCCGACGACATGTCCCGGCGGGGGCTGATCGTGAAGCTGCTGACGGGGCTCAAACAGATCTGCAACCACCCGGCGCAGTATCTGAAGGAGGACGAGCCGAAAATCGCGGGACGATCGGGAAAGCTGGAACTGCTGGACGAACTGCTCGACACCATCCTGGCCGAGGGCGCGAGCGTCCTGGTCTTCACCCAGTACGTGCGCATGGCCCGCCTCCTGGAACGGCATCTGGCAGCCCGTGGCGTGCCCTCGCGGCTGCTGCACGGCGGGACGCCCGTCGCCGAACGCGAGGCGCTGGTGCGGCGCTTCCAGGACGGTGAGGTGCCCGTCTTCCTGCTGTCGCTGAAGGCCGCCGGCACCGGCCTGAACCTCACCAGGGCCGAGCACGTCGTGCATTTCGACCGCTGGTGGAACCCCGCCGTCGAGGCGCAGGCGACCGACCGCGCGTACCGCATCGGCCAGACCCGGCCCGTACAGGTGCACCGGCTGATCGCCGAGGGAACCATCGAGGACCGCATCGCGGAGCTGCTGAGCCGCAAGCGGAACCTGGCCGAGACCGTGCTCGGCTCCGGCGAGGCGGCACTCACGGAATTGACGGACGCCGAACTGACCGATCTGGTCCAGCTGCGAGGGGAGCCGCGATGAACCGGTACGACGAGGACACCGAGCGTACGTTCGCCGCGCCGCCACCCGCGCACGGGCGTGGCTTCGCGCAGACCTGGTGGGGTCGCGCATGGGTGCGGGCGCTGGAGGACGCGGCGCTGGACACGGCACAGGTGAAGGCGGGGCGCAGGCTCGCGCGCGCGGGAGCGGTCGGCGCCGTGACGGTGCGTCCGGGCCGGGTCACGGCGGTCGTCCGGGATCCCTCGGGCGCGTCGCACCGGGCGGACGTCCTGCTGCCGGAGCTGTCCGAGGAGCAGTGGGCCCGCTTCCTGCGCCTGGCCGTCGAGCGGGCCGGGCATCTCGCGGCGCTGCTCGACCGGGAACTGCCGCCGCATCTGGTCGAGGACGCGGCGGCCGCGGGCATCGACCTCCTGCCGGGCCTCGGCGACCTGGAGCCGGAGTGCGGCTGCGACGCCTGGGACCACTGCGGGCACACGGCGGCGCTGTGCCATCAGGTGGCGCGGCTGCTGGACGAGGACCCCTTCGTACTGTTGCTGTTGCGGGGCCAAGGCAAGCGGGCCTTCCTCGACGAACTGCGGCTGCGCGAGGCCGCGCCCGAGACGCCGCCCGCCGAGCCCGAGGGCGAGGACGCGCTGGAGGCCTGGGCCGCCGGGGACATCCTTCCACCGCTGCCTTCCCTGCCCGGTCTGCCGGAGGCGCCCGGCGTACCGCCCTCCCTGGACACCGAGGCCCCGCCCGTCCCCGGGATCGATCCGGCGGCGCTGGAGTACCTGGCCGCGCGCACCGCCACCGAAGCGCACCGGCTGCTCACGGAAGCGCTCGGGGCCCCACCGGAGCCGCGAGGATCCGCACCAGAGCCACGAGGATCCGCACCGGAGCCGACGGTGGCGCTGGATGCCGTACGGCTTGCCGCCGGTGACCCGCCGGGGGCCGTCGCGGACCGGCTCGCCGAGGGGTCGGGGCGTGGCAGGGAGGGGCTGGCCACGGCCGTGCGGGCGTGGCGTCAGGGGGGTGCGGCCGGACTGGCCGTGCTCGACGAGACGTGGCCGGTGGAGGGCGAGGCGCTCGCACGCGCGCGTGCCGCCCTCGAAGCGGCCTGGGACGAGGACGAACGCCCGGCGCTGCTGTCCTCGGACAACCGGTGGACCGTTGCGGAAGCGGGGCTTCAGTTGCGTCTGGGACGGGACGGCCGCTGGTGGCCCTACCGCGAGGAGCGCGGGCGCTGGATTCCGGTGGGCGGCGGGGTGCGGGATCCGGCGACGGCACTGGCATCGGCGCGGCTCGCCGGTGAGGACCGGCCGGAGGAAGGGAACTGACGCCTCGTCACCGAGCGGCTCCCTCGAGCCGACGAGTGGGCGACGCCCCGCGTTCACCCGCCGTCCCCGCGCAGTTCCGCCGAGGAGCCAAATCTGGCCACGGTCAGTCAAGTTGCCCATCAGGAGGCCCGATGTCCTCGCACACCACCGGACGGCGCCGCGTCCGCCGTACCGCCGCTTCCGGTCTGCCCCTGGCCCTGGCCGCCGCCCTCGTGGCGGCCGGCACGGCCGCGGCAGCGCCCTCGGGGGACGCGCATGTCACCCGCGCGGCGACGCTCGGTGACATCCCCCTCGGTGCGTTCAGCGACGCGCTGCTGCCCGGCAGCGTGAGCGACGACCGGGGCATCGACCTCGGCGGCATCGGCAGCGACATCTACCCGGCGGGCCGCAAGGGCGAGTACTGGACGGTGACCGACCGGGGCCCCAACGGCCAGATCAAGGTGAGCGGCCAGAAGCGCCGCACCTTCCCGGTGCCGGGCTTCGACCCGGCGATCGTGAAGATCCGGGTGTCCGGCGACACGGTGAAGGTGATCGACGCGATCCCGCTCACCACGTCCTCCGGGAAGGCCGTCACCGGGCTCCCGAACCAGCAGGGCCGCGACGAGGCGCCGTACACCTACGACGCCGCCTCGCAGCTGTCGTACAACCCGAACGGGGTGGACACCGAGGGGATCGTGCGGGCCGGGGACGGGACCTTCTGGCTCGTCGACGAGTACGGCCCGTCACTGATCCACGTCTCCGCGCGTGGGAAGGTGCTCACGCGCTACGTCCCCCGGGGGCTCGGCCTCACCGGCACGGACTACCCGGTCGTGGAGGCGCTGCCGTCCGTGCTGCTGCACCGGAAGACCAACCGTGGCTTCGAGGGGCTGGCCAAGCTGCCCGGCGGCGACCTGGTACTGGCCCTGCAGAGCCCGCTCTCGCTGCCGGACGGGGACGCCGGGGACGCGTCGCGGACGACCCGTCTGCTGCGGTTCTCGCCGAAGAAGAAGGCGGTCACCGCCGAGTACGCCTACCGGTTCGACGCGGTGAACGTGGTCGACCCGAGCGAGGACGACACCTCGGAGCTCAAGATCTCCTCGGTGGTGGCCGTGGGCCGTGACCGGCTGCTGGTCGAGGAGCGCACCGACAAGGCGGCCCGGCTGCAGGTGGTGAAGCTGGGGCGCGAGGCGGACATCCTGGACGGCCCCTGGGACGACGACACGACGTCTCCGTCCCTGGAGCAGCTGGACGACCCGGCGGCCGAGGGCGTCCCGGTGCTCGCCAAGCGCCTCGTCGTCGACCTGGGCAAGGTCTCCGGGGTGCCCGGGAAGATCGAGGGCGTCGCGCGCGTGGACGACGACACGCTCGCGCTCGTCAACGACAACGACTTCGGGATGACGGACGGCTCAGGTGCCTTCGACGCGCAGGGCCGGCTGGTGGACAGCGGCATCGAGACGACCGTGACGTACGTCCGGCTGCCCCACGGCATCTGACGGCGCCGCCTCAGGGCAGCGTGTCCGGGAACGAGCTGACGAACGACTCGAAGTCGCTCGGCACCTCGCTCGGCAGCACACTGGGGAACCCCGACGGCAGACCGCTAGGCAGCCTGGAGGGCAGCCCCGACGGCAGCCTGCTGGGCAGCTCGGTCGGAAGTCTGAACGAGGGCCGGGGAGTCGCGCTGCTCGCGCCGCTCCCCGGCTTCTGGTCGTCCGGGGATCCGTCGTCCCCGGAGGCCATCAGCACCACTGCGAGGACCGCCCCGGCCGTGACGAGCACGGCGAGGACGGCGAAGAGCGGGCCCCGGCGCCGCTGCGGGCCGGGGCCCGGACCGTCGGCGGGCGGTCCGAAGCCGCCACCCGGCGGTCCGGGCGGCGGAGGCGGTACGGACGGTGTGGTCATACCGTCCACCATCGCCGCCTGCGGTCCACGAGGCGAGCGGCGCACGGAAGTTGATACCGGCTCACGCCACGGACCGTACGATTCCGGCGCACTGCGCGCGCGGGCCGGTCGGCGGCACGCGCGCGTACGCTGCACCGGCACGCGCGCGTGTGTGCGCTCAGCCGCGCGCCCCCAGCAGATGGTCCATGGCCAGCTGGTCGAGGTGCTCGAAGGCCATCCCGCGCGCGGCGGCGGCCTCCACGTCGAAGTCCTCGAAGGCCGTGCGGTCGGCGAGCAGCGCCTGGAGGCCGTCCGCCGCGGTGGGCTGCGCCAGCTGGTCGAGGCGCGCGGCGCGCAGCGCCTCCTGGACCTCCGGGTCGGCCCGGAAGGCGGCCGCACGCTCCTTCAGGATGAGGTAGTTGCGCATGCAGCCGGCCGCCGAGGCCCACACCCCGTCGAGGTCCTCGGTCCGCGGCGGCTTGAAGTCGAAGTGGCGGGGACCGTCGTAACCGGCGCTCTCCAGGAGGTCGACCAGCCAGAAGGCGGACCGCAGGTCGCCCGCGCCGAAGCGGAGGTCCTGGTCGTACTTGATGCCGGACTGGCCGTTGAGGTCGATGTGGAAGAGCTTGCCCGCCCACAGGGCCTGCGCGATGCCGTGCGGGAAGTTGAGCCCGGCCATCTGCTCGTGGCCGACCTCGGGGTTGACGCCGTACAGCTCGGGCCGCTCCAGGCGCTCGATGAAGGCGAGCGCGTGGCCGACGGTGGGCAGCAGGATGTCGCCGCGCGGCTCGTTCGGCTTGGGCTCGATGGCGAAGCGCAGGTCGTAGCCCTGGGAGGTCACGTACTCGCCGAGGAGGTCGAAGGCCTCCTTCATGCGGTCGAGGGCGACCCGCACGTCCTTGGCCGCGCCGGACTCGGCGCCCTCGCGTCCGCCCCAGGCCACGTACGTCTTCGCGCCCAGCTCGACCGCCAGGTCGATGTTGCGGACGGTCTTGCGCAGCGCGTAGCGGCGCACGTCGCGGTCGTTGGCGGTGAACGCGCCGTCCTTGAAGACCGGGTGCGTGAAGAGGTTGGTGGTGGCCATCGGCACGGTCATGCCGGTCGCGTCCAGGGCCTGGCGGAAGCGCTTGATGTGCGACTCGCGCTCGCTGTCCGAGGACCCGAAGGGGATCAGGTCGTCGTCGTGGAAGGTCACTCCGTAGGCGCCGAGCTCGGCCAGGCGCTGCACCGTCTCGACGGGGTCGAGGGCGCGGCGCGTGGCGTCGCCGAACGGGTCCCGTCCCTGCCAGCCGACGGTCCACAGGCCGAAGGTGAACCTGTTCTCGGGGGTGGGCTGGTAGCTCATGCCGCGGCTCCTTGCTCGCTTGCGACTATTTCGTCATGGCGATTTACAAATTAGTATGCGCTCGCGTCCCTGGGAAGGGACAAGATGTCCTCGAGGTCGGATCTCGAGACCAGATCCCGCGAGCCGCGGAAAGAGGGAGAGCCCGATGTCAGCAGCCGAGGGTCCGCTCGTCGTCGGCGTGGACTCGTCCACCCAGTCCACCAAGGTCCTGGTCGTCGACGCGGCCACCGGGCAGGTCGTGGCGAGCGGCCAGGCGCCGCACACCGTCTCCTTGGGCGCCGGCCGGGAGAGCGACCCGCGCCAGTGGTGGGAGGCCCTGTGCGCGGCGCTCCAGCAGTGCGGGGACGCCGCCCACGAGGCCGCCGCGGTGTCGATCGGCGGCCAGCAGCACGGCCTGGTCACCCTGGACGCCCGGGGTGAGCCGGTGCGCCCGGCGCTGCTGTGGAACGACGTGCGTTCAGCGCCCCAGGCCCGCCGCCTGGTCGAAGAGCTGGGCGGCCCGAAGGCCTGGGCGGAACGGACCGGCAGCGTGCCCGGCGCGTCCTTCACGGTGACCAAGTGGGCCTGGCTCGCCGAGCACGAACCGGACGCGGTCCGTGCCACCGCGGCCGTCCGGCTGCCCCACGACTACCTCACCGGGCACCTGACCGGCCAGGGCACCACCGACCGCGGCGACGCCTCCGGCACGGGCTGGTGGGCGTCCGGGACCGAGGCGTACGACGAGGAGATCCTCGCGCATGTGGGGCTCGACCCCGCGCTGCTGCCCCGGGTGGTGCGGCCGGGCGAGGTGGCCGGGACGGTGCGCGACAGCCACGACCTGCCGTTCTCCAAGGGCACCCTGGTCGCCGCCGGCACCGGCGACAACGCCGCCGCGGCGCTGGGCCTCGGGCTGCGTCCGGGCACCCCGGTGCTCAGCCTCGGCACCTCGGGCACGGTGTACGCCGTCTCGACGCGCCGGCCCGCCGACCCGAGCGGCACCGTCGCGGGCTTCGCCGACGCCCGTGGCGACTGGCTGCCGCTGGCCTGCACCCTGAACTGCACGCTCGCGGTCGACCGGGTCGCGACCCTGCTGGGCCTGGACCGGGAGGCCGTCGAGCCCGGCACCTCCGTGACGCTCCTGCCGTACCTGGACGGCGAGCGCACCCCGAATCTGCCGAACGCCTCCGGTCTGCTGCACGGGCTGCGCCACGACACCACCGCCGGGCAGCTGCTGCAGGCGGCGTACGACGGCGCCGTGCACTCCCTGCTCGGCGCGCTCGACCTGGTGCTCGACGAGGACGCGGACCGCTCGGCGCCGCTGCTGCTGATCGGCGGCGGTGCCCGGGGCTCGGCCTGGCAGCAGACGGTACGGCGGCTGTCGGGGCGGCCGGTCCAGGTGCCCGAGGCCAGGGAACTGGTCGCGCTGGGCGCCGCGGCGCAGGCGGCCGGGCTGCTGACCGGCGAGGACCCGGCCGCGGTCGCCCGCCGCTGGAACACGGCGGCCGGACCGGTGTTCGACGCGGTGGAGCGGGACGAGGAGACGCTGGCCCGGATCGCCGGGGTAGTCTCCGACGCGGCCCCGCTGCTGGAGCGGGCGGACGGCCGCTGAGCCACCCCTCACAGGCACGCCCACGAGGGCCACGGACCGAGGACTGACTTCAGGCATGACCGCATCGCCGCACGAGGGCCGCCCGGCCGGCCCCGGCCGGGCTCTGCCCGACACCCAGCAGGGCATGCGCCGCCGCAACCTCGCCCGGGTGATGCACGCCGTCAGCGCCGAGGGACCGCTCTCGCGTGCCGCGGTCGCCTCGCGCATCGGCCTGACGCGGGCGGCGGTCTCGACGCTGGTGGACGAGCTGATCCGGTTCGGCCTGCTGGAGGAGCTGGGCCCCGAGCGGCCCGGCCGGGTGGGCCGGCCGGGGTCGGCGCTCGCGCTCAGCGGGCGGGGGCCGGCCGGGATCGGGGCGGAGATCGGCGTCGACCACCTCGCGGTGTGTGCGGTGGACCTGCGCGGCGAAGTCCGGGCCCGGGCCGTCCGGCACTGCGCGAACCGGGGCCGAGCGCCCGAACCGGTGCTGGAGGAGCTCGACGCGCTCGTCCGCCGGGTCGTGGCCGAGGCCGAGCGGGAGGGACTGTGGCCCGCCGGGCTCGCGGTCGCCGTACCCGGCCTGGTTGCGCGGGACGGCCGTACGGTCGTACGCGCCCCTAACCTCGACTGGCACGACACGGACCTCGGCGGTCTGCTACCCACCGGCATACCGCTGACCGTGGACAACGAGGCCAACCTCGGTGCCCTGGCCGAACTCTGGCTCGGGCAGGACACCCCGGGCGACTTCCTGCACGTGTCGGCCGAGATCGGCATCGGCGCCGCGGTCGTCGTGGACGGCCGGCTGCTGCGCGGCAAGCGGGGCTTCGCGGGCGAGCTGGGGCATGTGCCGGTCCGCCCCGACGGGCCCCGCTGCCCGTGCGGCGGACGCGGCTGTCTGGAGCAGTACGCCGGTGAGGAAGCGGTTCTGCGCGCGGCCGGGCTCGAACCGGGTGAGGATCTCGTCGGGCTCCTGGCCCGGCGCGCCGACGACGGGGACGCGGGTGTACGACGGGCCCTCCAGGACGCCGGTACCGCCCTGGGCATCGCCCTGACCGGAGCGGTCAACCTGCTGGACCCCGAGTCCGTCGTCCTGGGCGGCGCGCTGGCGGGGCTGTCGCCGTGGCTCCTGCCGTCGCTGGAGGCCGAGCTGGCGAGCCGGACGGCGGGCCCCGCCTGCCCGGTGTCGGTGTCCCGCCTGGGCCCCGAGGGACCGCTGCTCGGCGCCGCGCACTCCGTGATACGCGCCGTGCTCGACGATCCGGCGACGGTGGCGGAGCGGGGTTGAGGGCCGCGCACGGCCGGCCGTACCGCACACGATTCACCGATGGTCGAGTTCACCAGGGAGGCACACGTGACGGAATGGTTACCCCGTGAGGAGTGGGTCGGGACCCAGCCGCAGGCCCTGCTGGCCTCGTGCGTGGTGATGCTGGACGGCCGCGGCCGCGTCCTGCTCCTGCGCTACGGACCCGGTCAGCCGACCGCCGGTACGTGGTGGCTGCCGGGCGGGATGGTCGACCACGGGGAGGACCCGTGGGCGGCGGCGCGGCGGGAGATGCGGGAGGAGACCGGCATCGAACTCGGCCCCACCCCCGCCCTGATCGGCGTCGACCACCGGGTGGACGTCCTGGGGACGGGACCCGTGCTCGACTGCTTCTTCCACGGCGGCACCCTCGACGCCGAGGCGGAGGTCCGGCTCAGCGCCGAACACGACCGCCATGGGCTGTTCACCCTCGACGAGCTGACCGACACGCCGCTCACCGCCCGCCTCCGCACCCTCACCGCCCTGCGCACGGCGGCGCTGTCCGGAAGTGTCGTCTGTCTGCGGGAGGGTGAGCCCCTGTGATGTCTAGGCGTCCCGCTTCCACGGGCCGACGGCGAGCTTCCCCGTGGTGCCCAGGTCCAGCTCCGGGGTCACCATCACCGGCGCGGCGCCGGGCTTCGCCCAGACCCTGACGTACGGGACGTCGAGCGCGGTACCGGAGAGGACGGTGTTGCGCCACACCAGACCGGCGTGGGCGCCCTCGCCCGGCTTCAGGGACAAGGGGCGGGCCGGGCCGTCGGCCCCGGTGCCGGAGGCGATGGCCGAACCGTCGTGCAGGATCCGTACACCGGAGACCGGCCGGTGTTCCTCGTCGAGAGGGCCCACCCGGGGGTAGCCGGTGAGGCGCTGGGTCCGGGTACCGCAGTTCACCAGATGGAGGCCCACCACGCGCAGGCCCATGGCGGCGTCCCCCTCGTCGGCGTACAGGCGCAGTCCCGAGGACGGGCAGGGGCCGCCCGGGGCGGGTGCCTCGTCGACGGGGACGCTCCTGACCTTGTCGACGCGCACCCGTGACCAGCCCTGCGCGCCCCCCAGCAGGTCGCCGACGCCGACGGTGCCGGTCACCGTCCGGCCGGGTCCGACGGACGGCACGATGCGGGAGCCGTCGGCCACGCGGGATCCGGAGTCGGAGAGGAAGGCGAAGGTGACGGTGTAGGTGAAGGGTTCCGTCGCGTGGTTGGTGATCTGGAACTCCGCGCAGTCCCCCGCTCTGCCGCCCCCCGGATCGGTGACCCTGACACCGGCCGTCTCCTCGGCGGCGGGCTCGGAGGGCGCCGCCGACCGCGAGGAGAACTCCGTACCGCACGCCGGGCCGTTGGACGAACCGGCGGAACTCGCCGCCTGGGTGCAGGAGGTGAGGAGCAGCAGGCCGATGACGGCGGACAGGCCGGCGGGGACGGTACGCATCCGCCGAGTGGATCAGGAAGCGACCACGATGGGCTGTGGCGGAAGCCACTGCTCCGGTCACAGGGCCGTCACAGGCCCGCTTCACTCGATCGAGTGGCCGAGTTGTCCACAAAACAGCCGCCGTCCACGGAACGGCTCGCCGTCCTTCTGCCCAACCCGCAAGCACCGTACCGTGATTCACGCGAGGCGCTGCCGGCGTGGCCTCGCGTACTCGCGGAACACACATGATCGGGGGGAGACACATGTCGGGGGAAACGTCTGAGCCGGACGCGTGTCAGTTCGCAACCCGGGCGGTCGATTCGCCGTTGGCGAGGGTGTGCGACACCAACGACCACGGCTGCGCGAGACGGCCGTGACTCTCCACCGCTGACCGCGCTCCCGCACGCCCCCACACCGGAAGGCAATCCCATCATGCACCGGGACAGACCCCTCCCCACCAGAAGACGCCTGCTGAAGGGGGCCGCCCTGGCCGCCGTCCCCTGCGCACTGCTCCCCAGCACGCGGGCCGGAGCCGAAACCGAGGCCGTCGACTACCCGGCCGCCGAGTGGCAGCCGGCGACCACCTCCAACTACACGGCGTCCAGCCGCCCGTACACCTACGCGGTCGACCGCGTGATCATCCACGTCACCCAGGAGACCTATACCGACACGCTGACCATCTTCCGGAACCCGCAGAAGCAAGTGTCCGCGCACTACCTGGTGCGCTCCGCCGACGGGCACGTCGCACAGTGCGTACGCGAGGCGGACGTCGCCTGGCACGCGGGGAACTGGGACTACAACACGCGCAGCATCGGCATCGAGCACGAGGGCTGGGTGGACCAGCCCGCCTACTTCACCGACGCCCTGTACGAGCAGTCGGCGAGGCTGACGGCGGCGATCTGCGACACATACGGCATCCCCAAGGACCGGGCCCACATCATCGGGCACTACCAGGTACCGGGGACCGACCACACCGATCCGGGGCCGAACTGGGACTGGGTCCGCTACCTCAGACTGGTCAACTTCGTCTGACCGGTTGTCCGGGTCACCACCCCGAGTGACGATGTCCCCAGCCGCATCGCCCTCCGGGAGGCCGAGTTGTCCGATCCGTGGGTGGCCCTGGAGCCCGGGGCCGACCCCGCCGAGCGCGTCCGGGTGCTGCGCCGGGCGCACGAGACGTTCACCACGGCGGGTACCGTGCCGCGGCCGGTGCGGTCGGTGGTGGCGGACTCGTGGCGGCGCAGCGCGCGGGCGGGCGTCGGTCCGGAGGGCACCGCCAGCGTGGAGCTGACGGACGGTGACCTGGGCGCCTACCGCGCGGAGCACCCGCTGGCCCGGGTGATGCCGCTGGTCCGGGAGCTGATGGGGCCGTTCGCCGCGGACGGCGAGCATCTGCTGGCGGTGTGCGACGCGCACGGCAGGCTGTTGTGGGTCGAGGGCCATCCGGCCACCCGGCGCCGGGCGGACCGGATGAACTTCGTGCCGGGCGCGCGCTGGGCGGAGACCGCGGTCGGGACGAACGCGCCGGGCACGGCGGTCGCCGTGGACCGGCCGGTGCAGGTGTTCGCGGCGGAGCACTTCATCCGGCGGGTGCAGCCGTGGACCTGCGCCGCCGCGCCGGTGCACGATCCGCACACCGGCCGGGTGCTGGGCGCGCTGGACATCACCGGCGGCGACGGGCTGGCGCACCCGCACAGCCTGGGCTTCGTACAGGCAGTGGCGCGCGCCGCCGAGTCGCAGCTGGCGCTGCTCGTCCCGCCGCGCCCCGCCGACGAGGCGCCCGCGCTGACCGCGCTGGGCCGCGACGAGGCCATGCTCCGGCTGGACGGGCGCCGGATCATGCTCAGCCGTCGCCACAGTGAGCTGCTGGTGCTGCTCGCCCGCCATCCCGAGGGCCTGACCGGCGACGAACTGCTGTGCGCGCTGTACGAGGACGAGGCGGTGACGCCGGTGACGCTGCGCGCCGAACTGGCCCGGCTGCGCCGGCTCCTGGGACCGGGGCTGCTGGCGTCCCGCCCGTACCGGCTGACGGCTCCGGTCGAGTCGGACGTCGCCGTAGTCGAACGGCGGCTGCGGTCGGGCGCCGTGACCTCGGCGGCCGCGGCGTACACGGGTCCCCTGCTGCCCGCCTCCCAGGCTCCGGCGGTGGTGCGGCTGCGGCGTCGCCTGGACGAGGGGCTGCGGGCCGTGCTGATCGCCCGCCGCGACCCCGATCTGCTCGCGGACTGGGCGCACGCGCCCTGGGGCGAGGACGACCTGGAGGTATGGCGGGCGCTCGCGGCGGTGCGTCCGACGGCGGCGGTACGGGCGCGGCTCACGGCGCTGGAGTCGGAACTGGCGGCCCCCGCACACCGGGCGCCACGCTGACCGGCCGCGCAACGTGGTCGCAACGTTTCGCTTCCTACCCTCGCGCCGGGAGCTGCCCAACGGCGGGCAGCGCTTCACCGGGAGGCAGACCAGCATGACCCGTTACGCGGCACCCGGCACCGAGGGCGCGATCGTCTCCTACCAGGCGCGCTACGACCACTTCATCGGCGGCGAGTACGTGCCGCCGGCTCGCGGTCAGTACTTCGAGAACCCCTCCCCGGTGAACGGGCAGCCGTTCACGGAGATCGCGCGCGGCACCGCGGAGGACGTGGAGCGGGCGCTCGACGCGGCGCACGCGGCCGCGCCCGGCTGGGGCCGTACGTCGGTGACGGAGCGCTCCGACATCCTGCTGAAGATCGCCGACCGTATGGAGGCCTACCTCGAACCCCTGGCGGTCGCCGAGAGCTGGGAGAACGGCAAGCCGGTGCGCGAGACGCTGGCCGCCGACATCCCGCTGGCCATCGACCACTTCCGGTACTTCGCGGGGGCGATCCGCGCGCAGGAGGGTTCGCTGGGCGAGATCGACGACGACACCGTGGCGTACCACTTCCACGAACCGCTCGGCGTGGTCGCGCAGATCATCCCCTGGAACTTCCCGATCCTGATGGCGGTCTGGAAGCTCGCCCCGGCGCTCGCGGCGGGCAACGCGGTCGTCATCAAGCCCGCCGAGCAGACCCCGGCCTCCATCCACTACTGGATGAGCCTGATCGCCGACCTGCTGCCCCCGGGTGTGGTCAACATCGTCAACGGCTTCGGTGTGGAGGCGGGCAAGCCGCTGGCGTCCAGCCCGCGGGTCGCGAAGGTCGCGTTCACCGGTGAGACCACCACGGGGCGGCTGATCATGCAGTACGCCTCCGAGAACATCAAACCGGTCACGCTGGAGCTCGGCGGCAAGTCGCCGAACATCTTCTTCGACGACGTCTGGGCGCACGACGACGACTTCCGCGACAAGGCGCTCGAAGGCTTCACGATGTTCGCGCTCAACCAGGGCGAGGTGTGCACCTGCCCCTCCCGGGCGCTGGTCCAGCGCGGCCACTACGCCGAGTTCCTCGACGCCGCCGTCGCCCGCACCCGGCAGATCAAGCCCGGCCACCCCCTCGACACCGACACGATGATCGGCGCCCAGGCCTCCAACGATCAGTTGGAGAAGATCCTCTCCTACCTGGACGTCGGCCGGCAGGAAGGCGCCAAGGTACTCACCGGCGGCGAACGCATCGAGTACGACGGCGAGCTGAAGGGCGGCTACTACGTCCAGCCGACCATCTTCGAGGGCGACAACCGCATGCGGATCTTCCAGGAGGAGATCTTCGGCCCCGTCGTCTCCGTGACCGGCTTCGACGACTTCGACGACGCCATCAAGACCGCCAACGACACCCTCTACGGCCTCGGCGCCGGCGTCTGGACCCGCGACGCCACCACGGCCTACCGCGCCGGCCGCGCCATCCAGGCGGGCCGGGTCTGGACGAACTGCTACCACGCGTATCCCGCACACGCGGCGTTCGGCGGCTACAAGCAGTCCGGGATCGGGCGTGAGACGCACAAGATGATGCTGGAGCACTACCAGCAGACGAAGAACCTGCTGGTGTCGTACTCGCCGAAGAAGCTGGGCTTCTTCTAGACACCGAAGCCCGGCGCCCGACCATTCACAGGAACGAGAGAGTCTTCAGCAGGAGCCCAGGAGCCGACAGGAAGTCGAAGTGGCCGCCGGGCAGCGGGACGTACTCCACCTCCGGTGAGTAGTGCCGCCAACCGTCCATCTGCCCGAGGCGGATCTCCGCGTCCTCGGTCCAGTGCAGCACCGAGATCGGGCTCTGCACGGTCACCGGAGCCGGGCGCCTGTACAGCCGGTTCACCTCCAGGTCCTTGTGCAGGACTTCGAGCGCGAGGTCGATCAGGACCGGATGGGGGACGCCGCCGCGCATGGTCACAAGGTTGCACATCTCCGCGCGCAACTGGTCCTCGTCCAGGCCGAGATACCGGTCGTACGGGCAGTGGTGCGGAGCCACCTGCGCCGATACGTAGAGCCGTGCCGGGGCCGGGAGGCCGATGTCGGCGAGGCGGTGGGCGGTCTCGAAGGCCGGCAGGGCGCCGGCGCAGTGGCCGAAGAACGCGAAGGGCCGGTCCAGATACGGCTCCAGGTACTCGACGAGTTCCACGGCGAGCCGCTCGTAACTGCCGTAGTGCGGCTCGCGGGAGCGGTTCTCCCGTCCGGGCGGCTGGATGGGGCAGACCTCGATGCCGTCGATCTCCTCGGGCCACCGGCTGAACATCGACGCGCCCACACCGGAGTAGGGGAAGCACAGGAGACGTCCGACGGGGTCCGACTGGGGCCGGCGCAGCAGCCAGTTACCACTCATGTCAGGCTCCCATTCTCCCGGCCACCGACGCGGCGGCGGCCGATTCGTAGGCGAAGATGACGGCCTGAACCCGGTTACGCAGGCCCAACTTGCTGAATATCTCCTGGACGTGCGACTTGACCGTGGAACCGGCGACGCAGAGCGCGGTGGCGATCTCCGCGTTGGACATCCCCCTGGCCAGCAGGCGGAGTACCTCGTGCTCGCGCTCGGTCAGTGTCGGTAGCGCGCCGATCCTCGGAACGTTGTGGGCGAGCCGCTGCACGAGTGTGCGTTCGACCGGCAGATAGCCGGACGCCAGCAGACGTACGGCGGAAGCCAGTTCACCTGCGGCCACCTGTCGGCGCATGATCGCGCAGCCGCCGAGCCTGAGCACGTCCAGGTCCATGTGGCTGATGTCGGAACCGAGGATGAGCACCGAGGCCGGTCCGCTGCGCGCCGCCGCCGCCAGCTGCCTGACCTGCCCCAGCAGGAAGTCCGCGTCCTTGATCACGGGTACGTCGACGACGAAGAGCGCCGGATCCAGCTGGGCGCCGAACCGGCAGGCCTGACTCATGTTCGCCGCTTCCCCGACGACCTTGACCGATGGTTCGCTGCCGAGGATCGATCTGATCCCGTTGCGGACGAAGGCGTCCTCCGCAACGAGCACGACGCTCATCCCTGTCACATCAGTCTCCCTAGATGGCATCAAGCGGCTGGATCGCGGGGCGGAAGAAGCGGGTCGGATCGCTCCGATCAGCGTTGTGCGGGAGGGCGCGGAGCCCTTCGAGTATCTTTCGGCGCGGCCCTATCGCCGCCCTATCGCTGGACGATCGCCCACCGCGAAGAGCCCACCGCGAAGAGCCCGCCGCGGGTGCCGAGACAGGCTCCGGGCGGGCTCTTTTCCGTAACGTGCTCCCTCACCGCTACGTCGTGTCGAGGCTCTTCTCCTCCTCCCGCCCGGCGGGAGCCGGTGCGGGAACGCGTGCCATCTCGTTCCATTGCGGGAGCAGCCCCGGCACCACGACGGCGACCAGATACACCCCTCCGGCCGTGAGCAGCACCGGTGCCAGTCCGACGGCGGTGATCATCGAACCGGCGAGGATTCCGCCGAGGGGCATGCCCGCCCAGGCGGCGGCTTCCGCCAGGGAACTCACCCGGCCCAGCAGTTCACGCGGAATCCGCTCGACGAAGACGGCACTGAGGATCGGATTGATGAAGCCCGATCCGAAACCGCCGACCAGGGTGGTACCGATCACCAGCCACAAAGGCGCGCCCAGTGCCAGCGCGACGAGGCGCGGTACCCCGCCGAGGAAGAAACCGAGCAGGAATGCCAGTCTTCGGGGCACGTGCTCGCCGTAGAGCGCCGCCAGGACCGCGGCGAGGGCTGCCGTCACGGAGAAGGCCGATCCGATCAGGCCGAGTTCGAAAGCCCCGTGACCGTGGTCGTGTATCCACACGGGAAGCAGGACCGCGCTGTACGCGGAGTCGATCATGTTCGTCACGCTGATCATCGCGACCAGCGACCGCACCATGGGGCTGGACACGATGAACGACCAGCCGCCGCGTAATTGGCTGAGATACGCCTCCTGTTCGGCGGCCTCGGCCGGCCGCTCGCGACCCGGGGCGCAGAGGGCGACGGTGATCGCGCACACCAGGAAGGACGCCGCGTCCACCAGCAGCGCGTTGACCGGCCCGGTCACCCCGATGACCGCGCCCGCCATGGCGGGCGCGACGATCATCGCGGTCCGCTCGGTGGCGCTCACCAGCCCCGTGACCCGCTCCAGCGGCAGTCCGGTCGCGTCCGCGATGTCCGGAGCCAGGGTGAACTTCGAGGTGTCGGCCGGCCCCCTGGTCACCCCGGCGACGGCGACGAGCACCAGCAGGACGGGGAAGGTCAGCGCGCCGGTCACGTGCAGCAGGGGCAGGAGGGCGACCGTGGCCGCACTGCAGAGGTCGGCGTAGCAGCTGACGCGGCGCGAGCCGAGGCGGTCGATGACCGGACCGCAGGCCGCTTTGGCGATGACGAGCGGGGTCAGTTCCGCCGCGGCCACGATGCCGGTCTTGGTGGCGGAGCCCGTGGTGGTCAGCACGAGCCAGGGGATGGCGATGGCGGTGAGCCGCGTACCGGCCACCGAGAGCGCGTTCGCCGCCAGGACGGGCAGCAGCGTCGATGTGCCGCCTTTCGGTCCGGCTTTCATGCCGCCGCTGCCCGGGAGTCGATCAGCTGGGCCATGCCCGCGGGGGTCGGGTTGAAGTAGAAGTCCCGGGGGGAGATGTCGATGCCGAACTCACGGTGGAGCTCCGCGATGATCTTCACGCCGAGCAGCGAGTGCCCGCCCAGTTCGAAGAAGTCGTCGTCCGCGCCGATGCCCTCGACGCCGAAGTGGTCGGCCCAGAGGTTCACCACGGCCTGTTCGGCCGGCGAGGCCGGGGCGCGGTACTCGCTCATCAGCTGCGGGTTCCTGCCCTTGGTCCGGGCCGCCAGCACGGCGCCGTCCACCTTGCCGTTGGCGGTCAGCGGGAAGGCGTCGAGGACGGTGATCAGCGACGGCACGGCGTAGGACGGGAGTACATCGGCGAGCGACCGGCGCAGTTCCATGAGCGTCGTGTGCCGGTGGTCCTTGCGCAGCACGACGGCGGCGTGGACGGTGTGGCCGCCGGTCGCGGTCGCGGCCTTGGTGACGTGGTACTGGGCGACGGCGGGCAGGCCCGCGAACGCGGCCTCGATCTCCCCCAGTTCGATCCGGAACCCCCTGATCTTGACCTGGCGGTCGGCCCTTCCCAGGAACTCGATCTCCGGCTCGGTTCGCCGCACGATGTCGCCGGTGCGGTACATACGGGCGCCGTGCCCGTCCGGGTCGGGCACGAACTTCTCGGCAGTGAGCGCCGGCCGGCCCAGATAACCGTGGGCCAGCCCCAGGCCGCTCGTGTACAACTCGCCCGTCCCGCCCGGGGCGACAGGCCTCAGGTCGGCGTCCAGCACCTTGACCGTGGTGCCGTTGATGGGCTGGCCGATGGGCACGGAGGGGGTGCGGATCGGGCTGTCGAAGGCGTGGCAGCAGGTGTAGGTGGTGTTCTCGGTGGGACCGTAGCCGTTGACCACTACGGTGCCGGGGAGGGCCGCGACCGCGCGGTTGGAGTGGTCGACGGACAGGACGTCACCACCGGTCAGCAGGTACTTCACCTTCTTCAGGTCGTCGAGCCCGTAGTCCACGACCTGGTGCAGCAGACCCGTCGTCAGCAGCAGCACGGTGATGCCCGAGGCCCGGATGAATCCGGTGATCTCCGCGAGGGAGAGGTCCCCGGCGGGGGCGACGACCAGCCGCGCCCCGTTGAGCAGCGCGCCCCAGATCTCGTACGTCGAGGCGTCGAAGGCCACCGGGGCGATCTGGAGGAGGACGTCGTCGGGGGTGATCTCGGCGAAGTCCGGGTCGACGACGAGCCGCACCACGCCCCGGTGCGGGACCATCACGCCCTTGGGGGTCCCGGTCGACCCCGAGGTGTAGGCCACATAGGCCAGATCCTCGCCGGAGGCGTTCTCCACGGCCCGCGTGGACGAGGCCCGGTCGTCGACGAGTACGGTGGCGATGTCGTCGGGGAGGTCACCGGCCGGCTCGCGCTGCGTGATCACCAGGCGCACCTTCGAGTCGCGCAGCATGAACTCGGTGCGGGCGGCGGGGTAGCGGGTGTCCAGGGCCAGATAGGCGGCCCCGGCCGTGAGCACCGCCAGCAGGGCGACGATGCCGTCGGCCGATCGCGTGGTGAGGACGCCGACGACGTCACCCGCGCGCACGCCCCGCTCGACGAGCCGCCCCGCGAGACGGTCGGCCCGGGCCTTGAGCTCGGCGTAGGTCAGGGATCCGCGCTCGTCGCTCAGGGCCTCCCGGTCGCCGAACTTCTCGCAGCACCAGCGGAACCGGGCCATGATACTGAGGTCATTCATTGTCGCTCCTCTGGCAGCTTGAGTCGCATGTGGGTGGCGGCTTCGCGCCGCGAGCCGCGGGTGGCACGAGGCCGGAGCGCCGCGCTCATCGCCAGCCCGCGCGGGCGGCCGGTGTCAGCCCGTACAGACGCCACCGATCGGCGCCCTCCGCACCGCTGAAGTGGACCGGTGTGCCGGAGCCGCCATGGCGGTCGGCGACGATGTCGCGGGCGAAGGAGAAGGCGGCCTCCTCGGGCGTCCGGGCGCCGAGGCCGATCGGCGAGCGCAGCCGGGTGAGTTCGAGCTCCGTCGTGCCGGCCTCCCGCAGCCGCTGCAGGGGCGGGCTGATGGCGCCGACGTGGGCCACCGGCAGTTTCAGGGCGCGGGTCAGCACGGGCACGTCGAAGGTGTCATCATGGGTGAGGACGCACAGGACCGTCCGGCCGTCGGTGCGGGTCGAGTCGAGGTAGTGGTGCGGCCGGTCGACCACGATCTCGTCCGCCTCCGGGAAACGGCCGCGGGTGGCGAACGCCGGGCGGGCGTCGCACACGGTGACGTGGTAGCCGAGGGACTTGCCGATGCGGACCAGTGCCGAGGCGGGGTCGATCGCCCCGAACACGATCATGCGGGGCGCCGGCACGCAGGACTCGACCAGGAGCACGACCGGCTGCCGGTCGCGGCTTCCGTCCGCCTCGATCACCACGCTTCGCGTGCGGCCCAGGGCCAGCAGCGCCGCCGCCTCGCGGGCCGCGGTCGCGTCCAGCGCGGCGCCCTCGCCGAGGGTCCCGTCGTACGCACCGTCAGCCCGTACCAGCAGCGCCCGGCCGAGCAGGCCGGCCGGGCCTTCGGTGACCCGTGCGACCGCCACGGACTCTCCCGCTGCCGCCGCGGCGACGCATGCGGCGACGATCGGCCGGGCCGGGTCCGTCAGGCGCACGGGAGTCACCAGGATGTCGATGACGCCGTCGCCGGAGTCGCCGAAGCGCTCCAGCACGGTCTCGCCCGTTTCGAGCGCCTTCCGGCACAGGACGTGGGCGGCGTCTTCCGCACCCGCGCCGGGCAGGCTGCCGAGCGCGGTGCCGTCGGTGTCGACCGCGAGCGCCGCGCCGGGCTGCCGGGGGGCGGGCCCGTCGACGGCCACGACCGTGGCGAGGGCGAAGTCACGTCCCTGTCCGCACCATTGATGCAGTTCGGCGGCGATGTCGAACATGCTGTGTCAACTCCGCTCAGGAGGGGCTGTCAGCCGGGGACGGTGGGTGCCACCTGGGCCATGGGCAGGGGGACGTGCGGGGAGAAGATGTCCTCCAGCGCGTCGAGCGACGGCACGTCCCTGATCAGCGCCCGGTCCCGGTCGCTCGTCATCCCCTCGCGCACCGCCAGATCGACCCAGGCGAGCAGACCGTCGAAGAAGCCGCCGTGGTTGAGGACGAACACCGGCTTGGTGTGCAGGCCCAGCTTGGCCCACGTGGCGATCTCCATCAGCTCGTCGGCCGTGCCCAGTCCGCCGGGCAGCGCGACGAAGGCGTCCGCGAGCTGGTACATCAGGGCTTTGCGCTCATGCATGGTGCCGACCACCATCACCTCGACCCCCGCGGGCTCCCTGCCCTCCAGGCTCAGCAGGTGATGGGGCACCACACCGGTGACGTACGAGCCGGAGCGCAGGGCGGCCTCGGCCACGGCGCCCATCAGCCCCGTCCCCCCACCGCCGTACACCAGGCCGATCCGCCGGCGCCCGAGCCAGCGGCCGGTCTCCCGCGCGAGGTCGAGGTACTCCTCCTTGGCCGGGCGCGCGCCGCAGAACACACTGACTCTCCGAAAACCGGCCATCAGCACTCCGAATGGATCGCGAGGGGCCTCGAACGGGACGATTCGATCTCCACCAGGAGATCGAGCAGCACCTGGGCCCCGAGGATGAGGTGTTCGTCGGGCGTCCGCTCCACGGGCGAGTGGCTGATGCCCGCGGTGCTGGGGACGAAGATCATGCCGGTGGGCACCCTGGTGCTCAGCGCCGAGGCGTCGTGCCCGGCGTAGCTCATCAGGCGCCCCGCCGACGGGGCGTGCCGGACGCACACCTCGTGGATCCGGTCGACGTAGCTGTCGTCGAAGCGCACCACGGGTTTGTGCGACAGCCGGGACAGCTCCACGGAGCAGCCCTGCTCGGCACCGATCCGCCGGACGAGCGCCTGGGTCCGCTCCACCGCGCGCAGCAGCGACAGCTCCGACTGGGCACGGAACTCCACCGTCAGATGCGCCTCCCCCGGCACCACGTTCGGCGCGCCCGGATACAGCTGCATCGCACCGACGTTGACCACCATGGACTCGTCGACCTCGTACGCCGTCTCCCACAGATACGCGGCGATCTTGGAGACCGCGCGTCCCGCGTCGGCGCGTACGTTCATCGGGGTGGTTCCGGCGTGGTTGGCCTGGCCCCGGACCACCAGCAGATAGCGGTCGATCCCGACGATGCCCTCCACCGCCGCCAGCGTCCTGCCCTGTTCCTCCAGCCGGGGCCCCTGCTCGATGTGGAGCTCGATGAAGCCGCTGATCTCCTCGATGTGCCCGGACTCCACCAGTGCGCTGGAGCCGACCAGTCCGCCGTTCGACGTGGGCAGGACGCCTTCCTCGTCCCAGAAGCCGACCGCCTCGATCGCCGCCGCCGCCGGATGGCCGGACTCGTGCAGGGTCCTGAGCACTTCGACGGCCGCGATGGCGCCGTACGCGCCGTCCAGCCGGCCGCCGACCGGCACGGTGTCCGTGTGCGATCCCGTCAGCAGCCAGGGCCCGGTCGATCCCGCCTGCCGTCCGAAGACGTTGCCGACCTCGTCCGTCCAGGCGTACAGCCCGGCGGCGGAGATCCGGTCCGCCAGCCAGACCCGCGAGGCCAGGTCGGCGGCCGAGCCCGCCACCCGGTCCACGCCACCGTCCTCCCGCCCGCCGAAGGTGGCGAGCTTCTCCAGGTCGTCGAGGAGGCGACGCTCTGAGATCCGCAGTGAGTTCACGACACTGCCTCCAATCAACTCAAGACGTTGCCGTCGCCGACCCGCAGAGCGCGTGTGCGCCGGTGGTCGATGTGCACGAACGCGCGTTGCAGCCAGCGGTCCTCGCCGTCGTAGCGCGGCACGAAGGCCGACCGTCCGTGCATGGTGATCCGGTTGTCCACGACGACCAGGTCGCCCGCGGCGAGCACCAGGTCCGTCTGCACGGTCTCGATGGCCTGCCGGAGTTCGGCCATCGCCGCGGCGGCACGGGCGTCGAGCGGATGGGTGTTGGCGAAGTCGACCCGGATGTCGGGGTCTTCGTCCGCCCCGTACAGCACCGCGTGCACCGGGTCCCGGCCGGCCGCGAACGAGGGCGGCGGGGTGGACCGGAAGCGGGGTTCGGCCAGGACGGTGCGGTGCTCCGGCCCGACCAGGGGCAGGGCCTCGCGTATCGACGCGATCCGCAGTCCGGCCCGGCCTTCGTGGTCGTTGCGCAGGCACAGCAGCGACACGAAGTCCGGCCGGTGCTCCAGGTGCACGTTCTCCACATGCATCTGCAGCGGCCGGGACCCGGCGTTGCTCTGCTGGAACTCCTGGCCCGGCACGGGCACCACGTTCTGCACCAGCGCCCCCGCCTTCTCCCGGCGGAAGGCGATCATCTCGCCCAATTGCAGCACGCTGAGCGCCAGCAGGGCGGCCGACGGGGTCGCGTCGCGTTCCACGGACCCGGCCTCGATGGGGGTCGGCCGGTCCGGCCGGACCGGCAGCCCGCTGATCCGCAGGCAGCCCCGGGGGCCGGGATCGCTGCGGAAGCGCCGGAGCTCCTCCAGCAGGCGGCCCGGCAGACAGCAGGAGTGATCGCGTGCGGCGGCGAGCCACTTGGGGTGGTCGACCAGCCGTGGCGGAGTCTCGGCGAGGCGCTTGACGAGCCGCTCGACGTCCGCCCGCTCGGCCTCGTCGAGCACGAGTGCGCCCGATTCGGCTATGTGGATGTCCAGGCTTACAGCCACGGTCTTTGTGCCCTCTCTTGATCCGATTGAGCAAGGTGGGCCGACGGCGGGGCGGTTACCTCGGTCGGCGTGCCGGGCGTGACGTCAGGACGGCTGGTCCGGCCCCCGGCCATGTATGTAGCCGTAGAGGTGCATGTAGCGGTGGATGCCTTCCATCCACGCGAGTTCGGGGCCGGTACGGGACGCGGTCCGGGTGAGCCGTGCGATGACCTCGGCCCCGTCGGCGCTGTTCGTCGCGATGGCCAGGCCCTGGCCCGACCGCACGCCGACCACGGCCATCACGACCGTGCCCTTGGTCGATCCCGAATGCCCGAACCACTGGCCGTGGCGGTCGGTCATCATGCCGAGCCCGTAGTCGAAGTCCGCATGGCCGGTGAGCATGTCGCGGGCCGGCCCGGTGCCGAGCACCCCGGGGCCGAGCCCGAGCGCCGCCGTACGCACCGACAGCATCAGCCGGGCCAAGTCCACCGGGGTGGACCACAGTCCGCCCGCGGCCTGCTCCAGGATGACGCGCCGACCGCCGTCGAGGGGCCGCCCGTCCGCGTCGTGGCCCCAGGCCACCGGCACTTCGGCCCGTGCGGGATGGTCCTGGGCGAAGCTGCTGTCCACCAGTCCGAGCGGCTCCAGGACCAGCCGCCGGGCCAGCTCGTCGAACGGCTCGCCGGTGAGATCGGTGAGCACCTGCTGCAGTACGGCGAAGTTGGCGGCCGAATAGCTGGTGAGCCCGGCGAACAGCGGGTCCACGACCAGGGCCGGTTTCTCGCTGGGCACCCGCCGCTCCAGTACGTCGCCCAGGGCCGGCACCGGTGTCTCGGGGTGGAAGTCGGTGAAGCCGTGGATGGGCAGTCCCGCGCTGTGGCTGAGCAGCTGCCGAACGGTGATCCGGGCCTCGTCCCCGTGGATGTCACGGATGCGCAGGGTGCGCAGGTACGTTGCGATGTCCGCGTCGAGGTCGAGCCGCCCCTGGGTCGCCAGGGCGAGCGCGACGGTGGCCGCCGCAGTCTTGCTCGCCGACCCGGCCTGGAAGGCGGTGCGTTCGCCGACGGCCGTGCCGGAACCGGCCCGTGTCTCACCCAGCTGCCAGGTGCCGGAGATCTCCCCGCCGTCGATCAGGGCGACGCTGACGGCGGGAATGCCGCGGGCGGCCAGCAGCTCCCGGATCCCGTCGTCCGGCCCCAGTCGGAGCCGGCTCCTCTTCGAGCCGCGCGCCGCCGCCCGGACCCGCGCCGTCCAGTCCCCGGCCCGCGCCGGTCCCGCCGCCTTCGCCGCGTCGAGGGCGGCGGCGAGCTCCGACACCGTCTGATGGGTCATCGCCATCCGCGGAGTGAGCATCAGGCCGGTCAGCTTGGCCTGGGCGACCATCCGGACGACCGTGATCGAGTCGCCGCCGAGGCGGGTGAACTCGTCGTGCACGCCCACCCGTTCCCGGTCCAGGACCTGGGCCCAGATCGCCGCCAGCACATGCTCCGTCGTGCTGCGCGGTGGCACGTACCCCGCGGCCATGGCCGCCGACTCGGCCGCCTCCGGCGACGGGAGCGCTTTCCGGTCGACCTTGCCCGCCGGGCTCAGCGGCATCGTGTCGAGCTCGACGAAGACCGCGGGCACCATGTACTCGGGCAGCGCGGCGGAGAGATGGGCACGCAGTGTCGGCGGTGCGGGCCGCGCGCCGGGGGCCGCCACCACGTAGGCCACCAGCCGCCGGATGCCCGGGGTGTCCTCACGGGCGGTCACGACGGCCTCGCTGACCTCCGGGTGGGTGAGGAGCACGGCCTCGATCTCGCCGAGTTCGATCCGGTAGCCCCTGATCTTGACCTGGTTGTCGACGCGGCCGAGGAACTCCAGCTCGCCGTCGGGGCGGCGGCGGGCCAGGTCGCCGGTGCGGTAGAACCGGGCTCCCGGGCCGGGGGCGTACGGGTCCGGGAGGAAGCGTTCGGCGGTGAGCGCCGCCTTGCCCAGGTAGCCGCGGGCGACACCGGTCCCGCCGATGTACAGCTCGCCGGCCACCCCGACCGGCACCGGCTGGAGCGCGGCGTCCAGCACGTACATCCGGGTGTTGGCGATGGGGTGGCCGATGGGCACGGGTACCGACGGGTCGAAGTCCTCGGGGATCACGTGGACCGAGCAGCCCACGACCGTTTCGGTGGGCCCGTACTCGTTGATGATCCGGGCGCCGGGGGCCACGCTCCGCCAGGCCGCCACGGTCTCCGGCTTGACCTCGTCGGCGCCGACGACGAACGTGCGGACCGAGTCCACCGCCCCGTCGGCGCCGATCAGTGAGCGCAGGACGTCCAGATGCGCCGGGGTGATCTTCAGCAGGCTGTAGTCGGCCCGCCCGGTGAGCAGCCGGGCCAGCGTCTCGGGCCGCTGCTCCGGGGGGAGCACGGTGACGCTGCGCCCGCCGATCAGCGGCAGGAAGAAGTTCGGGACGGACAGGTCGAACGCGACCGAGCCGAGCATGATCGCCCCGTCGGCGCCGTCCAGCCCGTACCCCTCGACCGCCCAGAGCAGGTAGTTCACCAGCCCCTCGTGGCTGATCAGCACGCCCTTCGGCCGTCCGGTGGAACCCGAGGTGTACAGGGCGTACACCAGGTTGGCGGGCGTCAGATCCCGCCGTGGCGGTGTGCACGGCGCGGCGGCGATCCGCTCGGCGTCGGCGTCCAGGCACAGCACCGTCCCGTCGTAGGGCGCGAAGCGGTCCCGCAGGGAGTCCTGCGTGATCAGCACGTCGGCCTTCGTGTCGTCGAGGATGTAGCGGGAGCGGTCGGCGGGGTGGGCGGGGTCGATCGGTACGTACGCACCTCCCGCCTTCGCCACGGCCAGCAGGGCGGTCAGGATGTCCGGGCCGGAGCGCAGGCTGACGGCGACGAAGCTCTCCGCGCCCACGCCGTGCCCGGCGAGTACGTGTGCGAGCCGGTTCGCGCGCGCGTCGAGCTCGCGGAAGGCGGTCGTGCGCCCGTCGGTGTCCAGGATCGCGACCGCGTCCGGCGTGCGGCGGACCTGCTCCTCGAAGAGGTCGGGCAGGGTCGCCGCGGGGTGGTCGGTCGCCGTCCGGTTGCGGGCGAAGAGCTCCAGCTCGCGGTCGCCGTCCGCCAGCCAGGCGGCCGTCGCGTCGCCCTCCGGGTCACGGACCATCGCCTCCAGCACCGCGCGGTACATGGCGCCGAGGCGTTCCCGGTTCTCGGCGGACACGTCCTGCGGGCGGCTGATCAGGGCGAGCAGCCCGGGATGCGAGGTCACGGAGAGCCCGAACTCGTTCGGGCTGTCGTCGATGCTGGTCTCGACGTCGATGAGCCCGGTGTCCAGCACATGGAAGTCGAGGTAGTTGAAGTACACGTCGGCCAGTCGCCGGCCACCGGCGAACTCGCGCTGCATCTGGCCGAGCGGGAACCGGCGGTGCGGCCACAGCCCGATCTCGGTCTCGAACACCTGCCGGACCAGTTCGGTCCAGGTCCGCGCGCCCCGCTCGAAGGGGAACGGCACGGTGTTGATGTACAGCCCGTACACCTTGTCCGCGCCCGCCACCTCGGGACGGGTGTCGCAGACCAGGCCGCTGGAGAAGGCCTGCTCGCCGGTGAGCATGCTCATCACCTTCAGATGCGCCGCGTGCATCACGCTCTTCAGCGGTACGTCCGCGTGCTTGGCCAGCGCCTTCAGCCCGTCCTGGAGGTCCCTGAACCAGACATGGGTCTGCTGGATCGATCCGGGGGGCTCGGTGCTGGAGCCCCAGGCGCTCGGCAGCGTGAACTTCGGGTGCGCCGCCACGGACGCCCGCCAGTGTTCGCGGGAGGCCTGCGAGGCCAGCGCCCTGCGCTCCAGCGCCACGAAGTCGGCGAAGCGGACCGCCGGAAGCGGCTGCGGCTCCCCGGCCGTGCCCGCGTACAGGGCGCGGTAGCGGTTCAGCACCTCCATGATCATGGAGCTGAAGCTCCAGCCTTCGAGGATGGGATGGAACTCGGTGAAGGTCAGCCACCAGCCACCCCGGTAGCTGCGGGTGAAGAACCGCAGCAGCGGGGGCTTGTCGAGCTCGAAGGGCCGACCGCGCTCGCGGGCCATCAGGGCCCGCAGTTCGGTCTCCTGCTCGTCCGCGGGCAGATGGGAGAAGTCGCGGCTGTCCACCGTGACCCGGGCGTCGGGGTGGACGAGCTGGATCGGCTCCGAGTAGCCGTCGAGGTCCATCGACGTGCGAAGGATCTCGTGGCGGGCCACCACATGGTCCACCGCGGCCTGGAACTTCTGCGCCGAGAACGGCTGGGGGTCGCGGATACGGAACGAGGTCACATTGTGGTAGTTGCCCTCGCCTCCCGCCGCGTGCATCTCGAACAGCATGCCGAGCTGTACGTGGCTGAGCGGATAGGCGTCGCGTACGCCTTCCGGGACCCGCTCGCGGTCGGCCTCGGTCAGCAGCTCGAAGGGGGCGACCAGCGGGGCGTCCAGGCGCTGAGGGCCGCGCTCGCCGAGAACGGCGGCGAGCCGGGCGACCGTACGGTGCTCGAAGACGTCCCGTACCGAGACGTCGAAGCCGTCCCCGCGCAGGGCGCCGACCAGCGCCACGGCGCGGATGGAGTCGCCGCCCAGCTCGAAGAAGCTGTCGTGCGCGCCGATCGCCTCGGTGCCGAGGACGGTGCGCAGACGCGCCGCCAGCTCGGACTCGGTGCCCGGCCGCGGTGCCACGAACTCCGAGCTGAGCCGCGCCCCTCGGCCGGGGGCGGGCAGCGCGCGGCGGTCGACCTTCCCGTTGCTGGTCAGCGGGATCTCGTCCAGCCGGACGACCGCGGCGGGGATCATGTAGGCGGGCAGCCGTTCGGCCAGGAAGCCGAGCAGGTCGGCGCCCGGGTCGTCGGTCACCGCGTAGGCGACCAGTTCGGTGCCGGACGGTCCGTCGGTGCGGCTGGTGACCACCGAGGCGTGGACGGCCGGGTGCTCGTCGAGCGCGTTCTGCACCTCACCGGGCTCGACCCGGTAGCCGCGGATCTTGACCTGGGTGTCGCGGCGCCCGACGAAGTCCATGTGGCCGCCCGGCAGCATCCGGGCGAGGTCGCCCGTGCGGTACAGGCGTCCGCCGGGGACGGCCGAGAACGGGTCCGGGAGGAACTTCTCGGCGCTCGGCCCGGGCCGGCCGCGGTAGCCGCGGGCCACGCCCACGCCGCCGACGTACACCTCGCCGACCACGCCGGTCGCCACCGGCCGGAGCTGCTCGTCGAGCACATAGGCCGTGGTGTTGGGGATGGGGCTGCCGAGCGGGACCAGGTCGGTGCCGATCGGGCCCGGGATCTCCTGGCAGGAGTTGCCGACGGTGATCTCGGTCGGGCCGTACTCGGAGGCCAGCCGGGCGCCGTCGACGCGCCAGCGCTCCACGAGGGTGCTGGTGAAGCTGTCGCCCGCCGCGATCACCATGGCCGCCACCGATGCGCGCTGTTCCGCGTCCAGTTGCCCGGCCAGCAGCTCCAGATGTCCGGGGGCGAGCTTGAGGAAGCTCAGCGGGCGGGCGTCGAGCAGCAGCCGGCCGAGGTCGGCCAGGTCGAACTCGGCGGGAAGCAGGGTGACGGGCCGGCCCAGCAGCAGGCCGGTGTAGAGGTTCGGCACCACCAGGTCGAAGGCCACCGAGGAGAACAGGGCGGTGCCGCCCGGCGCCCGCGCGTACGTCTCGGCGCTCCACAGCAGGTAGTTGACCAGGCCGCGGTGGGTGACCTCGACGCCCTTGGGGCGTCCGGTGGTGCCGGAGGTGTAGATGACGTAGGCCAGGCTGTCGGGGTCGATGCCGACGCCCGGGTCCGTGGCCGGGTAGCCGTCGAGTCGTACGGTGTCCACGAGGACCGTCGTACGGTCCTCGGCGGGCGCGAGGTCGGCGGCCCGCGCGGAGGTGCTGAGGACCAGCCGGGCGCCCGCGTCGGCGAGGACGTGGGCGGTGCGGTCGGCGGGGTGGGTGGGGTCGACGGGCACGTACGCGGCGCCCGACTTGAGCACCGCGAGCAGTGCGACCACCAGCTCGGGGCATCGGTCCAGATGGACGCCGACCACGGACTCCGGGCCGGCGCCGAGCGAGATGAGATGCCGGGCGAGCCGGGCGGCCCGCTGCTCGAGCTCGCCGAAGGTCAGCCTGCGCTCACCGGCGACGACGGCCACGGCGGCCGGGTCCTGCGCCGCGATGAGCGTGTGCACGGCGTCCCAACGGCGGTCCTCGGCGGTGTCGTTGGGGGCGACGACGAAGCGGTGCAGCTCGTCGTCGGTGAGGTACTCCAGCGCGGCGACCGGGCGGTCCGGGTCGGTCGCGGCGCTGTCCAGCAGCCGCAGGAAGTGCGCGGCGACCCGGGCGGCGGTGTCCGGGTCGAACAGCTCGGCGGAATACTCCAGTACGGCGTCCAGCGGGCCGTCGGGCGCGTCGACGATCTGGAGGTTCAGGTCGAACTTGGCGGTGGTCCAGGAGGTCTCCACGGCCTCGGCCCGCACCCCGGGCAGCTCCGGGCCGCTCGCGCCGGTGTTCTGGTAGCCGAACATGGCCTGCACCAGCGGGGTGCGGGAGAGATCGCGTCCCGGGTCCAGTTCGTTCACCAGCCACTCGAACGGGACCTCCTGGTGGTCGAAGGCGTCGAGCACGGCGAGCCGGTTGTCCCGCAGCAGTCCGGCGAAGGACTGGTCGCCGGACCAGCGCGCCCGCATCACCAGGGTGTTGACGAAGAAGCCGATCAGGTTCTGCAGCTCCGGCCGCAGCCGGTTGCCGACCGGCGCCCCGACCGCGATGTCCGTGCGTCCGGTGTAGCGGCCGAGCAGCGCCTGGAAGGCGGTGAGCAGCACGACGAACGGCGTGGTGCCGTGCTCCTGGGCGAGGGCGCGTACCGAGTCGGCCGTCGCCGCGGGGACGGCGAACCGGTGGGCCCCGCCCCTGGAGGTGCGCACGTCCGGCCTGGGCCGGTCCGCGGGCAGCTCCAGCGGCGTGATCCCGGCCAGCCGGTCCTTCCAGTAGGCGGTCGCGGCCGCCATCTCGCCCTCGTCGAAGCGTCGGCGCTGCCATGCGGCGTAGTCGGCGTACCGCAGCCGCTGCTCGGGCAGTTCGGCCGGTCCGGTGCCGGTCTCCTCCCGGTAGAGAGCGCTCAGTTCGGACCAGAACAGCGACTCGGACCAGCCGTCGAAGGCGATGTGGTGGAAGACCACCACGAGGAGGTGCCGGTCGTCGGCCAGGCGCAGCAGGTGGATCCGGGCGCTGGTCCCCTCGGCCACGGCCAGCGGCTGGGCGGCGAGCTGTCCGGCCAGCTCCTCGGCCGCCCGCTCCTGATCGGGAGTGGCGCTGAGATCGGTCGTCTCCAGCCGCGGGCCGTCGGCGGCGATCTCCTGTACGGGCTCCTCGCCGGCCAGCCGGTAGCGGGTGCGCAGGATGTGGTGCCGCTGGACGAGCCTGCTCCAGGCTCGGGCCAGGGCGCCGGTGTCCAGCTCCCCGGTGAGCCGCAGCACCATCGGCACCAGGTTGTCGGCGGCCAGATGGTCGAGGCGGTCCAGGAACCACAGCCTGCGCTGACCGAAGGAGAGCGGCAGCCCGGCCGAGGAGGCCAGCCGCGGGATGGTCGTCTGCGACCGCTCGGCACCGGCCAGCCGGCGCCGCAGCAGCTGCTGCCGGCGGTCTTCGATCTCAGTGCTCATCTCGGTCCTCTTCATCCGAAGTGGTCAGCCGGTTCAGCTCGGCCTCGGACATCTCGGCGATGTCCGCCCGGATCCGCTCTTCGACGAGCCGGGCGAGGCCGGCGACGGTGGGGTGCTCGAAGACACTCCGGAGCGGCAGCCTGATCCCGTAGTCGGTCTCGATCGCCGCGACGAGCCGCGACGCGAGCACCGAGTCGCCGCCCAGCTGGAAGAAGGTGCGGTGGACGTCCGGCGTCACGTCGTAACCGAGCAGGTGCGACCACGTCCTCGTCAGCCCCCGCGCCAGTTCCCCCCGCGGTCCCGCGTCGCCGTCCGCCGCCTCCTCCGGGGCGGCCGGCAGGGCCGCGGAGTCGACCTTGCCGTTGGCGTTCAGGGGGATCTTGTCGATCAGCACCAGGGCGCCGGGCACCATGGGCTCCGGCAGCAGGCCGGCGCAGTGCTCCAGCAGCTCGGCGGGTGCGGGGTGGTGGCCGGGGGCGGGGACCGCGTAGGCGACGAGCCGGCTGGTGGCGCCCTTGCTCTCGACCCGCACCAGCGCGTCGCTGACCTCGGGCCGCGAGGTCAGTACGCCGACGATCTCGCCCGGTTCGATCCGGTAGCCGCGCAGCTTGATCTGCTCGTCGAGGCGGCCCAGGAACTCGACGTTGCCATCGGGGAGGAGCCGGGCCCGGTCGCCGGTGCGGTACAGCCGGCGCCCGGGTTCGGCGGAGAACGGGTCCGGGACGAACTTCTCGGCGGTCAGCGCGGGCCGGTTGCGGTAGCCGCGGGCGACACCGGTGCCGCCGATGTGGAGCTCGCCGGGCACGCCGATCGGAGCCGGGTTCCCCTGGCCGTCGAGCACGTACATGGTGGTGTTGGGGATGGGTGTGCCGATCGGCAGTACCTCCGGCTGCTCGGCGCTCTCGATCGGGTAGGTGGAGTTGGCCACCGAGATCTCGGTGGGGCCGTACTCGTTCAGCAGGCGCGGGCCGTCGGGTCCGGCCTTGTGCAGCCACCGGTGGAGCACCGCGGCCGGGAAGGCGTCGGCGCCGACCGCCAGCGTCCCCGCGATACCCGCGGCCTGCTCGGGGGTGAGCTGGGCGCTCAGCAGATCGAGATGTCCGGGCGTCAGCTTGATGAACGAGAACGGCGCGGCGGCGGCGAGCAGCCGGCCCAGGTCGGCCGGGTCGAAGCCGGGTGGCAGCAACACCACCGGCTCCCCCATGAGCAGCGCCGTGTAGAGGTCCGGCACCACCATGTCGTAAGCGGTGGACGAGAACAGCGGGGTGCCGCCGCGGCCGGAGCCGGCATAGCCCTCCACGGTCCACATCAGATAGTTCCGCAGGCCCCGGTGGTCGACCAGGACGCCCTTGGGCCGGCCGGTCGAGCCGGAGGTGTAGATCACGTAGGCCAGCGAGTCCGGGTCCGTGGCGGTGGCCGCGAAGGGCGGTTGTGCGGCGAGTTCGGCCCGCTCGGCGGGGGCGTCCAGGACGAGCGGTACCACCGAGTGCAGCAGACCGGCGTGGGCGGCGTCCGTGATCGCGTAGCGCGCACCGGAGTCGGTCAGCATGTACACGAGCCGCTCGGTGGGGAAGTCCGGGTCCAGCGGCACATACGCCGCGCCCGCCTTCCACACCGCGAGGAACGACACCACCAGGTCGGTGCCGCGTTCCAGGCAGACGCCGACCACCGACTCCGGCCCCACGCCGAGGCCGCGCAGCCGCGAGGCGAGCCGGTCGCTGCGGTCCGCGAGCTCGGCGTAGGTGAGGTCGCCCGTGTCGCAGAGGAGAGCCGGCGCGTCCGGGGTGGCCGCCGCCTGCCGGGCGATCAGCTCGGGTACGCAGAGCTCGGGGCGGGCCGCGGTGAGGTGGTTCCGGCTCCGCAGCACCGTCTCCCGCTCCTTCTCCGGCAGGATGGGCAGGTCGTGCAGGCGGGCCTGCGGGTCGGCTCCGATGCTCGCCAGCAGCTGGGTGAAGTGCTCGGACAGCCGGTGGGCGGTCTCGGTGTCGAACAGGGCGGTCGAGTACTCCAGTACGGCCAGGCAGGAGCGGTCGGGCTGGATCTGGACGACCAGGTTGAGGTCTGCCTTCGACCCCGTCCAGGCGTCGAGCAGCATCCCGGTGTCCCGCCTGCCGCCGTCGACCGAGGTGACGCCGTCGTCGTGGAGGTCGAAGAGGACCTGGGCCAGTACGTTGCGGGACTGATCGCGCTCCGGGGCGAGTTCGCGGACCAGCTGTGCGAGGGGCACCTCCTGCGCGTCCTGGGCTTCCGCGACCGTCCGGCGGACCCGGTCGAGCAGTTCGGTGAACCCGGGGTCGCCCGCGGCGTCGCAGCGCATGACCACGGTGTTGAGGAAGCAGCCGAGGACACCCTCGGTCTCCTCCCGCAGCCGGCCGGCCAGGGGGGTGCCGATCGGGATGTCGGTTTGCCCGCTGTAGCGGGAGAGCAGGGTGGCGTAGACGGCGAGCAGCGTCGCGTACGGTGTCGCGCCCCGCTGCCAGCCGGCTTCGAGCACCGGCCGCATGATCACGGCGGGGATCTCGAACTCGAAGGCCGCGCCGCGGGTGTCCCGGATCGGGGGGCGGGGGCGGTCGGTCGGCAGGTCGAGCGTGGGCAGACCGGCCAGTTGGCGGCGCCAGTACGCCAGTTGCTCTTCGAGGGCGCCGCCGCCGACCCGTTCGCGCTGCCACACCGCGAAGTCCGCGTACTGCACGGACATCTCCGGCAGCAGGGGCTCGCGGCGCGTCTGACGGGCGGCGATCAGCTCGTCGAGCTCGCGTCGCAGCACGACCATCGACCAGCCGTCGGAGGCGATGTGGTGGAAGGTCAGCAGCAGGGCGTCCGCGCCGTCTTCGACCCGGACGAGCAGGGCCCGCCAGACCGGACCGGCGGCGAGGTCGAAGCCGCGGGCGACCTCGCGGCCCACCGTCGCGGGCAGCTCGTGCTCGGGTACCCGGACCACGCCGAGTTCGACCGGGCGGTCCTTGTCGATGATCTGGCACACGTCGCCGTTGACGGACCGGTAGCGGGTGCGCAGGATCTCGTGCCGCGCGGCGAGGTCGCGCAGCGCGCCCTCGATGATCACGGCGGGGATCCGGTCCTCCGCGAGCCGGATGATGATCGGCATCGTGTATTCGGTGCCGCCCGGGTTCAGCTGGTCGAGGATCCACAGGTCCTGCTGGGCGAAGGAGAGCGGCAGCGGCCGGTCGCGGGGCACGGGTTCGACGACTGCCGTCGGCAGGGTGACCCGGCCGATCAGCCGGGCCTGCTCGGCCGGTGTCGCGGCGTTGAAGAGCCGGCGCACCTGCACCGTCCGGCCGGAGATCTTGCGTAGTCGCATCGCCACCCGCAGCAGCAGCAGCGAATACCCGCCGAGCTGGAAGAAGTTGTCGTCCAAGCCGATCCGCTCGGCGCCCAGCACCTCCTGCCAGATCTCGACGACCTGGATCTCCTCAGGTGTCTTCGGGGCACGGTACGGGGCGCGCCGGGGGTCCGCCGTGAGGGTGAGCGCCGCCCGGTCGATCTTCCCGTTGGCCGTCAGGGGCAGCTCGTCGACCTGCTGGAAGACGGACGGCACATGCGAGTCGGGCAGCCGGGCGCGCAGATAACCGCGCAGCTCGTCGTGGTCGGGCGGCCCCTTGACGAAGGCCACCAGCCGCAGACCGCCGCAGCGATCGGGGGCCACGGTGACCGCTGCCGCCTCCACCCGGGGGTGGGCGGCCAGCAGCGCCTCGACGCCCTCCGGTTCGATCCGTACGCCGCCCAGCTTGACCTGGTTGTCGATCCGGCCGGCGAACTCCAGATCGCCGTGCACACCGGTCCGCGCCAGATCGCCCGTGCGGTACAGCCGGGCGCCGGGCGGGCCGGCCGGGTCGGGCCGGAAGCGGTCCGCCGTCAGCCCCGGGGCGCCGAGATAGCCGCGGCCCACGCACTCGCCGCCCAGATGGATCTCGCCGGTCTCGGCGCTGTCGCCGTCCCTGTCGAGCAGGACGATCCGCACGTTGTCGATCGGGCCGCCGAGCGGAACCGCGCCGGGGGCGGTGGACGGCTCGTACGGATGGTCGGTGACGCCGATGGCGCACTCGGCCGGGCCGTAGACGTTCCAGACCCTGGTGCCGAGGACCGTCAGGGCGCGGGCGCACAGGTCGCTGGTCAGCGCCTCGCCCGCCGAGGTGAGCCAGCGCAGGGTGGTGACCTGTGCCGCCTCCGGCTGGTCGAGCAGCAACTGCAGTATCGAGGGGACCAGTTCGAGCGCGGTGATCCGCTGTTCGCGCATGAACTGGAGCAGCCCGACCGGGTCGCGCTCGACGCCGTCGGGGGCGAGCACCAGGGTGGCGCCGCAGACCAGCGGCAGGAAGATCTGGAAGACGATCGGGTCGAACCCGGCGTTCGTCGCCGACAGCAGCCGGTCGCCGGGACCGACCTCGTGTCGGCGCACCGCGTCCCACAGCCGGTTCGCCAGGCCCCGGTGGGTGTTGACCACGCCCTTGGGCGTACCGGTCGAGCCCGAGGTGAAGGCGACGTACGCCGCGTTGTCGGGATGGACCGCGGTAAGCGGCCGGGCGGGCTTCGCCGGCAGCGTGTCGGGCCCGATCACCGACCACGGGCCCTCGAGGGGTTCGGTGGAGATCAGCACCTGGGCGCGGGCCGTGGTGAGCATACCGGTCCGGCGCTCCACCGGATGATCCGCGTCCAGCAGCAGGAAGGCGCCTCCGGAGGACGCCACGGCCAGCATGGCCACCGCCAGCCGGGCCGAGCGCGGCAGCTGGATGCCGACCATCGCCTCCGGGCCCACCCCGAGTTCACGCAGCCGCACTGCCAAGGCGTGCACGCGGTCGCCGGTCTCGCGGTAGCTGAGGGCCTCGGCCCCGTCGCTGACGGCCATGGCGTCCGGGGTCAGGGCGACCTGACGCCAGAACAGCTCCGGCAGCAGCGGCTCCGCGATGTGCGGCACGCTCGGCACGGCGGCTTCAACGGTCATGAGCCGACTTCCTGCGCCATGCGCAGACGAAGGCTCAGCGGACGCATATCGGTCCAGACCTCCTCGATGTGCGCGAGGCAGACCTCGCGCGTGCCGCTGACGCCCTCGCTGCTCCACCCCGCGGGGAGTTCGCGGCCCAGCGGCCAGATCGAGTACTGCAGCTCGTGGTTGACCACGACCCGGAAGAGCTCGGAATTCGACTCGGACACTTCTGCTCCTACTGATCGGTGGCGGGAACGCCTTGGGCGAGCAGGTCAAGATCGAGGGTCATGCAGCGGATACCGCCGCCGCCTTTGGTGAACTGGTCGACCGGGGTGACGATCGGGTCGAAGCCCCAGGCCGCGAGCTGTCGGCGGATCCGGTCGGGGCAGGCGGACATCACGATCGAGGTCCCGATGACCACGGAGTTGACGCAGAAGGTGGTCGCCTCCTGCTCGGTCACGACGAGTGGTTCCGGGATGAGCTCCAGCAGCCGGCGGCGGCTGTCCTCGTCCCAGGCCCCCGGCCATACGAGGGCGCGCCGGTCGTCCAGCGGGCAGACCGACATGTCGAGGTGGTAGAACCGCGGGTCCACCAGACGGACCGGGACCACCTCGCGGCCGAACGCCGCGGCCAGGCCGGGGTGCGCCGCCGCTGTGGTACGCGTGCCGTGCCCCGCGAGCAGCCGCTCGCCGAACGCCAGGACGTCGCCGCCCTCCAGACGGGCGGCCGGATCCCAGTCACCGGCCGGGATCTCGGTCCAGCCGTGCGCCGTCAGCCATTCGGCCGCCAGTCGCGCCTCACCGTCCCGTTCGGGTCTGCTGAACCGTGACCGCAGGAACCGGCCGCCGCTGACGACGGCGGTGTCGGTCGGGTACACCATGTCGGGCCAGTCCGGGTCGGACGGTGCGGTGTGCACCGTTCCCCCGGCCTTGCCCAGCGCCCTCGCCAGCTCCTCCCACTCTGCGCGTGCCTGCTCGGGGCTGGGCTGGGAGCTGGTGGTCATCCACGGGTTGATCTCGAAAGCGACCCGGAAGTGCGCCGGGTCACGCAGCAGGAAGGGACGCGCCACGGACTGCGGGATCATACGACCACCCGCGACTGCGCACTGCTCCGAAGCTCCCGCGACTTGCGCAGGTCCCGGGCGACGACGACCTTCTTCAGCCACCGGTCGGTCCCGTCGTACCGTGCGGTGAAGGGCCGCCGACCGTGCACGGCGCGGTAGTTGTCGATGAAGCCGATCTCCCCGGCGTCCAGCACCAGGTCGTCGAGTTCCTCGTCCAGTGCCGCCACCACGCGTTTGAGCGCGTCCTCGGCGTCCCAGTCGCCGGGCGCGGCATCCATGAAGTACGGATCGATCCGCAGATAGGGTTCGTCGCGGCTGCCGAAGAGGACGGACACCGGTCTGGTGCGCTCGGCGATGTCGTGCACGCTGGTGCTCTCCGTCACCTCCGCGCGCAGATGCTCGGTGTCGGGCTTGATGAGGAACCGTGGCTGCCGCAGCACCTCGGTCACCTCGGGCGACAGCGCGATGTTCTTGATGCCGGCGAAGGTCGTGGCCACCGCCGTGTGGTTGCGCAGGGCCATGAGTCCGAGGTAGTCGCAGCGGAACGGGTGGAAGCCGTCCTCGGTGTGCCACTCCAGGAGCTTCGTGCTGCCGTGACCGCTCTGCGCGGCCTCCTCGCCCCGCACCGGCACCACGTCGTGGACGAGCCGGCCTCCCTGCAGGGTCGACCAACCGAACGGCTCGCCGAGCAGCGCCGCGAGCAGCACGAAGAAGATCTCCTCGCGCAGCGTGGAGTCCGGCTCCGGCTGCCTCGACCAGTGCGAGGGGGTCGGGCCGATCGCGCCGTCGTCGACGGGGAACCCGCTCACCACGACACCGGCGGAGGTCTCGCACAGTTCGAAGGAGCGCAGAAAGTCCACAAGTCCGTGCGGCAGTCCGGTGGCCAGGTTCCCCGCCTGGAAGAGAAAGTCCGCGTCGGACGCGGAGGTGCACCGGTCCCGAATCTGAGCCACCAGGTCCTCGATCCGGCTCAGCTCGCCACCGTCGACTCGATAAACGCCCACATCCCGTGGGAATTCCTTGGAGTTCATGATTGCCCGCTTTCTCGGCGAGCGGACTCAGTGGCCCGCCATTCGGTGTGCCGTACCAAGCTCGCCGAGACGGACCGGCCGAACCATCCACCCCGGGACTGGAATCGGCTCCCGCATCCGCCACGCGGCGGAGAACCCGCTCACCGGCGCTTTCTCCCCCGTACGGAGGAGGGGCGCCCGCAAAGCCGACGCCCGGCCGGTACCGGCCGCCGTGCCCGGCCGGTGAGCATGGCGGGGACAACCATCCGCCGCCAGCGAGGAAGGGATCCCGTATGAAGACAGAGGATCTGCTGCCGTTCTGGGACAGCGACCTCACCGGTCTCCCGGTCTTCTGCCTGCCGCACGCGGGAGCGGGCGCGGGTGCGTTCCGCGTCCTGGCCCGCGAACTGCGTCCGGCCGTCAACCTCCAGCCGGTGCAACTGCCGGGGCGCGAGAACCTGGTGGGACTGCCCCTGGTCGACGACGCCCGGCAGGTCGTCGACTGGCTGGGGCCGCGACTGCTGCCGAGGCTAGCGGCGCCTTTCGTGCTGGCCGGTCACAGCATGGGGTCGCTGCTCGCCGCCGAGCTGACCGCCTGGCTCGAACGCAACGGCGGACCGGTACCCGAGCTGCTCGTCGTCTCCTCCTATCCCGGCGACTTCCGGCTGAACCGGATGGCCGCCCGCGAGCGCACGGACGCGGAGTTCGCGCAGGTGCTGGCCGAGCTGGGCGGAACCGCGCCGGAGGTGCTGGAGAACGCGGAGATGCTCTCCTTCGTCCTCGAATCGGTGCGCAACGACCTGCGTCTCGTGCGGGGGTACAGCCCGTCGTACGACCGGGTGAGCGTGCCCATCCTCGCCGTCGGGGGCACGACGGATCCCGACGCCGACCGGGCGGCGCTGGAGACCTGGCGTGCCCGGACCACGGCGAACACCAGGGTCGAGGTCTTCGAGGGAGGGCATTTCGCGGTGTTCGAGAACGCGGATTCCTTCGGGGCCCTGATCGAGGAGCAGGCCACGGCGGCTGTGCGGGTCGGGTCCCCTGAGCAGGTTCTCCTGGAGGTGCTGCGGCGCCGTCTGGAGGACGACGAGGTCACGCTGGACGACGACTTCTACGCGGCCGGCGGGGACTCGCTGATCGCCCTGGCCGTGGTCTGCGAGCTCAAGGAGCGGGGGCTGGAGCTGCCGCTGCGCGCGCTGCTCACCAGCACGTCCATCAGGGAGCTGGCGCCGCTCGTCGTCCCGGCCGCCGCCGAGGCCGAGGACACGCTGCGGCCCTTCGACGCACTGGAGCCGGCCGACCGCGACCTGCTGCCCCCGGGACTGCAGGACGCCTATCCGGCCTCCACGCTGCAGGTCGGGCTGATCTACCTCTGCGAACTGGCCGGTGACCCGAGCCTCTACAACGACCTCGTCGGAATGCGGGTCCACGCGCCCTTCGACGAGGCGAGGTTCCGTGCGGCGCTCACCACGGTGACGCGGCGCCATGCGGTGCTGCGCAGCTCGTTCGACCTCAGCACGTACTCCACCGCCGTGCAGTTGGTCCACCCGGCCGTGACGCCCCCGGTCGAGATCGAGTCCGGAGACGGCGAGGCGCTGGTCCGCGCCTTCCGCGAGCGGCAGCTGGCCGCCGGTATCGACTACGCGACCCCGCCCGCGTTCAGGATCCACATCGCCCGGGAGGCGGACTCCTTCCGGCTCACCGTGGCCATCCACCACGCCATCATCGACGGCTGGAGCATGGCCCAGCTGGTGGTCGAGCTGCTCACCGCCTACGACGCCGAGCTCGCCCACCGCGACGCGGGCCTGCCACCGGTACCGTCCGACGGCCATCGGCGGTTCGTGGCGCTGGAGGCGGCCGCCTCGCAGTCGGCGTCCTTCTGGCAGACGGAGGCCGACGTACCGCCGCTGCTGCTCCCCCGGCGCACGCAGGACACCGTGCCCGATCCGGTGGAGACCCGCCGGATCGGGCTGGACCCTTCGGACGTCGCCCGTCTGGAGGCCGCCGCGGGACACGCGGGCGTACCGCTGAAGAGCCTTCTCCTCTCCTTCCACCTCCGGGCGCTGGCGCAGGCCACCGGCCGGGACCGTGACGTCGTGACCGGGCTGGTGGCGGGTGGCAGGCCGGAGGTTCCCGGCTCCGACCGGCTGATCGGGCTGTTCCTCAACACCGTTCCGCTGCGTATGCGTTCCGTCGCCGGCGACTGGGTGGAGCACGCCCGGCGGACCTGGACGGCCGAGCGGAATCTGCTGGCGCACCGGCGCTGTCCGCTGTCGGCGATCGAGCAGGGCCTGGGGCGTCCCGCCTTCGACGTCTCGTTCAACTTCACGCACTTCCACGCGTACCGCCAGGTGGATGCTCTCGGCCTCAAGGTCGACGAGTGGTGGTCGTACGACAAGGCGAGCTTCCCGCTCGGCGTCGACGCCATGATCGACGCGCCGGACCTCGGCAGCTGTGTGGTGGTCGCCTTCGACCCGTCGCTCGTCCCGGCCGCGCTGGTCGACACGTATGCCGACGCCTTCGGCTCCGCGCTGCGCCGCGTCGCCGCTCCCCGCCCGGCCGGGGAGCGGCGATGACGGTCATGTCGCGGAGCACACCGGACCTGTCCGGCCCCGAGGTGGACCTCGACGCCCTGAACCTGTTCGACCCCGGCCTCTACGCCGAGCGGGACCCGCACCCCCTCTGGGCGTACCTGCGCAGGGCCGCGCCGCTGCTCCGGCAGACGCTGGCGGACGGGCGTACGTTCGCGTCGGTCACCCGGTACGAGGACGTGCGCCGGGTGCTCAGCGACTCCCGCTCGTTCACCTCGGAGCGCGGCAGCCTGCTCGAACAGCTCGGCCACGACGACGAGGCGGCGGGCCGGATGCTGGTATCCACGGACCCGCCCGATCACGCGGCCCTGCGGCGCCCGCTTCAGCAGGCCATGCAGCCGCGTGCCCTGGAAGCCGCCCGCGACCGCATCCGGTCGGCCGCACGTGCGGTCCTCGCACCGGCGGCCGGCGGTGAGCCGTTCGATCTGGTCGATGTCGCCCTCACGTTCCCGATGATGTTCACCGGGGCCCTCATGGGCGTTCCGGAGCGGGACTGGCCGGAACTCGTCCGGTGGACGTCGATGGCCGCGTCCCCGGAAGACCCCCGCTTCAGGGTCGGGCACCGGAGCGCGACCCTGGCCATCGCCCACCACGAACTCTTCTCCTACTTCACCGCCCAGACCCGTGCCAGGCCCGACGGGAGCGGCGATCTCCTCGACGTCCTGGCCGCGATGGACAGCACGGAGAAGACCGTCTTCAACTGCTACAGCGTGCTGCTCGGCGCCAACGCCACCACGCCCCACGCGTTCACCGGCACCGTGCTGGCGCTGCTGGAACGGCCCGGCCTGCTGGCCGAGGCCCGCCGCGACCTCGGCCTCGTCCCCTCGCTGGTGGAGGAGGGGCTGCGCTGGACCTCCCCCGCCAGCAGCTTCCTGCGGCACGCCGTGGCGGACGTGGAGTTCGAGGGCGGCCTGCTCCGCGAGGGGGAGGCGGTCGCGGCGTGGGTCGGGTCGGCCAATCGGGACGAGTCCGTGTTCGAGGACCCGTTCCGGTTCGATCCGCGGCGGACCCGCAACCGCCACCTGGCCTTCGGCGCGGGGCCCCACTACTGCCTGGGCGCGGTCCTGGCGAGGATGGCGCTGCGCGACCTCTTCACCGAACTCCTCACCCGGGTGGACCTGATCGAGCTCGCCGGCCCGGTCCAGCGCCTGCGGTCGAACTTCGTCGCCGGTCTGCGGACCATGCCGGTACGGATGGTGCTGCGCGGTATCTAGGAGGCGGAGCAGATCGCAAGGGGCCGGCGAGCTCGATGAGCCGGCCCCTTTTGCTCATACCACTATCCGGAATCGACCTTGCCGAATTCCCCGTGATATCCGGGTTTTCCCCTGCCGTTGCTGATCCACTCAAACGACCACTCGGCGGCGTCATACATCCAGTACGAGAAAGCTCACACTGAGCCGAAAATCCACTACAATTGCGGCGCCCTGAACGGATGTTGATTCCATTCCAGAGGGAAAGGTCTCCTCCTCCGGTGAAGCAGACTGGGACACCCGCAGGCCGTGATCACGAGGGCACGCTCTTCGCGCTTCTGGGACGATTCGAGGTCACCCGCGGCCGTGTCTCGGTACCACTCCACGCCCGCAGGACCCGTCTCGTGCTGGCGGCCCTGGCGTGCCGCCCCCAGGAGATCGTGGGCGTCGAGTACCTCAGTGAGGTGGTGTGGGGCGAGGATCCGCCGGCCACGGTCCGCAGCCAGATCCAGATATGTGTCTCCGCGGTACGCAGGGCCCTGGCCACCGTCGGCATGGGAGAAGCCCTGCGCACACACGCCGCCGGGTACTCCCTGGTACTGGAGCCCGGCCAGCGGGACATCGACCGCTTCACCCGCCTGGTACGCGCCGCGCGGTCCGCCAGCGACGCCGGCAGCCTCGAGGCGTCCGTCGGCCACTACCGCGAGGCGCTGGGACTCTGGCGCGGACCGGCCCTCAGCGACATCGACAGCGACGTCCTCCAGCGCAAGGCGGTGGCGCTCAACGAGGAGCATCTCACCGTCCTGGAGGAGTACTTCGACCTGGAGCTGCTGCGCGGCCGCGACCGGACCCTGATCCAGGAGCTGGCCGACCAGGTCGCCGACAACCCGCTGCGTGAGAAGCTCCGCGGCCAGCTGATGCTCGCCCTGCACCGGGCCGGCCGGCGCTCGGACGCGCTCGCGATCTACCGCGAGGGCCGGCGACTGATGGTGCGCGAGCTGGGGATCGAGCCCTCCGACGAACTGCGCCGCCTCGAACAGGAGATCCTCCGGGACGCACCGGAACTGGCCCCCGCTCACGGCAGACCCGCCGGCCCCCAGACACCACGACAACTGCCCCGGCAGTCCCGCTACTTCGTCGGCCGGGCGGGCAGCGTCCACCGGCTCACCTCGATCCTCACCGGCCCCGGCGACCCGGCGGAGCCCTGCGACCGGGCCGTGAACCTCTACGGCCGGGGCGGGACGGGAAAGACGACGCTCGCCGTCCATGTCGCCCACGCGCTCGCCCATGACCACTTCGGCGACGGACAGCTCTACTACGACATGCACGGCAGCCACACCGTCACCGCATCCCCGACCCGGGTCCTCGACCACTTCCTGCGCGCGCTCGGCGTGCAGCCCGCCGACATACCGGACGAGCTGGACGAGCGGGCCGCCATGTTCCGCAGCCGCCTCGCCGAGCGGAAAGTGCTGGTCATCCTCGAGGACGCCGCCGACGAGCATCAGATCCACCCGCTGCTGCCGGGCGGCCGGGACTGCGGGGTCATCGTCACGAGCCGCCGGCCCCAGACAGGTCTGCCCGAACTCGAGAGCATGCAACTGGACGCGCTGAGCCAGTCGGAGGCGGTCGACCTGCTGGGGCAGATCATCGGCGACCGGCGGGTACGGCAGGAACCGCTGGCCAGCGCCCAGCTGGTCCGCGAGGTCGACCGCCTGCCCCTCGCGGTGGGCATCGTGGGAGCACGGCTCGCCGCGTCGCCGCACCGGACGGTCTCGTCCATGGCCCACCGCATCCACGACGAGCGCCGCCGGCTCGACGAGCTCGCCCACGGCAACCGGGCGATACGCACCACGATCTCCTCCACCTTCGACACACTCAAGCCCGACTTACGCGAACTCCTGGGCGGGCTCAGCCTGTTCGGTGTCGAAGCCGTACCGGGATGGATGGCCGGCGCGATTCTCCGGGGGGTGACCGAGGACGCCAACGACCTGATGGACGAGGCCGCCACCAGTCAGTTGCTCGTACCGCTGGACATCGAGCCGACCGAGAACCCCCGCTACCGCTTCAACAGCCTCATCCGCCTCTATCTGAGGGAGTCGGTCGACCAGCTCCCTTTCGAGCAGCGCGCCGAGGTCGTCCGCTCCGTCACGGAGGGCTGGCTGGCACTCGTCGACCAGGCGCAGGCGCAGCTGTGGGGCGGCAACTACACCGTCGTCCGCGGCGCGTCGGTCCGCTGGCAGGCGCCCGAGGAGGTGGTTCGGCACGTACTGTCGGATCCGCTGGGCTGGCTGGACGCCGAGCGGCCGGGTCTGCTCGCGGCGGTCGCTCTCGCGGCCGAGTTCGACCTGGACGAGGCGTGCTGGGAGCTCGCCACCCAGCTGGTGACGCTGTTCGAGGTCCGGCAGCACTACGCCGACTGGCAGGAGACCCACGAGACGGCGCTGCGGCTCGTGCGACGCACGGGGAACATCCGCGGTGAGGCGGCGGTGCGCTGCTCACTGGGATCGCTCCACCTCTCCCAACGGCAGGTCGCGACGGCTCTTCCGTATCTGGAGAGGTCGCTGGAGCTGTTCGAGGAGCTGGCGGACATCAGCGGAATGGCCCTGGCGATACGCAACATCGCCCTGTGCAAGCACACGGACGGCGCCTTCGACGCCGCGTGCCGGCACTACGAGCGGGCGGCCGAGCTGTTCCTCCGGGCGGAGGACCCCCTGGGCCGCGCCCATGTGCTGTGCAACATGGCGCCGATCCACGCCGCGTGCGGTGACCCGGCACGAGCCGAGCGGGATCTGACGGAGGCGCTGCGCATCTGCCAGTCGATCGGCAGTCCCCGGGTGGCCGCCATGGGCCTGCACCGGCTGGGCGCGCTCTGTCTCGGCCAGGGGAAGCTGGACGCCGCTCTGGAGCGGTACCGGGAGGCCCTCGCCATCGTGCGCCGCCAGAACGATCCGCTCGGCGAGTGCTACGTCCAGCACGGCCTCGGCGACACCCACCTGGCCAGGGGTGACTACGCGGAGGCCGCGGGCTGCCTCGAAGGGGCCCTGATCACCGCGGAGACGGCGGGGAACACCCACGCGGCGGCACAGGTGCGGGTGAGCCTGGCGGAGGTGTGCATCGCCCGGAACATGCACCAGCGGGCCAGGAGTCTGCTGGAGCAGGCGCTGACGGTGCTGGAGCAGTACGACCACAGGGGCGCGACCGCCAAGGCCCGTGCGGCCCTGGCGCGGCTGAACTGAACGGGGGCCGGTCGCTCATCGCTGAGCGCCCGGCCCCCGGCGGGACGGTGATCGCGTCGTCAGGAGTGCGAGGACGGCCCCCACGGGGTGTCGTCGGTGGTCGCGCCGATGGCCTGTCCGAGCGACGAGTGAGCCGGAGCCGACGGCGACACGAGGGGGCCGGCGGCCGCGCCGAGGACGGCGGCGAGCAGGAAGGCGCACACGCGTACCGTGGTGAGCTGGGTCATCGTCTACTCCCGGTAGGTCGGCCGACTGCTCTCGGCGGTCCCGGACTTGCCTGATGAGCTCACGCTAGGCAGCGCTTCCATTACCCACCCATCGGCCCGCTATCGCCGCGATCCCGACGGCGATAGCGAGCCCACTTCCACCGGCTGACCTGCGCTTGTGCGGCAGAACGCGACTATCGGGCAGGCTCCTGCCCAGCCCACGGCCGCGGCGGTGCGAGCCGGACGGTCCGCCCGTCGTCGAACCGGAACTCGTACCGGATCCGGCCGAGGGCCTCGTCGAGCACCGCGAACATCTCCTCATGGGTCGCGGCCTCCCCGCACACCGTGTCCAGCTGGCAGGTCATCCCTCCGCCGAACAACGACTGCCCGGGCCTGACGATCTGGCGATAGGCCGTGATCCCCGGCACCTTGCGGGCCGCCCTGCCCCCCTCCACGGCGGTCAGCCGACAGGGCTCGGCGGGTCCGGCGCCCCAGTACTGGAAGTACACGCGGTCCATCGCCTCCGGCTCGGCCCAGTCGTCCTTGCCCAGCGCCCGCAGCCCGGCGAGGCGGATCAGGTCCACCTTGGCCGCCCGGCGGCTGATCTCGTTGACGAGTCCGCCGAGCCTGCCGTTGACCTCGATGACGCGCGGTCCCCGCGCGGTGAGCTTCACCTCCGTGTGGGCGACGCCGAAGTCCACTCCGAGTGCCAGCAGCGCTCGGGTGGTCAGCTCCGCCACCGCCCTCAGCTCGTCGGGGTGCAGCGCGGACGGCCAGAACTGGCCCTGCTCACGGAAGGGGGGAGCCTGGGGGAACTTGCCCGAGACCGACACATGGGTGATCCGGCCGGGGGCGCAGAGGCTCTCGACGGACACGTAGTCCCCGTACGGCAGGCTCGGTCTGCCGTGCAGGTACTCCTCGAGCATCATGCCCGAGGGGTGCCGTCGGGACATCTGCTCCAGGGTCGCCTCGTCGCGGATCAGATGGGTGTCGCGACTGCCGCCGCCGTACAGGGGCTTGGCGATGGCGGGGAGCCCGACGGTGCGCAGGGCCGCGGTCCAGTCCGGCGCGCGGTGGATCGGGTGGTGGCGGACGGAGTCGACGCCCGCTTCGGCGAGCCTGCGGCGCTGCCGGTACTTGTCGGTCAGGAGCAGCACCGTTTCCGGCCGGTGCCCCGGGAGGCCCAGGGCATCGGCGATCCGGCCGGTGTCCCGGAGCATGGGCTCGCTGTAGGTGACGATCCCGTCGGGGCGCAGCGCCCGCACCCGGGCGATGTCGTCGTCGCCGCCGGTCAGCTCGACGACCTGGCCCAGCTCCCCGAGCAGGGGCCGGACCTGGTCGGTGTGCTCCGAGCGCGGGACGAGGAAGGCCAGCGGGGTGTCCCCGGCCAGCGCCGTGGCTATCTCGGCCGCGGCCGCTGCGCCGTGGTCGTAAGCGATCACCAGCATGTCAGTCTCCGGGGAACGGGCGCGTCGCGAAGGGAAGGGAGATGGCGCCGCACAGCAGCGCGAACGTGAACGACTGCAGGTATTCGTCGACGATCGGGTGCCTGATCAGTGCGGGGTCGAAGGCGACCAGTACGCCGCTGCCGAGGCCAGGTGCGTCGATCAGCACGTCGACGCGGAGCGGAACGCCGCTCTTGCTGAAGGACCACCACGAGTCGGTCCGCGTCCGCAGGTGCTCCAGCCGGTGCCGGGGCCGGAAGCGGGTGAGTGCGAAGGTGACGTCGAACGACGGGCGGCGCAGCCGGTGTTCGAGCGCGGTGAGTGGGAGGTGGCGGTGTGCCCACAGGTTCTGTTCGGCGGTCCAGGCCCGTCTGGCCTGGTCGGACCAGGTGCCCGTGGTAGTGCGCAGCCGCAGGGGGAGAGTGTTCAGGAACAGCCCCAGGAGGTGGTCGGCTCGGGCGTCCCCGGGCCTGCGGTCCAGCTCCACTCCGGTGACGATGTCGGTGTCGCGCCCGGTCGCCTGCACGAGCGACCAGAGGTGCATGGCGAGGAAGACGCTCCTGGGCGGGACGCCCGCCTCCTCGGCGGCGGCGCGGATTCGGTCGACGGCCGTTTCCTCCAGGGGGATGAACCGTGTCTCGGTGGGATCGGGTACGGCGCCGACGGGACGGAAGGGAAGGAGCAGGGGCGGCACGTCCGCCTCGGCGAGCCAGAACGCCTCCGCGTCCGGATCCGCGCGGTCGAGGCCGGCGGCGTCGGCCGGTACCGCGGGCAGTTCTCCGCGCGCGCCGGTGAGGCCGGTCTCGTACCGGGTGAGCAGCTCGGCCAGCAGCAGCCACACGCTCCACCGGTCGAGGACCGCGTGGTGGGCGGCCACCGAGAGCCTGAACGAGTCCGGTTCGCGGACGACGTGACAGCGGAAGGCCGGAGGTTCGGACCAGTCGACGCAGGCGGCGAGTCGGCGTTCGCGGAAGCCGCGGACGAGTTCGTCGCCGTCACCGGTCTCGATGTCGAGAGGAGGCCGGGCCTCCGGCCGGACGAGTCGTACGGAGGTGGAGTATCCGGTCATGTCGAAGGAGCTGCGCAGTGGGTCATGGCGGGCCATGACGCCGCGCAGGGCCGCGCGGAACGTCTCCTCGTCGAAGCGCGCGCGGACGCGCAGGCCGGCGAGGTTCAGGCAGAGACCGTGGTCACCGCTCGACCGACGGCTCTCGCAGTGGGTGAGGAGCGCCGCCTCCTGGGCCGTCACGGGGCGGGCGTCCGCGGCCCCCGCGGGCGTGCGTGCGCTGAACGGCCGTCCCTCCACCCGGAGTTGCCGGAGGATCAGGGCTCCGACGGCCGCCGCCTGTTCGTGCGGGGCGAAGTGGCCGCCCGGGATCGTCTCGACGCGGCAGTCCCCGGTGGTGCGATGCCGCCACAGGGCCAGTGTGGAGGCGGTGACCGCCGGGTCGTCCTTGCCGCCGATGGCCAGGATCGGGGTGGTGAGCCGGTCGTAGGTGGGGCGATAGCGGCGGACGAGGCGCAGGTCGTTACGGAGGACCCGCAGCTGGGGGGCGTCCGCCTCCGAGGCCTGTCGCGCCCCGGGTTCCGTTTCGCCGAGACGCGCGAGCTCCGTGAGGATCCGGGCGTCGCCGAGGTCACCGGTCGCCATGGCGTCCGGCCGCAGATCACCGCCGCAGGAGGAGACGACCAGCAGCCGGGGCGCCGGCGCCCGGTGGCGCTCCAGCCAGGCGGCCCACTCGGCGGCGATCAACGCGCCCATGCTGTGCCCGGCGAGGCCGAACGGTTCCTCCAGTACGGGCCGCAGCACCGTCCCGAGCAGCTCGGCGAGTTGCGCCGCGTCGTCCTGCAGAGGCAGCCGGGCCAGGCTCCCCCGGCCGGGAAGCTGCACGGGCTGCAGGTCGATCTCCGGCGGCATGCCCCGGGCGAGGCCGCGACAGGCCGATGCGCCGCCGCCCGCGTGAGGCAGGCAGAAGACGGGGAAGCCACCTCTACGGCCGGACCAGAACGGCAACAGGTCCTCTACCCTCATGCTCGGCCCCTTCTGGTCGGCGGCACAGGTCGACTCTTCCACCAGGGTTCGCCGCTGCCGCCGCCCGCGTAACCGGCCGCCTGCCGGGTCTTTCCCCCCTCACCCGCCGCACGGGGGAGCCGATGCGGGCCTCATGACCAAAAAGTCCTGCCCACGACCGGCCGCGGCCTCGCCCCACCTCGTACGGCCTGAAGCCAAAGCGTCCGCACATGCGTGCACCCCCCGACAACTTCCTCACAGGCGTACGTCATGATCATCGGGAAGTCTGACGCCCGCGCCCGTCCCCCACCCAGGGTCGCGAGGCGTGGGCACGTCATCACCGGCTGACCTCCGAGCGCAGCCGAACAGCACCACAAAAGGAGGCCCGCCGTGGGGCAGCCCGCAGCCCGCCGGTACGACCGCACGCGCGACTCCGGCGGAGCCGAACCAGGAGGCCGCCGGCGCCGCGCCCGCCCTCGCGCGCGTGTCCGCAGGGCGACCGCCCGTGGGCTCTGGGCCGGGGCGGCGTTAGGTGCCGTGCTGCTCTGCGCGGGCATCGCCGTGGCGTACGACGCCCTGGGCGCCGGAGACCGGGCGGGCCGCGCAGCCCGCCCGGACGCATCACCGAGCCCGTCCGCCGACCCCGGCGCCTCCGCTTCACCGTCACCCGATCCCAGCCCCTCCGCCTCCGCCTCCGCCACCGCGATCGCCGTTCCCGCCACCGGTCCCGGCACCTTCACCGCCGCCCGCGCCGGCGGAAAGGCGGTCGGCCGAGGCAGCCGGCTGCGGCGCTACAAGGTGCTCGTCGAGGACGGCATCGCCGTCTCTCCGGAGGCGGCGGCGGCCGAGGTCTCCGCGGTCCTGGCCGACCGCCGGGGCTGGACCCGGGACGGCGTCAACTCCTTTCAGCTGGTCCGTTCGGGCTCCTACGACTTCGTGGTGAAGATCGCCACCCCGGGCACGGTGGACAGCATCTGCGGTGCCGCGGGCCTGCGGACCCGGGGCAAGGTCAACTGCAGCGTCGGCACCGACGTGGTGGTCAACCTCAAGCGGTGGGTGCGCGGCTCCCCGGAGTTCGACGGGCCGATCAGCGAGTACCGTGCCCTGATCGTCAACCACGAGGTCGGCCACCGCCTCGGCCACGGCCACGAAACCTGCCCCCGCGCCGGCAGCCCCGCCCCCGCGATGATGCAGCAGATCAAGGGCCTGAAGGGCTGCATCGCCAACGCCTGGCCCTACGACGCCGACGGCCGGTACCTCGGGGGGCCTACCGTCCCCTGAGCGTCCGGGAGGGACCGGCGATCAGAATTCCGGCTCTCGTGCTCTCCCCTGTACTTCGTCGGCTGATTTAGGATCTGACGGATCGACACGTACAGGGGGACGTATGCGGCCGAAACAACTGAACGGGTATGCACGGGTCGCGGCGGGTGTCTCATGATCAAGGCATTCTTCTCCTACTCGACCCAGGACGCCGCCTTCGTGCGCGAGGTGGCCTCCGAGGTCGGCCGCGCCTTCGCCACCATCGACTACCGGTCGTTCAGCGCGGGCGGAGACATCCTCGACTCCGTCGACGAGGCCGTCAGGGAGTCCGCCGCCTTCGTCTTCTTCCTCAGCAAGGCGGCCCTGGCCTCCCCATGGGTGAGGCACGAGATCCGTGAAGCACGCTTCCATACGGCGATGGGACGGATCAAGAACGTCCTCGTGGTCCGCATGGACCACGGCATCACGCCCGATGACCTGCCGGAGTGGCTGAACCGCACCAAGCACATCACCACGATCTCGGCGAAGCCCGCGGCGCGGAAGATCAGAACCATCATCGACGACCTGGTGCGTCAGGGCCAGAGTCCCCGCTTCGTCGGGCGGGCCACCGAGATCGCGGCGCTGCAGGACGTGTACTCCGCGCCGGAGCCGGGAGCGGAGAGCCAGGTCGCCTGTGTGGCGGGGCTCTCGGGCATAGGCAGGCGCGCCACGTTGACCAAGATGATCCGTGAGTCGCTGGACCTGGAAGCCCTCCTGGTGATCAATGTGGAGCCCGGCGACACCGTTCAGGCGCTCGCGGCGAAGCTCTCCGCACTGGTCGATCCCTCGGAGACCCCCGAAGAGTCGCTGCAACGGACCAAGGAGATCACCGCGCTCGGCGACGAGCAGGCCCTCGCCCGTGCGCTGACCAAGCTGCAGGAGATCTGCCAGTACCACCAGATGCCCGTGCTCAACGACGAGGGCGGGCTCCTGGACAACGACGGCGACATCGCGCCGTACATCCTCGACCTCATCGAGGCCCTGGGCCAGTACCCGGACATCGTCACCGCCTTACTGACGAACAGGCGGCCCGCATCGGAGCGGTTCGTCGCCCGCGGCATGCGCCCGCCGTCCGTGGTCCACCTCCAGCCGCTGGAGGACTCGGACATCAACCGTCTCGTCGGCCTGATGGCGAAGGCCCGTCAGATCACCCTGAACCCGGCGACCGTCAAAAAGATCACGTCAGCGGTCCGCGGATACCCGCCTTCCGTCACCTACGCGCTCGAACTCGTCGCCGCCTACGGTCCCGATCTCGGGATCCGGGGCCCGATGCTCTCGGACTTCGGCGCCTCACCGTTCACCCGTTATCTCAAGGACAACAAGTTCAGCGGCCTGGAGCGCAAGATCCTCCGGGTCATGGCGGCGAACAGTCCGCTGCCGCTTCCCGTTCTGCAGGATGCGACCGGTACCTCCGACGACGGCATCGAGAAGGCCCTGATCCATCTCATCGACGTCTCGCTGATCGTCCCGACCGCCGGCGGCTGGTACGAGGTGTCCGGACCCGCCACGGACGCCATCCGCCGTGAGTTCGGTGCCTGCCACAAGGACGAGTACGGGGCGGTCGCGAGCAGGCTCGACGAGTTCCTGGCCCATTCCGAGGACGGAACCGACTTCCTGGCCCTGCAGCGCACGCTGTTCCGCGCCATCGACCTGGCCGGACAGCGCTCCACTCCTCGGGCGTACGCCCTGCTCACGGACCGGGTGAAGCTGGCCGAGCAGTACTACCACGAGCAGGAGTACCAGCGGGCCGTCGACATGGCGACCGATGCGCTCAAGACGGACCCCGGCATCCACCAGGCCCGGACGACGCTCATCCGCGCCCATGTGAAGCTCAGTGAGTACGAAGAGGCCCGGGAGCACATCGCGCAGCTGAAGAAGCGCGGTCAGATCCGCGACGCGTTCTTCCTGATGGGTTTCCTGGAGCGGCACCGGGGCGAGCACCGGGAGGCACTGAACTACTACCAGAAGGCGCTCGACAGCGGGCGCGGCGGCATGGCCATCCATCGCGACATGGCCGACTGCTGTCTGCGCCTGGGCGATCTGCCCCGTGCCAGCGAGCACATCTCCCGGGCGGAGGAGAAGCAGCCCGACAACCGGTACGTCGTGGACCTGAAGATCCAGATCGCCTGCAAGCTGGGTGACCGGCAGACGGCGCTGTCCCTGCTCCTGCGGCTGGCGGACATCGACCGGGCCGAGATGGTCAGCCACCGCACCTCACGCGTGGAGTACCTGTCCGGCAACATGGAAATCGCGTACGAATTCGCCCAGAATGCCGTCGAGAAGTCGGACAATGTGCGCTTCGAGGTTCTGGCCAACTACGTCCTCTGCGCGCTGCGCACCTCCCGCATCGACGAAGCGGGGGCGGCCCTGGAACAACTCGACCGCAAGTTCAGCAGGCAGCGCCGTGACATCCGGACCGGGCTGAGGGCGCGGCTCTGCATCGCCCAGCAGGACTACCAGACGGCCCTCGAACACACCGAGCGGTTCATCAGCCCGGAGCGTCTTGTGCATCTCCTCATCCGGCGGGACGCGCTGCGCGGACTGCTCGACCGGACCGCGCTCTCCCCGCAGCGGCGGGCCGACCTCAAGGCCGAGCTGAAACGGTGCGAGGACCGGCTCGCCGGCCGGGAGGAGGACTTCGACCTGGACGCGCGGGGGGACGCGGGCTAGCTCGGGAGTCGCGGGTCCGCTTTCCAGGTCATGTGGGTCTCGGCTGTCTGATCCAGCCCAGGGAGCGCTCGACGGCTCGCTGCCAGTTGTCGTATTCGGACTCGCGGCGTTCGGGGTCCATGTCGGGCAGCCATTGGGCGGCGCGGTGCCAGTTGCGGCGGAGGACTTCCAGGTCGGGCCAGTAGCCGGCGGCGAGGCCGGCGGCGTAGGCGGCGCCGAGGGAGACGGTTTCGGCGACCATGGGGCGTACGACGGGGACGTCGAGCACGTCGGCCACGAACTGCATGAGCAGGTTGTCGGCTGTCATGCCGCCGTCCACCTTGAGCTCTTCCAGGGTGAGCGAGGAGTCGGCGTTCATGGCGTCGACGACCTCGCGTGTCTGCCAGCCGGTGGCCTCCAGGACGGCCCGGGCCAGGTGTCCCTTGGTGATGTACGAGGTGAGGCCGACGATGACCCCGCGCGCGTCGCTGCGCCAGCGGGGCGCGAAGAGACCGGAGAAGGCGGGGACGATGTAGCAGCCGCCGTTGTCCTCGACCGTCCGCGCGAGGGTCTCGATCTCCGGAGCGCTGCTGATCAGGCCCAGGCGGTCGCGGAACCACTGGACCAGTGCGCCGGTGACGGCTATCGACCCTTCCAGGGCGTAGGCCGGGGGCTGGTCCCCGATCTTGTAGGCGACGGTCGTCAGGAGTCCGTGCCGGGACCGCACGACCTCGCTGCCGGTGTTGAGCAGCAGGAAGCTGCCCGTTCCGTAGGTGCACTTCGCCTCGCCCGGGGAGAAGCAGGTCTGGCCGAACAGGGCGGCCTGCTGGTCGCCGAGGGCGGCCGTGATGCGGACGCCCGGGAGGAGTGAGCGGGCCTCGGCGTAGGTCTCGGCGGACGACCTGATCTCGGGCAGCATCGGGCGGGGCACCCCGAAGAAGGACAGAAGCTCCTCGTCCCAGGTGAGGGTGCGGATGTTCATCAGCATGGTGCGGCTGGCGTTGGTGGCGTCGGTGATGTGCAGGCCGCCCTCCGCGCCCCCGGTGAGGTTCCAGATCAGCCAGCTCTCCATGGTGCCGAACAGCACCTCGCCGTCCTTGGCACGCTGCTCCAGACCGTTGTCGTGGTCGAACAGCCAGCGGATCCGCAGCGCCGAGAAGTAGGTCGAGGGCGGCAGGCCGCACCGTTCGAGGAAGAACTCGTCGCCGGGCCGCTGTCTGAGGTCGTCGACGAGCGGCGCCGTGCGGGTGTCCTGCCAGACGACGGCCCTGCCCAGCGGGGCGCCGGTCCGCCGGTCCCAGAGCACCGTCGTCTCCCGCTGGTTGGCCAGGCCGATGGCGGCGACCTCTCCCGTGTCCACTCCGGCTTCGGACAGGGCCTCGGGGACGACGCGCTGCAGATTGCGCCAGATCTCGACGGCGTCGTGCTCCACCCAGCCGGGCCTGGGGAAGTGCTGCCGGTGCTCGCGCTGGGCGACCGACACCAGCCGCCCGTGGTGGTCGAACAGAATGCATCGGGTGGAATTGGTGCCCTGATCGATGGACATTACATACCGTTCAACCATGATCGGGTCTGCCTTCCGATGTGGCGAGGAGGGGGCGCGACTACCAGCGGGCCGCACCCAGGTCTCTGGAGATCGCCCGTGCGGCCTCCCGGAGCAGGGTGATCAGACTCGGCCGGGGACGGCCTCGGCCGTCGCAGATCCGCTCGACCGGGCCGGCGAGCCCGATGGCGCCCACGACGAGGCCGCCGTGCCCTCGGATCGGCGAGGCGATGCCCGCGTCGCCCATGCTCATCTCCTGGACCTCGGCGGCCCAGCCGAGCTCCCGGACCTCGGCGAGCGCCCGGGTGAGCCGCTCCGGATCGACCAGGGTGTGCCGGGTGTACGCCTCCAGCCCCGATTCCAGGACCGGCTCCAGGGGCGTGGTGCCGAAGGCCAGCAGAACCTTGCCGAGCGAGGAGGCGTGCAGCGGCAGCAGCGAGCCCACGTCCAGGGTCTGGAGTGTGTCGTCCGGCCGGAACACATGGTGGACGACGAGCACCTTGCCTTCCAGGGGGGTGCCCAGACGGACGGTTTCCCCGCTGCGGGCGGCCAGGGCGTCGGCCCAGTTGATGGAGCGCGACCGCAGCTCGTTGACGTCGAGGTAACTGGTGCCGAGATGCAGCAGGGCGGCCCCGAGCTGGTATTTTCCGGTCGCAGCGTCCTGCTCCACGAAGTCCACGTGCTGGAGCGTGCGCAGTATGCCGTGGGCGGTGCCCTTCGCCAGCCCGAGCGAGGACGCCACCTCGCCGAGCCCGAGCCGACGGGGCCCTCCGGCGAGCAGCCGCAGGATCGCGGCCGCCCGTTCGATCGACTGGACGGGGCCGGTCATGAAGCGAGCCTATTACCGCCGTGGAGGGTTCGCTTCGCGTGCGGACGGCCGCTTCGGCACGGGGATGACCCTCGGCGTTCGGTAATGCCGACCGTCGTTCATTGACCTGCCCCGCTCCCCTCCCTAACGTGCTCTGAAGGCCAGGCAACGTGCCCGAGGCCCGGCGTTCGGCCGGCGTTCACCGGAGGAGGGAAGATGGCGGTGCAGCTCGATACGCTGCTTCGAGAGGCAGTCGAACACGTCTTTCCGCTGCCGCCCGTGGCCGGGGCCGTCTCGGCCGTGCGCCGACGGGTCGGGGTGGTCCTGACCGACTGGAACGTGTCCCCGGAGATCGTCGAGGACTCGCTCCTGGTGGTGTCGGAGCTGCTGACGAACGCGATCGTCCACGCCCTGCCCCCGGCGGAGCTGCGGCTGTCGTGGGCGCGGGGCGACGGGCCCGGCACCTTGCGCGTCGAGGTCACCGACGCGGGACCCGCGCGACCGGCGGGGCAGTCCCCCGTGGGTATAGACCCCGACGAGCACGGCCGGGGCGAGCACATCGTCCACGCGCTGGCGGCCCGGCACGGTGTACGCGTCCACCCCGGCGGGTTCACACGGTGGGCCGATCTGGTCGCGGCGTGAGTACGCGCGGCGGTATGCGGGATGTCAGGCCTCGGAGAGGCGCTGGGAGGCGGCACGGACGCCCGGGAGCTCGGCAACGGCCGACTCGGTGACCGTCTGTCCGGGAACGGCCGGCTTGCGCAGCAGGAGCAGCGCCGCGTCGTCGTGCAGCCGGCCGCCCACATGCGCCAGCAGTTCGTCGTGGAGCGCGGTGAGAGTGCGTGCCGGTTCGTCGGACACATGGCGCGCCACTCCGTCGGCGAGCGGGTAGAACTCACGCCCGTGATCGCGGGCCTCGGTGACCCCGTCGGTGTAGAGCAGCAGCTGATCTCCGTCGGCGAAGGGCAGCACCTGGAGGCTGGGAACCTCGCCGGAGAGGGCGCGCAGCCCCAGGGGCGGGGTCGGGTGCGTGGGCTCCACCGCCTCGACGCTTCCGGATGCCCGGATCAGCAGCGGGGGCGCGTGTCCGCAGTTGACCACTTCCAGCTGGCCCGGCCTCGGGTAACCGGCGACCACGGCGGTGACGAAGTCGTCGGCTCCGAGGTTGCGGGCCAGGCTCCGCTCGATCCTGCCGACCACGGCGAGGAGGTCGGGTTCGTCGTAGGCGGCCTCGCGGAAGACACCGAGCACCAGTGCGGCCGTCCCCACGGCCGGCAGTCCTTTGCCGCGTACGTCGCCCACGATCAGCCTCACCCCGTACGGGGTGGGCACCAGCGCGTAGAGATCCCCGCCGATCCGGGCCTCGGCCGCCGCGGCGCTGTAGCGGACCGCCACCTGGAACGGGCCGACCCTCTCGGGTACGGGCCTGAGCAGCGCGTGCTGGGCGGCCTCCGCGACCGAGCGGACGGCCGCCAGCACCCGTTCACGCCGGCCGCGCAGCGCGCTGGCCAGGCCACTCGCCAGCGTGACGGCCACCAGGGCGGACAGAACGGCCGCCAGCTCGGAGGCCGGAACGCCGTCCCGGGCGCCGAGCGTCGCGCCGAGCCCCGTGGCGAGCAGGCCGACGCAGAGGACACCGCGCGGCCCGTTGGTGGTGGCGGCCAGCGCGGGGCCGGCCGCGAGCATGGGCAGCCAGATCATCCCGGCTCCGCCGACGAGGTCGACGAGCACGATGACGGAGACGATCAGCACGGGCAGTACGGGCATCCCGGCGGCCAGCTGTGCGGCGGCGCGCCTCTGGGCCGGCGCCCCGGGACTGGCCACCCGCCTGAACAGCCGTTTCGGCCAGTGGTCGCCACCATGGTCTCGGGCCTGACTCATTCCGTCCGCAGTCCTCACCTGTGTGCGCGTCTGTACGCCGGGGCGCTCCCGACTTGTCCGTTTTATCCAGGAAACGGGTTCGGCTGGGGTGCCACAAGGAGAGGATTTTCAGATAGTGAGCGAGAGGCTCCTGGTCACGCGGCTCGCGGTGGGGATCAGCCGCGCCCGGATCTCCTGGAGGCGGGGGAGCCGGTCCGCCGGCAGCGAGACGCCGAGCGAGCCGAGTATCTCCCCGCAGTAGACGGGCACGGCGACGCAGACCGTGCCCAGGGAGTACTCCTCCAGGTCCGTGACGGCCGGGGCCACGGGTGAGGAGTCGAGCCGCCGCAGGAGTTCCGGACGACTGGTGATGGTCCGTGGCGTGAGGTCGGCGAGGGCGTGCCGGGAGAGGTAGTCCATGCGGGAGTCGTCGTCCAGTTCGCGCAGCACGGACTTGCCCAGGGCGGTGGCATGCCCCGCGTCCTCGAACCCCACCCAGAGATCGACCCGGGGCGCCCGGGGACCGTCGACGATCTCGGCCACCCGGATCTCGCCCTCCTCGTAGAACGTGAGGTAGGCGGCGGTCGCGAGCTCGTCCCGCAGCGCGGCGAGCGTGGGCCGGACCCGGGTGAGCAGCACCTGCGCGCGGCCCATGGCGTGCAGGTTCTGCAGTTTGTCGCCCAGGACGAACCCGCCGTCGTCCATCTTCCGTATGTATCCGTCGTGGACCAGCGTCCGCAGCAGGTGATAGGCGGTGGCCAGGGGCAGGCCCGTCTCACGCGCCAGCTGCTTCGCCGGTGCGCCGTTCTCGTGCGCGCTCACCGCCTCCAGCAGCCGGAAGGCCCGCTGCACGGACGTGATGAGAGTGGGGCCGTCGGGAGCACCCATGCCACCAGCGTGCGCCGAGCGCCCAACGCAGGCAAGGCGGCCATGCCCGGGACCAGATCACCAGCGCCCCCGATGAACCCTGGTGACAGCGGCCGCTGTCGTGCCTACGAGACACCAGACGTCCGAACCGGCGGCCCCGCCCCCCTCACGACACAGCCACGGCACCGTCCTCCGCGGCGGCCGGGACACCCCAGCGGATCCGGAAGGCGCACAGCGAGACGGTCAGTGCCGAGGCGGCGACCGCGGCCATGCCGAGGGTGAGGCCGCCGGCGCCCGCGATGAAGCCGATCAGGGCGGGGCCGGCCAGCAGGCCGGTGGTGCCCATGGCGGCGACCAGGGCCAGCGCGTCCGCGCCGCGCGCGGCGGCGGCCACGTACACGCACGGGGTGATCGCCGCCGCGCCCAGTCCGACGCAGGCGAAGCCGAGGAGTGTGGGCAGTACCCCGCCGGCCGGCAGGGCGAGCGCCAGTCCGAGGCCGGCCACGGTGCTGCCGACGCGGACGACACGGCCGTCGCCCCAGCGGCTGCGCCAGCGGTCGGCGAAAGCGCGCGCCAGCAGCATCATGACCGAGACCACGGCGATGCCCAGCGGCGCGACGGCCGCCGAGGCCTTGACGACGTCCTTCAGGTAGAGCGCCGACCAGTCGTTCATGGCGCCTTCGGTGACGGTGCCGAACGCCATGGCGCAGCCCATCCACAGCGTCGTCCGCGACGGCGGGGTCAGGGCGCGGGAGCGTGTCCGGGGCTCCTTCCTCTCCTGCGGCGGCTCGTCCGTCAGCAGGCGGGGGCGGGCCCAGCCGAGGAGCAGTACGAGCAGGGCGGCGGCCGTGGCGAAGTGTGCCGTGACGGCCGGGGTCACCGCGTTGACGCCGGAGGCCAGGAGTGCCGCGCCCAGCAGCCCGGCGCTGAACGTCGCGTGCAGCTGGGACATGGCGGTGCGCCCGTACTTGGTCTCCAGTGCGGCACCCTGCGCGTTCATGGCGACGTTCAGGCAGCCGACGGCGACGCCGTCGCAGCAGATGACCAGGAGCGCCACCGGATAGTCCGGCACCACGCACAGGGCGACGAGCAGCGCGGCGAGGCACAGGGCGGAGGCGAGTGCCAGGCGCCGGGAGCCCAGTCGCCGGGTCAGGAGGGCGACGAGCGGGAAGGAGGCGGCGGCGCCCGCACCGCAGGCCATCAGCAGCAGGCCCAGTTCCTCCTCGGTCAGGTGCAGCCGGGTCTTCAGCGCGGGGAGGCGGGAGGCCCAGGTGGCGTACTGGAACCCGAGGAAGCAGAACAGGGCCGCGATCGCCCACTTCTCGCGGCGGAATCCGTCGTGGACGTGTGGCAGGCGCATCAGCCCGTCTCCTCCCCGTCGTGAGGGCGGCTCGTACGCACCCCGGTGGACATGTACACCGCGTCGCCGCCGTAGCCCGGCGGCAGGGCGACCTCGCGGTGGGGCCGGTGGCCGTGGGCCCGCCAGAAGGTCTCCTTGCCGCCGACCGCGACCAGCGAGATGTGCTCGTACCCGCCCGCCTCGGCGGCGGCCGTCAGGCGGTGCAGCAGCCGCCCGCCCAGTCCCCGGCCCCGCAGGTCCTCGGCGACGACGAGGTCGTGCAGGTGGAGGTTGCGGGAGCGGAAGACGGTGCCTTCCGGCCTGGTGAGGTCGGGGCAGTGGAACCTCGGATAGGGCAGCGCGAGTACGTAGCCCGCGATCCGGCCGCCGAGGTCCAGGACGAAGCAGGTGTCCGGCGAGCTGCGGCCCCGGGACTCCAGCGCGGCCCGGCCCTCCGAGAGCGAGCAGTCGGCGTACGCGGCGGCTTCCAGGGCGGCCACGGCGGGCCAGTCGTCGTCGGCGACCGGGCGGACGCGCACGACCTCGTAGGGCAGCGGGCGGAAGCCGTTGAATCGCTGGGCCATGTAGCTGGTGGCGTAGGCGCCGGCGGACAGGATCCAGACCGGGTCGCCGGACGCCAGGCCCCTGGGCACACGCACCCGGTGGTGCCCGGCTCCGTAGGCGTCGTCGCTGTCGCAGGTCGGGCCCGCGACGACGGCGGGGACGTACGCCGTGTCGTCCCCCTTCTCCGCACCCGGGAACACCAGCCGATAGCTCACCCGGTCCATCTCGTACAGCCCGTTGAACTTGCCGACGCTCAGGTACAGCCAGTGTTCGGCCTCGCCGTCCGGTCGCCGGCGCTCGGTCATCCGGTACACATGGGCCCGTACGGCGCCGTGGTCGGCCACCAGGTGGCGGCCCGGCTCCATGACGAAGGCGAGCGGGGTCCCGCTGATGTCGCGCAGCCGCTCCATGCCCTCGCGGATGACGGCGAACATCTTGTCCAGCGGGGGTTCGAGCCTCCGCCCCCACCGGTCGAGGTAGCCGAGCGCGGGCAGGCCGCCGCCGAGGTTGACGTGGTCCGGCGCGATGCCGCTCCGGCGCAGCGCCACGAGCACCTCGGCGAGGGTGTCGAAGGCGTCCTGCCAGGCTTCGACGGTGAGCTGCTGGGAGCCGACGTGCACGGACAGTCCCGCCGGGATCAGGCCGGCCGCCCGCGCCTCGGTCAGCACCCGTACCGCGTCCGCCGGCGAGCAGCCGAACTTCCGGCTCAGGCCCCACAGGGCCCCCTCCCCGCTGGTGGCGAGGCGGCAGAACACCCGGGCACCGGGAGCGTGGTCGGCGATCGCCGCCATGTCCTGCATGCTGTCGGTGGCGAAGGTCCGGATGCCGAGCCGGTGAGCCTCGGCGATGGCCGCGTCGGACTTGACGGTGTTGCCGTAGTGGATCCGGTCCGCGGGCACGCCCGTCCGCAGGGCCTGCGCGATCTCGGCGGGGCTCGCCGCGTCGAACCCGGCACCCCGGTCGGCGAGGCAGGTCAGCACCTCGTCGACGGGGCAGGCCTTGACGGCGAAGCGGACGGCGAGGCCGGGCAACTCCCGCAGGAGAGCGTCGTACTGTCCCTCGATCCCCGGGAGGTCGAAGACGACGGCGTCGTCCGAGGCGGCGGCCGGCGGGGCGGGCACGTTCCCGTTCACTGGGCCGCGCTCCCGAGTCCGGTGTCCCGGGCCGCGCGCACCAGCGAGGGCCAGGCCTCGATCAGCCGCGCGAAGTCCTCGATGTCGCGGCGGGCCTCGTCCAGCAGCCGTTCGCGGCGCGTGGCCAGCAGGTCGGCGAAGTCCGCGTAGCGGCCGCCCAGTTTCCGGTAGGCGCTGTCGACGCGGTCCAGCCGCCACACGTTCTCGGACCGGTCCAGGCGGGTGCTCTCCCGCAGGAGCCGGACGACGGCGTCGGGCCGGACGCGTTGCCGGTCGTCGAGGAGGGCGGCGCCCGCGGCGGCCATCCGGTCGTAGACGTGGTGGAAGTAGAGCATCGACAGCAGGAACTTCACGAACCGCGTCTGGTAGGCGAGGAAGCCGGTCTCGGTGCGCCGTTCCGGGGTGTGGAAGTTCTCGATGTGGCGGTTGTGCAGGATGCCCGGCAGCGTGGCGTCGTGGACGAGGTGGAGGAGGAAGTAGTCGCTGCCGATGGTGTCGGTGGCCGGGGGCAGCGGCACCCGCTCGTACACCTCGTGGTGGAAGGCGATGTTGCACATGTCCACCCGCATGGGGTCGACCAGGGTCAGCGTCGAGTGGTCGCCGGTGAACGGGGCGGTGCCGGCCCCCTTGAAGGACTCCTCGACCAGGTCCCGTCTGCGCTCCTCGGACCAGTCACCGGGCGCCCACAGGCCCACCACCTCGTGGTAGATGTCCTCGTCCAGACGCTGGATCTCGCCGATGTCCACGGAGAGTTCGCCGATGAAGGAGGCCCCGGCCAGCGACACCGGGCGGTCGGCGTGGGCGGGGGCGAGGTCGGTCTCGGACACGTGGGACGCGGCTTCGGCGGCGCGTCGGCCCAGCGAGGGGAGTTCGTGGTGGACGGGGAAGACCGGCTCGCCGTCCAGCAGTTGGTAGGCGCTGTCGGAGTCCCGGCGGTGCACCGACCGGCAGCCGAGCGCGGCGGCGGTCAGGAAGGCGCGGTTGGTGCAGGCCCCGTAGGAGACGCCGGCCGGGAGCATGAGGCCGAGTATCCGGTCCGGGTCGGCGAGGCCGGCCCGGTGCACCACGCGCCGCAGGAAGTCCCGCTGGCGCGCCTCGTCGAGGTGATGGCCGGTCACGCCCGGCACCGTGGGCAGACCGGCCAGGACGCGGGCGTGCTCGGCCCGGATCCGGTCGTCGCAGGAGTCGAGGACCAGCAGGTGCACCTCGGCGTCGAAGCGGCGGGCCGCGTGGGCCGCCTCCTCGGCGACGGCGGCCAGGGTCGGTGCGCACGGCCGGTTGGTGGGGAGGGTGAGACAGATCCGGTGTGTGCCGGTCCCCCGGTTCACCGCGCGTCCTCCTGTCCGCGCCAGGAGTCCAGCCCCAGCAGCTTCCGGCCCAGGCCGTCGAGCGTGGCGGGGCCGTAGCGGAGGGCCTCGGGCCTGCGGGCGTCGCCGAGGAGGGTCGCGTTCCAGTCGGGGGTGGCGAGGGTGCGCCAGGACTCGACGCGGGAGCGGCGCAGGTCCGTGTGCTCCTCCAGCGCGGGCATCATCGACAGGTACTGGACGGCTCGGACACCGTTGTCGGAGAGGTTGGGTGCCACGCCGTGCGCCAGCAGCCCGTTGAAGATCAGCAGGTCGCCGGCCTGGAGGTCGGGCCGTACGACGGGGAACTCCGCGCGGTCGACGTCGGGGCGGATCGGGTCGCGGCCGGCGGGCTGGGCGGCCCGCCACCGCTCGAAGCCGCGGAACAGTTCGGGCGCGCACTGGAAGCCGCCGAGTTCGGGGCGGGTGTCGGTGAGCGCGATGATGCCCTGGACGCGTTGCGGAAGGACACCGAGGGTGGTGTCGACGTCCCAGTGCAGCTCGATGTCGAAGCCCTGGTCGGTGGGTTCGATCAGCGAGCGGGAACGGTTGCCCCGGTTGGGCGGGTTGAGGTTCAGCCGGTCCAGGGTGACCCACAGCTCCTCGCAGTCCCATACGTCGACGAAGGCGTCGTGGACCCGCTCGGTCTGGCGGCTGTCCCACAGGAGCTGGTGGTGGTAGGCCTCGACGAAGCCGTAGACATGCAGATCGCGGTCGAGGTCCGAGCGGAACTCCCGCTCCTGGTACCAGGTTTCGGGACGGTCGGGGTCGAGTCCCTGGAACTCCCAGGCGAACTCCAGCAGGCTCTTGGCCGCACCCGGGGAGATGGCGTCCCGGACGACGACATAGCCGTACGTCTGCCAGAAGGCGTGGTCCGCCTCGGACAGCACGCGCAGCGGCCGTGACTTCTCGATGTCTCTGAGCGGGGTCTGGGCGAGATAGGTCTCGGCGTCCGCGCTGAAGTAGGGGCGGTCCGAGGCCGCTCGGTACAGGTGGCGGTCAGGCGTCGGCATGGCGGCGACTCCGGGGTGGTCGAACTGACGTGCCCTCAAGTTGGACTAGACCACTTCTGGTGTCAACGGATCATGGCCGAAAATGCCGCCAAGTGCCTGTGTACTGCCGGTTGTTGCCCGGCTCAGTCCCGTGCGAGACCGCTCGTGTTCATGGCATGGCCCAGGCAGAGCCGGGGCATGTTCTCGTGCGGCCGGCCGTCCCATTCGGGTGCGCCGGTCGGGGGCGGCGAGGTGACATAGCTCCGGGACATGGACAGCGCCTGGATGGTGCCGGTGCGGTTGGCGGCCAGGACCGCCCAGTACGGGTCCTTGCCGTGCGGGCCGGTTCGGTGGACGCTCCGGCCGCCCCGCATCTCTCGCGCGAGATCCTGCGCGAACGTTCGGCCGCCGGACTGCGTGTCGCGGGGATCCCAGCGGCCGTTGGGATCGTCGCTCTGGTAGATACGCAGTCGGCGGTCGCCCCGCCCGGCCCACCGGGCCGCCCGGTTCAGGAAGTCGACGTGTAGTCCGGTGTCCCCCCTGAACGCCAGGTCCACCGGCCAGAGTTCACCCCAGGCGCGGTCGAAGTCGGGGCCGTCCACCGCTCGGCCCCACTCCTCGTCCTGGTAATACGGATCCGCTCCCGCGCGGGTGAGCAGCCGGTGCAGTGTGACGGCCGCCGCGCTGAATCCCGCGACCGCCACCCGTCCCACCTCCGGCGGCGCCGGGTGGACCCGTGGCACCCTTCCGTCGTCGTCCCTGGGAATCCAGCGGCAGATCTCCTTGAGCATCCGCATCAGGGTCCGCTCCGAGTGCCACAGCTCGAAGTGCGAGCTGGGGGCGACTGGGATCACCACGACCGACTTCCGCTGCGCCGCCAGCATCTGGTAGACGATCCCGTGCTGGTTGAACCAGTGGGTGTAGGCGATCTCGGCGTAGGTCTGCGAGGCGAAGTAGGGCCGGTCGGGGAGGGTGCGGGCCATCAGCCCGTACGGGTAGTCGCGGCCGAAGGGATACGAGTCCACCGGGTAGTCGGGCGGCCGGGTGTTGGGCGTGAACCAGACCAGGAAGTCCAGCGTGCGGCGTCCGACCTTGGCCAGCTCGTGCGGCAGCCACACCCCGACCAGGAAGCGGGGGCCTTTCGGCTCGGTCCCCACCTCCCCGTACTCGATCATGTGGATGCGCCCCGCCTGCTCCGGCGCGCACGGCCGTACGGTGGTGCGGAAGCGGCCCCAGCCCTGCGCCGCCACCGGCCAGTCCTTCTCGTCCTCGTTCCCGAGCGGCTCGGGGGCGAGGGTGTGGTAGGCGGTCTGCGGTGGGGCGTAGGAGTTTCGGTAGCGGTGGTCCTGGTCCCGCAGGACGCCCGGGAGCGGACCGATCCGTACCGATCGCGGCGGGATCCTCTTCTGCGGGTCGCGCTCGTGCGCGTGGGCGGCGCGGTACCTCTCGTCCTGCGGCTCCTTGGTCCGGCGGGCGAGCTCCTGGAGCTCGTTCTCCGACCGGAAGGTGAGGGGCGCCGGCCGTACCCGGGACAGGACCGCGGTCACGGTCACCAGCTGACCGCGGGTGACGACCCGGAGCCGTGGATCGGTCCACCGCCAGACACTCTCGGCGGCCGTGCGCACCAGGTTGACGACGAGCGGCGCGAAGCGGGCGTGGTCCAGCGAGAAGGTCACGTTGACGACGGCGTCGGGCGTCTCCGTCTCGTCGTCCGCCGTCACCACCCGCCGCGGCTCCACGCGCACATCGCCCGATCCGGTCCAGGTCGAGAGCACCAGCCCGGCCCCGGTCACCTTCCCGCCGCTCGCGTCCCGCACCTCCAGCCGGAACCGCCGGCTCACAACTCCTGCCCCGTGGCGGGGTCGTACTGCACCTCCACGGCCACCACCTGGTCGGTGGGCAGGACCTCGACCCACTGATCGAAGACCTGGTAGGGCTCCGCCGGCCGGAAGCCGCCGTCCAGCGGGTCGAATCCGGTCTCGAAGGCCCGTTCCGTGGCCAGGGTCCGGGAGATGTCGGTATTGGCCGCCCGGAGTTCGGCGGCGAGCATCCGAAGGACCTCTCCCACGTTCTTGCCCTGGTACTCGGGCGGGTCCCCCGGCTGGAACGGGTACGGCAGGTCGAGCGCGGCCTCGCCCTCGACGTTCGCCTGGGACAGCCACAGCAGGGCGTCCAGCTCCCGCCCGGGCCGAACCGGCAGCACCGCCTTGGCCCAGGCGGCGTTGAGGAACTCGTTGCGCCGCTCGTCGCCGTCCTCCTGGATCAGCCAGCCCAGGGAACTGCCGAGCGGGGCGGGCTGGGTCTCCTCGGTGATGAGGTAGTCGGTGCGCCACTCGGGAGTGGCGTGGCCCTGGGTGTCGAGCGCGTTGGTCGCGTCGGTGTGGGTGTACCAGCTGACCACGGTCTGTCCCGCGAGCGGACCGCCCGTCGGGGCGGCCGGGGCGGGAACCGGATACCGGCTGGGGCTGCCCTGACCGGCATGGACGGGTACCACCGGCCTGGCCCGCCAGTAGTCGGGGGCCACGAAGTACAGCATCTCGTCCACGTCGAAGATCTGCCGGATCAGCTCCGAGCCCAGATGCGGGTCCTCGAAGAGCTGGAGCTGCTGGATCAGGGCTCCGTAGACGGTCTGCCGCTCCTCGCTGCGCAGGTCGCGTGACGGGCGCGGACGCACGCCGCTGACCAGCCTCAGCCGCTCGCGCACCGCGTTCCCGTACGCCTCGTGTTCCAGGCGCGCCACCTGCTTGTCGTACGCCTCCTGCGCGGCCGTGTTGGTGGCGTCGATCGCGTGCTTGTTCTCGGCCGTGGGCTCGTACACCATGACGGCGTCGAACGGGATGAACTTCTGGCCGCCGAAGTTGGCGTAGGTGAGCCGCAGTTTGAGGACGTTCGCGCCGGTGTCGGGGTTGGGCAGCAGGTCGTCGGCGTCGGTGGTGTACCTGACCTGGGCGCCGTGGAAGTCGAGGGTGCCGATCTTCTTCAGCGCGAACCCGGGCGGCGGGGGCGGCAGCGGATAGTCGAAGCGGAACTGGATGATGTCGTTGGTGCCGACGTCGGGCCGGAAGATGCCGTGGTCCCGGTTCTCGTCCGAGGTCTGGTAGGTGTTCTCCGCGTCGTGGTCGGCGCCCTGGTAGAGCACGAACGGAACGCTCAGATGGTGGGTCACCTGCTGGTCCGGCGGATACGGCACCACGTCGGGCTTCTTCACCGAGGTCAGGTCGGGCGCGGGCGCCACGTGCACGAGGTCGCCCAGGCCCAGGTCGCGGCCGGGCCCGTCCAGGTAGACCTGCCAGCTCAGCCGGGTACCGATGTGCTGGACCTGCACGCCGACCTTGCGCATCTTGCGCCGCAGCTCGTAGTTGACCAGGTGGTCGGTGGTGTTCTGGATGAGATAGCGGCGGCTCGTGGTGTCCGTGGTCTCGGTGACCTGCTTGAAGGTGGTCTTGAAGTTCCGCTTGATCTCGCTCGTGACCTTCGAGCTCTGGGTCCGGGCGTGCTTGTGGGTGCGCTCGGCGGACTGCTTGACGGTGGTCTGCTGGCTGAAGCTGGCGCTGGCGTCGGCGTGGTAGACCCCGGCGTCCACACCGCCGGTGACGCTGACACCCAGCGTGGTGTCGTTGGCGTTCTCCTCCTTGACCGCGTCGACCAGGTCGTCCTGCTCGGTCAGGGACTCCTCGACCTTGCGGGAGGTCTCCTCCGACTGCTCGGCGGTCCGCTCCAGGAGCATCCGCCGGGTGCTGGTCTCGACGACCTCCACGGTGCCGCCGGGGCTGATCCACAGATGTCCGGCCGGCGTCCCGAGGAAGGTGTCGAACTCGAAGAAGTACTGCCGGAACAGGTTCACCACGCCCACGGGTGACAGCACTCCCTGCGCGGCGGCCTCGAACCGCTCGGCCAGTTCGCTCAGTTCCCGGCCGGCCAGGGCGCGGGCGTCGGCCCCGGTGAACGCCGCGTCCGGTGCGTCGGCCAGCGCGCGCAGCGAGTTCTGCCGGCCGAACCAGCCGGCCAGCGGCTGGTAGACGCCGAACAGCTCACTCGCGTACGGCAGCGTGCCGGTGAAGTCGGCGAGCGGGCGCCCGTTGAACACCGGTGGGCCGATCACGGGCGCGGGGAGCAGCTGTACCGTCTGCGGGGTGCCGCCCGTGGTCGTCGCGAAGGGCACCGAGCTCAGCTGCTGACCGGGCGAGGCCTTGGCGAGCAGCAGTTCGCTACGGGTCTCGGCCGCCGGTGCGGCGAACGACAGGGTCTGGGCGCCGGTCGAGCCGATCTGCCGCCCCACGTACTGCCGGCTCGCTCCCGCGGTTCGTTCGATGAACATGCCCTCCAGCAGGGGCACTCCGGGATACCGCTCGGGGCCGCGCACCTCCACCGCGCTGGGCAGGCCGAGGGCGATCCGCTGTCCCGCCGGCAGCTCGCCGGGGGTGGTGGACTCGATCCGGTAGGACCAGATGGCGAAGCCCGGCTCCGCGCCGGGCGTGGGAAGGGGCGTCCTCCCCTTGAAAGTGACCGTGAGCATCTTTCCCCCCATCGCCGCACCGTCGCCTGGGAGATGCCCTGCTACTCCGTTCCGGGCACGTCGACATGCCGGAAACCACCGGATCGAGCGTATTTCGCGCCCCGCCCCGCCCGTCAGCCCGCGAGGACGCGCTCCGCCGCCGCCACGCCGCAGACGCGGGCGGCGCCGTGCGTGGCGAGGTGCAGGGCGCCGCGCGGCGGGGCCTGCGGTACGCCCATCTCGACCACGATCGTGTCCGGGCGGGCGGCGAGGAGGACGTCCAGGGCGGCGCGCATCCAGTCGTGCCGGTGCTCGTCACGCACCACGGCGACGACACGGCGGCCGCCCGCCGCCGCCAGCGCCGCGGCGCCCGCGTCGGCACCGGTGAAGGTGCCGCCGGTGGTGCCGGGCAGCAGACGCTCCAGCTCGGCGCCGAGGCCCCAGGGGGTCTCGTTCCCGACGGCGATGTTGGCGGCCGGGTGGAAGGTGGCGACGTACACCGGTCCGGTGACCGGTTCGGCGCCGCCCGTGCGGGTCACGGTCAGCGCGCGGCGCGCCGCCACCAGGCCGATCTCCGGGGCGGGTTCGACCTCGGCTCCCCCACCGCGGCGCGCCTCGGCGGTCCAGCGGGCCAGGTGCCGTACCCGGGCGGCGGCGTCGGCCAGACGCTCGTGCGGCAGTTCACCGGAGCGGACGGCGGCGACCAGTGAGTCCCGCAGTGTGAGCACCGTGTTCTCGTCGCACAGTCCGCCGCCCACGCAGATCGCGTCGGCGCCGGCCGCGATGGCCAGGACGACACCGTGCTCCAGCCCGTACGTCCCCGAGATCGCGCGCATCTCCATGCCGTCGGTGACGATGAGGCCGTCGTAGCCGAGTTCGCCGCGCAGCAGCTCGGTGAGGATCCGGCGGGACAGGGTCCCGGGGTGGTGCGGGTCCAGGGCGGGGACGAGGATGTGCGCGCTCATCACGGCGCGGGTGCCGGCCGCGATGGCCGCGCGGAAGGGGGGCAGTTCCCGCTCGTACAGGGTGTCCGCGTCGACGTCGATGCGGGGGACGGCGTGGTGGGAGTCGACGTTGGTGTCGCCGTGCCCGGGGAAGTGCTTGGTGCACGCGGCGACGCCGGTGGACTGCAGGCCCTGCACGTATGCGGCGGTGTGCCGGGCGACCAGGTCGGTGCCGGCGCCGAAGGAGCGGACGCCGATGACCGGGTTGTCGGGGTCGGCGTTGACGTCGGCGGACGGCGCCCAGTCGAAGTTGACGCCGCAGGCGGCGAGGCGGCGGCCCAGTTCGCGGGCGACGCTCCGGGTGAGGTCCGGGTCGTCGACGGCGCCGAGGGCGAGGTTGCCGGGGAAGGAGGAGCCCGTGCGGACCTCCAGGCGGGTGACGTCGCCGCTCTCCTCGTCGATGGCCACCAGCAGGTCGTCCCGCTCGGCCCGCAACTGGGCGGTGAGGTCGGCGACCTGTTCCTGGGTGGCGACGTTGCGGCCGAACAGGGCGACGGAGGCCAGCCCTTCGCCGAGCCGGCGGCGCACCCAGTCCGGCGCGGTGGTGCCGGCGAAGCCCGGCTGCAACACGGCGAGCGCGTCGCGGGTGAGGGTGTCGCCCGCGGCGGAGCCGCTGTCGGACGCGGTGGTGGCGCGTGTGGTCATCGGGGGTGTCATCCCTTCACGGCTCCGTCGGTCAGGCCACTGACCGCCTTGCGCTGCAGAACGATGAAAAGGATCAGGATGGGCAGCGCGAACAGCGTCGACGCCGCCATAGTGGCGCCCCAGTCGTCGCCGAAGGCGGTGCGGAACTGGGAGATCCAGATCGGCAGGGTCTGCTTCTCGATGCTCTTGTTGAGGATCAGGACGAGCGGGTACTCGTTCCACGCGGTGATGAAACCGAACAGCGAGGTGGCCATCAGGCCGGGCGCCAGCAGCGGGAAGATCACCCGGACGAACGCCTGGGTCCTGGTGCAGCCGTCGACCATCGCGGACTCCTCCAGCTCCTTCGGCACGGCGGCCACATAGCCGCGCAGCGTCAGGATCGTGAGGGGCAGCACCATCATCGTGTAGAAGACGGTGAGCGGGACGAGGCTGTCGAGCATGTCGTTGTCGCGGACCAGCATGTAGATGGCGATGACCATGACCTCCCAGGGGGCCATCTGCGCCAGCATGAAGGTCACGATGAGGCCGCGCCGCCCCTTGAACCGCATGCGGGCCAGGGCGAAGGCCGCGAAGAGCGCGATGACCAGGGAGAAGACCACCGCGCAGACCGTGACGACGACGGAGTTGCCGACCAGCGTCCAGAAGTGGTCCGCGTGCACGGCCTTGTCGAAGTGGCCGAGGGTGACCTGGGTGGGGAACCACACCGGGTCCTCGGCGATGATGTCGCCGGTCGGCTTGAAGGCCGTGGCGAACATCCAGTAGACGGGGAACGCGAAGCCGACGAAGAGGACGAGGGCGGTCGCGTTGGGCCAGATACGGCCGAAGAGTGAGCGCTTCACAGCTCGTCCTCCTCTTGCTTGAGCACCATGCGCAGGTAGTACGAGGTGATGACGAGCAGCACCAGGATGGTGAGGAACGAGATCGCCGCGCCCACCCCGAAGTGCTGGTTGCCGACGCCCTCGACGAAGGCGTAGATGGGCAGGGTCTCGGTCAGCCGGTCGGGGCCGCCCTCGTTGATCGCGAAGATCTGCGCGAACGACTTGAAGACCCAGATGACCTCGAGGAAGGTCGTGGCGTACAGGAACGGTCTGAGGAAGGGGAAGGTCACCGAGGTGAAGCTCTGCCAGGCGCCGGCGCCGTCCAGGGACGCGGCCTCGTACAGCTCCTTGGGGATCGTGGTCGTGGCGGCGTAGAGGTTGATCGCCACGAACGGGATCGACTGCCAGACGATCAGCAGGGTGACCACGGAGAAGGTCGAGAACTGGCTGCCGAGCCAGTTGTAGTCGGCCATGGAGTGCCAGCCGAGCTTGTCCAGCACCCAGTTGACGACGCCGAACCGCTGGGCGAACAGCCACTGGTAGACGGTGGTGGCCGCGATGACGGGCATGGCCCAGGCGAGGACGAGGCCCAGCATCAGTGTCAGCCGCATCTTCCGGCCGAGGCGGGCGAGCAGCAGGCCGATCAGGGTGCCGAAGACCATGATGAGCACGACGTTGGCCGCGGTGAAGACGACGGAGCGCTCCACGACGTGCCAGAAGTCCGCCCCGCTGAGCACGCTCTTGTAGTTCTCGACGCCGTTCCACTCGGTGAGGTGCTGGATGAGCTGCCGGGGGTTGAGGTTCTGGAACGACAGCATGCCGTTCTTCACCAGCGGCCAGCCGAGCAGGATCAGGGTGGCCAGCAGCGCCGGCAGCAGGAGCAGGTAGGGAGTGGCGGCACCGCGCCTGGGTGAGGGCCCGGACCCGCGTGCCTCACCCCGGGGAGGCGCCGGCGTCTCGGCCTTGCGGACAGCGGGCTCCCCGGCCGTGTCCGTGCCTTCGGTCTGCACTGACATGAGTTGCCATCTCTTCCGTGGCGGTACCGGCCGCAGGAGTCGTACCGGCCGTTCGAACGACACGTATGAGCCGGGGGCGACGTGCGGCGCCCCCGGCGCGGGTCATCAGTTCTGCTGGGCCAGACGCTTGTTGATCTCGCCCTCGACTTCCTTGGCGGCGGCCGCGGGGGACTTACCGTTCAGCACCGCGGTCATGTAGGACTTGATCGGGTTCGGGGTGTTCTCCACCGCGGCCCACTCGGGGATCAGCGGGGTGGTGCCGCCGGCCGCCGCCGCCGGGGCCGCCGCCTCGGCCACGGCGTTGCCCTTGAGGTTGCTCTGCAGCGACTCCTTGTTGGGGATGACGCCGTTGAGCTTGGCCAGCTGGCCCTCGAACTTGTCGGACAGGGCGAGCTTCAGGAACTCCTTGGCCAGCGCCTGCTTCTTGCTGCCCTGGGCGACCGCCAGGTTGGAGCCGCCGAGGAAGACGCCCTCGGGCTTGTCGGCCGTCTCGCCGGGGATGGTGAAGTAGCCGAGGTCCTTCTCGATCGACTTGTTGGCGGCGACGGCGGTGCCAGCCTCCCAGCCCATGCCGATGAACGCGCCGGTCTTGCCCTTGGCGAACACCTCGGCCTGCTGCGGGGTGGCCTCGTCCTTGTCCTTGGGGGCCTTGGAGTAGGAGGCGTACTGCTGGTAGATCCCCATGGCCTTGGCGACCTTGGGGTCGGCCAGGTTGGAGACGTACTTGTCGCCGTCCTTCTTCACCAGGTCGGCGCCCTGGCCGATGGTCAGGCCGTCGAAGAAGTACCAGTTCTGGCCCGGCAGGTAGAGCGGCTCGGCGTCGGTCTTCTTGCCGATGGCCTTGAGGTCCTTGAAGAACTCGTCCCGGGTCTTGGGCGTGGACTTGATCCCGGCCTTGGCCCAGATCTTCTTGTTGTAGATGACGACCCGGTTGGCGAAGTACCACGGAGCCGCGTACTGCTTGCCGTCGTAGACGGAGGACTGCGAGACGGACGACGTCCAGTCCGTGCCGATCTGCTGCTTGAGGTCACCCAGTTCGGCGAGGCCGCCGGTGGCCGCGTACGCCGGGGTCTGGGTGTTGCCGACCTCCAGGACGTCCGGCGGGTCGGACTCCGAGAGGGCGGTGATGATCTTCTCCTGGATCCCGTCCCACTTCTGGACCTCGAACTTCAGCTTGGCACCGGTCTTCTTCTCGAAGGCCGCCTGGAGGTCCTTGCTCCACTGCGGCGGAGCGGACCCGTCCATCGTCCAGACCCGCAGGGTCTGGCCCTTGAAGCTGTCCGGTCCCGCGTCCTTGCCGCTGTCGCCGTCGTCGCCGCCGCACGCCGCGACGGAGACCATCATGCCTGCGATACCCATCGCGGCTATCAGCTTGCGCTTCACGCCACCCTCCTCAGGAATGCCACTGACCCCCCACGCCCCCGGCCATGACCTGCGTAAGTCGCTGCTGCACGTGGGACTCGGGACCTGGCCACTAGTGGTGTAGACCAGTACGGTGGAGCTTGGCCTAGACCTTTGGGGGTGTCAAGGGTGGTTCGGGAAGCCGTTCGGTCCGTTATGAGAAAGTCACCGGACGCGACCGAGCGGGCATCGGGCGGCCCGCGGCGCGCCGGGGCGCGCCTTCCTGGTTGGACTAGACCATAGGGCAGTTGGGGGCTATAACGGGAGATCGCCGAATGAGCCGGGAAGGCAGGCCATGACCATCGATGTCAGCAGCGCCCAGCACCGGGGGGCGCCCGGACGCAGCGCGCGCGTGCCGAAGTACTACCGCGTCAAGCAGCAGATCCTCGAGATCACCGAGGCCCTGCGGCCCGGTTCGGCGATGCCCGCCGAGCGGCTGCTCGCCGTACGCTTCGACACCTCGCGCACCACCGTCCGGCAGGCGCTGCAGGAGCTCGTGGGCGAGGGGAGGCTGGACCGCATCCAGGGCAAGGGCACGTTCGTCGCCCGGCCCAAGCTGTACCGCACCCTCCGGCTCACCTCCCACACCGAGGACATGCGGGCCCAGGGCCTCGACCCGGCCTCGCAGGTGCTGGACATCGGCCATGTCGCCGCGGACGCCAAGCTGGCCGGGCTGCTCGGCACCGAGACCGGCGACCGGGTGCTGCGCATCGAGCGGCTGCGGCTGGCCAGCGGCGAACCCATGGCGATCGAGACGACGCACCTGTCCGCACGGCGCTTTCCCGGCCTGCGGCGGTCGCTGGCCACCTACACCTCGCTGTACACGGCGCTCGCCGAGGTCTACGGCGTGCACCTGGCGGAGGCCGAGGAGACCATCGAGACGTCCCTGGCGACACCGCGCGAGGCCGGGCTCCTCGCCACCGACGTGGGTCTGCCGATGCTGCTGCTGTCACGCCACTCGCGGGACGCCGACGGGGCGCCGGTGGAGTGGGTGCGCTCGGTCTACCGCGGATCCCGCTACAAGTTCGTGGCCGCGCTGATGCGTCCGGCGGACCGAGGACACGGCTGACGCCTCCTCGGACACGACCCGCACAAGGGGATGGGCTTTTCGTGACCGACATACCGGCGCCAAAGACGCTCGCGGCGGCTCTGGCCGATGCCCGTGAGGCGGCCTGCCTCACACAGGAGGAGCTGGCCGGGCGGTCCGGACTGAGTGTGCGGGCGATCCGCAACCTGGAGACCGGCCACACCGCCCGCCCCCGCAGGCAGTCGCTGCTCCTCCTCGCCCAGGCCCTGGGGGTCCCGCCCGGACGGCTGCTGAGGCCGCCGTCCGCCCGGAACCCGGCCGGGCCGGAGCCCGCCGAACTCCCCGCGGCCCCGGGGCACCACCTCGCCGGACGGGAGGGGCTCGTCGCCTCCCTGATGGACCACCTGTCCAGGCAGCGACGGGGCACGACAGGGCCGGCCGTCGTCGTCGGACCGCCCGGCGCCGGTAAGACCTCGCTGCTCCTGCGGGCCGCGCACGGCGTGCGCGACCGGTTCCCCGACGGGCAGGTCTTCGTGGACCTGCACCCCGCCTCCTCCCTCCCCTTCACCGCGGACACCCTGGTCCGCCGCGTCCTGCGCTCCCTCGGCGCCGCGGCCCCGGCGGACAGCGCGGAGGAGGCGTCCGCCCGGCTGCGGGACGCGCTGAGCAGACGCCGCGTCCTGGTGGTCCTGGACAACGCCGACAGCGAGGCGCAGATCCGCCCACTGCTCGTGGACGAGGTGCGCAGCGCCGTCCTGGTGGCCGCACGGCGGGAACTTCCGGCGCTTTCGGCGCAGTTCCGTCACCAGATCGGTGCCCTGGCGCAGCTGGACGCCCATCGGGTCCTGGAAGACCTGGTGGGCGTCGCGCGCACCCGGGCGGAACGGTCCGCCGCGTCGAGCATCCTGCACTCCTGCGCCCGTCTGCCGCTGGCCCTGCACATCGCCGGCCTGTGGCTCACGGCGCGGCCGTACCGGTCCCTGCGCGACCTGGCGGACCGCCTCGCGGACGAGCGGGACCGCGTGGCGTTCCTGCGCGTCGGGGACCTGTCCCTGCAGTCGAGCGTGACGGCCTACCATCGGTTACTGCCGCCCCCGCTCAAGGAGTCGCTCAGTCAACTCCGAGCGATGCGGGGCGACTTCGGCGTGGACGACGTGCTGAGCCGGGTGACGCCGTCCAGGGAACTCGCCGTCGACCTCCTGGAGGACCTGCTCCACCGCCAGATGATCCATGTCGCCACGGTCGAGCGGGCCGGCCGGATCCGCTACCGGCTGCACGACGCGGTCCGTCTGTACGTGGCGCACTGCCTCTCGGACCGCCGCCCGCTCGGCACCGGCGTACTCGGCCACCGGTGACCCTGGACGTCCCGCCGGCGAGCCGTGAGACTCGTGGTCCATGGACGACGAAACCCCGCGCGTCGAACTCACCCCGCACGCCGCCGACCTGGTGCGCCGGTTGCGGGCGGTGCACGGCCCGCTGATGTTCCACCAGTCCGGCGGCTGCTGCGACGGCAGCGCGCCCATGTGCTACCCGGACGGCGAGTTCCGCACCGGCGCCTCGGACGTGCTGCTGGCGGAGCTGGAGGTCGAGGGCGTCGAGGAGCCGGTGACGTTCTGGATGTCCAGGAGCCAGTACGAGGTGTGGAGTCACACCCGGCTGATCGTGGACGTGGTCCCGGGACGGGGCAGCGGCTTCTCGCTGGAGGCACCGGAGGGGGTTCGTTTTCTCACTCGTTCTCGCGTAGTCGACGCATAGCCGTCCCACCGGACATCGCGGTCTGGTGCACTTCCCCCGAGTGCTGGGACAGTTGACGGGACTTCAGGGGGGACAGTGACGCGTCGTCGGAAGCGGTTAGCGGCGGGCAGAGCGGTCTGCACGGTTCTCACGGCGTTCGGCGTGCTGGCCGGTGCGGCTCTGACGGGGGCGGCACCGGCCGCCGCCGTACGGGACGCCGGCTCGGAGATAGCGCCGGGCGTCACCTACGAGGAGTTCGACCTCCCGGCGGCCAAGGGCGTGACCCACGCCCACCTGCTGGCCGTCGACCTGCGCAACCCGCGCGTACGCCTGGACCTGCTGTACCCGGGCGCGGTGGCCGCCCGGAAGCCCGTTTCCGAGCTGGCCGACTCGGCGGGGGCGGTGGCGGGCGTCAACGGCGACTTCTTCAACATCACCGAGACCCAGCACCCGGGCGTCGAGGCGACGGGCGCCACCGTGGGCCCGGCCATCGCGCACGGCCGGGTGCTGAAGGCCGCGGTGCCGAACGGGCAGCGGTTCGGTCCCGCGCTGCCGCCCGGCACGACCACCGAGGACGTCTTCGGCGTGGGCGTCGACCGGCGGGGCCGCCTGGACCGGCTCGCCCTCCACGGCTCCGTGCGCACGCCGGACGGACGGCTGCCGCTCGGCGGGCTCAACCAGTACGCGCTGCCGGTGGACTCCGTCGGCGCGTTCACCGCGCGGTGGGGCGGCGTCTCCCGGGTGCGCGCCACCTGCGGCACGGACACCGACCGGGCGGCCCCGTGCAGCACGGACACCTACGAGGTGACGGTCCGCCACGGCCGGGTGGTGGCCGCCTCCGACACCCCGGGCGGCGGTCCGATCGCGGCGGGCACCACGGTGCTGGTCGGCCGGGAGGCGGGCGCGCGGCAGTTGCGGAAGCTGTCCACGGGCGAGCGGGTGACGGTACGGCACCAGCTGGTGGCCGCCACGTCCGGGATCCCGTACCGCTTCGCCCTCGGCGGCTATCCGGTGCTGCGCGGCGGGCAGCCGCTGCCCGGCCTCGACCGCACCACCTCGGCGGTGCGCACGGCCGTGGGCGTCATGGGCGGCGGGCGCCGGCTGCTGCTGTTCGCGGTGGACGGCGCCCCGGCGTACCGCAGCGGTCTGACGATCGGCGAAGTCGCCGACGAGATGCGGGCCTTGGGATCGGTCGACGCGTTCAGCCTGGACGGCGGGGGCTCGACCGAGCTGGTCGCCCGCGAGCCGGGCGCGACCACCGTGTCGGTGCGCAACCATCCGAGCGGCGGCGCCGAGCGGCCCGTGCCCAACGGCATCGGGGTCTTCTCGGCGCCGTGACGCGCGGGTGGCTCACGGCCGCAGGCTGCTGACCAGTTCGGCGGTCGCGGTGAGTCCGCTGTGGATGGTGGGGGCCATGCTCGTGCTGGCCAGGTAGAACCCGAGCAGCACACAGACCAGGGCATGGGAGATCTTCAGCGCGCCGTTGCGAATGAAGATCACCGCCATGATCAGGAGCAGCAGCACCACAGAGATGGAAACGGCCATCGCGAACCTCCTCCGCCACATCCATTTCGCGGCGTTCGCCCGCAAGTGTGGCGTAGCGGAGGGTGCGCCCGGTGGGCCGACATGTCCCCCGTTCGTGTGGTGTTTACCGAGTCGGGTGGGCGTCCAGGAACGCCTCCAGTCCGGCCAGGTCGTCGGTGTTGAGGTGGTCGACGTCGGCGGCGAGCAGTTCCGTCCACAGCGCGTCCCGCGCCGGACCGGCCGTGTCGGGGGTGGCCCAGAAGCGGACCCGCCGGCCACGCGCGTGCGCGGCCTTGATGATGCCGCGCAGCTTCTGGCGCTCGGCGTCCGGGAACGGCCCCTCGCCCAGCCAGCTGAAGTTCAGCGTCCAGTTGTCGCTGATCAGCGGGACGAAGGAGGCGGGGGCCGCGCTGCCGAGGTCGGTGAGCCGGCCGTCGTAGAAGGCCCGGCGCACGCTCTGGGCCTCCATGGGGGTACGGGCGGCACGGTCGCCGGAGATCACGGCGGTGACCGGCCCGGGGTGGACGCGGCCGTGGGCGTAGGTGGTGAACAGGTGCTTGTAGCGCTGGAGGTGGCGGTCGAGTTCGAGGTACGTCGAGGAGCCCTCGGTCTTGATGTCGATGAGGAGTTGCAGCGGCCTGCGCGCTCCCCGGTGGACCGAGCCGTGGTTGGCCTTCACCCGGGCGGCGAGCGGGTCGAGGTAGAGGGACTCCAGGGTGCGGGACGGGTCGAGCTGGGTGGCGTCGTGGGCGACGAGGAGCTGGTCGCCCACGAGGAAGATGTCGGCCTCGACGCTGCCGAAGCGGTGGCCGAGGGCGTCGAAGAGGGGGTGGGGGTGCTCGTAGTCGTTGTGGGCGTGGGCGCGCCACAGCGGACGCGGGCCGTGTTTCCGCTCCCCCGCCAGCGCCTGCGCGCCGGGCGGGGCGAGCGAACCCGCGAGGGCGGCGCCGAGGGTGGTGAGGGCTCTGCGGCGGGTGGTGAGGGCCATGCGCTGCCTCCCTGTTAGGCCTTACGGAACCTCAGCGATTGTGCGATCCGTAGGGGGCCAAGGAGCAGTGCTGTGCGGGGAGTTGGCCGGACTGCCGTCGTCTGTTCACTTCTCCCGCGGGATGCGCGCGCAAAAGCCCGCCCCTGGTGGGACGGGCTTCGCGCGGACTTGCCGCGGGCTTTTGCGGGTGTACGTCAGGGGGCGCGCAGGTCGGCCAGTTCGGCCACCGTCTCCCGGTGGGCACCCGCCGTGCCGAGCGCGACCGAGTCCGCCTTGGCCCGCTTGAGGTACAGGTGGACCGGGTGCTCCCAGGTCATCCCGATGCCGCCGTGCAGCTGGAGTGCCTCCTCGGCGGCGTGGACGGCGACGGGGGACGCGTAGCCTTGCGCGACGGCGACCGCCATGTCGGTGTCCTCTCCGGTGGCCAGCGCGTCGGCCGCGGCCCGTGCGGCGGCCCGGAGGCTGACGACCTCCAGCCACAGCTGGGCGAGCCGGTGCTTGAGCGCCTGGAAGCCGCCGACCGGCCGGTTGAACTGCTTGCGCTCCTTCAGGTACCGGACCGTCTCGGTCAACGTCCAGTCCGCGACCCCCAGCTGCTCGGAGGCGAGCAGCCCGGCCCCGGCCCGCAGCGCCCGTCGTACGGCGGGTTCGGCGGCGCCGAGCCTGCGGCCCGCGGCCCCGTCGAAGCGGACGGTCGCGACCGGCCGGGTCAGGTCCAGGGAGGGCTGCGGGGTGACGGTGACGGCGGCGGCGTCCACGGCGTACAGATCGCCGTCGTCGGCGGGCACCAGCAGGACGTCCGCGACAGCCGCGTCCGCGATACCGGTCAACTCGCCGTGCAGGGCGCCGTTTTCCTGCCGTACGGTCTTGACGGCGCCGCCCGGTGCGACCTGCAGCCCGACGGCCAGGACGCCGATCGTCCGGCCGGAGGCCAGCTTGGCGAGCAGCTCGCCGTCGTGGCACTCCAGCAGGGCCTCCGTGGCCACCACCGCGCTGGTCAGGTACGGCACCGGCGCGACCGCCCGCCCCAGCTCCTCCAGGACCACGGCGGCTTCGCGGTGGGTGGCGCCGTGGCCGCCCAGCTTCTCGGGCACCAGCAGGCCCGCCAGGCCCATGCCGTCGGCGAGCGCCTTCCACAGGGCGAGGTCGTGCGGGGCGTCCGACTCCGTGCGAGCGATCACGCCCGCCGCGTCGCAGTGGTCCGTGAGCAGGTCACGGACGGCGGCGCGCAGAGCCTCTTCCTCCTCGGAGTAGAGAAGATCCGGCTGTGTGCTCATCGGGCCAGGTCCTTCCAGGCGACGTCCTTGTCGGTGCGCGGCTCGGTGGGCAGGCCCAGGACGCGCTCGGCGACGATGTTCAGCAGGACCTCGGTGGTCCCGCCCTCGATGCTGTTGCCCTTGGAACGCAGGTAGCGGTAGCCGGCGTCGCGGCCGGTGAAGTCCACCAGCTCGGGGCGGCGCATGGTCCAGTCGTCGTACAACAGGCCCTCCTCGCCCCGCAGTTCGACCTCCAGGCCGCTGATCTCCTGGTTGAGGCGGGCGAAGGCGAGCTTCATGCCGGCGCCCTCGGGGCCGGGCTGTCCGGCGACGAGCTGCTGGCGCAGGCGTTCGGCGGTGAGGCGGGAGACCTCGGCCTCGACCCAGAGCTTCAGCAGGCGCTGGTGGAGGTCGTGGGTGCGCAGCTCCGGGCGTTCGCGCCAGGTCTTCGACACCGGGCCGATCATGCCGCCCTCGCGGGGCAGGCGCATGCCGCCGATGGCGACGCGTTCGTTGTTCAGCGTGGTCTGCGCGACCCGCCAGCCGTCGCCGACCTCGCCGAGGCGGCGGGAGTCGGGGATGCGGACGTCGGTGAGGAAGACCTCGTTGAACTCGGCCTCGCCGGTGATCTGGCGCAGCGGCCGGACCTCGACGCCGGGGTCGGTCATGTCGCAGAGGAAGTAGGTGATGCCCGCGTGCTTGGGCACGTCCGGGTCGGTGCGGGCGATGAGGATGGCCCAGCGGGCGATGTGGGCGCTGGACGTCCACACCTTCTGCCCGTTGACCACCCAGCCGTCACCCTCCTGGACGGCCCTGGTGCGCAGCGCGGCCAGGTCGGATCCGGCGCCGGGCTCACTGAAGAGCTGGCACCAGACCTCCTCCCCCGTCCACAGGGGCCGCAGAAAGCGCCGCTTCTGCTCCTCGGTGCCGTACTTCAGGATCGTCGGCGCCGCCATGCCGAGCCCGATGCCGATGCGCCGGGGGTCGTTGTCGGGGGCGCCCGCGGCCTCCAGCTCGGCGTCCACGACGGTCTGGAGGGAGCGGGGGGCGCCCAGGCCACCGAGCCCTTCCGGGTAGTGCACCCAGGCCAGCCCCGCGTCGAAGCGGGCCCGCAGGAAGTCCAGCCGGTCGGTGGTCGCGGGCGGATGGGCGGCCAGCAACTCCGCCGTACGGCGCTTGAGTTCGGCTGCGTCGGTCATGCGGCGGCTCCGTTCTCCGAAGTGGGATCCAGCGACAGGGAGGGCACGACGGCCACCCGTCCGGTGGTGACGCCGTCGGCGACCCGCTGCACGGCAGCCGCGGCCCCGCTCAGCGGCACCCGCTCGCTGACCAGCGGCTTGACGGCTCCCTGGGCGGCCAGCTCGGTGAGCCGCTCGTGGCAGTGCCGGACCAGCTTGGGGTTCTTGGTGTTGTAGAGGCCCCAGTGCAGGCCGAGGATCGAGTAGTTCTTCACCAGGGCGTGGTTCAGCCCCGGGCTGGGGATGCTGCCGCTGGCGAAGCCTACGACCACGATCCTGCCCTCGAAGGCGACGACCTTGGTGGACTGCGTGTAGGCCTCGCCGCCGACCGGGTCGTAGATCACGTCGGCGCCCCGGCCGCCGGTGGCCTCCTTGACCGTCGCGACGACGTCCTCGGCGCGCCGGTCGATCACCACGTCGCAGCCCAGCTCGCGGGCGACGGCGGCCTTGTCGGCGCCGCCCACCACGCCGATGACGGTGGCCCCGGCCGCCTTGCCGAGCTGCACGGCCGCGCTGCCGACCCCTCCTGCGGCAGCGTGGACGAGCAGTGTCTCGCCGGCCTCCAGAGCGGCCCGCCGGTGCAGGCCGAACCAGCCGGTCTGGTAGCCGATGTGCAGCGCGGCGGCCTCGGCGTCGTCCAGCGATTCCGGTGCGGGCAGCAGGGCGGCGGCGTCGGCGACGGCGTACTCGGCGAACCCGCCGTACGGCAGCGCCGGGTTGGCGAGCACCCGCCGTCCGTCCTCGGTCTCCCCGCAGATCTCCACGCCCGGCGTGAACGGCAGCGGCGGCCGGATCTGGTAGTGGCCCCGGGCCATGAGCACGTCCGGGAAGTTGATGTTGGCGGCGCGTACCTTCAGCAGGATCTGGCCGTCACCGGGCGTGGGGCGCTCCACCTCCTCGAGCCGCATCACCTCGCTCGGCTCACCGTTCTCGTGCACTTGCCATGCCTGCATGCGGGTGCCTCCACGCGACTGCCTCGTCCGACGGGGTTCCTCGCATACTAAGCGGTCGCTTGCCCATCAGGGAACAGTCAGATGCGTCACCCCTGCCGGGGTCGCGCCCGCACGTGCATCCGCTCCCCCTGCGGTCCGAACAGACTGAGGAACTCCACCGGCCCCTCCCCCGTCGACCCGAACCAGTGCGGCACCCGGGTGTCGAACTCGGCGGCCTCCCCGGCCGTGAGCACCACGTCGTGCTCGCCCAGCACCAGCCGCAGCCGTCCGGACAGCACGTACAGCCACTCGTACCCCTCGTGGGTGCGCGGCTCCGGTTCGAGTCTCCGCTGCGGTTCCAGCACCTTGAAGGCCTGGAGCCCGCCGGGCTGGCGGGTCAGCGGCCAGTGGGTGCGCCCGTACCGCACGATCGGCTCGGACCGCACCCGCGGGTCCCCCACCGGTGGCGCGCCGACCAGTTCGTCCAGCGGCACCCGGTGGGCCTGGGCGATCGGCAGCAGCAGTTCGAGGCTGGGCCTGCGCAGGCCGGACTCCAGCCGGGACAGGGTGCTGACGGAGATCCCGGTCGCCTCGGAGAGCGCGGCCAGGGTCACCTCCCGCTCCTTGCGGATGCGCCGCAGCCGTGGACCCACTTCCGCCAGTACGTCATCGGTGGTCATGCCCGACATTGCAGAATCGGCAACGAGGTTTGTCAATACGGCAGAGGCCGGGCGACCGTCTCCGCATGACCGAGAAGAGCGAGAGCACCTACGAAGTGATCGTCGTCGGAGGCGGGGCGGCCGGGCTGTCCGCCGCGCTGGTCCTCGGCCGGTCCCGGCGCCGCACGCTGGTCGTGGACGCGGGCGAGCCGCGCAACGCGCCCGCCGCGCACTTGCAGGGCTATCTGTCACGGGACGGCATGTCTCCGGCCGAGTTCCTGGCCGTGGGCCGCGAGGAGATCGCCCGGTACGGCGTCGCGCTGGTCCGGGACCGGGCGGTGGACGCCGCCAAGGGGACCGGCTTCAGCGTGCGGCTGGAGAGCGGGCGGAGCGTGCACGCCCGGCAGCTGGTGGTCGCCACCGGCCTGAAGGACGAGCTGCCGCCGGTCGCGGGGCTCGCCGAGCGCTTCGGGCGGGACGTGCTGCACTGCCCGTACTGCCATGGCTGGGAGGTGCGCGACCGGGCGTTCGGCGTGCTCGCCACCACCCCCCTGGGCGTCCACCAGGCGCTGATGGTCACCCAGTGGTCCAAGGACGTGACCCTCTTCCTGCACACCGTCGCCGAGGCGGAGCTGTCGGCCGACGACCTGCGCAGGCTGACGGCGGCCGGGGTCCGGGTGGTCCCGGGCGAGGTGGCCGCCGTGGTCGCCGCCGACGACCGGCTCACCGGGGTCCGGCTCGCGGACGGGACGGTGTACGAACGCGACGTGCTGTTCGCCGCGCCGCGTGCCGTCCCGCGGACCGATCTGCTCGCGCGGCTGGGCGCGGAGCTGCGCGAGACGCCCTTCGGCACCTATCCGGTGATCGACGAGCGGGGACTGACCACCGTGCCCGGGCTGTGGGCGGCGGGCAACGCGAGCGGGTTCGCGGAGCAGGTGGTCAACGCGGCCAGTCGCGGCTACCGGGCGGGCGCGGCGATCAACGGGGAGCTGCTCTTCGCGGATCTGGACGCCGCCGCGGGGGTGTAGGCCGGGCGGCCCCGTTGCACCATGGCTGCATGCTGCTGACCCGGCTCGCCCACGTGTCCCGGGAGGTCGCCGCGACAGCGGCGCGGTCCCGGAAGACCGCCCTGCTCGCGGAGCTGTTCCGGGAGGCGGAGGCGGACGACGTGCCGATCGTCATCCCGTATCTGGCGGGACGGCTGCCGCAGGGACGGCTCGGCGTCGGCTGGAAGGTGCTGTCCCGCCGCGTCCCGCCCGCCACCGAGCCGTCCCTCACCGTCCGCGAGGTCGACGCCCGGCTCACCGGGCTCGGCGAGGTCTCCGGGCCCGGTTCCCAGGCGGAGCGGGCGCGGCTGGTCGGCGAGCTGATGGGCGCGGCCACCGAGGAGGAGCAGCGCTTCCTGTTCGGGCTGATCACCGGCGAGGTGCGGCAGGGCGCCCTGGACGCCGTCGCCGTGGAGGGGCTGGCCGGGGCGACCGGTGCGGACGCGGCGGACGTACGGCGGGCGGTGATGCTCGCCGGTTCGCTGCAGACGGTCGCCGAGGCCCTGCTCGCCGAGGGGCCCGGGGCGCTGGACCGCTTCCGGCTCACCGTCGGCCGTCCGGTACTGCCGATGCTGGCGCACAGCGCCTCCTCGGTCGCCGAGGCGGTGCAGAAGCTGGGCGCCTGCGCGGTGGAGGAGAAGCTGGACGGCATCCGCGTGCAGGTCCACCGGGACGGGCCCACCGTACGGGTGGTCACCCGCACCCTGGACGACATCACCGACCGGCTGCCCGAAGTCACCTCCGCCGCGCTGGAGTTGGCGGGCGAGCGGTTCATCCTGGACGGCGAGGTGATCTCCTTCGACACGGCCGGCCGGCCCCGCTCCTTCCAGGAGACGGCGGGCCGGGTCGGCTCCCGGGCGGACGTGGTGAAGGCGGCCCAGGAGGTGCCCGTCTCCCCCGTCTTCTTCGACGCGCTCGCGGTCGGCGGGCGCGACCTGCTCGACCTGCCGTTCGCCGAACGGCACGCGGAGCTGGCCCGGCTGGTGCCCGGGCCGATGCGGGTCCGGCGCACGCTGGTGTCCGGGCCGCAGGACGTCGCCGAGGCGGAGCGGTTCCTCGCCGACACCCTGGCGCGCGGCCACGAGGGCGTGGTGGTCAAGTCCCTGGACGCCGCCTACAGCGCGGGCCGGCGGGGCGCGTCCTGGCTGAAGGTCAAGCCCGTGCACACCCTCGACCTGGTCGTCCTGGCCGCCGAGTGGGGGCACGGCCGCCGCACCGGCAAGCTGTCCAACCTCCACCTCGGCGCCCGCACCCCGGACGGCGGTTTCGCCATGCTCGGCAAGACCTTCAAGGGCATGACCGACGCGATGCTCACCTGGCAGACCGGCCGGCTGACGGAGCTGGCCGTCGAGGAGCACGGCTGGGGGGTGACCGTACGCCCCGAACTCGTCGTGGAGATCGCCTACGACGGCCTGCAACGCTCCACCCGCTACCCGGCCGGTGTGACCCTCCGCTTCGCCCGCGTGGTCCGCTACCGTGACGACAAGCGCCCCGAGGAGGCGGACACCGTCGAGACGCTGCTGGCCGCGCATCCGGAGGTGAGGCCGTGAGCCCGACCGCGCCGAAACGCAGCGCCGGACTGCTGTTGTTCCGGCACACGGGCGACGGCCTGGAGGTGTTGCTCGGGCACATGGGCGGCCCGTACTTCATGAAGAAGGACGCCGGCGCCTGGACCGTCCCCAAGGGCGAGTACGAGCCCGGTGAGCCCGCCTGGGACGCGGCCCGCCGGGAGTTCCGGGAGGAGCTCGGTCTGCCGCCGCCCGACGGGCAGGCCGTAGCGCTGGGCGACGTCCGGCAGACCAACGGCAAGATCGTCACGGCCTGGGCGGTCGAGGCCGACCTGGACCCGGAGACGATCGACCCGGGCACCTTCACGATGGAGTGGCCGCCGCGGTCGGGCCGCGTAGGGGAGTTCCCCGAACTGGACCGCGTGGCCTGGTTCGGTCTGGACCGGGCCCGTGGGGTGATCGTTTCGGCGCAGGCCGCGTTTCTGGACCGGCTGGCGGAGCACTCGGCTGACTAGCCGTTCCGCGTTGCGGTGCCCTCCGCCGCGCGGGATGGTCGAAGCAAGCCCGCTCCGAGGGAGGTCAGCCATGCCCATCGCGACGGTGAACCCGGCGAACGGCGAGACGATCAAGACGTACGAGGCCATGGGCGAGGAAGAGCTGGAACGCCGCCTCCAGCTCGCCGAGGCCACCTTCCGTACCTACCGGACGACGGCCTTCGCGGAGCGCGCCCGGCTACTGACCAGGGCCGCCGATCTCCTCGACGAGGACCAGGCGGAGATCGGCCGTGTCATGACCACCGAGATGGGCAAGCCGGTCAAGCAGGCCCGCGCGGAGGCCGCCAAGTGCGCCAAGGCGATGCGCTGGTACGCCGAGCACGCCGAGGGACTGCTCGCCGACGAGGAGGCGGCCGGGCAGGACGTGGCGGACTCCGGGGCCTCCCGGGTGCGGGTACGCTACCGGCCGCTCGGTCCGGTGCTCGCCGTGATGCCCTGGAACTTCCCGCTGTGGCAGGTGGTCCGCTTCGCGGCCCCGGCCCTGATGGCGGGCAACGTGGGCCTGCTCAAGCACGCCTCCAACGTCCCGCAGACCGCCCTCTACCTGGAGGACCTGTTCCACCGGGCGGGCTTCACCGAGGGCTGTTTCCAGACCCTGCTGATCGGCTCCGGGGCGGTCGACGACATCCTGCGCGACGACCGCGTGAAGGCGGCCACACTCACCGGCAGCGAGCCCGCGGGCCGGGCGGTCGCCTCCACCGCCGGGGAGATGATCAAGAAAACGGTGCTGGAACTCGGCGGCAGCGACCCGTTCGTCGTGATGCCGTCCGCCGACATCGACCGCGCCGCCGAGGTCGCGGTGACCGCGCGGGTGCAGAACAACGGGCAGTCCTGCATCGCGGCGAAGCGGTTCATCGTGCACACCGACGTGTACGACCGCTTCGCCGAACGGTTCGTCGAGGGCATGAAGGCGCTCAAGGTCGGCGACCCGCTGGAGGAGGACACGGAAGTCGGGCCGCTCGCCAGCGAGCGCGGGCGGGCCGACCTGGAGGAGCTGGTCGACGACGCCCGGCGCGGCGGGGCCCGCGTACTGTGCGGCGGCGAACGGCCGGAGGGGCCCGGCTGGTACTACCCGCCGACCGTCCTGGCCGGCATCGACCGCGAGATGCGCATCCACCGCGAGGAGGCGTTCGGACCGGTGGCGACCCTGTACCGGGCCGGTGACCTGGACGAGGCGGTGCTCATCGCCAACGACTCGCCGTTCGGCCTGAGTTCCAACGTATGGACCCGCGACGAGGCCGAGGTGGACCGGTTCGCACGGGATCTGGAGGCCGGCGGCGTGTACGTCAACGGCATGACGGCCTCCCACCCGGCCTTCCCGTTCGGCGGTGTGAAGCGGTCCGGGTACGGGCGTGAGCTGTCCGGGCACGGAATCCGCGAGTTCTGCAACATCACCACGGTTTGGCAGGGTGCGTGACACTTCCGCGGCTACGATCCCGTCTGTGAACCGCGAAGTGACTCTGCCTCTGATCGTCGACGACCGCGGTACCTTGCAGGTGTCCGCGGCCGAAGTGAGCAAGCTGCTGCGGACGGTGGGCGGGCGCTGGCTGCGCCTCGTGGAGGCCGGGGAGGACGGGCTCGACGAGGACACCGTCGCCGCCTTGACCATCGAGCTCGCGAAGCTCGCCGACCGGATCGACGTGGCCTGCATCGCGCACAGCAGCGGGCAGCACGGCTAGGACCTGGCCCAGGCCCCCGTCTGGAGTAATCCGACGCGAGATCGTCGCCCTCCCGGGTGATCGTGGATGAACCACCTCCTGAGGTGAACCACCTTCTGACCGGCGGGCGCCTGCCTGCCGGACGGCGAAAGCAGGCACGGTTCATGGCGACTTTGTGCAGACCCTCGGTGTCGGTTCCGGAGCACGTGATCACGATGGAGGAGACGCTGGAGCTGGCGCGCTCCCGCCACGCGGACCACCCACAGCTGCCCCTGGCCCTCCGGCTGATCGAGAACACGGGCGTGAAGACCCGGCACATCGTGCAGCCGATCGAGGAGACCCTCAAGCACCCGGGCTTCGAGGAGCGCAACAAGCTCTACGAGGCCGAGGCCAAGGCCCGGGTCCCCGCGGTGATCCAGCGCGCGCTCGACGACGCGGAACTGCTCACCACCGACATCGACGTGATCATCTTCGTCTCGTGCACGGGCTTCATGATGCCCTCGCTCACGGCGTGGCTGATCAACGAGATGGACTTCGACAGCACCACCCGGCAGATACCCATAGCCCAGCTGGGCTGCGCGGCCGGCGGCGCCGCGATCAACCGGGCCCACGACTTCTGCACGGCCTACCCCCAGGCCAACGCGCTGATTGTGGCCTGCGAGTTCTGCTCGCTGTGCTACCAGCCCACCGACATCGAGATCGGCACCCTGCTCTCCAACGGCCTGTTCGGGGACGGCATCGCCGCCGCCGTGGTCCGGGGCAGGGGCGGCACCGGCGTCGAACTCGAGCGCAACGGCTCGTACCTGATCCCCAAGACCGAAGAGTGGATCATGTACGACGTCCGGGCCACCGGCTTCCACTTCCTGCTGGACAAGCGGGTCCCGGCGACGATGGAGCCGCTCGCCCCGGCACTGCAGAACCTGGCCGGCCTGCACGGCTGGGACGCGGCCGACCTGGACTTCTACGTCGTCCACGCGGGCGGCCCCCGAATCCTCGACGACCTCAGCAAGTTCCTTCAGGTCGACCCGCACGCGTTCCGGTTCAGCCGGGCCACCCTCACCGAGTACGGCAACATCGCCAGCGCCGTGGTGCTGGACGCGCTGCGCCGGATGTTCGACGAGGGCGGCGCCGAGCACCGGGCGCGCGGGCTGCTCGCCGGGTTCGGTCCCGGCATCACCGCGGAGATGACGCTGGGCCGCTGGCGCGGCGCGGACGAAGAGCCTGCGGCATGACCGAGGAGACGCTCACCGACACGCTCCCCGGGCCCCTGCCCCCGGTCCGGCCCTGGCCGGCGCTCGATCTGACCGGGGTGGACTTCGACCCGGTGCTGACCGAGCTGATGCGCGAGGGCCCGGTCACCCGCATCCAGTTGCCCAACGGGGAGGGCTGGGCGTGGCTCGTCACCCGGTACGACGACGTCCGCATGGTGGCCAACGACCCCCGGTTCAGCCGCGAGGCGGTCATGGACCGGCAGGTCACCCGGCTCGCCCCGCACTTCATCCCGAGCCGGGGCGCGGTCGGCTTCCTGGACCCGCCCGACCACACCCGGCTGCGCCGCTCGGTCGCCGCCGCGTTCACCGCGAAGGGTGTGGAACGGGTCCGCGACAGGGCCCGGGGCATGCTGGACGAACTGGTCGACGAACTCCTCCAGGACGGCCCGCCGGCCGACCTCACGAGTGCGGTGCTCGGCCCGTTCCCCATCGCGGTGATCTGCGAGCTGATGGGCGTCCCGGCGGCCGACCGGCACGACATGCACACCTGGACCCAGCGCATCCTGTCCTCCTCGCACGGCAAGAAGGTCAGCGAGCAGGCCAGGGACGAGATGGGCGCGTACTTCGCCGACCTCATCGGCCTGCGCGAGGGCGGTACGGCCGAGGACGTCACCTCGCTGCTGGGTGCGGCCCTGGGCCGCGGCGAGGTGACGCTGGAGGAGGCCGTCGGGCTCGCGGTGCTGCTGCAGATCGGCGGTGAGGCGGTCACCAACAACAGCGGGCAGCTGTTCTACCTGCTGCTGACCCACCCCGACCTGGCCGAACGGCTGCGCGCCGAGCCGGAGATACGCCCCCGGGCCATCGACGAGCTGCTGCGCTACATCCCGCACCGCAACGCGGTCGGCCTGTCCAGGATCGCCACCGAGGACGTGGAGATCCGGGGCGTGACGATCCGCGCCGGCGACCCGGTCTATGTGTCGTATCTGGCCGCCAACCGCGACCCGGACGTCTTCCCCGACCCGGAGACGATCGACTTCTCCCGCGATCCCAACCCGCACGTGGCGTTCGGCTTCGGCCCGCACTACTGCCCGGGCGGCATGCTGGCGAGGCTGGAGTCCGGGCTGCTGGTGGACGCCCTGCTGGACCGGGTGCCGGGTCTGCGGCTCGCCGTACCACCGGACCAGGTGCCCTTCCGCAAGGGCGCGTTGATCCGCGGTCCCGAGGCCCTCCCGGTGACCTGGTGAGGGACCGATGACGGCGACCGACGGGCTGCTCGTGCCACCGGGCCACGGCCGGGTGGTGCACACGCCCGCCCAGCGCGTGACCTTCAAGGTGACCGGCACCCACTCGCGGATGGCCTCCACCTTCGAGGTGGAGGTCCCGCCGGGCTTCGACGTGGGCGCCCATGTGCACACCCGCAGCGAGGAGTTGTTCTACGTGCTGGAGGGCGAGCTGGACGTGCTCGCCTTCGAGCCGCGGGTGCGCACGCCCGACAACTGGCGGAAGTGGCAGTCCCGTTCGGGCGGCGGAGTGGTACGGGCGACACCGGGCACGGTCATCGTCGTACCCCCCGGCTGTCCGCACGCCTTCGCCAATCCGACGGAGGCACCCGCGAAGATGTTCTTCCAGGCGTCTCCGCCCCCGGACCACGAGCGCTACTTCGAGGAGTTGCTGGAGATCCTGGGGAACGGTGGCCCGCCGGATCACGAGGCCATCGAGGCACTCCGCGGGCGCTACGACATCGAGCAGCTCACACCGCTGCGGCACCGGTGAGCCGCCCCGCCCGCTACCGGATCGGCATCCCCGACAGGGTCCGCGCGATCACCAGCCGCTGGATCTCGCTCGTCCCCTCGAAGATCGTATAGATCGCGGCATCCCGGTGCATCCGCTCCACCGGATACTCCCGCGTGTACCCGTTGCCGCCCAGGATCTGGATCGCCTGCGCCGTGACCTTCTTCGCGGTCTCACTGGCGAAGAGCTTCGACATCGACCCCTCGGCGGCGGTGAACGGCCTGCCGTTGACCGCCATCCAGGACGCGCGCCACACCAGCAGCCGGGCCGCGTCGATGGACGTACGCATGTCCGCGAGCTGGAAGGCCACGCCCTGGTTGTCGATGATCGGCCGCCCGAACTGCTCACGGGTCCTGGCGTAGTCGAGGGCGACCTCGTACGCGGCCCGGGCGGTGCCCACGGCCATCGCTCCCACGGCCGGACGCGAGGCCTCGAACGTGGCCATCGCCGCGTTCTTCACCCTCCCCGTCCCGCCCGCCTTGGCCCGCTCCCGGGCCCGGGCCAGCCGCTCGTCCAGCTTCTCCTTGCCGCCGAGCAGGCAGGAGCCGGGGACGCGCACGTTCTCCAGGACGACCTCGGCGGTGTGCGAGGCGCGGATGCCGTGCTTCTTGAACTTCTGGCCCTGGGACAGACCCGGCGTGTTCGGCGGGACGATGAAGGAGGCGTGGCCCTTGGAGCCGAGTTCCGGGTCGACCACGGCGACGACGACGTGGACGTTGGCGATACCGCCGTTGGTCGCCCAGGTCTTCGTACCGTTGAGCACCCACTCGTCCTTGGCCTCGTCGTACACCGCACGCGTGCGCATGGAGGCCACGTCGGAGCCGGCGTCGGGCTCGGAGGAGCAGAAGGCGGCCACCTTTACATCATCGGCGTCGCCGTACATCTGGGGGATCCAGGTGCCGATCTGCTCCTCGGTTCCGTTGGCGAGAACGCCCACGGCGGCCAGGCCGGTGCCCACAATGGACAGGGCGATGCCCGCGTCGCCCCAGAACAGCTCCTCCATGGCCATCGGGATACCGAGCCCGGTGGGATCGAAGTACTGCTGCGCGTAGAAGTCGAGGGAGTAGATGCCCACCTTCGCGGCCTCCTGGATGACCGGCCAGGGAGTCTCCTCACGCTCGTCCCATTCGGCGGCCGCGGGCCGGATGACGTCGGCGGCGAAGCCGTGCAGCCAGTCCCGGACCTCCTTCTGTTCGTCGTTGAGCTCCATGGTGAACTCGGCCATGTCCCCTCCAGCGGCGGCACGTACATGTTACTAGCGGTAACACGAGTCTGTTACCGGCCGGTAGGAAAAGTCAACTCCCGACGGCCCGTCGGCATCCCGTTCGATGTCAGGGCCATAGTCAGTGTTAGTTTGCGCAGGCGTCACCGAATCAGACGGGTGGGGAGAGCACATGGACACCACACAGCGGACCGATCAGCAGCGGGCCGCCGACCGCAGACGGCGCGAGCTGCTGGAGGCCGCCGACCGGGTGGTGCTGCGCGACGGGCCGCAGGCCTCGATGAACGCCATCGCGGCGGAGGCCGGCATCACCAAGCCGATCCTGTACCGCCACTTCGGCGACAAGGGCGGTCTTTACGCCGCCTTGGCCAAACGGCACACCGACGCCCTGCTCGACTCGCTGCGGGCCGCGCTGGACGCTCCCGCCGACCGGCGGGAGCGGGTGGAGGCCACGCTGGACACCTACCTCGCCGCGATCGAGGCACGGCCCCAGGTCTACCGGTTCCTGATGCACCCCTCGGAGGGCGGTCAGGGGGGTGACCAGGGATTCGACGTCGGCAAGCACTCCGCTCCGCTGCTTCGGCGGATGGGCGAGGAGCTGGCCCAGGTCATCGAGGACCGGCTGGATCTGGGGCCGGGCAGTCAGCAGCTTGCCCGGGTCTGGGGGCACGGGATCGTCGGCATGATGCATGCGGCGGGTGACTGGTGGCTTGGCGAACGCCCCTGCTCGCGGGCGGAGTTGGTACGCAGCCTGGCCGACCTGCTGTGGGGCCGCCTGGCGGCGGCGGGGGACAAGATGGGCGGCCCGGGGTTCTGAGGGACCCCGCACGGCTCATCGCCCCCAGGACGCCCGCGCCACCTGCCGCATCAGCCGACGATGCCGCCAGCCCGTCAGGTGGTCCGCGTACACCCTGCCCTCCAGGTGGTCGCACTCGTGCTGCAAGCACCTGGCGAAGAACCCCGTGCCGTGGACGGTGACCGGCTCCCCCGTCACCGTGAAGCCCTCGACGACCGCGTGGTCGTACCGCTCCGTCCCCGCCTCCAGCCCCGGCAGGGACAGACAGCCCTCCGGACCGCGGATCACCACGCCGTCGGCCTCCACCAGCCGTGGGTTCACCACATGGCCGAGGTGGCGCACGTCCTCGTCGTCGGGGCAGTCGTAGACGAAGACCCGTACCGGCTCGCCGATCTGGTTCGCCGCCAGGCCCACCCCTCGCGCCGCGTACATCGTCGCGAACAAGTCCTCCACGAGCCGCGCCAGTCCGGGACCGAAGTCGCCGACCTCCGCGCAGGGCGCGTGCAGCACCGGGTCGCCGAGCAGGGTGAGAGGCCGGACGCGCCCGCGGGCGCCCGGGATGGAACCTAGTCGCATGGCGGCAAGGGTACGGTTCCTTCGGCCCATGCCCGTCGCGCTGTCGTGGGCCGCGGTTCGGGCATGTGAGTGGATCTCGATAGGCTGAGGCCACACCACGTTGCCGGTTGGCTTCAGGCGCGGCGCGTACGCAAGGAGGATCGAGAACTGATGGCAGGCAACTCGGACCCGCTCACGCCGCGGGCCAAGCTGGCCGTGACCGCGGGCAAGGCGGTCGCGGCGGCGTCCCGAGCGGCGGGGCGCGGCAGCGGATCGGTGATCGGTGGCCGGGTCGCGCTGAAACTCGACCCCGACCTCCTCGGACGGCTCGCCCAGAACCTGGACGTCGTCCTGGTCTCGGCGACCAACGGGAAGACCACGACCACCCGGCTCATCGCGGAGGCGCTGCGGGCCGCCGGCCCGGTCGTGTCCAACGCGCTGGGCGCCAACATGCCGGCCGGCATCACCTCGGCACTGGCGGGCGGTTCGGAGTCCAAGTTCGGCGTGATCGAGGTCGACGAGAAGTACCTGGCCGGTGTGGCCCGGGACACCTCTCCCAAGTGCATCGCGCTGCTCAACCTCTCCCGCGACCAGCTCGACCGTGCCGCCGAGACCCGGATGCTGGCCGAGAACTGGCGCGAGGGCCTGGCCGGCTCCAAGGCCGTCATCGTCGCCAACTGCGACGACCCGCTGGTGGTGTGGGCCGCGTCCTCCTCCCCCAATGTGATCTGGGTCGCGGCCGGGCAGATGTGGAAGGACGACGCCTGGTCCTGCCCGTCCTGCGGCGGTGTGATGCAGCGGCCGGGCGACGACTGGTTCTGCGGCGAGTGCGGCTTCCGCCGTCCCACGCCGAGCTGGGCGCTGTCCGGGGACCACGTCCTCGACCCGCACGGCTCCGCCTGGCCGATCCACCTCCAGCTGCCGGGCCGCGCCAACAAGGCGAACGCCACGTCCTCCGCGGCCGTCGCCGCCGTTTTCGGGGTGCCGCCGCAGGTCGCCCTGGAGCGGATGTACCAGGTGCAGGCGGTCGCGGGACGGTACGACGTCGTGCAGTTCCAGGGCCGTGATCTGCGCCTGCTGCTGGCGAAGAACCCGGCAGGCTGGCTGGAGACGTTCTCCCTGATCGACCCGCCGCCGGCCCCGGTGATCCTCTCCGTGAACGCGCGCGGCGCCGACGGCACCGACACCTCCTGGCTGTGGGACGTCGACTACACGCGGCTGACCGGCCACCCGATCTTCGTCATCGGCGACCGGAAGCTGGACCTCGCGGTGCGTCTGGAGGTCGCGAACCAGCACTTCCAGGTCTGCGAGAACCTGGACCAGGCCGTGCAGCTGTGCCCGCCGGGCCGGGTCGAGGTCATCGCGAACTACACCGCGTTCCAGGACCTGCGCCGCCGCGTCGGCAACTGACCCCTAAGGACGATCACTTGATGAGCGACAACCAACTGCGGCTGGTGTGGATCTACCCCGATCTGCTGAGCACCTACGGCGACCAGGGCAACGCGCTGGTCGTCGAGCGCCGGGCGCGGCAGCGCGGCCTGGACGTGGCCCGGCTCGACGTCCGCAGCGACCAGCCGATCCCGACCTCCGGCGACATCTACCTGATCGGTGGCGGCGAGGACCGGCCGCAGCGGCTCGCCGCCGAGCGGCTGCGCCGTGACGGGCATCTGTACCAGGCGGTGCAGAACGGCGCGATCGTCTTCGCGGTGTGCGCCGGCTACCAGATCCTCGGCCACGAGTTCGTCAACGACCTCGGCCAGCGCGAGCCCGGCCTCGGCCTGCTCGACGTGACCACGGTGCGCGGCGAGGGCGAGCGGTGCGTCGGCGACGTCCTCGCGGACATCGACCCGCGCCTGGGCCTGCCCCAGCTGACCGGCTTCGAGAACCACCAGGGCCACACCCAGCTCGGCCCCACCGCCCGCCCCTTCGCCAAGGTCCGCATGGGCAAGGGCAACGGCACGGGTGACGGCACCGAGGGCGCGTACAACGACACGGTCTTCGGTACGTACATGCACGGGCCCGTCCTCGCCCGCAACCCGCAGATCGCCGACCTGCTGCTGAAGCTGGCGCTGGACGTGAACGCGCTGCCGCCGATCGACGACCGGTGGTACGAGGCGCTGCGCGAGGAGCGCATCGCGTCGGCGCAGCAGCCTGCGTGAACCGTCCGGTCAAGAGGCACTGAAGGCGCCCTCTAGCGCCCTCGGTCAGGGTGGTCCGTGGGCCCGCCTGACGGCTCGTCCGCTCACATGTGCGGGCGAGTCCAGCAGGCGGACGCCCGCTACGGAGCCACCCCCTCACGCCGGTAGGGTGGCCGGGATCCAGCCGGACAGCGTGGTCCGGTTTCCCGGCCCACGTCGAGAAGGTATTTCGGGCTATGCGCATTGGTGTCCTCACGTCCGGCGGCGACTGCCCCGGCCTGAACGCCGTCATCCGGTCCGTCGTGCACCGTGCCGTGGCCGACCACGGCGACGAGGTCATCGGGTTCCGGGACGGCTGGAAGGGCCTCCTGGAGTGCGACTACCTCAAGCTCGACCTCGACGCCGTCGGCGGCATCCTGGCGCGCGGCGGCACCATCCTGGGCTCCTCCCGGGTCCGCCCGGAGCATCTGCGGGACGGTGTGGCGCGGGCCAGGGGTCATGTCGCGGAGCTCGGGCTGGACGCGATCATCCCGATCGGCGGTGAGGGCACCCTCAAGGCGGCCCGCCTGCTGTCGGACAACGGCCTGCCCATCGTGGGCGTGCCCAAGACCATCGACAACGACATCGCGGTCACGGACGTCACCTTCGGCTTCGACACGGCCGTCGGCGTCGCCACCGAGGCCCTGGACCGGCTGAAGACCACCGCCGAGTCCCACCAGCGTGTGCTGATCGTGGAGGTCATGGGCCGCCACACCGGCTGGATCGCGCTGCACTCCGGCATGGCGGCCGGCGCCCACGCCATCGTCGTACCGGAGCGCCCCTTCGACATCGAGGAGCTGACGCGGAAGGTCGGCGAGCGGTTCGAGGCGGGCAAGCGGTTCGCCATCGTGGTGGCGGCCGAGGGTGCCAAGCCGAAGGCCGGCTCCATGGAGTTCGACGAGGGCGGCAAGGACATCTACGGCCACGAGCGGTTCGCCGGGATCGCCCGGCAGCTCTCCGTCGAGCTGGAGCAGCGGCTGGGCAAGGAGGCGCGGCCGGTCATCCTGGGGCACGTCCAGCGCGGCGGGACGCCGACCGCGTACGACCGCGTGCTGGCCACCCGGTTCGGCTGGCACGCGGTGGAGGCCGTGCACCGCGGGGAGTTCGGCAAGATGACCGCGCTGCGCGGGACCGACATCGTGATGGTGTCGCTGGGCGAGGCCGTGGAGACGCTGAAGACCGTGCCGGAGAACCGGTACGAAGAGGCGGAGTGCGTCCTGTAGGCCAGCTGAGCCGAAGCCGCCCCCGGTCACAGCGGTGACCGGGGGCGGTTCTACTCTTGGGGGCGGACAGAAACCGTACAACCCCCACGAATCAGGAGCCGGCGGATGGATCACGGCGGGCACGGCATGATCATGGATCTGCCGCCGTTCACGCTGGGGCGGGGTCTTCAGTGGTCGGCGGACCCGTTCTTCCTCGTCGCCTGCCTGGTGGGGCTGGGGCTGTACGGCTGGGGCGTCGTGCGGCTGCGGCGGCGCGGTGACGCGTGGCCGGCCGGCCGGACGGTGTCGTACGTCGTCGGTGTGCTGACCATCGGGCTGATGATGTGCACCAGGCTGAACGACTACGGCATGATCATGTTCAGCGTGCACATGGTGCAGCACATGGTGATCAGCATGCTGTCGCCGATCCTGATCCTGCTGGGCGCCCCGGTCACGCTCGCGCTGCGCGCGCTGCCGGCCGCGGGCCGGGGCCGCAGGGGTCCGCGCGAGCTGCTGCTGGCGCTGCTGCACAGCCGGTACATGCGGGTGATCACGCACCCGGTGTTCACGATCCCGCTGTTCATCGCGAGCCTGTACGCGCTGTACTTCACGCCGATCTTCGACTTCCTGATGGGCTCGAAGACGGGGCATGTCGCGATGATGGTGCACTTCCTCGCGGTGGGCGTGGTGTTCTTCTGGCCGATCATCGGAGTGGACCCGGGGCCGCACCGGCCGGGGTACCTGATGCGGATGCTGGAGCTGTTCGCGGGCATGCCGTTCCACGCGTTCTTCGGGATCGCGCTGATGATGGCCTCGACGCCGATGGTGGAGACCTTCAGGAACCCGCCCGCCTCGCTCGGTATCGACGCGCTCGCCGACCAGAACGCGGCCGGCGGCATCGCCTGGGCGTTCAGCGAGATCCCGTCCGTGCTGGTGCTGATCGCGCTGCTGTTCCAGTGGTACGGCTCGGAACAGCGGCAGGCCAGGCGCAAGGACCGGGCGGCCGACCGGGACGGGGACCAGGAGCTGGAGGCGTACAACGCCTATCTTGCCTCTCTGAACACGCGAGAGGGCTGAGAAAGCGGGGATCGCGGGGCACCATGGAGGGACGGACCCTGAGGAGGCTGGTGCGATGCCCGGTTCCACGAACGGTTCCACGAAGACCATGGGGGTGCTCACCATCGGCGGACTCGTCGTGGTGACGGCCTACACGGTGGCGCTCGGCAGCAACGGCTGGCTGTGGTTCGGCTGGGTCGTGCTCGGGCTGCTCACGATCGCCATGATCATGACCCGGAGCACCTGAGCGTCCCGCGGTCACCCGGTGAGCCGGCCCGCGGAGTGCACGCCCGGCTGGTATTTCGGCAGCCGGGCGGTGATCTTCATGCCCGCGCCGACCGCGGTCTCGATGACGAGGCCGTGGTCGTCGCCGTAGACCTGGCGGAGCCGGTCGTCGACGTTGGACAGGCCGATGCCGCCCGAGGGGCCGACCTCGCCGGCGAGGATGCGGCGCAGCAGCGCGGGGTCCATGCCGACACCGTCGTCCTCGATGACGACCAGCGCCTCGGCGCCCGCGTCCTGCGCGGTGATCTGGATGTGGCAGGCGTCGGCCTTGCCCTCCAGGCCGTGCTTGACGGCGTTCTCCACGAGGGGCTGCAGGCACAGGAAGGGCAGGGTGACCGGCAGCACCTCGGGGGCGATCTGCAGGGTGACGGAGAGGCGGTCGCCGAAGCGGGCCCGCACCAGCGCCAGGTAGTGGTCGATGGCGTGGAGTTCGTCGGCGAGGGTGGTGAAGTCGCCGTGCCTGCGGAACGAGTACCGGGTGAAGTCGGCGAACTCCAGGAGTAGTTCACGGGCGCGCTCGGGGTCGGTGCGGACGAACGAGGCGATCACCGCGAGCGAGTTGAAGATGAAGTGCGGGGAGATCTGGGCGCGCAGGGCCTTGATCTCGGCCTCGATGAGCCGTGTCCGGGACTGGTCGAGGTCGGCGAGCTCCAGCTGGACGCTCACCCAGCGGGCCACCTCGCCGGCCGCCCGGACCAGGACCGCGGACTCGCGCGGGGCGCAGGCGACGAGGGCGCCGTGCACCCGGTCGTCGACGGTGAGGGGCGCGACCACCGCCCAGCGGACCGGGCAGTCGGGGGTCTCGCAGGTCAGCCGGAACGCCTCGCCGCGGCCGGTCTCCAGCGGTCCCGCCAGCCGTTCCATGATCTCGGCGCGGTGGTGGCCGCCCACGCCGTCCCACACCAGCACCTGCTTGTCGTCGGTCAGGCACAGCGCGTCCGTGCCGAGCAGCGTGCGCAGACCACGGGCCGACTTGCGGGCGGTCTCCTCGGTGAGTCCGGCCCGCAGCGGGGGCGCGGCGAGGGAGGCGGTGTGCAGCGTCTGGAAGGTGGCGTGCTCGACGGGGGTGCCGAGACCGGCCAGACTCTCGGGTCGGGCGGTACGCCGTCCAAGCCAGAACCCGGCCGCCAGCAGCGGCAGCACCGCGACACACAGGCCCGCCAGAAAGCCGCTCACGCCTTCACCTCCGCCCGCAGCTCCTCGGGCAGATGGAAACGCGCCAGCACCGCCGCCGTGCCGGGCGGGACCCGGGACGGGGTGGCCAGGGAGACCAGCACCATGGTGAGGAAGCCCAGCGGCACCGACCACAGGGCGGGCCAGGCGAGCAGGGCGTGCAGTGGGCCGGTGCCGGGGAAGTCGGCCATGGTCGCGGCGACGGCGAAGAAGGCGGAGCCGCCGCCCACCACCATGCCCGCCGCCGCGCCGGGCGGGGTCAGCCGCCGCCACCAGATGCCGAGGACGAGCAGCGGGCAGAAGGAGGACGCGGAGACGGCGAAGGCCAGCCCCACCGCGTCGGCCACCGGCAGGCCGCCCACCAGCATGCTCGCCGCCAGCGGTACGGCCATGGCGAGCACCGTGCCCAGCCGGAAGTGCCGTACCCCGCGCGAGGGCAGCACGTCCTGGGTGAGCACTCCGGCGACCGCCATGGTGAGCCCGGACGCCGTGGACAGGAACGCGGCGAAGGCGCCGCCCGCCACCAGTGCCCCGAGCAGGTCGCCGCCCACCCCGCCGATCATGCGGCCGGGCAGCAGCAGGACGGCGGCGTCCGCGTCGCCGGTGAGGGTGAGTTCGGGGGCGTACAGGCGGCCGAGGGCGCCGTAGACGGGCGGCAGCAGGTAGAAGCCGCCGATCAGGGCGAGCACGGCGACCGTGGTGCGGCGGGCGGCGACGCCGTGCGGGCTGGTGTAGAAGCGGACGACGACGTGCGGCAGGCCCATGGTGCCGAGGAAGGTGGCGAGGATCAGCCCGTACGTGGCGTACAGCGGGCGTTCCTCGCGGCTCGCGGCCAGTGAGGTGGACATGCCGCCGTTGCTGCTCCGGTCTGCGGCGGGGACGGCCGTGCCCCGGGCGAAGGTCAGGCGGGTGCCGCCCTCGACGCGGTGGGTGCCGGCGGGCAGGCGGAGCCGGGTGCCGTCGTGGGCGCGGCCGTCGACCCTGCCGCTGACGGTGACCGTGAGCGGCTTCCCCAGCCGGAGGACGAGGGTGTCCTCGACGCGGACGGTGCGCTGCTCCCGGAAGGCGGCCGGTTCCCCGAAGGCGGGCCGGGGGCCGCCGTCGGTCTGCCAGGCGAGGACGAGGAAGAGGGCGGGGACGAGGAGGGCGGTGAGCTTGAGCCAGTACTGGAAGGCCTGTACGAAGGTGATGCTGCGCATGCCGCCCGCGGCGACGGTGGCCACCACGACCACGGCCACGATGAGCCCGCCGAGCGGGTCGGGGGCGCCGGTGAGCACCGCCAGGGTCAGCCCGGCGCCCTGGAGCTGGGGCAGCAGGTACAGCCAGCCGACGCCGACCACGAAGGCCCCGGCGAGCCGTCGCACGCCCTGTGAGGCGAGCCGGGCCTCGGCGAAGTCGGGCAGGGTGTAGGCCCCGGAGCGGCGCAGTGGGGCGGCGACGAAGAGGAGCAGGACCAGGTAGCCGGCGGTGTAGCCGACCGGGTACCAGAGCATGTCCGGCCCCTGCACGAGGACGAGGCCCGCGATGCCGAGGAAGGAGGCGGCGGAGAGGTACTCCCCGCTGATGGCCGTCGCGTTGAGGCGGGGGCCGACGGTGCGCGAGGCGACGTAGAAGTCGGAGGTGGTGCGGGAGATGCGCAGCCCGAAGGCGCCGACGAGGATGGTCGCGACCACGACCAGGGCGACCGCGGGGACGGCGTAACCGGAGTTCATCGCGCCTCGGAGTTCATCGGTCCTCGACGAGGCGCACGAAGTCGCGCTCGTTGCGTTCGGCGCGCCGCACGTACCAGCGGGCGAGCAGGATCAGCGGCACGTACAGGCAGAAGCCGAGCACCGTCCAGGCCAGGCGGCGGGCGTCCGGGGCCGCCGCGAAGACCAGCGGGAGCGGGCCGACGAGCAGCACCAGGACCGCGAACCCGGTGAGCGCGGCGCGCAGTTGGGTGCGCATCAGGGAGCGGACGTAGGTGTGGCCGAGGGTGGTCAGCTCGTCGATCTCGGTGCGCGGCCGGTAGTAGCCGGAGGTCCGGCGGGTGCGGCGGGGCGGTCCGGTGACGGTGACGCGGCGCTCGGTGGGCTCCACCGTGCCCCCTATCCGGCGGTCCGGCGCATCAGCAGGTCCCGCAGTTCGCGGGCGTGCCGACGGCTGACCTGGAGTTCCTCGCCGCCGACCAGGACGCTCACGGTGCCCGCGTCCAGGCGGAGTTCGCCGATGTGGTGGAGGGCGACGAGGTGGCGGCGGTGGATGCGGACGAACCCGCGGGCGCGCCAGCGTTCCTCCAGGGTGGACAGCGGGATGCGGACGAGGTGGCTGCCGCGGCCGGTGTGCAGGCGGGCGTAGTCGCCGTGCGCCTCGACGTGGGTGATGTCGTCGACGGCGAGGAAGCGGGTCACGCCGCCGCGTTCCACGGGTATCTGGTCGGGGTCGGGTTCGTGCACGGGGATCGGCTGGGCGGTGCCGCGCAGTTCGGCGGCGCGCCGGACGGCCTCGGCCAGGCGTTCCTTGCGGACGGGCTTGAGCACGTAGTCGACCGCCTTGATGTCGAACGCGCGTACGGCGAAGTCCTCGTGGGCGGTGACGAAGACGACCAGCGGGGGCCGGGCGAACCCGGTCAGTAAGCGGGCCATCTCCAGGCCGTCGAGGCCGGGCATCTGGATGTCGAGGAAGACCACGTCGATGGCGTCGGGCCCGCCCGGTCCGGACTCCAGGGCACGGGTGATGCGGCGCAGCGCCTCGGTGGCGTCCCCGGCGCCCTCGGCGTCGGCGATGCGCGGGTCGGCGTGCAGCAGGTAGAGGAGTTCCTCGAGCGAGGGGCGTTCGTCGTCGACGGCGAGGGCGCGCAGCATGAACGTGGAGTGTAGGAGGAATCCGCCCGCCTGGACATGTGCCGGGTGTGGACGTTGCCGCTGGATACAGTGCCGACATGAACAGCAGGACCGCCCCGTTCGACGAGCTCGACCGGAAGATCATCACCGCGTTGATGGCGAACGCCAGGACCAGTTTCGCCGAGATCGGCTCAGCGATCGGGCTGTCGGCCACCGCGGTCAAGCGGCGTGTGGACCGGCTGCGCGACACGGGCGTGATCACCGGGTTCACGGCCACCGTGAAACCGTCGGCGCTGGGCTGGCGCACGGAGGCGTATGTCGAGGTGTACTGCGAGGGGGCGGCCCCGCCGAGGCGCCTCGCGGAGGTGGTGCGCGGTTATCCGGAGATCACGGCCGCGATGACGGTGACGGGCGGCGCGGACGCGCTGCTGCATGTGCGGGCGCGGGACGTGGAGCACTTCGAGGAGGTGCTGGAGCGGATCCGCGTGGAGCCGTTCATCCGGAAGACGATCAGCGTGATGGTGTTGTCCCACCTCCTCCCGGACAGTCCGGAGGCGGGCGCCACCCACGCGGCCCCTCAGGAGTCCGCGGATCACGCAGCGGACGTGCGCTGACGGGCCCTACAACGCAGCAATCCTGCGCACACACGCAGCTGTCGTTGCTTGTCCACCGTATCGGTCCCTTCCTACCTTGGTGTCAACCCTCAGTCGACACCGCAGGAAGCGGAGGAACCCCTCTGTGCCCGACAGCCGTGTGCCGCGCCTTCGGCGCTTCCTCGTCTGCGAACCCAGACACTTCGCCGTGCAGTACGCGATCAATCCCTGGATGCACCCCGACACCCGAGTCGACGTGGACCTGGCCCGTGAGCAGTGGCAGGCGCTGATCGGCGCCTACCGTGCCCACGGCCACACCGTCGACGCCGTGGACCCGGCCCCGGGTCTGCCGGACATGGTCTTCGCCGCGAACTCGGCGGTCGTCGTCGACGGCCGGGTCTTCGGCTCCCTCTTCCACGCGCCCGAGCGGCGCCCCGAGTCGACCCACTACGACACCTGGTTCAAGTCGGCCGGGTTCGATGTCCACCGCCCCGAGTCCGTCTGCGAGGGCGAGGGCGACCTGGTGTGGACCGGCCGGTACGTGCTGGCCGGGACCGGCTTCCGTACGACCCGTGAGGCGCACCGCGAGGTGCAGGAGTTCTTCGGCCATCCGGTGATCAGCCTGACGCTGGTGGACCCGTACTTCTACCACCTGGACACGGCGCTGTTCGTCCTGAACGACGGCCACGACGACAACATCGTGTACTACCCCGAAGCCTTCTCGCCCGGCAGCCGCGAGGTGCTCGCGCGCCTCTATCCGGACGCGGTGCTCGCCACCCGCGACGACGCGATGGCCTTCGGCCTCAACTCCGTGTCCGACGGCCGGCACGTCTTCATCGCACCGCGGGCCGAGGCGCTCGCCGGCCGCCTCGCCGACCACGGCTATGTCCCCGTCCCCGTCGACCTGTCGGAGTTCCACAAGGCCGGCGGCGGCATCAAGTGCTGCACCCAGGAGATCCGCTCATGACCGCACCCGCGCGCACCCAGACCTCCGACGACCTGATCCGCGCGGAGGAGCCGGTCCTCGCGCACAACTACCACCCGCTGCCGGTGGTCGTCGCCCGTGCCGAGGGCACCTGGGTGGAGGACGTCGAGGGCCGCCGCTACCTCGACATGCTGGCCGGCTACTCGGCCCTCAACTTCGGCCACCGCCACCCGGCGCTGATCGAGGCCGCCCACCGCCAGCTCGATCTGCTCACCCTGACCTCGCGCGCCTTCCACAACGACCGGCTCGCCGGATTCGCCGAGCGCCTGGCGGAGTTGACCGGCCAGGACATGGTGCTGCCGATGAACACCGGCGCCGAGGCGGTGGAGAGCGGCATCAAGGTGGCCCGCAAGTGGGCGTACGAGGTGAAGGGCGTCCCGGCCGACCGGGCGACGATCGTGGTCGCGGCGGAGAACTTCCACGGCCGGACGACGACGATCGTGGGCTTCTCCACCGACGAGACGGCCCGGACGGGGTTCGGTCCCTTCGCGCCGGGCTTCCGGATCGTCCCGTACAACGACCTGGCGGCGCTGGAGGAGGCGGTCGACGAGACCACGGCGGCCGTGCTGATCGAGCCGATCCAGGGTGAGGCGGGCGTCGTCATCCCCGACGACGGCTATCTGCGCGGTGTCCGTGAGCTCACCCGTCGCGAGGGCTGTCTGTTCGTCGCCGACGAGATCCAGTCGGGGCTTGGCCGCACCGGCCGTACCCTCGCGGTGGAGCACGAGGACGTCGTCCCGGACCTGCTGCTGCTCGGCAAGGCGCTGGGCGGCGGGATCGTGCCGGTGTCGGCCGTGGTGGGCCGGCGCGAGGTGCTCGGTGTACTGCGGCCGGGTGAGCACGGCTCCACGTTCGGCGGCAACCCCCTCGCGGCCGCGGTCGGCACGGCGGTGGTGGAACTGCTGGAGACGGGCGAGTTCCAGCGCCGGGCGACGGAGCTGGGCGTCGTACTGCGCGACGGGCTGGCCGCGCTGGTCGGCCGGGGCGTGGTCGGCTTCCGTTCGCGCGGGCTGTGGGCGGGCGTCGACGTGGACCCCGCCATCGGCACCGGACGCGAGGTCAGCGAACGCCTGATGCGGGAGGGGATCCTGGTCAAGGACACCCACGGCTCGACGATCCGGCTGGCCCCGCCGCTGACCATCACGGCCGAGGAACTGCGCTCGGCCCTGGGCACGTTGGAGCGGGTGCTCACCCAAGGGAGCTGATGTTCGACCGGCCGCCGCTGCCGTCCCCCGGCGCGGTGGCCGGTCGCTTCGCGCGTGGTTCCGGCGTACGGCTCCCGCCTTTACACTGGCCTCCCTCTCACACGCCGGAGCGAGCCCTCTTGTTCTACTACCTGCTCAAATACGTGCTGCTGGGGCCGTTGTTGAGACTGGTCTTCCGGCCCCGCATCGAAGGCCTCGATCATGTGCCGTCCTCGGGCGCGGCCATCGTCGCCGGCAACCATCTGTCCTTCGCGGACCACTTCCTGATGCCGGCCATCCTCAAACGGCGTATCACGTTCCTCGCCAAGGCCGAGTACTTCTCGGGACCGGGCGTCAAGGGCCGCCTGACCGCGTTCTTCTTCCGCAGCGCGGGCCAGATCCCGGTCGACCGCTCCGGCAAGGAGGCGGGCCAGGCCGCGATCCGCGAGGGCCTCGGCGTGCTCCGCAAGGACGAGCTGCTCGGCATCTACCCCGAGGGCACCCGCTCGCACGACGGCCGCCTGTACAAGGGCAAGGTCGGGGTGGCGGTGATGGCCCTGACGGCCGGGGTCCCGGTCGTCCCCTGCGCGATGATCGGCACCTTCGAGGCGCAGCCGCCGGGGCGGGTCGTCCCGCGCATCCACCCCATCACCATCCGCTTCGGCAAGCCCCTCGACTTCTCCCGCTACGCGGGGATGGAGCACGAGAAGGCCGTGCTGCGGGCCGTCACCGACGAGATCATGTACGCCATCCTGTCGCTGTCCGAGCAGGAGTACGTCGACCAGTACGCGGCCGTCGCCAAGGCGGAGCAGGCCGCGGCCGGGCAGGAGCGCCGCTTCCCGCGGCTGCCGCTGAGCTGACGGCGGACGTGCGAGAGGGGCGACCGGAGTCCGGCCGCCCCTCGTCGCCGTAGCGGATGCGGTTACGGCTTGGGCGTGGCGTGCGGAGCGCAGGTGACGTCCGCGGTGTCCAGCTTGCCGGTGAGCAGGTAGGTGTCCACCCGGTCGTTGACGCACGGGTTGACCAGGCCGGTCACACCGTGGGAGCCCGCGTCCTTCTCGGTGATCAGACGGGAGCCCTTGAAGCGCTTGTGCAGTTCGACGGCGCCCTCGTACGGGGTGGCCGCGTCACGCGTGGACTGCACGATGAGCACCGGCGGCAGGCCCTTGTGGGTCTTGACGTTCACGGGGGTCTGCTGCTTGACGGGCCAGGTGGCGCACGGCAGGTTCATCCAGGCGTTGGCCCAGGTCATGAACGGGTAGTCCTTGTTGAGCCGGGTGTTGTCCCGGTCCCACTTCTGCCAGCTGGTGGGCCACTTGGCGTCGGTGCACTCCACGGCCGTGTAGACGGCGTTGGAGTTCTCCGAGGCGATGTTGCCCGCGGTGTCCGTGAGGTCCGGGGCGGCGGCGTCCACCAGCGCCTGGGTGTCACCGGCGACGTACTTGCCGAACACCGTGGCGACCGGCACCCACGAGGAGTCGTAGTACGGGGCGCTCTGGAAGAAGGAGATCAGCTCGGCCGGGCCGACGACTCCGCCGATCGGGTTCTTCTTGGCGGTGGCGCGCAGCTGGAGCCACTTGGCCTGGACGGCGGCGCGGGTGGTGCCGAGGTGGAAGGTGGCGTCGTTGGCGGCGACCCAGTCCTCCCAGTCCTTCCAACGGCCCTCGAAGGCGACGTCCTGGTCCAGGTTGGCCTCGTACCAGATCTTCTCCCGCGACGGGTTGACCACGCTGTCGACGATCATCCGGCGGACGTGGCCCGGGAAGAGCGTGCCGTAGACGGCGCCGAGGTAGGTGCCGTAGGAGACCCCGAGGTAGTTGAGCTTCTTCTCACCGAGCGCGGCGCGGATGACGTCCAGGTCGCGGGCGGTGTTCGGGGTGGTCATGTGCGGCAGCATCTTGCCGCTGCGCTCGTAGCAGCCGTCCGCGTACTCGCGGGCGAGCTTGCGCTGGGCCTTCTTGTCGGCCTCGGTGTCCGGCACCGGGTCGGCCTTGGGCGCCTTGACGAACTCCTGCGGGTCGATGCAGGAGATGGGCGTGGAGTGGCCGACGCCGCGCGGGTCGAAGCCCACGAAGTCGTACGCCTTGGCGGTGTTGGCCCACAGGGCGTTCTTGGTGGTGACCCGGCGCGGGAAGCGCATGCCGGAGCCGCCCGGACCGCCGGGGTTGTAGACGAGCGCGCCCTGACGCTCCTGCTTGGTGCCCGTGTTGCCGATGCGGTCGACGGCGAGCTTGATCTGCTTGCCGTACGGCTTGGCGTAGTCGAGCGGTACGGAGACCCAGCCGCACTGGATGGGCTTCTCCAGCCCCCAGTCGGCGGGGCAGTCCTGCCACGTGATCCCGGTCTTCGCGGCCCGGGCCGCGGCGATCGCCGCGCCGCGGGCCTCGCGGTCCTGGCCGTGGCGCTCGGCCGCGCCGGCCGCGGGCGCCGAGACGGCACCGGCTATCAGTGTCGCCGTGACGAGCGCTCCGGCCGAACCGAGCGCCAGCACGCGGTTCTTCGGTCTGATGTCCCTCAAGTGGGCCCCTCCCCCTGTGTCGTTGCTGATGGTCAGGGGGATCCTCGCGGCTGTGAGCTGCCTGAGAACAGGGGTCGTTGACCTTCTTTGCCAATCCGATAACCGGGTGATCACGTACCGCTCAGCGGAACACCACCGGGAACCGCCTTACGCCAGAAGCGCCAGCGCCTCGTCCAGCACCCGCCGCAGCCGCAGCGCGTCCACCGCGACGGCGGTCACCAGTACGGCGGGACCCGCGAGCGGAGCCATGGCGGCGCCCTCCCCCAGCATCCGCGCCGCCACCGGCTCACGCGCGAACTCGGGCCGGACGACGACCAGTTGGCCCACGGCACGGTGTCCCGCCAGCACGGCGGGCCCGTCCCAGCCGCCCGGCGCGCCCGGCCCGCAGGCCAGCTCCTGGTCGAGCACGGTCCGCCCGGCGATCCGCACCGTGAGACGGCTGGTGAGCCGCCCGGGTTCCTCCCCGACCCGCCCCAGCACCTGCTCCTCGCGCAGCACGAGCCGGGCCCCGGCCGCGAGATCGACGCGGGTGGTGACATACAGGTCACTGCCCCCGGCGGAGATCAACTGCTCGGGAAGCCAGCGTAGTTCACCGCCGTCGGCGACGCCCAGCCGCACGTCGTAGCGGGCCTCCCCCTTCGCCTGCCCGGGCAGCGCGATGGTCGCGGCGGCGGACCCGACGTGCAGCCGGGCCCCCTCCCCCACCTCCGCCTCCACGGCGAACCGGTCGCCGCCGAGGGGCCCGCTCATCGCCCCGACGAGCATGACCCGCGCCTCGGCGCCGCTCGCCCGGGTCCGGCGCGGCGCCAGCGGCCCCTCGCCGTCCAGCACCGGCAGCGCCGTACCGCCCCGCCCGTCGTCCCGGGCGACGATCCGGGCGGTGGCCCGCACCCCCGTCGCCGTCATGCCGTCCACGCGGCGAGCCGCCCGCGCACCCAGCCGGCCACGTCCGTCACGCCCGCCTCGCTCCTGAGCGACTGGAAGACGACCGGCAGCTCGGCCCGCTGCGCCTTCGCGTCGGCGGCCATCCGCGCGAGGTCGGAGCCGACGTACGGCGCGAGGTCGGTCTTGTTGACGACGAGCAGGTCGGCGGTCGTCACCCCGGGCCCGCCCTTGCGCGGGATGTCATCACCGCCCGCCACGTCGATGACGAAGATCTGCGCGTCCACGAGCCCCCTGGAGAAGGTCGCGGTCAGGTTGTCCCCGCCCGACTCCACCAGGATCAGGTCCAGCGGCCCGACCTCGTCCTCCAGGTCCTCCACCGCTTCGAGGTTGGCGGAGATGTCGTCCCGGATCGCCGTGTGCGGACAGGCGCCCGTCTCCACGGCCGTGATCCGCTCCGGCGGCAGCACGGCCTCCCGCAGCAGGAACTCGGCGTCCTCCCGCGTGTAGATGTCGTTCGTGACGACCGCCAGCGACAACTCCTCCCGCAGCGCACGGCACAGCGCGGCCACGGTCGCGGTCTTCCCGGACCCGACGGGCCCCCCGAGCCCGATCCGCAGGGCACGACGGGACCCGTCGGGCCGGTGGGCATCGGCGCCGAGGGCGGGGGATTCGTGGGTGTGAGTGTGGTCGATATGCATGGAAACGGCTCCATCGGTCAGCCCGTCCGGCGTTTGAGGACGAGGCCGTTCAGGCCGAACGGGGGTCCAGGGGGCGAAGCCCTCTGGCGGGGTCGAAGGGGCGGAGCCCCTGGGACGGGACGGGTAGGGGCGGCGGGGGCGAGAACCCCCTACGACGCGAACAACCGCACGGGCCAGGCCGCATGCCACTCCGCCCCGACCTCCAGCAACGGCGCCGACGACGCGGGCAGAGCGTCAACACCCTCGTCGACCACCCGCCGAGCCGCCTCCACCGCCCGGTCCGCCACACGATCCAGCTCCGGCGCCAGCCGGGCCAGAACGGCAGTGGCCTCAAAGGGATCCAGACTCAGCAACCGCACCGTCGCGGTCGCGGGCCCGCTCACGCTCTCGTACGCCGCACAGTACGCCGCGTCCGAAGCCTCCAGCCCGGCCGCCCGCGCCACAAGCCCGAGCACCACCGGCTGATGGGCGCCCTTGGGAAAGTCCCCTGCCAGGACGTCCAGTTCGCCCGAAGGCCAGGTCGCCCGACCGGCCCGCGTCAGCTGCCGCCCCAGCCGCCGCGCCGCGACCCGCAACGCGGGCGACGGCGTCCGCGCGTCCGCCGCGGCGTCCAGCGCGACCGGGTCCACGCCGAGCACAGCGGCCGCGGCGAGAGCCGCCGCCACGAGCCCGGCGGTGTGCAACCGCCCCCGGCAGAAGTCCTCCAGGCTCGCGGCCCCGCTGATCCGCCCGGCCTTGACGGCCGCCTCGGCACCGCCGGAGTGCGCGTGCCCTCCGGCGGGAAAGCGGCCGTCGGCCAGGACGAGAAGTGCTGCCCTGGACATCAGAAGAGGAAGTAACGCTGGGCCATGGGCAGTTCGGCCGCCGGTGTGGCCTCGACCAGCTCCCCGTCGATGTGCACGGCGAAGCTGTCGGGGTCGACCTGGACGCGCGGCCGGGCGTCGTTCTCCCTCATGTCGGCCTTCGTCACCCCGCGCGTCGACTCGATGGCGACGAAGCGCTTGCCGAGCTGCAGCCGCTCCGGCAGCCCGTCCTCGACGGCCAGCGGCGCCACGAAGTTGAACGAGTTGGCGGCGGGCGCCCGCCCGATCGCCCCGTACATCGGCCGCGGGAGGATCGGCTGCGGTGTCGGGATGGACGCGTTGGCGTCGCCCATCTGCGCGTAGGCGATCTGGCCGCCCTTGAGGACGAGATGCGGCTTGACGCCGAAGAACGCGGGCTCCCACAGCACCAGGTCGGCGAGCTTGCCGGTCTCGACGGAACCGATCTCCCGGGCCAGCCCCTGGGCGAGCGCCGGATTGATCGTGTACTTGGCGACATAGCGCCGCACCCGCCGGTTGTCCGCCCGCCCGTCGCCGGGCAGCGTGCCGCGCCGCCGCTTCATCACGTGCGCGGTCTGCCAGGTCCGCAGGACGACCTCGCCCACCCGTCCCATGGCCTGGGAGTCGGAGGAGATGATCGAGATGGCGCCCAGGTCGTGCAGGATGTCCTCGGCGCCGATCGTGGACGGCCGGATCCGGGACTCGGCGAAGGCCAGGTCCTCGGGGACGGCCGGGTTGAGGTGGTGGCACACCATCAGCATGTCGAGGTGTTCCTCGGCGGTGTTGACGGTGAACGGCCGCGTCGGGTTGGTGGAGCTGGGCAGTACGTGCGGCTCGGAGACCACGGTCATGATGTCCGGGGCGTGCCCGCCGCCCGCGCCCTCGGTGTGGTAGGCGTGGATGCCGCGCCCGCCGATCGCGGCGAGCGTGTCGCCCACGAACCCGGCCTCGTTGAGGGTGTCGGTGTGGATGGCGACCTGGATGCCGGTGCGGTCGGCGACGGTCAGCGCGGCGTCGATGACCGCCGGGGTGGAGCCCCAGTCCTCGTGCAGCTTCAGGCCCAGCGCGCCGCCCCGGATCTGGGACAGCATCGCCTCGTGCGAAACGGTGTTGCCCTTGCCGAGGAAGCCGATGTTGAGCGGGTAGGCCTCCATCGCCTCCAGCATCCGGGCCAGGTGCCAGGGGCCGGGGGTGACGGTGGTGGCCTTGGAGCCCTCGGCCGGGCCGGTGCCGCCGCCGACCAGCGTGGTGATCCCGGCCGCGAGGGCCTCGTCGGCTATCTGCGGGCAGATGAAGTGGACGTGCGCGTCGATGGCGCCGGCGGTGAGGATCCGCCCGTTGCCCGCGATGACCTCCGTCTCGGGGCCGATGACCAGGTCCGGGTGGACGCCGTCCATGGTGTCGGGGTTGCCCGCCTTGCCGATGCCGGTGATCCGGCCGTCGCGGATGCCGACGTCGGCCTTGACGATCCCCCAGTGGTCGACGATGACGACACCGGTGACGACGGTGTCGGGCGTGCCCTCCGCGCGCGTGGCACGCGACTGGCCCATGGACTCGCGGATCACCTTGCCGCCGCCGAAGACCGCCTCGTCACCGGCGAGCCCGGGACCGCCGGAGCGGTCCTCCTCGATCTCGATCAGCAGGTCGGTGTCGGCGAGCCGGATCCGGTCACCGGTGGTCGGGCCGAACAGGTCCGCGTACGCGGCCCGGGAGATCTCAGGCATCGAGGGCACCTCCGGTCTCCCCGCGCAGGCCGGGCACGATACGGCCGCCGGCGAGCGGGACGAGTTCGACGTCGACGGGAATGCCCGGTTCGAAGCGCACGGCGGTGCCGGCGGCGATGTTCAGCCGCTTGCCGCGCGCGGCCGCGCGGTCGAACTCCAGGCCCGGGTTCGCCTCGGCGAAGTGGTAGTGGGAGCCGACCTGGACGGGCCGGTCGGCGGCGTTGAGGACGGTGAGCCGGGTGACCTCGCGGTCCTCGTTGTAGACGACCGGGTCGTCGGCGAACAGGATCTCTCCGGGAATCATCGACGGCCCCCTTCAGACGATCGGCTCGTGGACGGTGACGAGCTTGGTGCCGTCCGGGAAGGTGGCCTCGACCTGGACGTCGTGGATCATCTCGGGGACGCCTTCCATGACGTCGTCCCGGGTGAGCAGCTTGCGGCCGGAGGACATCAGTTCGGCGACCGTACGACCGTCACGCGCGCCTTCGAGGATGTGCGAGGTGATGAGGGCGACCGCCTCGGGGTGGTTGAGCCTCAGCCCACGGGCCCGGCGCTTCTCGGCCACGTCGGCCGCCACGTGGATGAGCAGCCTCTCTTGTTCGTGCGGGGTCAGTTGCACGTCCCACCTCACAGTCCTCGCTCCGGACCGTGCGGGGCCCGGTTGCCGCGGCCACGGGGCAAAGTCCCTGGTGGCGTGGATGGGCAGGCTAGTGCGAGCTGGTTTCGGGCACGTTAACCCCGCTGTGATCCCCGGCCGCCGCCGGTGCGCCCGCCGGTCGCTACGAGACGTCGGGCCCGCGGTGCTCCGCCGCGATGCCGAAGCGCTGCCGTTCGCGGGCGGCGGACGTGGTCTCGCGGACCCGGGAGACGGAGCTGATCACCTGCTCCTCCTCCGGCCGGTCGAGCGCGTCGAGTCGCTCCAGGTCGGCGGCGGAGACGAGGGCGACGAGAGGCTTGCCGTGCCGCGTCACGACGACGCGCTCACCGCCGTACACCACACGGTTGATCAGGTCGGCGAGTTCAGCCCTGGCTTGCGTCACCGGAATCTCGTAGGCCATACCCCCATCATAACGTCACGTACGTCCTGTACATTTTTTACAGATGACGGAGCCGATCCACCGGATACGGCCGTGCCCGAGGAGGGGTTTGCCATGACCCGACCGTCCGCCCGCCACGTACTGCCCGAGTTCACCGAGCGCACCAGCGGCGGGCACCGCACCCTCGACCCGTACTCGAAGCTGCTGCAGGAACGGATCGTCTTCCTCGGGACGCCGATCGACGAAACCTCGGCCAACGACGTCATGGCGCAGTTCATGTACCTGGAGTACGACGCCCCCGGCCGGGACATCGCGCTGTACGTCAACTCCCCGGGCGGCTCGTTCAGCGCGATGACGGCGATCTACGACACCATGCGATACGTCAGCTGCGATGTGCAGACGACCTGCCTGGGGCAGGCGGGCTCGTACGCCGCGGTGCTGATCGCCGCCGGCACGCCGGGCAAGCGGTTCACGCTGCCGGGCGCGCGGGTCATGCTCCGGCAGCCGTCGCTGCCCGAGCCGACGCGGGGTCAGCCGAGCGATCTCGTCATCCAGGCGGACGAGTTGATCCGGACGCGCACCCTGCTCGAAGACATGCTGGTCCGGCACACGGGCCGCGACCCCGAGCAGGTCCACACGGACCTCGAACGGGACCTGCTGCTGGACGCCCCGGGCGCACTGGAGTACGGGCTGGTGGACGGGATCATCTCCAGCCGCAAGTCCTCGCGGACCACCCCGGACGCGGGGTGAGCCGCCGATGCTGCCACCGGAACTGCCGCCACTGCCCGCCCTGACCCGGGCCGAGGGCGAGTTGATCGACCGTTACCTGGACGTGGTGGACCTGCTGGGCCGGATCAACCCGGCACAGCACGGGGACACCTACCGCGGGCTGCGGGCCGCCCAGGCACTGGTGAGCAAGGCGGTGGAACTGCGCGACGCGCTGACCCTGATGCACCAGCGGGGCGAAACGGAGTTGCACGCGGCCACCTTGGCGCGGGCGCTGCGGGTGCTGGACGGCGAGCGCCGTACCGCACGCGTCATCGTGCCCCCGGACGGCGCCGGTTGACGGTTGCACACCCGCGCTTGAGTCGAAACGACCCAAAAGACGTACCCACGTCCGGAGTAGGCGCGCGTGCTTTTCCAGGGCCCCCGAACTTGCGCAAATCGCCCGGCCGAAGGGCGTCGCGAAGTGCTTAGGCCCTGGTGGGAGGCTGCGCGGCTGTCCCGGTCGTGGCTCGAACACAGGGCTGTCCACCCGAACGGGCGAGTGGTGAGTAACGCCACAAACCCTCGGTTCCGTTGGGATTTTCGGACAGCTGTGGGCGAAGATCCCTGACTGACGACAAGACCCCGCCGCAGCGGCGGGGCGATCCGGGCGGACGCCGAGTCCTGCCGCCGCCCGGATGACCGGTCGACAGGAGTGGATCGGCAGGAGTGGAGGACCCAAGCAAGACGGGTCGCCGGAGTGGACGTTCGTTCACTTCCGAGCAGCCCTTGGGGTGAAGCCGTGGCAACGCGGCCGGGCAACTTCGCCAGCCCGAATCCGACAGGTCATCCTTCACAGGCGGCTGACGAAGGGTTGCGCATGACTGCGCTCAATCGTGTCCCGTCGCTCATGGTCCGGGCCGGTACGGCCTCGGCCTTCGCCATCGCCGCCGTCGGCGGCTCGATAGCGGTACCCGGTGTCGCCCCCGACGCCGCGGCCGCGACTCCGGCGACGAAGGCACTACACATCGCCGCGTCCAAAAAGGGCGCGCCGTACAAGTGGGGCGCCACCGGCCCGGGCAGGTTCGACTGCTCCGGCCTCACGCTGTACTCGTTCAAGAAGGCGGGCAAGAAGCTGCCGCGGACGGCCGCCCAGCAGTACAACAAGACCCACCACATCTCCGCCAAGAGCCGCAAGGCCGGAGACCTGGTCTTCTTCCATTCCGGCTCCAGCGTCTACCACGTCGGCATCTACGCCGGGAAGGGGAAGATCTGGCACGCCCCGAGGACCGGGGACGTGGTGAGGCTGCAGAAGATCTGGACCAAGAGCGTCTGGTACGGCCGGGTCAGCTGACCCGCCCGAGGGGGTGGCGGTAGCCGGCGCGCCGTCACCCCCTGGGCAGCCGCCCCGGCTGACCTCCCGTCACGCCACCAGCGGCTCCAGGAGCAGAGCCGCTCCCAGGCCCGTCAGCGCCACTCCGGTGGCCGCTCGGAGCGCACGGGCGGCCCGCGGCCGGCGCAGCCACCGGCCCAGCCGGTCGACCAGCAGGGCGACCACCGGGAACCACACCAGCGCCAGCGCGAAGACGATCAGCGCGAGCAGCAGCGTCCTGGGCACCGCCGAGGCGCCCGAGGGCACGAACTGCGGCAGCAGGCTGAGGAAGGTCAGCGAGGCCTTGGGGTTCAGAGCGTTCGTCACGAACCCCTGCCGCAGGGGATGCGCGGCCGCCTCCGCCTCGGGCTCCGCCGCCGGCCGCCACAGCGACCACAGTGTCCGCAGCCCGAGCTGCAGGACGTACGCGCCGCCCAGCAGTCGCAGCGCCCAAAACAGCGCCGGGACGGCCGTGAGGACCGCGGCGACGCCCGCCACCGCGAGGGTGACGTGCACCAGCAGCCCGCCGGCGATGCCGAGCGCGCAGGTGACTCCGGCCCGGCGGGAGACCAGGGCGTTGCGCACGACCACGGCGAAGTCGGCGCCCGGCATGACGACCATGCCGACGGCGATCCCGGTGAAGGCGATGAGCTGTCCGTCCATGCACCCCAGCCTGCCCCGCGGAAGCCTTCAGAGGGTATTTCGAATCAGCTCCCCGTTCCTTAAGCAGTGCTTTAGGCTCGGGTCCCATGTACGACCCGACACGGCTGGCCGCACTTGTCGCGGTGGCGGAGGCGGGGTCCATCACCCGGGCCGCCGAGCGTCTCGGCTACACCACGCCCGCGCTCTCCCAGCAGCTCGCCAAGCTGGAGCGGGAGGCGGGCACGGCGCTGCTGGTGCGGCACCACCGGGGGGCGCGGCTGACGGAAGCGGGCGAGCTGCTGGTGGCCCGGGCTCGCCGGGTCCTCGACGAGCTGGAGCGGGCGCGGCACGAGCTGTCACGGCTGGCCGGGCTGTCGGGCGGCACGCTGCGGCTGGGCACCTTCCCGACGGCGGGCATGCATCTGCTGCCTCCGGTGCTCAGCGCGTTCCGCCGGGCGCATCCGGACGTGGAGCTCTCGGTCGCGGACTACGACCCGCCGACGGGCGTGACGGCGGTGGCGGCCGGGGAGATCGACCTGGCGCTGACCCACGCCTACCACCCGGGCCAGTCCGCCCCGCCGCCCTCCTCGGTCGGCCTGGAGCCGGTCCTGGTGGAGGAACTGGTCCTGGTGACCGCGCCGGGGCACGCGTTGAGCAGCGGGTCCTCTCGGTTGCCCCTGGCAGATCTCGCCGGCCAGCCGCTCGTCAGCATGGCGCCGCACCATCCGGCCCGGCGCGGTGTGGAGACCCTCCTGGCCGAGGCGGGGGCCACCCCGTCGGTGCTGGTCGCGACGCCCGGGTACGGCGTGGTGTGCGCACTGGTGAGCGCCGGGCTCGGCGTGGCCGTCGTACCGGAGATGGTGGCGCGTACGGCGGTCACTCCGGTCGGGGTCCGGCCGCTGGGGGCCGGGGCACCGCACCGTACGATCTCGGTCGCGTACCGCGTCGAGGAGGCGTCTGCCGCCGCGGACGCCTTCCGTGCCTTGCTGCGCGGCGCGTTCGGCCGGGCGCGGCAGGTCTGAGCAGGGGGGCGAGGACTACTGCGGCTCCTGCTGTCCGGCCGCCGTCACCGGCCGGGCGGGAACCGTCCAGGGCACTTCGATGAAGACCGTCTTGCCGCCCTCCCGGGTGGGCCGGACGCGGAGTCTGCCGCCGCACTCGGCGGTCAGCCAGCGGATGATGACCATGCCGCGTCCGTTGTCCTGCTGGACGGCGGCGGGGAGTCTCTTCGGGAAGCGGGGGTGGCTGTCGGTGACGCCGATGCGCAGGTGTTCGTCACGGTCGAGCGCGAGGTCCACCGTGAAGGTGGGTGACAGCCCGAGGGTGTGCTGTACGGCGTTGGTGGCGAGTTCGGAGACGATGAGCCGGATGGTGTCGGCCACGTCCGTGTCCGACGGAAGACCCCATTCCGCGAGGGTGCCCACCACATAGGTGCGGGCCGCGGAGACCGAGGCTGGATCGCTCGGCAGAGTGACGGATGCTTCCAAATGGTCTGCCATGGCGAATGTCGTCCTTCCCACGGGACCGCAGTCCGACATGGAGCGGATGGTTCGAGTACGGTCCCGGACTGGTGCTTCATCGCCAGACTGCCATCAGCGCGCCGGTCACGGGTGGGATCCACCAAGATATGCATATATCTGTCGCCCAAAGCGGTGAACTCTGCGACGGCAGACCGTATTTGGGTGGCGCATAAGGAGTAATGGCGAGTAAGGAGTGGCCATGCAGAACGGTCCCGCGGTGCGCCGCCGGAAACTGGGCGCCGAACTGCGCACGCTGCGCACCGGCGCGGGCCTCACCAGTGGTGAGGCGGCCCGCCTGGTGGGCTGGCACCAGTCGAAGGTGAGCCGGATCGAGACCGGCGCCAGCGGGGTGAAACCGGCCGATGTGCGGCTACTTCTGGACGCCTACGAGGTGACGGACCGCCAACTGCGCGAACTGGTCCTGGTGCTGGCGGGGTCGCACGACGGCGGCGGACGGCACCACTGGTGGCACGCCTACCGCGGGGTGCTGCCGCCCACCTACCGGGACTTCATCAGCCTGGAGTCGCAGGCCAGCGGGATGCGCACCCTGGAGACATCGGTGGTCCCGGGGCTGTTGCAGACTCCCGAGTACGCCCGTGCGGTCACCCGGGCGGCCGTGGGCGTGGGCGACGACGTCACCGAGGAGCGGCTGGACGCGCTGGTGGAGGTGCGGCTGGCCAGGCAGGACGTGCTGCGGTCGGAGCCGCCGCTGGAGCTGAGCGCCGTGCTGGACGAGGGGGTGCTGCGGCGGGAGGTCGGCGGGCCGGACGTGATGGAGCGGCAGCTCCGGCGGCTCGTGGAGGCGGCGCGGCTGCCCCAAGTGCGGCTCCAGGTCCTGCCGTTCTCCGCCGGGGCGCACATCGGTATCACCGGCCCTTTCGTTATCTTCTCTTTTCCGAGCACTTCCGATCTGGATGTGGTTGTTCTCGACCACTTGACGAGTAGCCTCTATCTGGAACGGAAAGAAGACCTCCAGGCCTACACGGAGGCCTTCGACACCCTTCGGATCCACGCCCTTTCACCCGAGGACTCGTTGGATTACATCGCCGGGATAGGTGACGGCGCGTAAGGAGGCACCATGTCTGCACTGCCTCGGAACGTACCTTCCAGTACCGAACTGCACGATGTGCGGTGGCTGCGCAGCAGCTACAGCACAGGGGCGAACAACTGCGTGGAGACGGCCCGGCCGCACTCCGGTCCGCGGACCGGGCTGCTCGCCGTGCGCGACTCCAAGGCCCCGGCCGGACCCGCGCTGCTCTTCTCCCCCGAGAGCTGGGCCGGGTTCCTCGCCGCGCTCCGGTGACCGTGCACTGATCAGTTCCCGTCCGGGCGACGCACGGCCGTGTCACGCCGACTCATGGTCGCGTCTCGCCGATCACTCGTACAGCGCGTTCGATCTCGGCCCCGGAGAGGTCCGCCCGGGCGGTCAGCCTGAGCCGTGAGATGCCGTCGGGCACGGAAGGAGGACGGAAGCAGCCCACGGCCAGGCCCGCCGCCCGGCAGTCGGCCGCCCAGCGCACGGCCCCCTCCGGGGACGGGGCACGCACGGACACGACCGCGGCGTCCGGGGACACCGCCTCCAGACCCGCGGCGGTCAGGCGTGCGTGCAGCTCGGCGGCGACCGCGCGGGCCCGCGCCGCCCGTTCCGGCTCGCGGCGCAGCAGCCTGAGGGCCGCCAGGGCCGCGCCCACCGCCGCGGGAGCCAGGCCCGTGTCGAAGATGAACGTCCGCGCCGCGTTGACCAGGTGGTCGATCACCCGGGCCGGACCGAGGACGGCACCGCCCTGGCTGCCCAGCGACTTGGACAGGGTGGCCGTCACCACCACATCGCCGGCGCCCGCGAGGCCCGCCGCGTACGCGGCGCCCCGGCCGCCGTCGCCCAGGACGCCCAGACCGTGCGCGTCGTCCACCAGCAGCCCCGCGCCGTGTCCCCGGCACGCCTCGGCGAGCGCGGCCAGCGGCGCCGCGTCCCCGTCGACCGAGAACACCGTGTCGGAGACGACGACCGCGGGGCCCTCGTGTGTGCCCAGGGCCTTGTCGACCGCGTCCGGGTCGGCGTGTCCGACGACCTGTGTCGTACCGCGGGCCAGCCGGCAGCCGTCGATGAGGGAGGCGTGGTTGCCCGCGTCGGACACGATCAGGGAGCCGTGCGGCCCCAGCGTGGTGACCGCGGCCAGGTTGGCGGCGTAACCGGAGGAGAACACCAGGGCCGCCTCGAAACCGCAGAAGCCGGCCAGTTCGCGCTCCAGCTCCGTGTGCAGCTCGGTGGTGCCGGTGACCAGACGGGAGCCGGTGGAGCCGCCGCCCCAGGTCCGGGCCGCCGCCGCGGCCCCCTCGGTGACCTCCGCGTGGTGGGCGAGACCCAGGTAGTCGTTGCTCGCGAGGTCCAGCAGCGGGGAGTCGGCGGGGCGGGGACGCAGGGTCCGTACCAGTCCGGCGCGGCGGCGCAGCTCCGCCTGGTCGTCGATCCAGCCGAACGCCATGACTCCTCCGGGGATTTTGTAGGCAATGGACAGACACTAGCCGGACGACCAGCCGCCCAGGATGTGGCAATACCCACACCACGAACCGTCTCCGTTGTACAAACTCTCCTTGGCCCCGGGCGGTCACGTAGGACAGGATCGGACCTCATGGATCTGCTGAACACGCTGGTGGAAAAGGGGCTTCGGCGCGAGCTGCCGACCCGCGACGAAGCACTCGCCGTGCTGGCCACCTCCGACGACGACGTACTCGATGTGGTGGCCGCGGCCGGCAAGGTGCGCCGGCACTGGTTCGGCCGGCGCGTGAAACTTAACTACCTGGTGAACCTCAAGTCCGGCTTGTGTCCGGAGGACTGCTCCTACTGCTCCCAGCGGCTCGGCTCGAAGGCCGACATCCTGAAGTACACCTGGCTCAAGCCCGACGAGGCCTCCCAGGCCGCCGCCGCGGGCCTGGCCGGAGGTGCCAAGCGGGTCTGTCTGGTGGCCAGCGGGCGTGGGCCGACGGACCGGGACGTGGACCGGGTCTCCGAGACGATCAAGACGATCAAGGACCAGAACGAGGGCGTCGAGGTGTGCGCCTGCCTCGGCCTGCTCTCCGACGGTCAGGCCGAACGGCTGCGCGAGGCGGGCGCGGACGCGTACAACCACAACCTCAACACCTCGGAGGGGACGTACGGGGACATCACGACCACGCACACGTACGCCGACCGGGTGGACACGGTGCAGAAGGCGCACTCGGCCGGCCTGTCCGCCTGCTCCGGTCTGATCGCGGGCATGGGCGAGAGCGACGGGGACCTGGTCGACGTCGTCTTCTCGCTGCGTGAGCTGGACCCCGACTCCGTTCCGGTGAACTTCCTGATCCCGTTCGAGGGAACCCCGCTCGCCAAGGAGTGGAACCTCACGCCGCAGCGCTGCCTGCGGATCCTGGCGATGGTCCGGTTCGTCTGCCCGGACGCCGAGGTGCGGATCGCGGGCGGCCGTGAGGTGCACCTGCGCACGATGCAGCCGCTGGCGCTGCACCTGGCCAACTCGATCTTCCTCGGCGACTACCTGACCAGTGAGGGCCAGGCGGGCAAGGCCGACCTGGAGATGATCGCGGACGCCGGGTTCGAGGTGGAGGGCACCGGCCAGGTGACGCTGCCGGAGCACCGGGCGGCGGCCGGGGGCGGCTGCGGATCGCATGCGGAGGCGGGCTGCGGGTCGCACGCCGCGGAGGCGGGCTGCGGCTCTCACGAGGGTGGCGGAATCTGCGGCACGGCTTCCGCGCACCAGACCGGCGAGGCGCGTACCGACCTCGTCGCCGTACGCCGCCGGGGTGCCGGCACGGACCTCGCGCCCAATGCCTGACCGGCCCGGCCTGAACGTGCCGGAACTGCTGGAGCTGGACCGGCGGCACGTGTGGCATCCGTACGGCCCGATGCCCGGGCGTGCCGAACCGCTCGTCGTGGAGGCGGCGAGCGGGGTCCGGCTCCGGCTCGCCGATGGCTCGGGCGAGCTGGTGGACGGCATGTCGTCGTGGTGGTCGGCCATCCACGGCTACAACCACCCGGTCCTGAACGAGGCCGCGCGCGAGCAGCTCGGGCGGATGAGCCACGTCATGTTCGGCGGGCTCACCCATGAGCCCGCCGTCCGCCTCGCGAAGCACCTTGTCGACATGTCGCCCGAGGGGCTCGAACATGTCTTCCTCACCGACTCCGGATCGGTGTCGGTCGAGGTCGCGGTCAAGATGTGCCTGCAGTACTGGCGTTCGCTCGGCCGTCCGGAGAAGCGGCGCCTGATGACCTGGCGCGGCGGCTACCACGGCGACACCTGGCAGCCGATGTCCGTGTGCGACCCCGAGGGCGGGATGCACGAACTGTGGGCCGGGGTCCTCCCCCGCCAGCTGTTCGCCGACCTGCCGCCCGCGGAGTACGAGGACGCGTACGCCGCCCACCTGCACGAGCTGATCGAGCGGCACGCCGGTGAACTGGCCGCCGTGATCGTGGAGCCGGTGGTGCAGGGCGCGGGCGGGATGCGGTTCCACTCCCCCGCCTATCTGCGGACGCTGCGCGAGGCGTGCGACGCGCACGACGTGCTGCTGGTGTTCGACGAGATCGCGACCGGCTTCGGGCGTACGGGGGCGCTGTTCGCGGCGGACCACGCGGCCGTCACGCCGGACGTGATGTGCCTCGGCAAGGCCATGACCGGCGGCTACATGACGATGGCGGCGACGCTGTGCACCGCGCGTGTGGCCGACGGCATCTCGCGGGGTGAGGTGCCGGTCCTGGCCCATGGGCCGACGTTCATGGGCAACCCGCTGGCGGCGGCCGTCGCCTGCGCGTCCATCGAGCTGCTGCTCGGGCAGGACTGGCGCACGGAGGTCAAACGCATCGAGGCGGGCCTCAGGGACGGGCTCGCTCCGGCCGCCGAGCTGCCGGGAGTGCGGGACGTACGGGTCCTGGGTGCGATCGGGGTCGTCCAGCTCGACCACGAGGTGGACATGGCGGCGGCCACCGGGGCCGCCGTGCGCGAGGGCGTCTGGGTACGGCCGTTCCGCGACCTGATCTACACGATGCCGCCGTACGTCACCGGTGACGCGGACCTGGCACGGATCGCACGCGCGGTGTGCGCGGCGGCACGGGAGGGATGAGATGCCGGTACTGGTGATCACGGGGACGGGCACGGAGGTCGGCAAGACGGTCACGACCGCCGCCGTCGCCGCAGCCGCGGTGGCGGCCGGGCGGTCGGTGGCCGTCCTGAAGGCCGCGCAGACGGGCGTACGGCCCGACGAGCGCGGGGACGCCGACGAGGTCGCGCGGCTCGCCGGAGTCGAGGCGACGTCCGAACTGGCCCGCTATCCCGAGCCGTTGGCGCCGGGGACGGCGGCTCGGCGGGCGGGCATGGCACCGGTGCATCCGCACGAGGTGGCCGAGGCCGCCGCCAAGCTGGCCACCGAGCACGAACTGGTGCTGGTCGAGGGGGCGGGCGGGCTGCTCGTGCGGTTCGACGCGGCGGGCGGGACGCTGGCGGACGCGGCCCGGCTGCTGAACGCGCCGGTGCTGCTGGTCGCCGCGGCCGGTCTGGGCACGCTGAACACGACGGAGCTGACGGCGCGGGAACTGCGCGTCCGGGAGACCGAGTTGCTTGGCGTGGTGATCGGCAGCTGGCCCGACGACCCGGACCTGGCCTGCCGCTGCAACCTCGCGGACCTGCCGGAGGTGGCCGGCGCCCCGCTGCTGGGCGCGCTGCCCGCCGGGGCCGGTGCGCTGCTGCCCGCCGACTTCCGGGAGCTCGCGCCGGGGTGGCTGGCGCCGCGACTGGCCGGGACGTGGGACGCGGAGGCGTTCCGGGTGCGCAACGCGCCCTGAGCCCGCCCCTCATGCGCTGCCCGGTGGTTCGGCGTCCGCCAGCAGCCGTACCAGCTCGATCCGCGAGCGGATGTCCAACCGGGTGAAGACGCCGCGCAGATGGTGGTCGATGGTGCGGGGGCTGAGGGCCAGGCGGTCGGCGATCTCGCGGTTGGTGGCGCCCTCGGCGGCCATGCGGGCGATCATCAGCTGCTGGGCCGTCAGCCGGGTGGCCGGGTCCGCCGAAGCGGTCGACGCGGTGGTCGCCGGCGTACCCAGGGCACGGAGTTCGGTCCGTGCCCTGGCCGCGCAGTGCGGGGCGCCGAAGGACTCGAACGCCTCCAGGGCGCTGTGCAGCCGGTCGCGGGCCTCGGTACGGCGGCGCAGTCGGCGCAGCGCGCTTCCGAACAGCAGCTCGGTGCGGGCGCGTTCGTAGTCGCGGGTGCCGCGGGCGTGCAGGTCGAGGGCGGTGCGGTAGTGGTCCACGGCCTCGGCGCCGGGGGCGAGCAGGGCGCGGCAGCGGGCGCTGAGCGCCAGGTCGTCGGGGCTGCCTACGGCGCTCGCCCAGCGCTGGTAGTCGGCGTGGGCGGCGCGCGCCACCCGGGTGTCGCCGGTGCGGACGGCGGCCTCCACGTAGTGCGGGGTGGCCAGGTGCCGGATCGCGCGGTGGCCGTGGCCGGGGCCGAAGCCGGCGAGGGCGCGCAGCCGGGCCGCGGCGGCGGGGTAGCGGCCGCCGGCGAGGTCGAGGAAGGCGAGCGCCCACTGCGCGAGAGCCGCGGGCAGACCCAGGCCGCGTGCGAGGGCGTGGGAGCGGGCGGCGCGGGCGTGCTCCCGGCAGGCCTCCTCGTCGCCGGTCACCGCCGCGAACATGGCCAGCGCGGCGCGCAGATGGCAGGCGCCGTTGTCCTGCCCGGTGGCGTGCGCCTGCTCCAGCGCGTCCCGTGCGGCGGCCTCGGCGGCATGGGTACGACCCGTCCAGAAGTCGGCGTAGACCCGGAACTCCATCGCCTGCGCGGCGGTCACGAGGGTGCCCCCGGCCCGGGCCGAGGTGGCCGCCCGGACGGTGGCGGTGGCGGCGCGGGTGTGGTCGCCGAGCATCAGGGCGGCGATGCCCGCGTGGATCAGCGAAGTGGGGTCACCGCCGGGCCCGCACCGCCCGGCCGTCCGCTTGAGCAGGTCACGGGCGTCCTCGTAGCGTCCCTCCACCGCCGCCGCCAGCCCACCGAGCACACCGGGCGGCGGCACGCCCAGCCAGTGGGCCACCAGATACGCCTCCCGGCACCGGCGCAGATCCCCGGTGTACACCGCGGCCTCCACGGCCAGCGCCACCAACTCGACGCCCTCCCCCGGCCCACCGCGCGGGGCCGCCGCGCGGACGCCCCGCCCCGGATTCCCTCCTTCCCCCAACCGCACCGCCCCCATGAGCAGGGCGTCGAAGGCCTCCGCGGCATTGCCGGTACGGAGGGCGAGGAGGCCGTTCAGGACGGGGTCGTCGGTGCGGGCGGCGAGTTCGCGGGCGCGGTCGGGGGCGCCGGTGCGCCAGGCGTCGGTGGCGGCCCGGGTCAGGAGCGGGTTCCGGGTGCCCGGGTCGGTGCAGAGGGCTGCGGCGCGTTCGGCGAGGGCGCCGGCCAGGGCCGTGTCACCGGCGGCGCGGGCCCGGTCGGCGGAGGTGCGCAGTTCCGCCGCGAGGCGCGCGCTGGGGCCGAGGGCGCCCGCGGCCCGGTGCCAGGAGCGGCGGGGCGCCTCGCCCTTGCCGCTCAGCACCCGGGCCAGCAGCCGATGCGCCTCGCGCCGGTCCGCCGGGGAGGCGGTCTCGTACGCGGCGATCATGGTCCAGGGGTCCCGGAACTCGACCCCGTCGGCCGTGGCGTGGGCGACGCCCGCCGCCTCGGCGGCCTCCAGGGGGCGGGTGTCGAGGCGGGCCGCGGCGACCGCGCGCAGGAAGGCGTGCGTGGCGACGGGATGCCGGTCCGCCGCGGCGAGGAGCAGGAGCAGCCGGGTGTCGTCCGGCAGGGCGCGGATCTCCCGGCGGTGGGCGCGCAGCAGCACGGGGGCGATGGCGGCGGGCCGCGTGGGCAGCGGGTCGAGGCCCGCCGCCTGACGTGCGGTCAGGCGCCCGAGGAGTTCGGCGGCGGCGCGCGGATCGCCGTAGGCGACATGCGGCAGCCGGGCACGGACGCCCGCGGACACAGCGGGACCCGCCTCGGGCGGAGGTGGCGAAGTGCGGTCCAGAGGTGGGGGGTTCACCGGCGTCACCACACCATCGACGTTACTGGCGGGTTAGTTGACTCGTAAAGACTGGCGACTTCGCCGATGCGGCGCGCGTAGACCCTTCCCGACACTCCTGGCAACCCCACCCGTTCCAGGAGGCTTCATGCAGCGCCACAAGCGTCGCGTCGCCACGGCGGTCTCGGCGATGACCGCATCGTTCCTTCTGTCCCTCCCCCTCGCCGCGGCCCCGGCCCACGCGGCGAGCCACAACCCGGTCGTGTTCGTGCACGGCCTCAGCAGTTCGTCGAGCAGCTGGGACGACTGGGTCGCCGACTTCGAGGCCGACGGCTACTCCTCCTCGGAGTTGTTCGCGTGGTCCTACGACTGGGCGCAGCCGAACGCCACCACCGCCCAGCAACTGGCCACCGAGGTCAAGAGCGTGCTGGCCAGGACCGGCGCTTCGAAGGTCGACCTCGTCGTCCACTCCATGGGCGCGCTGAACGGCCGGTACTACCTCAAGAACCTCGGCGGGACGTCGTACGTCGACGACTTCGTCTCGGTCGCCGGGGTGAACCACGGCACCTCCATCGCCTCCCTGTGCGGGTGGCTGTACACCTCCTGCAAGGAGATGCAGACGGGGAGTTCGTTCCTGACCGCGCTCAACTCCGGTGACGAGACACCCGGCGGTGTGTCGTACGCCAGCTACTGGTCGGACTGCGACGAGGCGATCAACCCGGACTCCTCGGCCCTGCTGAGCGGTGCGACCAACGTCGACGTCGGCTGCGTCTCGCACACCGACACGAACAACGACCACGGCGTGTACGAGCAGGTGCGCGACTTCATCGCGTAGCTCGGCGTGGACCGCGCGAAGACACGGGGGGGTGCGACGGGCCGCCGCGGGGGACAATCCCCGTAGGCCCGTCCACTCCGGGAGGTCGCCATGCGGCTACGATCCACCGGCTCCGGCACGATGGCGCGGGATCCCGTCCACCACCCGGTCTTCGCGCGCTACTACGCCCGGGTCAGCGCGAGCGCCGAGACCAGGTTCGGGCTGGCCGGGGTGCGGGCCCGGCTGCTCGCCGGGCTGTCCGGGCGGGTGATCGAGATCGGCGCGGGCAACGGCCTGAACTTCGCGCACTATCCGGGGGCGGTCTCGGAGGTGGTGGCGATCGAGCCGGAGCGGCTGCTCAGGCGGCTGGCGGTGCGGGCCGCCGTGCGCGCGGAGGTGCCGGTGGACGTGGTGCCGGGCGCGGCGGAGGCGCTGCCGGTGAAGAGCGAGGCCTTCGACGCGGCGGTGCTGTCGCTGGTGCTGTGCAGCGTCCGGGACGTGCCGCGCGTGCTGGGCGAGGTGCGGCGGGTGCTGCGGCCCGGCGGCGAGGTGCGGTTCTTCGAGCACGGCCGGGGCGGCGGCCGGGCGATGACCCTCACCCAGCGTGCCCTGGACCGGACCGTGTGGCCGGCGCTGAACGGCGGCTGCCACCTGTCCCGCGAGCCGGTCGCGGCGCTGCGGGAGGCCGGGTTCGAGCTGGGCCCGTACCGCGAGGTGCCGGTGCCGGAGAAGGGGCCGAGGCTGCCCACCTCGTACTGCGTACTGGGCACGGCCTGGCGGACCGAGGGCGGGTGATCGGCCGCCCACAGGGCCTGCCCCTCCTCCCGTAGGTGGAGAGTGCCCCCTACACCGGTATCAGGGACACGACCTGAGGCGGAGACTCGCTCGGTCGCAGGGGGGATACCGGCTGTGCCACCCGTCACACTACGCTCGCCGGACGAGGAGTCAGCACGTCGAGGCGAGCGAGGAGGCGGCCTTGTCCACACCTGCTGCGGAGCACCCGCCCGGCCGGGCACCGGGCGACGGGATCGCGGCCCGTGCCCGGGGGCTGACCAAGGCGTACGGCTCGGGCGAGACCGCGGTGGTCGCCCTGGACTCGGTGGACGTGGACGTCGCGCGCGGCCGGTTCACCGCGGTCATGGGGCCCTCGGGCTCCGGGAAGTCCACGCTGATGCACTGCCTGGCGGGGCTCGACACGGTGTCGGCCGGTCAGGTGTGGCTCGGCGACACCGAGATCACGGGGCTGCGGGAGCGCGAGCTGACCCGGCTGCGGCGGGACCGGATCGGCTTCATGTTCCAGTCGTTCAACCTCATCCCGACGCTGAACGCGGCCGAGAACATCACCCTGCCGATGGACATCGCGGGCAAGAAGCCCGACGAGAAGTGGCTGGACCAGGTCATCGACACCCTCGGACTGCGGGGGCGGCTGAGGCACCGGCCCGCGCAGCTGTCCGGCGGGCAGCAGCAGCGCGTGGCCTGTGCCCGGGCGCTGGCCTCCCGCCCCGAGCTGATATTCGCCGACGAGCCGACCGGCAACCTGGACTCGCGGGCCGGTCTGGAGGTCCTCGGCTTTCTGCGCGACGCCGTCGACGACCTCGGGCAGACCGTCGTCATGGTGACCCACGACCCCGGCGCCGCCGCCCACTCCGACCTGGTGCTCTTCCTCGCCGACGGGCGGATAGTCGACCAGATGGAGCGGCCGACGGCGGAGGCGGTGCTGGAGCGGATGAAGCGTTTCGACGTCACCCGGGGCGGGCTCGACCGCGACGGCTCCGCCGAGGAGGACTGACCCGGTGCTCAAGGCGACGCTGAGAAGCTTCCTCGCCCACAAGGGACGGCTGCTGCTGTCCGCGCTGGCCGTCGTCCTGTCCGTGGCGTTCGTCGCGGGCAGCCTGATCTTCTCCGACACGGTCACCCGCACCTTCGACCGGCTCTTCGCCTCCACCTCCGCCGATGTGACGGTGGAGCCGAAGCAGGACCTCAAGTCCTCCGTGCCCACCGGCGCGGTCCAGACCGTGCCCGCGGCGCTCGCGGAGCGGGTCGCGAAGGTCGAGGGGGTCGCGGCGACCCACGCGGACGTGTCCGTGCAGAACATCGTGGTGGTCGACAGCCGGAACAAGTCGGTGGGCCCGACCACCGGCGCCCCGACCATCGCCACCGACTGGTACCTCACCCACCGCAGCCCGGTGAAGCTGACCTCGGGTCACGCCCCGCACGGCGCGGGCGAGGCACTGCTGGACGCGGACACCGCCGACAAGAAGCACGTACGGATCGGCGACACGCTGAGCGTGCAGGCGGCGCCGGGTACGTTCCGGGTGAAGGTCGTCGGCATCGCCACCTTCACCACCACCAACCCGGGCGCCGCCCTGGTCTTCCTCGACCCCGCGGTCGCCGCCCGCGAGCTGCTCGGCTCCGCCGACCGGGCCACCAGCATCTCCGTGGACGCGGCCGAGGGCGTCAGCGACGCCCGGCTGAAGAGCCGTGTCGGCCAGGCGATCGGTGCCGGCCCCTACGACCTGAAGACCGCCGACGAGCAGGCCGAGTCGGCCGCCGCCGACCTCGGCGGCTTCCTCGACGTGATCAAGTACGTGATGCTCGGCTTCGCCGGGATCGCCGTCCTGGTCGGCGTCTTCCTGATCGTCAACACCTTCTCCATGCTGATCGCCCAGCGCACCCGCGAACTCGGCCTGCTGCGGGCGCTGGGCGCCGACCGGCGGCAGGTGCGGCGGTCCGTGCTCACCGAGGCGGTGCTGCTCGGCCTGGTCGGCTCGACGCTGGGCCTGGCGGCCGGGATAGGGCTCGCCCTCGGGCTGATCAAGCTGATGTCGGCCTTCGGCATGAACCTCAAGGCCACCGAGATGGTCATCGGCTGGCCGACGCCCGTCTCGGCGTACGTCGTGGGTGTCGGCGTCACCTTCGTGGCGGCGTACCTGCCCGCCCGGCGCGCGGCGGGCGTCTCGCCGATGGCGGCGCTCGCGGACGCCGACATCGCCGGGGTGGGACGGCCGCTGAAGACGCGCGCGATCGTCGGCGGCGTCGTCGGGGCGGCCGGCGTTGCCGCGCTGGCGGGCTGCGCGGCGGCGACGAAGACCGCCTCGGCCGCCTCCCTGCTGGGCCTCGGTGTCGTACTGACCCTGCTCGCCACCGTCATCGCCGGTCCACTGCTGGTCCGGCCGGTGATCCGGGTCCTGGGCGCGGCCTTCCCCGCGCTGTTCGGCTCGATCGGCCGGATGAGCCAGCGCAACGCCCTGCGCAACCCCCGCCGCACCGGCGCCACCGCCGCCGCCCTGATGGTGGGCCTGGCCCTGGTCGGCGGCATGTCGGTGGCCAGCGCCTCCATGTCCCGGTCGTTCGACCAGCAGATCGACAAGACGCTCGGCGCCGACTTCACCGTCCAGAACGGCAACTTCCTGCCCTTCACCAAGGAGATCACCGACAAGGTGCGGGCCACCGAGGGCGTGGGTCTCGTCGTCCGGCAGCGGTTCGCGCCCGTGGCGGTACGGCTGCCGGACGGCAAGCGGGTGAAGACGACCGCCGCCGGGTACGACCCGCGGGTGGACGACGTCGCCCATGTCACGTACACGGGCGGCGACAGCGCGGCGGCGCTGGCGGACGGCCACCTCGGCATGGACGTGGACTTCGCCGAGGACCACCATGTGCGCCTGGGCAGCTCGCTCCCGGTGGAGTTCCCGGGCGGCCGGACCACCGAGATGACCGTGGGCGCCCTCACCGACCAGGGCAACTCGGGATTCGGTATGCAGGGCGGGCTGTTCTTCGGCATCGCCACGGCGGAGAAGTACGTGCCCGACGGCCAGGACGCGGCGCTGTACGTGAACAAGGCCCCCGGCACGAGCGGCGATCAGCTGCGCTCGCGTCTGGAGCGGACGCTGAAGCCGTATCCGCAGGTGCAGGTCCGCGACCAGGCCGACTACAAGAAGCTGGTCCACGACCAGATCGCGGTGCTGCTCTACCTCGTGTACGCGCTGCTCGGGCTGGCGATCGTCATCGCGGTGCTGGGCGTGGTCAACACGCTCGCCCTGTCGGTGGTGGAGCGCACCCGGGAGATCGGTCTGCTGCGCGCGATCGGGCTGGCCCGGCGCCAGTTGCGCCGGATGATCCGGCTGGAGTCGGTGGTGATCGCGGTGTTCGGCGCGGTCCTGGGGCTCGCCCTGGGCCTGGTGTGGGGCGTGTGCACGCAGCAGGTGCTGGCCCTGCAGGGCATGACCGCGCTGGCGATTCCCTGGGGCACGATCGTCGCGGTGGTGATCGGCTCGGCGGTGGTGGGCGTGGTGGCGGCCCTGCTGCCGGCGCTGCGTGCATCTCGCATGAATGTGCTGGCGGCCATCGCGCACGAGTGATGGAATCGCGGCGAGGCTCAAGTCGCCCGTCAACGAGGAGAGTTCATGCCGCGCCCGTTCCGTTTCGGAGTCAACCTGCTCACTCCCGCTCCCGCCGGGGAGTGGCGCGCCAAGTGCCGCCGTGCCGAGGAGCTCGGGTACGACGTGATCCTCGTCCCCGATCACCTCGGCATGGTCGCGCCCTTCCCGGCGCTGGTCGCCGCCGCCGAGGCCACCGAACGTCCGCGGCTGGGCACGTTCGTGCTCAACGCCGGCTTCTGGAACCCGGCGCTGCTGGCCCGCGAGGTGGCGACCACGGACGCGCTCACCGGCGGCCGTCTCGAACTGGGGCTGGGCACCGGATACGTACAGGCGGAGCACGACACGGCCGGGCTGCCCTACGGTTCGCCCGGCGAGCGGGTGGACCATCTCGCGCACACGGTGGCGGAGCTGGAGCGGCTGCTCGGTTCGCCGGAGCACCAGCCCCGGCCCGCACAGTCCCGGGTGCCGCTGCTGATCGGGGCCAACGGCGACCGGATGCTGCGGCTGACCGCCGAGCGGGCCGACATCGCCGCGTTCACGGCCGCCCGGCCGGTCGCCGGGAGTACGGAGGGCAAGATAGCGCCGATCACGCCCGAGGAGCTCGACGAAAGGGTGGCCCGCTACCGGCGGCTCGCGGCGGACCGCGCGGAGCCCGCCGAGCTGAACCTGCTGGTGCAGCTCGTGGCCGTCACCGACGACCCCGAGGCGGCGGTCAAGCCGCTGCTGGACAACCAGCCGCAGCTGACCGCGGACCAGGCGCTGGCGCTGCCCATCGTGCTGGTCGGCACCCTGGACGGGATCGTCGCGCGGATCAGGGCGCAGCGGGAGCGGTACGGGTTCTCGTACCTGACCGTCCTGGAGCCGTACATGGAGGCCTTCGCGCCGGTGATCGAGGAGTTGCGCGGCGAGTGAGCGGCCGTCCGCATGCTGGAATTCCCGGGACCGCGTCGAGTCGCGTGATGTGGTGATCAAATGACTGACCTGCGTATCCGCCCCGCCGTACCCGACGACCTCGACCCCGTGCTGGCCTTCTGGAGTACGGCCGCCGAGGGCACCAGCATCAGCGACGACCGGGACGGCGTCGAACGGCTGGTGACCCGTGACCCCGACGCGCTGATCCTGGCCGAGGAGGACGGGGACCTCGTCGGCACGGTGATCGCCGGATTCGACGGCTGGCGCTGCCATCTGTACCGGCTGGCGGTGCACCCCGAGCGGCGGCGGCAGGGCGTCGGCTCGGCGCTGCTGGCCGCCGCCGAGGAGCGGTTCGTGCGGCTGGGCGGGCGGCGCGGGGACGCGATGGTGCTGGTGCGCAACGAGACCGCGCAGCACGCCTGGCGGGCGGCCGGGTACGCGCCGCAGGAGCGCTGGCGGCGCTGGGTGAAGCCGCTCACCGCCGGCTGATCTCACCCCACCGGACTTCTTTGCCCATCCTTTACCATTGGAGGATCACTCGGTCCTCCATGAAAGGTTGTGAGCGTCCGCCCATGGGCGAGCCTCCCGGTCGGCGACATCGCGCGCCGCTTCCTGCCCTGTCCGACCATGGGAAGGAGGTGACCCGATGACCGAAGTGCTCCTCCTGCTGGTGGCGGTCCTGCTCTCGCTCGCCTGTGGCGCCTTCGTCGCCGCCGAGTTCTCGCTGACCACGGTCGAGCGGGGCGAGCTGGAGCGGGCCGCCCAGCGCGGTGAGCGCGGTGCCGCGGGCGCCCTGAAAGCCGTACGGAATCTGACGTTCCAGCTCTCGGGGGCGCAACTCGGCATCACGGTCACCAACCTGGTGGTCGGCATGCTCGCCGAGCCGTCCGTCGCCAAGCTGCTCGCCGGTCCGCTCCAGGCACTGGGCATCTCGCGGTCCGCCGCCGGCTCGGTCGCGCTGGTGCTCGGCACGGCCCTGTCCACGGTGTTCCTGATGGTGGTCGGTGAGCTGGTGCCCAAGAACTGGGCGATCTCCTCGCCGCTGGCCATGGCGAAACGGGTCGGCAACGCGCAGCGCTGGTTCAGCGCCGCGTTCCGTCCCTTCATCACCCACCTCAACAACACGGCGAACCGCGTCGTACGGCGCCTGGGCGTGGAGCCCGCCGAGGAGCTGGCCTCCGCGCGCGGACCGCAGGAGCTGGCGGCGCTGGCAAGGCACTCCGCCAGGGCGGGCGCCCTGGAAGCGGACACCGCCGAGCTGTTCGTCCGCACCCTGAACCTCGCCGACCTCACCGCGGAGAACGTGATGACACCCCGCGTCCAGGTCATCGCACTCGACGTCCAGGCCACCTGCGCGGACGTGGCGAACGCGACCCGGGCGACCGGACTGTCCCGCTTCCCGGTCTACCGCGACAGCCTCGACTCGGTCGTCGGGACCGCCCACATCAAGGACGTCCTGGCGGTGCCCGCCGAGCAGCGGCCTCACCGCTCGGTCGCGCAGACGATGCGCGAGCCGCTGCTGGTCCCCGAGTCGCTCACCGTCGACCGGCTCCTCGACCGGCTCTCCGGCAAGCGCACGATGGCCGTCGTCATCGACGAGTACGGGGGTACGGCCGGCGTGGTCACCCTGGAGGACATCGTCGAGGAGGTCGTCGGCGAGGTGCGGGACGAGCACGACCCGCACGAGACGCCCGACCTCGCCCCGGCCGGGGCCGACGAGGAGGGCCGCGCCCTGTACTCGGCGGACGGTTCGGCCCGCATCGACCAGCTCGCGCGCCTGGGCCTGAGGCCGCCGGAGGGGCCGTACGAGACGCTGGCCGGGCTCGTGGCGACGCGGCTGGGGCGGATACCCGAGCAGGGGGACAGCGCCGAGGTCGCCGGATGGCGCCTCGACGTGGTGGACGCCTCGGGGCACCGGGCCGCCCGGGTGCTGCTGCACGCGCCGCTCGACGATGAACACCTGGACGATCACAGGGAACAGAGGGAGGGGACGCGGTGACCGCCGTTCAGTTGCTGATCGGCCTGGCGACGCTCGTCGTCAACGCCTTCTTCGTGGGCTCCGAGTTCGCGCTCATCTCCGTGCGCCGCAGCCAGATCGAGCCGCACGCGGACGCGGGCGACCGGCGCGCGAAGAGCGTGCTGTGGGGTCTGGAGCACGTGTCCGCGCTGCTGGCCGCGGCGCAGCTCGGCATCACGCTGTGCACCCTGGTCCTCGGTGTGGTCGCCGAACCGGCGATCGCGCACCTGCTGGAGCCGGTGTTCCACGCGGTGGGCGTGTCCACGAGCGCGGGTCACGCCATCTCCTTCGTGATCGCGCTGGCCCTGGCCACATATCTGCACATGCTGCTCGGTGAGATGGTGCCGAAGAACATCTCCCTCGCCGAACCGGTGCACAGCGCGCTGCTGCTCGGCCCGCCCCTGGTCGCGCTGTCCAAGGGGCTGCGCCCGGTGATCTTCACGGTGAACGCCTTCGCGAACGCGCTGCTGAAACTGCTCAGGGTCGAGGCCCGGGACGAGGTCGCGGCGACCTTCTCGGACGCCGAACTGGCCGAGATAGTCAAGGACGCCGGCGAGGCCGGCCTGATCGACGACCGCGCGCAGGAGCGGCTGCACGACGCGCTGGAACTGGGCAGCCGACCCGTGCGGGACGTCGTGGTCCCGCTGGAGCGCGTGGTGTACGCGCGTGTAGGCGTCACCCCCGAGCAGCTGGAGCGGCTCTCGGCCCAGTCCGGCTTCTCGCGCTTCCCGGTGGTGGACGAGAGCCGCCGGATCGTCGGCTACCTCCACATCAAGGACGCGCTGGACGCCTCACCGAGTGACACGCCCTTCCGGCCGCAGGACATGCGGCTCATCCCCCGGGTGCGCGCGGACACCCCGCTCGACGACGTGCTCACCGCGATGCGGCGCAGCCGTACGCACCTGGCCGCCGTCCTCGACGCCGATGGCCGGCTCGCCGGGCTGGTGACGATGGAGGACGTCCTGCGGGAGCTCTTCGGCCAGCGCGCGTGAGGACTCCGGCCGACGGCGGGGCCGAGGGCGACCGACCAGTGGGTATGGAGCCGGGATACCATCTCTGTCGCCATGCACATGAATCCCACGCCCCCTCCCGCCCACACCAGCCTCGTCGCCGTCGGAGACTCCTTCACCGAGGGCATGTCGGACCTGCTGCCCGACGGCTCCTACCGGGGCTGGGCCGACGTCCTCGCCGCGCGGATGGCCGCCCGCACCCCCGGTTTCCGGTACGCCAACCTCGCGGTGCGCGGCAAGCTGATCGGCCAGATCGTCGCGGAGCAGGTACCGGTGGCGGCCGCGATGCAGTCCGACGTCATCACGCTGGTCGGCGGGCTCAACGACACACTGCGGCCCAAGTGCGACATGGTGCGGGTACGGGATCTGCTCACCGAGGCCGTGGAACGGCTGGCACCGTCGTGCAAGCAGCTGGTGCTGATGCGCAGCCCCGGTCGGCAGGGCCCGGTCCTGGAACGGTTCCGGCCGCGCATGGAGGAGCTGTTCGCCTGTGTCGACGAGCTCGCCGCTCGGCACGGCGCGCTGGTGGTCGACCTGTACGGGGCGCCCTCGCTGGCCGACCCCCGGCTGTGGGACGTGGACCGGCTGCACCTGACCGCCGAGGGTCACCGCAGGGTCGCGGAGGCGGTCTGGCAGGCGCTCGGCCATGAGGCGGAGGACCCGGAGTGGCGGACCCCGATGGCGGCGAGCCTGCCGCCGGGGTGGGTCGACCGGCGGGTCGCGGACGTACGGTTCGCCCGGCAGTATCTGCTGCCCTGGATAGGCCGCCGCCTGACCGGCCGCTCCTCCGGCGACGGCCTCCCGCCGAAGCGGCCGGAGCTGCTGCCTTACGAGGACCCGACGGCGTAGCACCGCCGACAATCGGACATAGCGCCACAAAACATGTGAATACATATGAATAAGGTCGTCCGGTCGGGGGGACTCCGAAAGCTGACCCCCCACAGAACGGAGACCCATCGAATGATCATCAAGCAGATGCACGAAATGGGCGTCCGCAGCGAACACGCCTACCTCGCCGGCATGGCCTCCATCGGCCTGAGCATCGCCGCCTGGGCCGGCAGCCTGAAGATGGAACCGGGAACCGGCCTGGCCCGAGCCGACCGCTGGGGCCTCTTCGTCGGCGAGTGGGCACCCACCTTCTTCGGCCTCGGTCTCGCCCTCTCCCACTACGAGCAGAACGACGGCACCCTCACCGCCGCCAACGTCCACGAGTTCCGCGAGCGGCAGAAGGTCGGCTGACCACCCACGGGCCGGCGCCCGCCTCTGGACCAAGGGGTGGGCGCACGCCCCGGGGGCGCTCGGGCGCCGGGTAAACTCCCGACACGTGACTTCAGCGCCCGCCAAGCCCCGCATCCCGAACGTCCTCGCCGGACGCTACGCCTCCACCGAGCTCGCCACGCTCTGGTCGCCCGAGCAGAAGGTGAAGCTGGAGCGGCAGCTCTGGCTCGCCGTGCTGCGGGCCCAGAAGGACCTCGGGATCGAGGTGCCCGACGCGGCGATCGCCGACTACGAGCGCGTCCTCGACCAGGTCGACCTCGCCTCGATCGCCGAGCGCGAGAAGGTCACGCGGCACGACGTGAAGGCGCGGATCGAGGAGTTCAACGACCTCGCCGGGCACGAGCACGTGCACAAGGGCATGACCTCGCGCGACCTGACGGAGAACGTCGAGCAGCTGCAGATCCGGCTCTCGCTGGAGCTGGTGCGCGACCGCACGGTGGCCGTCCTGGCCCGGCTGGCCAAGCTGGCCGCCGAGTACGGCGAGCTGGTCATGGCCGGCCGCTCCCACAACGTGGCCGCGCAGGCCACCACCCTCGGCAAGCGCTTCGCGACCGCGGCCGACGAGCTGCTCGTGGCGTACGGCCGGGTCGAGGAGCTGCTCGGCCGTTACCCGCTGCGCGGCATCAAGGGCCCGGTGGGCACCGCGCAGGACATGCTGGACCTGCTGGGCGGGGACGCCGGCAAGCTCGCCGAGCTGGAGCGGCGGATCGCCGGTCACCTGGGCTTCGCACAGGCCTTCACCTCGGTCGGCCAGGTCTACCCGCGCTCGCTGGACTACGAGGTCGTGACCGCGCTGGTGCAGCTGGCCGCCGCGCCGTCCTCGCTGGCGAAGACGATCCGGCTGATGGCCGGGCACGAGCTGGTGACCGAGGGCTTCAAGCCCGGCCAGGTCGGCTCCTCCGCCATGCCGCACAAGATGAACACCCGCTCCTGCGAGCGCGTCAACGGCCTGATGGTCATCCTGCGCGGCTACGCGTCGATGACCGGCGAGCTGGCGGGCGACCAGTGGAACGAGGGCGACGTGTCCTGCTCGGTGGTGCGCCGGGTCGCGCTGCCGGACGCGTTCTTCGCGCTGGACGGCCTGCTGGAGACCTTCCTGACGGTCCTCGACGAGTTCGGCGCGTTCCCCGCGGTGATCGCCCGTGAGCTGGACCGCTACCTGCCGTTCCTCGCCACGACCAAGGTGCTGATGGGTGCGGTGCGTGCGGGCGTCGGCCGGGAGGTCGGCCACGAGGCGATCAAGGAGAACGCGGTGGCGACGGCGCTGGCGATGCGCGAGCAGGGCGCCGAGCGCAACGACCTGCTGGACAAGCTCGCCGCCGACGAGCGCCTCCCGCTCGACCGGGCGCAGCTGGAGCGGCTGATGGCGGACAAGCTGTCCTTCACCGGCGCGGCGGCCGACCAGGTCGGCGTGGTCGTCGGCCGGATCGAGGAGCTCGTCAAGCGGCACCCGGAGGCCGCGGGTTACACGCCGGGGGCGATCCTCTGACCCGTTTCACCCCGGCGGAACTGGAGGCCGCCCGCGACCGTCTCGTACCGGACGTGGTCGCGGACGGTCTCCACGTCCTGTTCTGCGGTATCAATCCCGGGCTGATGACGGCGGCCACCGGCCATCACTTCGCCCGGCCGGGCAACCGCTTCTGGCCGGTGCTGCATCTGTCGGGGTTCACGCCCAGGCTCCTGAAGCCCTCGGAGCAGGGCGAGTTGCTGTCCTACGGGCTGGGCATCACGAACGTCGTGGCGCGGGCCACGGCGCGGGCCGACGAGCTGACCGGCGCGGAGTACGTCGAGGGCGGGCGGCTGCTGGCGGCCAAGGTGACGCGGCTGCGGCCGAGGTGGCTGGCCGTGGTCGGGGTGACCGCCTACCGGGCCGCGTTCGGCGACCGCACCGCCCGGGTCGGTCCGCAGGAGCGGACGATCGGGGACGCGCGGGTGTGGGTGCTGCCCAACCCCAGCGGCCTGAACGCCCACTGGACGGCGGCGACGATGGCGCAGGAGTTCGCGCGGCTGCGGGAGGCGGCGCAGGCCTGACGCTCAGGTCATGGGGGGTCGGTGTCCGTGACCACCGCGAGGAGCTGGTACGGCAGTTCCCTGTCCCACTGGGAGACGCCGAGGGCGACCCACCGGCCCGACTCGGGCGACTTCCACAGCAGCACGTCGGGGACGTGCGACCCCAGGGTCGCCCACGGCTCCTCGACGTCCTCGCCCTCCATGCTCCGCGGGGCGATGCTGAACAGGCTGAACGCGTACGGCGGCCCCCACCGTGCCGTCAGGCGCTCCGCCAGGCCGTCCCGGTCGAGCTCGTACTGTGTCTCGGTCTCCTCCCGCTCCGTGCCGTCGTCCTCCCAGAAGTCGCCGCTGGTCTGTAATGCGGCTATGTGGTACCCGGGCCCGCTCTCGCCGTGCTCCGTCCTGCCGTACGCCGCGGGGAACTCCCGGGCGCACAGCAGGTCGACGAGGGCGAGGTACCGCGCGATGTCCATGTGCACCAGTAAAGCGGGCGCCACTGACAATTGGCGGGGGGTCAGGCGTCCCGCCGGGTCACGCTCCACGCCCCGCCGAGGAGCGCCGCCGCCGTCCACAGCGCGGTCACCGCGAGCCCGGACCACGGGCCCAGGATGCCGTCCCAGGCGCTGTGGAGCGCGACCTGGCCCGCCCGGTCGGGCAGGAAGTCGGCGACGCCGCCGGCCACGTCGCCGATCACGAAGGACACGATCAGGAGGAACGGGATCAGGGTGCTCAGGGTGGCGACTCCGCTGCGCAGCACGGCCGTCAGTCCCGCCGCGAACAGGGCCATCAGCGTGAGGTAGGCACCGCAGGCCACGGCGCCGCGCAGGCCCTCGGCCCAGGTCGGCCGGGACTCCCCCGCCCCGAGTGCGGCCCTGCCCACCACCAGGGACACCAGTCCGGTGAGCAGTCCCACGGCCAGCACGGGGACGCCGATCGCCGTCACCTTGGCCGCGAACCACCGCCGGCGGTCGGGTACCGCGGCGAGGGCCAGCCGCAGCCCACCGCCCTGGAACTCGGACGAGACGGCCGTCGTGCCGAAGGCGATCGCGGCGATCTGACCGAAGCTCACGCCGAAGAACACCGAGAAGAGCTGGTCGGACTCACCGTCGCCGGCCGAGGCCAGCGCGGAGAAGGCGGCGGTGGCGAGCAGGACCGCGCACAGGCTGCAGACGAGCGACCGCAGCGTACGGATCTTGATCCACTCGGCGTGGAGTGCGGGTGCGAAGGACATGGTCAGGCCTCCTGGCGCTGTGCGGTGAACTCGGCTTCGGCGGAGGTCAGATCGAGGTAGGCCTCTTCCAAGGTGGCCTCCTCCTGGGTGAGTTCGAGGACGGGAACGCCCGCTTCGGACACCAGACGGCCGATGTCCTCCACGCGCGCGTGCCGCACGTTCCACGCCCCGTCCTCGGTGCGGGAGGCGTCGTACCCGTGGCGGTCGAGCAGACCCCCGAGTGCCGCTCCGTCCGTCGTACGGACGCGTACGCGAGGCCGCACGCGCGCGTGAATGAAGTCCCGGACCGGGGTGTCGGCCAGCAGGCGCCCGCGCCCGAGGACGACGAGGTGGTCGGCGAAGGAGGCGGTCTCGTTCATGAGATGGCTGGAGACCAGGACCGTGCGCCCTTCCGCCGCCAGCCGGCGCAGCAACTCACGGATCCAGATGATGCCTTCGGGGTCGAGCCCGTTGGAGGGCTCGTCGAGCAGCACCGTCCCGGGGTCGCCGAGGAGCGCGGCGGCGATGCCGAGCCGCTGGCGCATGCCCAGGGAGTACGTCCGCACCCGGCGCCGGGCCGCCGGCGCGAGGCCGGACTCCTCAAGGACCTCGTCGACCCGGCGCGGGGAGATGCGGTTGCTCGCCGCGAGGGCGCGTAGGTGGTCGCGCCCGGTGCGGGAGCCGTGCGCCGCCTGGGCGTCGAGCAACGCGCCCACGTGGCGCAGGGGTTCGTGGAGTGTGGCGTAGGCCCGCCCGCCGATCGTGGCGCTGCCAAAGGTCGGCCGGTCCAGGCCGAGGACGAGCCGCAGGGTGGTGGACTTCCCGGCGCCGTTGGGGCCGAGGAAGCCGGTGACGCGGCCCGACCGGACGCTGAAGGTGAGGTGGTCCACGGCCCGCCGGGTGCCGTACTCCTTGGTGAGGTCTCGTACGTCGATGCTGGTCATGGCAATACCGTCGGTCTTCAAGGGGGTTGGCGTCCTCCCCCGCCGGCGGGGAGTGTCTCCCCCGCTCGGGGGAGGAGCGGTGTCGGTGCCGCCTGCGACGATGTCCGCATGGCCCGCTTCCTGCGCCCGCTGCTGCGGGGGACGACGTACACACGCCTGCTGCATCTGTGGGTGCCGATGCTCGTGGTGAGCCTGTGGCTGTTCATCGACCCTTCGACACCGTGGGTTCCGGCGCTCGTGCTGATCCCGGTCGGGCTCATCCCGGCGGTGCGGCGGGGTGAAGGGGTGCAGGCGCAGTTGCTGCTGGCGCCCGGTGAGCAGGATTCGGAGATCTCCCTGAACCCGTCGGCGACGTGGCGGGACCGGCTGCGCACCGTGCTGTGGCTAGAGGTGCGCATGGCGCTGAGCGTGGCGGCCGTGTTCGCCTGCGTCTGGTCCACCGCGTGCACCTACGAACTCGTCCGCCTCGCGCTCGGGCATCCCGCGGACCTTGCCTTTGTGTACGTCTCGCAGCCCCATGCGGCGTACGCGTTGCTGATCCCGGTCCCGCTCGCCGTGCTGGGCGCGGCCGTCGTGGGCCTCGGCGAGCTGGTCACCGCCGTCGCGCGCCGCCTCCTCGGTCCGTCCGCGGCCGAGCGCCTCGCCGCCCTGGAGGAGCGCGCCGAACAGCTCCTGGAGCGCACCCGCATCGCCCGGGAGCTGCACGACTCCATCGGGCACGCGCTGACCGTGGCGGTGGTGCAGGCGGGCGCGGCGCGGGCGGCGGGCGACGCGGAGTTCACCGACCGGGCGCTGGGCGCCATCGAGGAGACCGGGCGGGCCGCGCTGGAGGACCTGGAGCGGGTGCTCGGCGTCCTGCGCGAAACGCGGCGGCCGGTGAGCGGCAGGCCCACGCTGGCCGACGCCGACCGGCTCCTGGAGTCGGCGCGTGCCGCCGGTGCGGAGGTCGACGCGGAGGTCACCGGCCCTCTGGAGACCGTGCCGGGTCCGGTGTCCCGCGAGGGCTACCGCATCCTCCAGGAGGCGCTGACCAACGTGCTCCGGCACGCGGGAGGCGTTCCCGTCCAGGTCCGTGTGCGGGTCGCCGACGGCACGCTGGGGCTGGAGGTCCGCAATCCGCTCACCGCCGAGGTGCCCGGTCCCGGCCGGGGCAGCGGTCTGCGCGGGATACGCGAGCGCGCGGCCCTGCTCGGGGGCCGCGCGCGCACCGGGCCGGACCAGGGGGACTGGCAGGTGCACGCAGAGCTGCCGGTGCGCTGATCTACGCTGGCCGGATGCCGGTCACCGTTCTCCTCGTCGACGACGAACCCCTGGTCCGCGCGGGTCTGCGGGCCGTGCTGGAGGCCCAGCCCGATATCGAGGTCGTCGGCGAGGCGGCGGACGGGGCCGCGGTGATCCCGCTGGTCCGGCAGCTGCGGCCGGACGTGGTCGCCATGGACGTACGGATGCCTCTGCTGGACGGCATCGAGGCCACGCGCGCGGTGCTGCGCAGCGTCGACGGGCCGCCGAAGATCCTCGTGGTGACCACTTTCGAGAACGACGAGTACGTGTACGAGGCGCTGCGCGCGGGCGCCGCCGGCTTCCTGCTGAAGCGGGCCCGTCCCGCCGAGATCGTGCACGCCGTACGGCTGGTCGCGGAGGGCGAGTCGCTGCTGTTCCCCGCCTCCGTGCGGCAGCTCGCCGCGCGGTACGGCGGGGACGGCGACGGCGGCGACCGTGCGGCGCGGGCCGCGCTGGAGCGGGCCCGGCTGACCGAACGGGAGGCGGAGGTGCTGCGGCTGATGACCCGTGGGCTGTCGAACGCGGAGATCGCCGGACTGCTGGTGGTCGGGACGGAGACCGTCAAGTCGCACGTCAGCGCCGTCCTGGCGAAGCTCGGCGCGCGGGACCGTACCCAGGCGGTGATCGCCGCCTACGAGTCGGGGTTCGTGGCCCCCGGCTGATCCGGTGGATCCGCCGGATCGTGGGTGCCCGGCACTCGCCGGGGTCCGGCGTGCCGAGTACCATCCGCCCCACACGGCGCACGAGCTGGGAGGACGGACGGTGGGGCGGCTGACCGGCGGGGATCCCTCGCTGCTGCGAAGGATCAACTCCGCGGTGGTGCTGCACGCGCTGCGTGCCACGGACTGCGCGACGCTCACGGAGGTCACCCGGGTGACGGGGCTGTCCCGGCCGACCGTCGAGGGCGTCGTCGAGGGGCTGATCGAGGCCGGCCTCGTCGTCGAGAAGGCGGCCGAGGAGGGTGCCGCCCGGCGGCAGGGGCGGCCCGCGCGGCGGTTCCGGTTCCGGGCCGAGGCAGGACACCTGCTGGGCCTGGAGATCGGCGCGCACCGCGTCGCCGCGCTCCTGTCCGACCTGGACGGGCGGATCCTGGGCGCCCAGGCCAAGGGCGTCGACGAGAGGGCGGACGCGGACGAGCGTCTGGAACGGCTGCGCGGCGCGGTGGCCGAACTGCTGCGGCGGGCCGGGGTCGCGCGCGGCTCGCTGCGGGCGGTGGGGGTCGGCACGCCGGGGATCGTGGAGGCGGACGGCACGGTACGGCTGGGCACCGCGCTGCCCCAGTGGACCGGTCTGCGCCTCGGGGAACGGCTCAGCCGCTCCTTCAAGTGCCCGGTCCTGGTGGAGAACGACGCCAACGCCGCGGCGGTCGCCGAGCACTGGAAGGGGTCAGCCACCGAGTCCGACGACGTCGTGTTCGTACTGGCCGGGCTGAGCCCGGGCGCCGGTTCGCTGATCGGCGGGCGGCTGCACCGGGGGTACGGCGGGGCCGCCGGTGAGATCGGCGCACTGCATCTGCTGGGCCGGGAGGCGACGCCCGAGACCCTGCTGTCCACCACGCACGAGCCGCTGCACCCGCTGGACGAGCAGGCGGTCGCCAAGGTGTTCGCCCTGGCCCGCGAGGGCGACGAGCGGGCCCGGGCCGCCGTCGACCGGTTCATCCAGCGGCTGGTGCACGACGTGGCGGCGCTCGTCCTCGCGCTCGATCCGGAGCTGGTGGTGATCGGCGGCTGGGCGGCCGGGCTGGACGGCGTCCTCGAACCACTGCGCCGCGAACTCGCGCGCTACTGTCTGCGGCCCCCCGGCGTGGCCCTGTCCCTCCTCGGAGAGGCGGCGGTGGCCACGGGCGCCCTGCGGCTCGCGCTGGACCACGTCGAGGAGCAGCTGTTCGCGGTGGAGGGCACGGTGACGGCGCGGCGCTGACGGGGCCCCGCACGTCGCGCCCCGGAGGGGTTCCGGGGCGCGACGGGGTGCGGCTACGGGCGGGGCCGGTGTCCGGCCCCGGGCGGGTCAGGAGGCCTGGCGCTCGGGTCCGTGGTGTATCTCGACGCCGCCGGAGTCACCGAAGGTCAGACGGCAGGTGTCCGCGCGGTAGGTGGCCACGGAGAGCGCGGCCGTGCGGCCCCCGGCGAAGAAGCGGGTGGTGACGACGAGGACGGGCGCCCCGGGGAGCCGGTCGAGTTCCTTGGCGTCGTCCGCACGGGCGGAGCCGAGTTCCACGGCGCGGTCCTGGCCCTCCAGCTCCAGGTGGTGCAGCTCGCGCAGCACGGCACGCGCGCGTGCGGGTCCGGAGGGGGCGTCGATCCCGGACAGCTCGGGGACCGAGGACGCCGGGATGTAGAGCAGCTCGGCGGCGACCGGCTGGCCGTGCGACACACGGGAGCGGCGCACGATGTGCACGGAGTCGTCCGGGCCGAGCTCCAGGGCGGCGGCGACGGCGGCCGGGGGCACGGCCTGCGCGCAGTCGGCGGGCTGCCAGGCGTCGCCGGTGGCACCCGGCCAGGCGTGCTCCTCGGTGCCGACGGCCACGCCCACGCGCGGGGGCGCCACGGTCGTACCGACACCGCGCCGGCGCTGGAGCCGGCCTTCCAGCTCGAGCTGTTCGAGGGCCTGGCGGAGAGTGGCGCGGGCGACGCCGAAGCGGGCGGCGAGGTCGCGCTCGTTCGGCAGGATCTCGCCGACGGCGAACTCGGAGTCCAGTGCCTCACTGAGCACGGTCTTGAGATGCCAGTACTTCGGTTCCGGCACCGATTCCAGCTGCGTGGTCCCCACCCTGTCCTCCGCAATCGCCGTGGTCCGCGGTTTTTTAGCGCCCTTGTTTATTAAAGGTTGTTGCACTTATCTGCGACCATAAGGCGGCCCCTACCCTTGGTCAAGACCAATCCTCGATCCCATGGGCAACGCAGAGGTGTCCGTCGCGGAGCGTTCACACGGCGTTGTCGGAAGCGGGTCGGCGGCCGGCGGGCCGGAGACGAGCGGCGGGACCAGACGGGGCCGGACGGGAGCCACCGGGGGCTACCGGTCGGTAGCAATTGCTGACAGGCTGTCTACCCACGTCGTCCGTCAGCGAGTCCAGACGAGGAGCAGCACCATGTCCGCCACCGTCTCCTTCCCGGTCCCCTCACCGCAGGGCCCGCGGACCGTGACCGTCTCCTACGCGCGCGTGGGCAGCGGCGCACCGCTGCTCCTGCTGCACGGCATAGGCCACCACCGGCAGGCCTGGGACCCGGTGGTGGACGTCCTCGCGACCGAGCGGGACGTGATCGCCGTGGATCTGCCCGGTTTCGGCGCCTCCCCCGGTCTGCCGGAGGGCCTCACGTACGACCTGTCCACGACGACCGCCGTGTTCCGCGCGTTCTGCGAGGCGATGGAACTGGAGCGTCCGCATGTCGCGGGCAACTCGCTCGGCGGACTGATCGCCCTGGAACTCGGCCGCGAGAAGCTCGTACGGTCCGTCACCGCCCTGTCCCCCGCCGGGTTCTGGTCCGAGGCCGAGCGGGTCTACGCCTTCGGTGTCCTGTCGGTGATGCGCCGGATCTCCCGGCGGCTGCCGCTGCCGCTGGTCGAACGGGCGTCGCGCACGGCGGTCGGCCGGGTGGCCCTGACGAGCACGATCTACGCCCGCCCCACCCGCCGTTCACCCGAGGCCGTGGTCGCCGAGACGCTCGCGCTGGCGAACGCCACCGGGTTCCACGACACCCTCCGGGCCGGTACGGCGGTCCGGTTCACCGACGACATACCCGGCATCCCCGTCACCCTCGCCTGGGGTTCCCGCGACCGGCTGCTGGTGCCCCGCCAGGGCGTCCGGGCCAAGGGCATCATCCCCAAGGCGCGGCTGGTGCGGCTGCCCGGCTGCGGTCACGTCCCGATGAACGACGACCCGGCGCTGGTCGCGCGCGCCATCCTGGACGGCAGCCGCTGACCGGCGCGGACGGCGGGACAACGCGCCGGAGCCCAGGGCGACTCCGGCTCCCACTAGGGCGCTGCCCGCGGCCTGGGCCGCGCCGTAGGCGCCCGTGCCGACGAGTGGCGCGGTGCAGGCGGCGGCCACCGGGATGAGCCCGGAGAACAGCGTGGCCCGCTCCGCGCCGAGGCGCTGCATGCCCATGTACCAGCACACGAAGCCGACGACCGTCACGACCACCGCCTGCCACAGCAGCGCCGCGGTCTGCGTGGCGTCGGGACGCCGCAGCCAGCCGCCGCCGTCGAGGACGATCCCGGCCACGGCGGCCTCGACGGCGGCGACGCCGCACACCGCGGCGGACAGCAGGCGGGGCCCGAGCGGCCGCAGGACGGGCACGGCGAGGACCGCGAAGCCCACCTCACCGGCCAGCGCGCACGCCGAGAACGCGATCCCGGCGCCGTCGGTGCGGCCCCAGCCCTGGACGGTGCACGCGCCGACGGCGACGAGCGACGCCCCGTACAGCACGGCCGGCCGGGGACGGCGGCCGTCGAGGAGCGGCACGACGACGGCCACCACCACGGGCGCGCACCCCACGAAGACGCCGGGAACCGCCGGTTCCGCGCTGCGTTCGGCGGCGATGACGGCGAGGTTGAAGCCGACCATGCCGACCGCCGCGAGGAGGGCGAGACGGGCCCACTGGCGCGGTGCGAGCCCGCGCAGCGGCGCGCGTCCGCCCCGGCCGGTGAGCGGGAGCAGCAGCAGACAGGCCAGGGCGTACCGCAGGAACTGGCCACCCGCGTACGGATAGTCGCCGAGGACGCTGTTGGCGGTGAAGGAGCCGCCGACGAGGACGCAGGCGAGCGCGGCGAGGAGGGCGCCGCGGGTGGTGGTGTTCATGACGGCGACGTTAGGAAGCTTCGCGGTCCGGTTTAAGGTCCAGTTCCATGACGTCATCGGGGACCAATCCGGGCGGGCTCGTCGGCTCCGCCGCGTGGGAACTGCTCCTCCCCGCCGCCTCGGCACCGGCACGCGCGCGTGGCCGTTCCCTGCAGGCGGCGCTGCGCGAGGCGATCCGCTCGGGGCGCCTGGCGGCGGGCACCCGGCTGCCGTCGAGCCGGGACCTCGCGGCCGACCTCGGCGTGTCGCGCGGGCTGGTCACCGAGGCGTACGAGCAGTTGACCGCCGAGGGCTATCTGCGCAGCGGCCGGGGCGCGGGGACCTGGGTGGGCGGGGCCGTACGGGCCGCCGCGCCCCGCGCGCGTGACCTGGCCCCCCGTGCCCCGGGAGCGCGGGCCGACTTCGTCCCCGGGACGCCGGACCTGTCGCTGTTCCCGCGCGCCGCCTGGGCCGCCGCCCAGCGCGGCGTCCTGGCCGACCTGCCGCACCACGAGCTCGGCTACCCCGACCCGCGCGGGCTGCCGCGTCTGCGCACGGCCCTGGCCGAACTGCTGGCCCGCCGCCGGGGCGTGGTCGCCGACCCGGAGCGGATCGTGGTCGTCTCCGGTGTCGCCCAGGCCACCACCCTGCTCGGTTTCACGCTGCACGCGCGCGGGATGCGCACGATGGGCGTGGAGGACCCGGGCAGCCCGCAGCACGACGCCCTGTACGCCTCGGCGGGCATGGCGACGGTGCCACTGCCGCTGGACACCGACGGCCTGGCCGTCGGCCCGCTGCGCGCCTCGGGCGTACGGGCCGTGACGACGACGCCCGCCCACCAGTTCCCCACCGGCATCGCGTACTCCGCCCGGCGCCGCGCCGAACTGCTCGACTGGGCCCGGTCCGTGGACGGCCTCGTCCTGGAGGACGACTACGACGGCGACTTCCGCTACGACCGGGCTCCCGTGGGCGCGCTGCAGGGGCTGGACCCGGACCGGGTCGCCTACGCGGGATCCGTGAGCAAGTCCCTCGCTCCGGGACTGCGGCTGGGCTGGCTGCTCGTGCCGCAGTGGCTGGCCGGCGAGGTCGTGGAGCGCAAACGCACCATGGACCTCGGCCACCCAGCCCTGGACCAGGCGCTGTTCGCCCGGTTCCTGGAGCGCGGCGAGTACGACCGCCAGCTGCGCCGCTGCCAGCGCGCCTACCGCGAACGGCGCGACGTGCTGGTCGGCGCGCTGGCGGAGCACTTCCCGAACGCCCGGGTCTCCGGGATCGCCGCGGGCCTGCACGCCATCGCCGAACTGCCCGAACGGTACGGACCGGAGGAGCACTTCGCCGGCCGTCTGGACGCGGCGGGCATCGCGGTGCGCCCGCTGAACGCCTACACGCACGCGCGTGCCGACGCTCCCGGGGTGCGGCTGGTTCTGGGATACGCGCATCTGTCCCCCTCGCGGATCCGCGACGGGGTGAAGCTGATGGCGGAGGCGCTCGCCGCCTGAGGGCCGGGGCGACCGGGCGCCCGGGAATCGCCCGCCGGTTCCCCTCGACTCGCGGCCAGTTGTTCACTTGCGGTTTGCGTGCGCGCTGCGGCGCACCAGTAGTTCTGGCACTGCACACCGGCCGGATCCCGTCCCTGGAGGCTCCTCCATGTCCCACCGATCCTTTCCCGGCCGCCGCAGCGTGCTGCGCGGTTCCCTCGCCGCGTCGGCGGCCCTGACCCTGCCCGCCGCCGCCGGCGCGGCGCCGGCGTTCGCCCTGTCCGGGCGGCCCGAGGCGGACTGGGGCGTGCAGGCGGGCGACGTGACCTCCGACTCCGGTCTGGTGTGGGTGCGCTCGGACCGGCCGGCCCGCATGATCGTCGAGACGTCGGCCACCGAGTCCTTCCGCAACCCCCACAGATGGCACGGCCCGCTGCTCGGCGCGGACACCGACTTCACCGGCACCACACGGCTGCGCGGGCTGCCGTCCGGCGAGCAGATCCACTACCGCGTGCTGCTCGCCGACCCGGACGACCCGCGGCGCACCGGCGCGCCCGTGACCGGCACCTTCCGCACGGCGCCCGCACGGCGCCGCCAGGGCGTGCGCTTCGTCTGGTCCGGCGACCTGGCCGGACAGGGCTGGGGCATCAACGAGTCGATCGGCGGCTACCGGATCTTCGACGCCATGGCGAAGCTGGACCCGGACTTCTTCCTGTGCAGCGGCGACAACATCTACGCCGACGGCCCGATCCCGGCCAGCGCCACGCTCCCGGACGGCAGCCTGTACCGGAACGTCACCACCGAGGAGAAGTCGCACGTCGCGGTCTCGCTGGCCGACTTCCGGGGCAACTTCCGCTACAACCTGCTGGACGCGGCGCTGCGCCGGTTCAACGCCCAGGTGCCCAACGTCATCCAGTGGGACGACCACGAGGTCCGCAACAACTGGTACCCGGGCGAGGTCATCGGCACCGGCACCCCCTACCCCGCCGGTACGCAACTCGACGACCTGGCGCTCCGCTCCCGGCAGGCCTTCTCCGAGTACTTCCCGATATCCACGATCAGCGGGCGCCCGGACGGCCGGATCTACCGCGTCGTCCACCACGGCCCGCTCCTGGACGTGTTCGTGCTCGACATGCGCACGTACCGCAACGCCAACTCGCCCGACGACCAGACCACCGACCCGCAGGGCATCCTCGGCCGCGAGCAGCTGGAGTGGCTCAAGCGCGAGCTCTCCCGGTCGCGTGCGGTGTGGAAGGTCATCGCCGCGGACATGCCGCTGGGCCTGGTCGTGCCCGACCCGGTCGAGGGCAGGGCGAACATCGAGGCCGTCGCCCAGGGCGACCCCGGCGCGCCGCTCGGCCGCGAGCTGCAGATCGCCGAGCTGCTGCGCTTCGTCAAGCACCGGCGGATCACGGGCACGCTGTGGCTGACGGCCGACGTCCACCACACCTCGGCCCAGCACTACGACCCGTCGCGGGCCGCGTTCAAGGACTTCGAACCGTTCTGGGAGTTCGTCTCCGGTCCGCTCAACGCCGGCGCCTTCCCGGCCAACGCGCTCGACGGCACGTTCGGCCCGGACCGGGTGTTCGTCAAGGCGCCGACCGCGTCGAACGTGTCGCCGGCCCAGGGCTACCAGTTCTTCGGCGAGGTCGACATCGACGGCGACAGCGGGGAGCTGACGGTCCGGCTGCGCGAGCAGGACGGCACCGTGCTGTTCACGCAGGTCCTGCGGCCGGGCCGGGTCGGCCAGTAACTCCCGTACGCTCTTCACCCGCGCCGCGCACCGGAGTCATCCCCCGGTGCGCGGCACGCTCTCCAGGCCCCAAATCGCCCTCGCCGTAGGCGTTTTCGCTGGTCAGGCCGATTGTCAGTGGTCGCCTCTACGGTTTTCCCATGACGCGATCTCTACAGGCCGTGGCCTATCGGCGACCCTCCGTGCTGGAGTCCGCGGCGGGTGGACCCCGCCTCGGGCTGGAGACCTCCCGGGGCGCGACACCCACGGGTGTCGAGGACCATCCGCGGTTCTTCGCGGGCTTCCTGACCTCGCCTCAGGTGGCCGCCGCCGGGCTGCTCGCGGTGGCCGACGTGGCGGCCACGCGGTACTACCAGCCGCAGTTGCGCGCCTCGCTCGACCCGGTGGTCACGGGCAGCGGCGACCGGCTGCGTTTCGAGTCGTTCTCCGGCTGCGGCGGGGTGTACGCGCGCCTGGACGTCCTCGGGCCCGGCCTCGACGGCGGTGAGGTGGGACACGGCACGACGAACGTCGACGTCAACAATCCGCTGCGCGAGGCCCTGACCCGGATCGGCGCGGGCGATCCGCTGCATCTCCGGGTCGGCCCGGAGGAGATGGCCGTCACCACGCGGGACGGTCCGGTGGTGGAGAAGAAGGTGCCCCTCCCCGACCGGTGGCTGCGGGGCTTCGCGGAGGCGCAGGTCGTGGCGGCGGGGTTCGATCTGCGCGCCGAACTGCCCGCGGCCGAGGCGGTCCGATTTTTGCGGTCCCTGCCGCGCGGCGGCCCGAGGGGCGGCGCGAGCGGACCGCGCTGGGTGGTGCCGGCCGGGCGCGGGCTGCGGCCGACGACGCGGGCGGTGCCGGGCGCGGTGTGCCTGCCGGGACCGGAGCGGCTGGCCGCGCTCCAGCGGGTGCTCCGGCACGCGACGGCCCTGCGGGTGTACGGCCCGGCGGTCACCGCCGCCTCGGCCGCGATCTCCGCCACGGCCGGTGCCTGGGAGGCCGTCCTGCCGGGCATGCGGCTCACCCTGACGCTGTCGCCCGACGCCTCGCGCGGGTTCTCCGGCGAGGGCGGGGTCCTGGACGCGCTCGCCACCGACGAGGCCGCCGAGGACGCGGAACTGATCGAGGTGCTGCTGGCCTGGGAGCCCCGCATCGACGTCGGTGACCTCGCCGCCGCCTCGGGCCTGACGCCGGAGCGGGTGCGGACGGCGCTGGTCCGGCTCGGGACCTCGGGCCGTGTGGGCTACGACACGGCGGAGGCGGCCTACTTCCACCGGGAGCTGCCGTACGACGCCGGGCGTGCCGATCGCCACAACCCGCGGTTGCGCTCGGCCCGCGCGCTGGTCGCCGCCGGCGCGGTCGCCCTGGACGGGCCGCTCGGGACGGTCACCGCCGAGGACGGGCATGTGCACCGGGTGCGCGAGGAGGCGGGGGCGCTCAGCTGCAGCTGTCTGTGGTGGGCGAAGTACCGGGGCGGGCGCGGACCGTGCAAACACGCGCTGGCGGTGCGGATGGTGCGCCGGGGCTCCGTGGCGGGGCGGGACCTGGCGGGAAACGAGGGGGCTGCGCGATGAGTGCGCTGGTGGAAGCGGTCCGGGCCGGACGGACGGCCGAGGTGGTGTTCCTGGCCGAGGGGATGACCGACGCCGAACGGCGCGCGTGCCTCCCCGAGTTGCAGGACTTGCGCAAGGAACTGCGGGCGGCTCCCTGGGAGGCCTTGGCCCGCCGCGCCCATCCGGCGCTGCACGCGGCCGGGGCGGCCTGCCACACGGGGGCGGCGGCGGCCGCGAACTGGATCGCCGCGTCCGACATGCGCTGGTCCTCCGCGCCGCCCAAGGTGCTGCTGCGTCTTTTGGAGGGCCGGGACACCGGATGGCTGGCGGATGTGGCGAACCGGCTGGCGCAGCGGCCCGTGACGGCGAACGTGCCGTACGAGCTGATGTGCGGGCTGGTGCACCGCTCGGGGTGCGAGGTCCCGGCGACGGACGCCTATGTCCGCGGCTGGGTCGGGCACGTCGCCGCCACCTGGCGGCACGGCACCGTCGTGGAACGGCTGCGCGGCGAGCCGGACCTGGTCCCGCTGGTGGCCGCCCTGTTCGAGCTCACCGACCTGCACGGCATCTGGTGGCTGTTCGGTGACGGACCGGGTTCGTGGCAGGGCGCCCTCGCCGAACTCACCCGGGCGGGGGCGCTGGACCGCGAGGCCATGGTGGACGCCTGTGTCGCCCGGCTGCTGCGCGGCGGCGGCCCCACCGATCACCGGGTCTTCCTCCCGCTGCTGGCCCGGCTCGAACTCACCCGGGACGAGGAGCGCGAGCGGACGGCCGACTGGACGGCGCTGGCCCGCGACGCGGTCTCCCCCGTCGCCTCACACGCCCAGTCGGTGCTCGCCACCCTCGCCCTGGCCGGGGAGCTGGCCCCGGGGCAGCTGGCCGAGGCCTCCGAAGGCGTGCTGTTCCGCAGTGAGAAGAAGCTGGTGCGGGCCCAGCTCGTGCTGCTCGGCAAGGCGCTCGCCCGGGACCCGTCCGCCGCGGCGGAGCTGCTGCCCGTCGCGGCACAGGTGTTCGGGCACGAGGACACCCAGATCCAGGAGCGGGCGCTGAAGCTGGTCGAGCGCCATGCGAAGCGGCTCGACTCCGCGTCTGCGCGGGACGAACTCGCTCAGGCGGCGGAGCAGTTGACACCCGCCCTGCGTACCCGGGCGATGCGTGCCCTGGGCATCCCCGAGACGGCTCCGGTGCCGACGGTGCGCGAGGAGGTGCTCCCGCCCGCCACGGAGCCTTCGCGGCTCGCGGCGGCGCCCGCCTCGGCCGCCGAACTCGCCGAGGAGGTCGGGGCGCTACTGGCCTCCGGCGGGGACGTGACCGCGTTCGAGCGGACCCTGGACGGCCTGGTGCGCCACGCCCACCGGGACCGGGACGCCTTGCTGGAGGCGCTCGCCCCGGTGACCGCGCGCCGCTGGTGGGAGACCGCGCCGCCCGAGCACCAGCCGCACACGGAGGCGTACTTCGGCAGCGCCCGGCACAACCTCTCCACCCCGCAGGACGGCATCGAACTGCTTCTCGCCACGCTGCGCGGCAGAGTCAGCACCTCCACGCTGCACGCGGCGACAGGGCTCGGTCCGGCCGGAGACGGCTGCGGGCACAGCGCCCTCGCCCGGGTGTTTTACATCCGGCTGAACGAGGTGGCGTACCGGCTTCGCACCGACCCGCTGCCGTTGCTGCTGTCCACGCCCACCTGGAGCACCGGCCTGCTGGAACCGGACGACCTGGTCGAGCGCCTCGACACCTACCGGCGCCTGGGTGCGCGGGTCTCGGCGGCCGACTTCGCGCAGGCGCTGCTGCGGGTGCGGCGCGCGGACCGTACGGCTGCCGCGGCGGCGGCGAAACGGGCGGCGGCGCTCGGTACGGCCGAGGGCGACCGGCTGGCCGACTGGCTGTCCGGTGCGGGTCCCGTCCTGCCCCCGGTCAGACGGCGGACCTCGGGGTCACGGATCCTGGTGGAGTGCGGGGAACTCCCCGAACTGCAGGAGGGCTTCCCCGCGGAGTTCCGCCCGCTGGGCCGGCCGGTGACCGCCTTCGGTGAGCGCCGGCACTGCTCCCACTGGGACCACGACATACGCCGGCACTGGCTGGCCGCGCTCCCGGAGCGGCGCGAGCTGGTGGCGGTGCGGATGGTGCACGACCTCGCCCAGGCGGCCGTGAACGGCACCCGGGGCGCCGCCGCTTCCCTCCCCCTGCTCGCCGAGTCCGGCGGCGAGGCGGGCGAGAGCGTGCATCTGTGCCTGGCGTACGGGCTGGGTGCACGGCATCCGGAGGACCGGCTCGCCGCCGTGGACGCGCTGCTGGTGCTCGCCGCGCACGGACAGCTCGATGCCGCCCGGCTGGGCGCGGACCTCGGGCAGTTGGTGCGGCGCGGGGCGGTGAAGCCGTTGCGGCTGGCCGAGTCGGCACGCACGGCGGCGGCCACGGGGGCGAACGCGACGATCTGGCAGATCCTCCGCCACGCCCTGCCCGTTCTGCTCGCCGACCTGGCGACCGGCGGCCCGGCGGGGTCGGCCGGGTCCGCCCGGGGGCTCGGGGACCTGCTGGCCGTGGCGGCCGACTGCGCCGAGCGGTCCGGTGCGCGCGGTGCCATGCCGCATCTGGCCCGGGCCGCGGCCGGACGCGGCTCGTCCCGCTTGGTGACGGAAGCCCGCCGGCTGTGCGGGGCGCTGTCCAGGAACGAAACCGAAAGGGTCGCCGCTTGATGCCACAATCATAAAAACTGCAACAAAAAGGGGCAGAAGCGCACTTTACCCATCAGTCACAAAGCGTTCGTGATCACGCAACACCCTTCCTTCACAGTGGATGCATGACTCGAAAACTCTGTGATGTGACGCGGGCCAAGGACGGACGACCGGTGCACCACTGGCGGCGGGACATCGTCGAACTCGCGGCCCTGTTCACGGCCGTCGCGGTGGCGGACGTGGTGGCGAACCTGGTCGGGCACGGACCTGACGGCCCGGCACTGCTGGTGATCTCGGCGATCGCGCTGGCCGCGACCGCCGGGTTCCACACCTGGTGGGCAAGGCGCCACGGGCACGCACCGCCGGCCGGTGATACCGGCGCCCGGACTTCCGCCGTGGCGCGGCGGTCCGGGCAGTCCGAGGAGCCCGCGGCGACGCCCGGGGCCGTGGCCGGGGCGAGCGTGCTGTGGCGGATGCGGACGACGGTGAAGGACGAGCCGGGCTCGCTGGCCGCGCTGTGCACGGCGCTGGCCGGGCGGCGGGTCGACATCCTGAGCCTGCAGACGCACCCGCTGCCCGAGGGCACGGTGGACGAGTTCCTGCTGCGGGCCCCCGGCGCGCTGGCGGCGTCCGAGATCAACCGGGCGGTCTCGCTGGCCGGGGGCGTGAGCACCTGGATCGAACGGGCGGACGCGCACGATCTGGTGGACGCGCCGACCCGGGTACTGGGCCTGGCGGCCCGCACCGCGCTGGACGCGGCGGAACTGCCTCTGGCGCTGAGGCAGTTGCTCGGGCGGTGCACCATCCGTTCGCTGCCCGCCACTCCGGTCGGCGGGGGACGCGGACCGGCGGCCGTGCCGGTCGAGGGGGTGCTCGAGGACACCGTCATGCGGTTGCGGGCGCCGGAAGGCGGAGTGATCACCCTGGAGCGGCCGTATCTGCCGTTCACGCCCACGGAGTTCGCGCGGGCGCGGGCGCTGGTGGAGCTGGACGCCCGGCTCGGTCCGCGGATCCCGCGCAGCCAGGACGTGCTGACACTGCCCGAGGGCAACGCCATCACCGTACGCCGGGCCGACACCCGCGATGTGGAGGCGGCGAAGGCGATGCACGAGCGCTGCTCGGCACGGACCCTCGGTATGCGCTACCACGGTCCGGTCGGTGACGCGGACCGCTACCTCAACCACCTGCTCAGCCCGCACTTCGGACGGACGCTGGCCGTGCAGACCGCGTCCGGCCGCATCGTCGGCCTCGGCCACCTGCTGTGGGACGGCGACGAGACGGAGGTCGCGCTGCTCGTCGAGGACGAGTGGCAGCGGCGCGGTGTCGGCAGCGAACTGCTGAGCCGGCTGGTGGCGCTGGCGGTCGAGGCGGGCTGCGAGAGTGTGTACGCGGTGACGCAGGCCTCCAACACCGGCATGGTCGCCGCGATGCGCGGCCTGGACCTCCCCCTCGACTACCAGATCGAGGAGGGCACCCTGGTCATCACCGCCCGTCTCGCCGCCGCCCCGGCCGTCTCCGGCCTGCCGTACCCCGGCGAGGGCGCGGAGCAGCCGTCCGGCGGCCGGGTCGGGCGGGACTGACCGCCGGCCCCGATGTGACGCGAGGCCCGATGCGAGGCCCGACGCGAGGCCCGAAACCGCCCGCACGCCGGGCCTCGCGTCACGGCGGCCTCCGCCCCCGGCGGGCTGCCACGGCTCAGCCCACGGCCTCGGCCTCCCGGCGCCGCCCGGCAACCGGCTCGGGCCTTCCCTCCCCCAGCGCCCGGTCCAGGTCCGCCCACAGGTCCTCGACGTCCTCCAGCCCCACGGACATCCGCAGCAGCCGGTCGCTGACACCGGCGCCCCGCCGGTCCTCGGCGTCGACGATGCGATGGCTGATGGACGCCGGGTGCTGGATGAGGGTGTCGACGCTGCCCAGGCTCACGGCGGGGCTGATCAGCCGCACCCGGGCGATGACCTCGTGGGGATCGCCGTGCACCTCGAAGGCGATCATCGCGCCGCCCAGACGCGGATAGCGGACCCGGGCGACGCGCGGGTCGGCCGTGAGGCGGCGGGCCAGCTCCGCGGCGTTCGCGGAGGCGGCCCGCACCCGCACCGGCAGCGTGGACAGCCCCCGCAGCAGCAGATAGCCGGCCAGCGGGTGCAGCACACCGCCGGTGGCGAACCGCACCTGCCTGAGCCGCCGCGCGAACTCCTCGTCGCAGGCCACCACGCCCGCCAGCACGTCACCGTGGCCGCCGAGGTACTTGGTGGCGCTGTGCAGCACCAGCCGGGCACCCAGTTCGGCCGGGCGCTGCAGCACGGGCGTGGCGAAGGTGTTGTCCGCCAGCAGCGGCACGCTGCCGCAGGCGTGGGCGATGGCACGCAGGTCGAGCTCGGCGAGGGTGGGGTTGGCCGGTGACTCGACCATCACCAGTCCCGTGTCGGGGCGCAGCGCGTCCGCGATCCCGGCCGGGTCGGTCCACGTCACCTCGGTGCCGAGCAGCCCGGCGGTCAGCAGGTGGTCGCTGCACCCGTAGAGGGGGCGTACCGCCACCACGTGGCGCAGGCCCATCGAGCCGCGGGCGAGGAGGACGGCGCTGAGCGCGGCCATCCCGCTGGCGAACGCGACCGCCGCCTCGGCGCCTTCGAGCCTGGCCAGGGCGGTCTCGAAGCGGGCCACGGTCGGGTTGCCCAGGCGCCCGTAGACCGGCGGGCCGACGGGCTCGGCGCCGTCGGTGGCGAAGGCGTCGATGCGGGCGGCCTCGGCGCGGCTGTCGTAGGAGGGGTAGGTCGTGGACAGGTCGATCGGCGGGGCGTGCAGGCCCTGCCGGGCGAGGTCGTCACGGCCGGCGTGCACGGCCTCGGTGGCGAGTGCTCTCGACGCGGTGTGCGCGTCGTCGTGTGCGCGGATGCTCGCTTGGTCCATGAGCGGAAGGGTGAACACGGAGCGGGATGACGAGCGAATACTCCGTGTTATGTTCGGGCCATGGCCGAATCCGTCGTACTGGATCCGGTGGACCTGCATCTGCTGCGGCTGCTGCAGAACGACGCCCGGACCACCTACCGCGACCTCGCCGCACAGGTCGGTGTGGCGCCGTCGACCTGTCTGGACCGGGTGGCCAGGCTGCGCCGCTCGGGCGTGATCCTGGGCCATCAGCTGCGGCTCGACCCGGCGAAGCTGGGGCGCGGTCTGGAGGCGTTGCTGTCGGTGCAGGTCAGGCCGCACCGGCGGGAGCTGGTGGGACCGTTCGTGGAGCGGATCAGGGCGCTGCCGGAGTCACGGACGGTGTTCCACCTGACCGGGCCGGACGACTATCTGGTGCACGTCGCGGTCGCGGACATGGCGGACCTGCAGCGGCTGGTCCTCGACGAGTTCACGTCACAGCGCGAAGTGGCCCGTGTGGAGACCCGGTTGATATTCCAGCAGTGGGACTGCGGGCCGCTGCTGCCACCGGGCACGCCCACAGCTGAATCGGGGTGACGGGGACGCGGTCCCGTATGAGGATGGACCGCATGTCTGACACCAAGAGCCCGCTGCCCCGCGATGTCGCCGACGCGTACGTCGACGAGCTCATCGCCCTCGATCCGGTCATCGGTACCTACCTCGGCGTCGCGGAGAGTTCGAGCAGGCTGCCCGACTTCTCGCCCGCGGGCCAGGAGGCCTGGGCGAAGCTGGCGCGGGCCACGCTCGCGCGGCTCGACGAAGCCGAGCTCCGGCCCGGGGCGGACAGCGACCGGGAGCGCCGCTGCGGACGGCTGCTGCGCGAGCGGCTGACCGCCCGGCTCGCGGTGCACGAGGCCGACGAGGGGCTGCGCGAGGTCGGCAACATGCACACGCCCGGGCACGCGGTGCGGGACGTGTTCACCGTGACGCCGGCGCAGACGGAGGAGGACTGGGCGGCGATCGCCGAGCGGCTGCGCGCGGTGCCGGCCGCGCTGGCGGGCTACCGCGAGTCGTTGGAGCTCGGGCTGGAGCGCAAGCTGTACGCGGCTCCGCGGCCCACGGCCACCTTCGTCGAACAGCTCACGGAGTGGTCGGACACGGACGGCAAGGGCCGCGGCTGGTACGAGGACTTCGCCTCCGCCGGTCCCGAGGCGCTGCGCGCGGAGCTGGACGCCGCCGCCCGCACGGCGACCGCGGCCGTGGTGGAGCTGCGGGACTGGATGCGGGACGTGTACGCGCCGGCCGTCGAGGGCGCGCCGAACACGGTGGGCCGCGAGCGCTACGCCCGCTGGACGCGCTACTACAACGGCACCGACCTGGACCTGGACGAGGCGTACGCCTACGGCTGGGCCGAGTTCCACCGCCTCCTCGGCGAGATGCGGCAGGAGGCCGAGAAGATCCTGCCCGGCGCTGGGACGCCGTGGGTGGCGCTGGCGCACCTGGACGAGCACGGCAGGCACATCGAAGGCGTCGACGAGGTCCGCGAGTGGCTGCAGGGCCTGATGGACCGGGCGATCGAGGAGCTGGACGGCACCCACTTCGAACTCGCCGAGCGGGTACGGAAGGTGGAGGCGCGCATCGCGCCGCCCGGCGGTGCGGCGGCGCCGTACTACACCGCCCCCTCGCAGGACTTCTCGCGTCCCGGCCGGACCTGGCTACCGACGATGGGTCAGACGCGGTTCCCGGTGTACGACCTGGTCTCCACCTGGTACCACGAGGGCGTGCCGGGTCACCACCTCCAGCTCGCGCAGTGGGCGCACGTGGCCGAGGACCTCTCCCGCTACCAGGCCTCGGTAGGCGGGGTCAGCGCCAACGCGGAGGGCTGGGCGCTGTACGCGGAGCGGCTGATGGACGAGCTCGGCTACCTCTCCGGTCCCGAGGAGCGGCTGGGTTACCTGGACGCGCAGATGATGCGGGCCGTCCGGGTGATCGTGGACATCGGCATGCACCTGGAGCTGGAGATCCCGGCGGACTCGACGTTCCACCCGGGCGAGCGGTGGACGCCGGAGCTGGCCCAGGAGTTCTTCGCCGCGCACAGCAGCCGTCCGGCGGACTTCGTGGAGAGCGAGCTGACCCGCTATCTGACGATCCCCGGCCAGGCGATCGGCTACAAGCTCGGCGAGCGGGCCTGGCTGCTGGGCCGGGAGAACGCCCGCAAGCGGCACGGCGACGCCTTCGACCTGAAGGCCTGGCACATGGCCGCCCTCTCCCAGGGGGCGCTGGGCCTGGACGACCTGGTGGACGAGCTGTCCCAGCTCTGACCCGCGCGGCGCCTCAACGCCGGAAGCCGCCTTCCGAGTCGATGACCTGACCGGTGATCCAGCCCGCCTCGTCGGTGGCCAGCCACGCGATGAGCCGGGCCGGGTCGTCGGGCATGCCCCAGCGTCCGGCGGGGAAGCGTTCGGCGACGGCCGCGTGGGCCTCGCCGGTCAGGTAACCCGTGTCCACGGGGCCGGGGTTGACGGTGTTCACCGTGATCGCGTGCTCGGCGAGCGCGGTGGACAGGGAGCGGGTGACCGACGCCAGGGCGCCCTTCTGGAGGGCGTAGGCGATCTCGCCGGGCATGCCGTCCGCGATGTCCTGCCCCGAGGTCATCATCACGACCCGCCCGCCGGGGGTGCTGGCGGGCAGCGCGCCCCTCAGCCGGGCGTACGCCCGCACCAGCAGCAGCACCGAGCGGGTGTCCACCGCCCAGTGCGCGTCCAGCATCGCGGCGTCCACCTCGTCGAGGGTGCCGTCCGAGCCGCTGAGCGCGTGGTTGGCGACGAGGATGTCGAGCCGTCCGCCGAGGGCCTCGGCGGCGGCGGTGACCAGTGCGGCCGGGGCGGCCGGATCGGACAGATCACCGGGCCCGGCGACCACCCGGGCCTCCGGGTCGCCGAGCACCGCCCGTACGGAGGCGGCCACCTCCTCCGGCCGGTCGGCGCCCCAGGGCATGGCGGCGTCGTGCGGCACATGGTGGTGCAGGTAGACGCTCGCCCCGTACGCCGCGAGCCGCCGGGCCACGGCGTGGCCGATCCCGGCGCGTCTGCTCGCCCCCGTCACCAGGGCTGTCCGGCCGCGCAGCGGCAGGGGGTCACGGCGCGGATCCACGTCCGCGGCGAGTCCTCGGGTCACGTCGCGACCCGCCGCAACTGCACGAGCCCCAGCCATGTCTCCGGTCCCGGCTTGGCGTAGGTGGCCCGAACCGCGTACCGGCCGGCCTCCAGCGGGACCCGCAGGTGTTCGGTGCGGTCCGTCTCCGTGCCCGGCCAGGCCGAGTCGAAGAGGAGGACCGGGCCGGGCACGTGCCAGCGCACCTCGTGCTCCCAGACGGCCGTGTCGAGGGCGGCGGGGACGCCGGCCAGCAGTTCGTCCTCGGAGTCGGCGGCGCACCAGCGTACGAAGGTGCCGTGGTCGGGCAGGAAGGAGGTGGACGCCGGTTCGTCGCCGAGGACGAGGGCCGCGCTGTCGCCGACCGGCAGCAGACCGACGTGTCCGCCGACCTCGCACGCCCGGTCGTAGTCCGTGGCCAGGTCCTCGCCGTCGGCGCCCGCCCAGAACGGCAGCACCGCCTCCGGGACCGCCACCAGTGGGCCCCCGCCCGACCCGACCCACTCCACCGCGCCTGGATCCGCGTATCGCGCCATGGAACAGAACCTACACGGACGGCGGTTCAGCAGCCGCAGTCGCCTTCCGCCGGTGCGGTCAGCGGGTCGGCGGCACGCTGCTCGCGGCCCTGCCAGGTCTCGTACGCGAAGCCCTCGCGCGCCCAGTACTCGAAGCCGCCGAGCATCTCCTTGACCTGGTAGCCGAGTTCGGCGAGCGCGAGGGCGGCGCGGGTGGCTCCGTTGCAGCCGGGGCCCCAGCAGTACGTCACCACGGGTACGGACCTGTCGAGGAGTTGCCCGGCCTGCTCGGGGATGAGCGCGGTCGGGAGGTGGATCGCGCCCGGGACGTGGCCCTGGTCCCAGGACTCGGTGGAGCGGGAGTCGAGGACGACGAATCCGGGGTCGCCGCCCGCGGCGAGCGCGGCGGCCACGTCGGAGACGTCGGCGTGGAAGGCGAGGCTCGCGCGGAAGTGGGCGGCGGCTTCGGCGGGGGCGGCGGGGGCGACGCGCAGGACGGGGTTCACGGCGGCGGTCGTGCTGGTGGTCATGGCGGCCCCTTCGGCTCAGGTATCGATGACCGAAATCTACGGTCGAAGATCCGCTCCCTGAAGGGGTGATCCACGGCGTCCCCCTTGATCCGCCGGGGATTGCCCTGCTATCCCTCGGGAATGACCGCGTTTTCCCCCGACGCCACCGACTGGCGCATCCTCGACGTCCTCCAGCGCGAGGGCCGGGCCAGCTTCGCCGAACTCGCCCGGGCCGTCTCGATGTCCCCGAGCGCGGTCACCGAGCGGGTGCGCCGGCTGGAGGAGGCGGGCGTCATCCAGGGGTACGCGGCCATCGTGGACCCGGAACGGCTGGGGCTGCCGATCCTGGCCTTCGTACGGCTGCGCTACCCCAACGGCAACTACAAGCCCTTCCACGACCTGGTCGCCGCGACGCCGGAGATCCTGGAGGCGCACCACGTCACGGGCGACGACTGCTTCGTCATCAAGGTCGCCGCGCGCTCGATGGCCCATCTGGAACAGGTCTCCGGCAAGATCGGCGCGCTGGGTTCGGTGACCACGAGCGTCGTGTACTCCTCCCCCCTGCCCCGGCGCCCGCTCGGCCGCTGAGCCGGTGCCACCTCGTCATCGACGTCAGGGGCTCGTGAGGACGACGAGTCGCTGGGTCGCCCGGGTCATCGCCACATAGCGGTCGACCGCTCCCTCGACACCCTCGCCGAACGCCTCCGGGTCGACGAGGACGACCAGGTCGAACTCCAGCCCCTTCGACAGCTCCGGTGTCAGCGACCGGACGCGGGGCGTCGCCCGGAACGTGGGATCGCCGATGACGCAGGCGATCCCGTCGGCATGCGCGTCGAGCCAGGTGTCGAGGACCGAGTCCAGCTCCGCGACGGATCCGTGGACGACGGGGACGCCGCTGCTACGGATGGAGGTCGGCACATTGGCGTCCGGGAGCACGGCTCGGATGACCGGTTCGGCTTCCGCCATGACCTCTTCCGGCGTCCGGTAGTTGATGCTCAGGGAGGCCACGTCGATCCGGTCGATCCCGATCCTCTCCAGTCGTTCCCGCCACGACTCCGTGAACCCGTGCCGGGCCTGGGCGCGGTCCCCGACGATGGTGAAGCTGCGGGACGGGCAGCGCAGCAGCAGCATCTGCCACTCCGCGTCGGTCAGTTCCTGGGCCTCGTCCACGACGATGTGCGCGAACGGGCCGGCGAGCAGGTCCGCCTCGACGGTGGGCAGTTCGGACTCGTCGACCAGGCTGACCCGGGCGTCCTCGCCGCGCAACATCCTCACCAGACCTTCGCCGTCGTCACCGTCGGCGCCGGAGTTCGCCGCGGCCTCGATCAGGTTGTCGACGACCTGTGTCATGCGCTCGCGCTGGGCGGCGATGACGGCCTCGTGCCGGCGCTTGCGCCGTGCCGCCTCCGGGTCGCCGAGCCGCTGCCGTGCCGCGTCCAGGAGCGGCAGGTCGGACACCGTCCAGGCCTGGGCGTCCGCGCGCCGCAGCTTCCTGACGTCGTCGGGGCCGAGCCAGGGAGCGCACATCCGCAGGTAGGCGGGTACCGACCACAGGTCTCCGACCAGGTCGGCCGCTTCGAGCAGCGGCCACGCCCGGTCGAGGGTGCCGACCAGCTCCTTGTCGTGCAGCAGCGACCTTTTGAACAGGTCGGGCGAGACGTCGCCGTCGTACTTGTCCATCAGGATCGTGACCAGTTCCTCCCAGATCTGATCGCGCGCCTCGTTGTGCGGAGTACCCGGTTCCGGTGCTTCGAACGCCTCGGCCCAGTCGTCGGCGCTCAGCCAGATGTCGGACCAGGAGGTCGTGACCGTCATCCCCTCGGTGGGCGGCTCCTCGTAGAACCTGACGGCCGTCTCGATCGCCTTCACCATGTTCACGGACGACTTCAGGCGGGCCACGTCCGGATCGGTCTCGATCGCCGCTTCCGCTCCCTCGGCGACGAGGTCCCGCAGGATGCAGGTCTGCACGCCCTCTTCTCCGAGGCTGGGGAGGACATCGGCGACGTAGGCCAGGTAGGGCCGGTGCGGACCGACGAACAGCACGCCGCCCCGACGGTGGCCGAGGCGGGGGTCGGAGTAGAGGAGGTAGGCGGAGCGGTGCAGGGCGACGACGGTCTTCCCCGTACCCGGTCCGCCGTCGACGACGAGAGCGCCGCGGGATCCCGCCCGGATGATGGCGTCCTGGTCGGCCTGGATGGTGGCGAGCACGTCCCGCATCCGGTCCGACCGGTTGCCGCCCAGGCCTGCGATGAAGGCCGACTGGTCGTCGAGCGCGGCGTGCCCTTCGAGCCCGTCGGCGGTGAACACCTCGTCCCAGTAGTCGCTGATCCGGCCGCGGGTCCAGCGATACCTGCGGCGGCTTGCCAGGCCCATCGGGTTGGCGTGGGTGGCCGCGAAGAACGGCTCGGCCGCGGGGGAACGCCAGTCGAGCAGCAGTCGGCGCCCCGCGCTGTCGGTCAGGCCGAGCCGTCCGACGTACACGGGCTCGGGGTCGTCCGCGCCGACCATGTGCCCGAGGCACAGGTCCAGACCGAAGCGACGCAGGGTGCGCAGACGCCCGGTCAGCCGGTGGATCTCGATGTCCCGCTCCATCGCCTCCCGGCCGATGCCGCCGGGCGCCCTGCGCTCGGCGTCGAGGCGGTCGGAGAGTTCGGCGATCGCCTGCTCCAGGCACTCCGCGATGGCCGCGAAGTGCCGCTCGTCGCCGGCGATCAGCGCCGGGTCGGCCTTGGGGGCGAGTTGGTCGGGAAGGGCGAACGCGTGGGTGGTCAGCGGGTTCACGGCCTCAGCCCCGATCCGAGGTCGCGCCCGCGAAGGCCACCGAGCAGAACATAAGCCCACAACAACACACGCACTTCGTGAATCTCCCGTTTCCGCAAGTTCTGGCCACGGCCAGTGATTCTGCGGTACGACCCGGGCCTTGCCGCAAGCCCCCCGGTGCGCTATACGTTGAGAGTGGCAAGGAGTGGGTATTCCTCCTAGCCGAGCCTCCGCTGCCGCAGCACCGATCCCGATCTGCCCTTGACGACTTCCAGTTGGGCGTGGATCCGGCGCCGCAGGTCGGCGACGTGGCTGACGATCCCGACGCTGCGGTCGCGTTCGCGCAGCGAGTCGAGGACGTCGAGGACCTCGTCGAGAGTCTGGTCGTCGAGGCTGCCGAAGCCCTCGTCGATGAAGAGCGTGTCCAGCCGCACCCCGCCGGCCTCGTCGGTGACGACGTCCGCGAGACCGAGGGCGAGTGCGAGGGAGGCGAAGAACGTCTCGCCGCCGGACAGGGTCGCCGTGTCCCGCTCACGGCCGGTCCACGCGTCGACGACGTGCAGGCCGAGCCCGCTGCGTCCGCGTCCGCTGCGGTCGGCGGAGTGGACGAGGGTGTAGCGCCCGGAGGACATGTGCCGCAGCCGTACGGTCGCGGCGGCGGCGACCTGTTCCAGACGCGCCGCCAGCACATACGACTCCAGGCGCATCTTGCGCTCGTTGTCGGCGGAGGTACCCGCGGTGAGGGCGGCGAGGCGGGCCACGCGCTCGTACTCCTCGCGCAGTGGCGCCAGCCGTCGTACGGCGTCGGCCGCACGCGCGGAGAGCCGGTCCAGCTCGGTGCAGCAGCGGGCGGCGGCGTCGCGCGCGGAGGCGGCCTCACGCAGTCGCCGGGCCGCCTCGGCGGTGGCCCGTTCCGCCGCGTCGACGTCGGCGGGCGGCTGCTGGGCGGCGGTCGCGGCGTCGGTCTCGGCGAGGGCGGCGCGCACGGCGGCCTCCTCGGACTGCCAGGCGTCCAGGCGGTGTTGGAGGTCGCGGTGGGCCGCGTCGTCCAGCAGGGCGACGGCCGCCGCCTGCGGGGTGTCGAAGCCGGCGCGGTAGGCGGCGTCGGCCAGCCGGGCGTCGGCGTCCTTGAGCCGCTGGGCGGTGTCCTCGGCGACGCGGGCGGTGTCGGCCGCCTCGGTGAGCAGCGCCGCCCGCCGCTCCAACTGGGCGGCCCGCGCGGCCACACTGTCGGCGCCGCCCCGGGCCTCGGCCAACTCCTGCTCCAAAGTGGCCTGTTCGCGCTCCAGTGTCTCGCGCCGGGTGAGCCGGGAGGCGGCCCGGACCGCGGCCTGCTGCCGGTCGGCTAGGCGCCGCTCGCGCTCCTGCTCGGCCCGGCGCAGCTCCTCCTGGGCGGCGTGCAGCCCGGAGGCGTCCCGGCGGGCGCGTGTGTACTCCTGCTCCAGCTCGTCGGCCTCGGCGGCGAGCCGGGCCGTGGGGGTGTCGCCCGCCTCGGCGGTCGCGGCGGCCAGCGCCTCCCGTACGACACCCAGGCGCCGCTCGTCCTCGGCGCGCTGCTCCTCGGCGCGCTGGAAGACCGCGAGCGCGCGCTCCTCCGCCTCGCGGTCCACGTGTCCGGCGACCTTGCGGGCGGGAGCGGGGTGTTCGGTGGCCCCGCAGACGGCGCAGGGCTCGCCGTCGGTGAGGTTCGCGGCCAGTTCGGCCGCGATGCCGTTCAGCCGCTGTTCCTTGAGGTCGAGCCAGTGGGCGCGGGCGTCGAGGACGCGGGCCTCGCAGGAGAGGACCCGCCGCTGGGCCTGCTCGGTGTCCCCGACCAGCTGATCGCGCGTCCGTGCCGCGTCGAGCCGTCGCCGGGCGGGTTCGCGCCGGACGGCGAGCTGTTCGGCCCGGGTGGCGGCCTCCTGCGCGGACTCGACGCGGGCCTGGAGGGACGCGCGCCTGCCGTCCCACTCGGCGAGCCAGCTCTCGGCCTCCCGCAGGACGTCGTCGTCGGCGCGCTCCTGACGGTCCAGGCCGACGCGTTCCGTGACGAGCTCGGTGAGCCGCCGCTCGGCACGGCGGGCCGACTCCAGGCCGCCCAGTTCCTCGGCGGCGCGGCGGGCGGCGGCGGTGAGCCCGGCCGGACCGGAGTCCGCGTGAGCGTCCGGCAGCCGGGCACGCGCGTGTGCCTCGGCGGCGGCGGCCCGCCGGTACTCGGTCTCGGCGGCCTCGCGCAGCTCCAGCGCCGGCGCCACCGCCTCCGCCTTGCGCGCCCGCTCCATCCGCGCCTGCGCCTCCCGGTGGGCGCCGGCCCGCTCCTCCAGGCGTACGGCCCGCTCCCGCGCCTGCGCGAACCGCAGCTGCAGCCGGGCCAGTTCCCGTACGTCGGCCAGCGTGCGGTCGGCGGCGGCCTGTGCGGACTCGGCGGCGCCGAGGCGGCAGTGGGCGAGGGTGAGCCGTTCGCGAGCGGTGCTGCGGGCGACGGCGGCGGCGCCGAGGACCGCCCCGGCCAGGCCCGGTTCGCCCGGGGCCAGCTCCGGCAGTTCCATGGCGTCGCCGGCCTCCTGCTGCATACGGTGCGCGTCCGCGAGCAGCGCGGCGTCCCCCTCCCGCACCCGGGCCTCGGTCGCGCGCCGGCGTTCGGCGAGCCGCTTCTCCGCCTCGGCGAACCGCTGGGTGTCGAAGAGCCGGCCGAGCAGTCGGCCGCGGGCCTCGGCGTCGGCGCGCAGGAAGCGGGCGAAGTCGCCCTGGGGCAGCAGCACGACCTGGCAGAACTGCTCGCGGCTCATGCCGAGCAGCTGGGTGATCTCCTCGCCGATCTCCTGGTGGGAGCGGCTGAGGTCCTTCCAGGCGCGGCCCGTCGCGTCGTACTCGCGCAGCCAGGTCTGGGCCTTGTCCAGCGTCGTGCCCGAACCGCGTTTCTTGGGCCGCTCCCAGGGCGGCTGCCGGGTGATCTCCATCCGCCGTCCGGCGACGGTGAGTTCGAGGCGCACCTCGGTGCGGGTGCCCGCGTCGGCGTGGTCGCTGCGCAGGCTCAGGCCCTGCCCGCTCTGTCGGGCTCCCGGGACCGAGCCGTACAGCGCGTAGCACACGGCGTCCAGGACGGAGGTCTTCCCGGCGCCGGTGGGCCCGTGCAGCAGGAACAGGCCCGCGGTGGACAGCGCGTCGAAGTCGACCGTCTGGGACCCGCCGAAGGGCCCGAAGGCGGTGATGTCGAGCCGGTGCAGCCTCACCGGGCCACCTCCCGCACCGCGTCGTCGGCGCGCACCGCGTCGAACGCCTCGCGCAGCACCGCCTGTTCGTGGGCGTCGGGCCCGGCGCCGCGCACATGGGCGACGAAGTCCTCGGCGATCTGCTGGTCGCTGCGGTCCGCGAGGCGCCTGGCGTACGACACGGCGGGGTCGTCCGGGGCGCGGTCGGGGGCGAAGGCGAGGCTGAGGGTGTGCGGGAACCGTTCGGTGAGCCGGGCCATGGGGTCGGCGGGGCGGACCGGGTCGGTGAGGGTGGCCTCGACCCAGGCGTCCTCGTGCCGGGCCAGTCCGGGGTCGGCCAGCAGGTCCTCCAGGGTGCCCCGGATGCGGGCCAGCGGGCGCGGCACCGGGCAGTCGAGGCGCTCGGCGGTGACGGACCCGTCCGCGTCCAGGTCGACGAGCCACATGCTCTTGCGGTGGCCGGCCTCCGAGAAGGAGTACGCCAGCGGGGAGCCCGAGTAGCGCACGCGCTCGGTGATGGTCTGGCAGCCGTGCAGATGTCCCAGGGCCACGTAGTCCACCCCGTGGAACACGCCGGCCGGTACGGCGGCCACCCCGCCGACGGTGATGTCCCGCTCGCTGTCGCTGGCCTCGCCGCCGGTGACGAAGGCGTGCGCGAGGACGACGGAGCGGGTGCCGGCCGGGCGGGCGGCGAGGTCGGCGCGGACCCGGTCCATGGCGGCGGCGAGGACGGCCTCGTGGCCCGCCTTTTCCACCGCGAACTCGTCCTTCACCAGGGCCGGTTCGAGGTACGGCAGGCCGTAGAAGGCCACGTCCCCGCAGCCGTCGGCGAGGACGACGGGGGTGCCGCAGGCGGACGGCTCGGTCCGCAGGTGTATGCCCGCGCGCCCGATGAGGCCCGCGCCGACGCCGAGGCGGCGGGCCGAGTCGTGGTTGCCGGAGATCATCACCGTGGGCACGCCCAGCTCCGCCAGCCGGTGCAGGGCGTCGTCGAACAGTTCGACCGCGGCCAGCGGGGGCACCGCCCGGTCGTACACGTCTCCCGACACGACCACCGCGTCCACCTCGTGCTCACGCACGGTCGTGACGAGGTGACCGATGAACTCGGCCTGGGCACCGAGCATGCTCACCCGGTGGAACGCCCGGCCGAGATGCCAGTCGGAAGTGTGCAGGAGTCTCATGATCCCCGAGACTAACGGCCGGGTCTGACAACACGGGCGGTTACTCCCGTATCGGCCCGTCATGAGCCCATTGCAAATAGGGAATTATGCCCGATTCGCCCCGAACGTCAGGCGTCTCCGTAGGCCTCTCCACCCAGTTCGAACCGGGCCGTCCCGGCCGTGGCGTCGGCCAGCCACGCACGGAAGGCGTCCACGTCGGCGTCGGGCAGGCCGATCTCGATGGTGACCTCCTCGCCGTAGCGGACGTCCCGCACCTCGCGTCCGGTGGAGCGCAGGTCGTTCTGCACCTTGCCCGCGCGCTGGTGGTCCACGGTCACCGTGGCGAGCCGGAAGCGGCGACGGGTGAGCGTGCCCAGGGCGTCCAGGGCCTCGCCCACGGCTCCGCCGTACGCCCGGATGAGCCCGCCCGCGCCGAGCTTGACCCCGCCGTAGTAACGGGTGACGACGGCGACGACGTACCGCATGTCGCGGCGCAGCAGCATCTGGAGCATGGGCACGCCGGCCGTGCCGCCCGGCTCGCCGTCGTCGCTGGCCTTCTGCACTGAGGCGTCGGCGCCGACGACGTACGCCCAGCAGTTGTGCGTGGCGTCCGCGTGCTCCTTGCGGACGGCGGCGATGAAGTCCTGGGCCTCCTGCTCGGTGGCCGCCGGGGCGAGGGCGCACAGGAAGCGGGAGCGGTTGACCTCGGTCTCGTGCACGCCCGCGCGGGCCACTGTGCGGTACTCGTCCTGCATCGGGCCAGCCTATGCGGACCCGCGCGGTCGCCCTCGCCCGAGGTGCGGGACAGGATGTGGGGGATACTCACCCACCTTCCCCCACGCGGCGTGCCCGCGAAGGCGTCGGATCGAGGAGGTAGGACCGTATGACCCGCACCCGGGTGAAGAGCGCGGACCCAGGTGAGCGGGGGCATCCCGGGCCCGCTTCCCGCTGCCGGGCGTGGCTCCTGGAGGGCCTGAGCGAGCAGACGGCCCGTCACCCGGGCCCGCACGGCACGCCGCGTCCGGAGCAGGAGGGCCACCGGTGGTGGCGGGTGATGTGCCTCACCGGTGTGGACTACTTCTCCACGCTGGGCTACCAGCCGGGTATCGCCGCCCTCGCGGCCGGGCTGCTGTCCCCGCTCGCCACCCTCGTCCTGATCGCGCTGACCCTGCTGGGCGCGCTGCCGGTGTACCGGCGGGTGGCGCACGAGAGCCCGCACGGCGAGGGGTCGATCGCCATGCTGGAGCGGCTGCTGCCGTGGTGGTCGGGGAAGATCTTCGTCCTGGTGCTGCTGGGCTTCGCGGCGACGGACTTCATGATCACCATCACCCTGTCGGGCGCGGACGCCGCCGCGCACGTGGTGGAGAACCCGTTCGCCCCGCACTGGACCGAGGGCGGCAACACCTGGATCACCCTGCTGCTGGTGGGCCTGCTCGGCGGGATCTTCCTGAAGGGCTTCCGGGAGGCCATCGGCATCGCGGTGCCGCTGGTGGCCACCTACCTCACCCTCAACCTCGTCGTGCTCGCCGCGTCCGCCTGGGAGGTCCTCAGCCGGCCGGTGAAGATCGGCGACTGGACCGAGGCGATGACGGCGGAGCACTCCTCGCCGCTGGCCATGGTGGGCGTGGCGCTGCTGGTCTTCCCCAAGCTGGCGCTGGGCATGTCCGGGTTCGAGACCGGTGTGGCGGTGATGCCGCAGGTCAAGGGCGACCCGTCGGACACGTTCGAGAACCCGGCGGGCCGGATCCGCGACACCCGCAAGCTGCTCACCACGGCCGCGCTGATCATGAGCTGCTTCCTGCTGCTGTCCAGCCTGGCGACGACGATCCTGATCCCGCAGGACGACTTCAAGAGCGGCGGCCCGGCCAACGGGCGCGCGCTCGCCTATCTGGCGCACGAACACCTCGGCCAGGTCTTCGGCACGGTCTACGACCTCTCGACGATCACGATCCTGTGGTTCGCGGGCGCCTCCGCGCTCGCCGGTCTGCTGAACCTCGTACCGCGCTATCTGCCGCGCTACGGCATGGCGCCCGAGTGGACCCGGGCGGTCCGGCCGCTGGTGCTGGTCTTCATGGTGACCGCCGTGCTGATCACGCTGTGGTTCCACGCGAGCGTCGACGCGCAGAGCGGGGCGTACGCGACCGGGGTGCTGGTGCTGATGCTGTCGGCGTCCTTCGCCTCCACGGTCGCCGTGCACCGGCGGGGGCACCGGCGGGCGACCGCCGGGTTCGGCCTGATCACCGCCGTGTTCGCCTACACGCTGGTCGCGAACGTCATCGAGCGGCCCGACGGCATCAAGATCGCGCTGATCTTCATCGTGGCGATCATGGTGACGTCGTTCGGCTCACGCGTGCACCGGGCCTTCGAACTCCGCGTCGGCCAGGTCGTCTTCGACGACACCGCGCGGCGGATCCTCGACGAGGCGGCCCAGCACGGCCCGCTGCGGCTGATCGCCAACGAGCCGCAGGAGCACAGCACCCGGGAGTACCGCGCCAAGGAGCGCGAGCAGCGGGCGCACACCACCATCCCGGGGGGCGGGCCGGTGCTCTTCCTGGAAGTCTTCGTGCGGGACTCCTCGGACTTCACCACCGACATCACCGTGCGCGGCGACGAGAAGCACGGGGCCCGGCGGCTGCGGGCGGCGGGACCCACGGTGCCCAACACCATCGCCGCGGTCCTGCTCGCGCTGCGCGACCGGACCGGGCAGGTGCCGCATGCCTACTTCAGCTGGACCGAGGGCAACCCCGTCAGCCACCTGATCCGCTTCCTCGTCTTCGGCGACGGCGAGGTCGCCCCGGTCACCCGCGAGGTACTCCGCCGCGCCGAACCGGACCCGGAGCGGCGGCCCTGGGTGCACGTGGGCTGAACGGCGGGACGCGCACGCGTGTGTGAGCTAGTGCTTCGCGCCCCGGGGCACGGTCATCGACGTCAGCAGTGCGGTGCCGGGGGTGAGGTCCCGCCAGGTGGGGCCGTGCCAGGTCAGGTCAGCGATGGCCGAGGTCGGGAACTTCGTGCGTACCGCGTCCAGCGCGTCGTCCAGGTCGTCCCCGGCCAGTTCGAGGACCAGGTCCTCCAGGCCGGGGTTGTGCCCGACGAGGAGCAGCGTCCCGACCTCGGGCGGTGTCTCGCGCACGACGGCCAGCAGGTCCGGTACGTCGGCCGCGTACAGCCGCGCGTCGAACCGCGCCGGGGGCGGGGTGCCCCACTGGGCCGAGGCCAGTTCCCAGGTCTGGCGGGCGCGTAGGGCGGTGGAGCACAGGGCGAGGTCGGGCAGGCGGTCGGTCTCGGCGAGGACGCGGCCGGCGGCGGGGGCGTCCCGGCGCCCGCGCGGTGCCAGCGGGCGCTCGTGGTCGACGACGCCGGGCGGCCAGGCGGACTTGGCGTGCCGCAGGACGACGAGGCGGCGCAGCGGGCCGGCGCCCGCCCGGGCGGTCATACGGGGCTCCCCAGGTCGCGCACGAGGTCGAGGCCGAGCAGCCGGTCCGCGTAGGCGTACGTCTCGAAGCGGGCGCCGTCCGGCAGGCCGGGCGCGGCCTCCACCCACCGCAGCACGCGCAGCACCTCGGGCACGTCCAGATCGTCCTCCCAGGCGGTACGCAGTCGCCCGCGCACCTCCTCGGGCACCGGCCGCGACGGCTGCCGGGCCCAGACGGCGACCGCCCGCCGCCAGCGCGCGAGACTCCGGCCGGCCTCGCCGAGGGCGCCGGCGTCGAGCCGTACGGGGGTGCCGCGCGGCGTGGAGAGCAGGGCCAGGCGCAACGCGGAGGACTCGGACGCCGCCGCGACACCGGCGGTCCGAGGCACGGCCGGCGCGGAGGCGGGGGATCCGGGCGATCCGGCGGCCACGGCACCCGCGGAGGAGACGACTCCCGGCTCCGCCCCCACGCCCGCGCCGTCCGCGCTTTCGAGCACCGGGGCGACCCCGACCAGGACGGCCCCGCCGGCGCTCGCGCTCCCCTCCCCCGCCACGTGGATGACCTGCGCCTCACCCAGCCCCGAGGCGAGGTCCCGGTCGTCCTCGAAGGGGCGGACGCCCAGGGTCGTGGCGGCGGCGCGGAGTTCGGCCTGCTGCCGGTCGCCGGTGAGCATCGCCCACACGGGGGTGCCGCCGAGTTCCAGGGCGCGGACGAGGACGTCGGCGACGAGGAGCACACGCAGGGCCCAGGCGTCGAGGCCCGAGGCGTGCGCCTGCACCCGGGTCAGGCCCCGCCGGGCGGGGGCGGCCTCGACGGGCTCACCGGTACGGGCGTCGATGATGCGCAGCACGGGGCGAGCGTAGGCGCAGAGGCGGCCGTATGCAGCACTTGGCGCCGATTCCGGACATCGTGGCGGGGCGCCGGCCCCGGTCGGGGACGGTCCGATGGGAATCACCGCCCGGCGGGTGCCGTTTGCGCCGAGGACAGTCATCCCCGAGGCCCGAGGAGGCCGGCCGTGTACGGCGACGCAGCGACCATCCGCAGGATCCTGACCGAGCTCGGTGACACCTGGGCCGTCGTCGGCCTCTCCTCGAACCGGAGCCGGGCCGCGTACGGCGTCGCGGAGGTGCTGCAGCGGTTCGGCAAGCGCGTGGTGCCCGTCCACCCCAAGGCGGAGACGGTGCACGGCGAGCGCGGCTACACCTCCCTCGCGGAGATCCCCTTCGAGGTGGACGTCGTCGACGTCTTCGTGAACGGCGATCTCGCCGGACCGGTCGCCGACGAGGCGGTGGCCAAGGGCGCGAAGGCCGTCTGGTTCCAGCTCGGAGTGATCGACGAGGCTGCGTACGAGCGGACCCGGGCCGCGGGTCTCGACATGGTGATGGACCGGTGCCCGGCGATCGAAATTCCCCGTCTCCGCTAGCTGTCTTGCTCTCTTCTCACATTCCGTGCCTGAATACGGACATTCCGTGTAACCGGCTGACCTGTGCAAAGACTGCGACCGTACGTTCCAGGTGAAGGGTCAAAATTTCGGAAACAGTCTTTTGCCACCTCTGAACGCATCCCTAACCTGTGGCGTCATTGCTCGTTAGACCTGCGTTTCAGAAACTGAGAGGCCACTTGACATGGTGAATGTCGACCATGCCGTGCCGGAAACCACGAAGGACCCAGGCGGTCTGCGAAGGGACGTCGGGCTGATCGGACTGATGTGGGCCTCCGTGGGTTCCATCATCGGCTCCGGCTGGCTCTACGGCGCCGAGAAGGCGGTCGTGGTGGCCGGGCCCGCGGCGATCATCTCGTGGGTGATCGGCGCGGTCGCCATCGTGCTGCTGGCGCTCGTGCACGCCGAACTCGGCGGCATGTTCCCCGTGGCCGGCGGCACGGCCCGCTATCCGCACTACGCGTTCGGCGGCCTGGCCGGCATGTCGTTCGGCTGGTTCGCCTGGCTGCAGGCGGCGACCGTGGCCCCGATCGAGGTCGAGGCCATGATCGGCTACGCCGGTCACTGGAAGTGGGCCCAGGGCCTGCAGCACACCGACGGCACGCTGACGACCAGCGGTTTCGCCACCGCCGTCGTCCTCATGGCCGTCTTCGTCGGGGTCAACTTCTTCGGCGTCCGGGCCCTGGCGCACACCAACAGCGCCGCCACCTGGTGGAAGATCGCCGTCCCGCTGGGCGCCATCTTCATCATCGCCGCGGGCAACTTCCACCCGGCCAACTTCACCTCGGAGGGCTTCGCGCCGTTCGGCGCCAAGGGCGTGCTCGGCGCCATCAGCTCCAGCGGCATCATCTTCGCGCTGCTGGGCTTCGAGCAGGCGATCCAGCTGGCGGGCGAGAGCCGCAACCCGAAGCGGGACCTGCCGCGGGCGACCCTCGGCTCGGTCGCGATCGGCGCGGTGATCTATGTCGCGCTCCAGGTCGTGTTCATCGCCGCGCTGCCGCACAGCTCCTTCGCGCACGGCTGGGCCAAGCTGGACTTCCCCGGCATCACCGGCCCCTGGGCGGGCCTCGCGACCCTGGTGGGCCTGGGCTGGCTGGGCTGGGTGCTCTACGTCGACGCCATCATCTCCCCCGGTGGCACCGGCCTGATCTACACCACCGCCACCTCCCGCGTCTCCTACGGCCTGGCCAAGAACGGCTACGCGCCGAAGGCCTTCGCCAAGACCGACGCGCGCGGCGTGCCGTGGTTCGGCCTCGCCATGTCCTTCGTGACCGGCGTGGTCTGCTTCCTGCCGTTCCCCAGCTGGCAGGAGCTGGTCGGCTTCATCACCTCCGCGAGCGTCCTGATGTACGCGGGCGCGCCGCTGGCGTACGGCGTCTTCGCCGACCGCCTGCCGCACCACGAGCGCCCCTACCGCCTGCCCGGCGGCAAGATCATCTCCCCGCTGTCGTTCGTGGTCGCCAACCTGATCATCTACTGGGCCGGCTGGGACACCCTGTGGCGGCTGGGCTTCGCGATCGTCCTCGGCTACCTGCTGCTCGGCGGCTACGCCTGGTACGCCACCAGCAAGGACCTGCCCGACGCGCCCCGGCTGGACTTCCGCGCGGCGCAGTGGCTGCCGGCCTACCTGCTGGGCATGGGCCTGATCTCCTGGCAGGGCGGCTTCGGCGGCCAGGGTCACATCGCCCTGTGGTGGGACATCCTGGTGGTCGCCGCCTTCTCCGTGGGCATCTACTACTGGGCCCGGGCGACCGCGTCGCGGTCCGAGGAGATCGAGCGCAGCATCGAGGAGGTCGTGGTCACCGACGCTCCGGCGCACTGACCCGGTCCCCGAGCGAATGACGGTGTCCCGTCGGCCACGGCTTCCCTGCCGCGGCTGACGGGACACCGTCATAATGCCCGGGTGACGCTCCCCTCCTCCCGTCCCGGCTCCCCGTCCGCAGAGCGCCGTCCGGTCGTCGTGGTGGGCGCGGGACCGGCCGGGCTCACCGTCGGCAACATCCTGCGGGCCGCCTCCGTCGACTGCGTGGTCCTGGAGACCGAGAGCCGGGAGTTCATCGAGACGCGGCCGAGAGCCGGGGTCGTCGAGGAGTGGGCGGTGCGCGAGCTCGGGCGGCGCGGTCTGGCCCGGGACCTGCCCGGCCGGGCGCAGGCGCACACCGCGTGCGAGTTCCGCTTCGGCGGTGAGCGCTACCGGTTCCCCTACACGGACCTGACGGGGCGGCACCACTACGTCTACCCTCAGCCGTTGCTGGTGACCGACCTGGTGCGCGAGTACGCCGACGTCCGGGGCGGCGACATCCGCTTCGGCGTGCGGGACGTACGGCTGCGCGACCTGGACACGGACCGGCCCTCGGTGTCGTACCTCTGCCCGGAGACGGACGAACGGCGGGTGCTCCACTGCGAGTTCGTGGCGGGCTGCGACGGGGCGCGCGGGGTGACGCGGGACGCGCTGCCGCCCGGGCGGGCGAGGATCGCGCGGCACGACTACGGCATCGGCTGGCTGGCGCTGCTCGCCGAGGCGCCGCCGTCCTGCGACTCGGTCGTCTTCGGCGTCCACCCGCGCGGCTTCGCCGGGCACATGGCCCGCGGCCCCGAGGTCACCCGCTACTACCTCCAGTGCCCGCCCGGCGACGACCCGGAGAACTGGGGGCACGAGCGCGTCTGGGCCGAACTGCGGGAGCGGCTCGCGGCGGCGGGCGCGCCCGCGCTGACCGAGGGGCGGCTGATCGAGAAGCGCGTGCTGGACATGCACGACTACGTCGTCGAACCCCTGGTGTCCGGGCGGCTGTTCCTGGCCGGCGACGCCGCCCATCTCACCGCGCCCATCGCGGCCAAGGGCATGAACCTCGCCCTGCACGACGCCTTCCTGCTCGGCGACGCCCTCACCGCCCGGCTCACCGAGGGCGACGGCGGCGGGCTGGACGGCTACTCGGCGGCGTGCCTGCGGCGCGTGTGGGACTACCAGGAGTTCTCCCAGTGGCTGTCCGGCATCTACCACGGGGCCGCCTCCGGCGACCCCTACCGCGCGGGGACCACGCTGGCCCGGCTGCGGCGTCTGTTCACCTCACCGGCCGCCGCATCCGCGTTCGCGGAGCAGTACCTGGGGACGGCCGCGCGGTACTGAGGCGGACCGTCCGTCAGTCGTGCACCGGCCGGTCGCTCAGCCGGTGGTCCGCCACGTTCAGCGCCTCGTCGACGAGGCGGCGCAGATGCCCGTCGCGCAGCGAGTAGACCACCCGGCGGCCCTCCTTGCGCGTGTTCACCAGCCCCGCGAGCCGCAGCCGGGCCAGGTGCTGGCTGACGGCGGGCCGGGCCGCCCCGCAGGCCGCCGTGAGCGTCGTGACGTCGGCCTCCCCCGCCGTCAGGGCGTGCAGCAGGGTGAGGCGGGTGCGGTCGCCCAGCAGGGCGAGGACTTCGGCGGCGAGCGCGAACTGCTCCTCGCCCGGGGTGCGCGGGTGCGCATGGTCCGCAGGTGACAGGTGCATGCGTGCGCTCATACGCACATAATGGCTCCGTGGGCGGCCCCGCGTCCACTCCCGCACCGGAAGGGGAACCCGCGTGAGCGACCGGCACCATCACCACGAACACCCGCACCGTCCCTCCGCCCGCCACCGCCTCGCCCACCTCCTCACCCCCCACTCCCACGAGAGCGCCGACAAGCTCGACCCCGCCCTGGAGTCGAGCGCGCGCGGTATGCGCGCCCTGTGGGTCTCGCTGGCCGTGCTGGGCGGGACGGCGCTGGCGCAGGCGGTCGTGGTGGCCGCCTCCGGGTCGGTGGCGCTGCTCGGCGACACCGTGCACAACGCGGCGGACGCGCTGACCGCCGTACCGCTGGGCATCGCCTTCGCGCTCGGCCGCCGCGCTCCGACCCGCCGCTTCACGTACGGCTACGGGCGCGCCGAGGATCTCGCGGGCATCGCGATCGTGCTGACGATCGCCGCCTCCGCGGCGTTCGCGGCCTGGACGGCGGTGGACCGGCTGCTGGATCCGCGGCCCGTCGCGCACCTCCCGGCCGTGGCCGTGGCCGCCCTCGTCGGGTTCGCGGGCAACGAGTGGGTGGCCCGGTACCGGATCCGGGTGGGCCGCGCGATCGGCTCGGCCGCGCTGGTCGCCGACGGTCTGCACGCCCGTACGGACGGGTTCACGTCACTGGCCGTGCTGGTGGGCGCCGGAGGCTCGGCCCTCGGCTGGCACCTCGCCGACCCGCTGGTGGGTCTGGCGATCACGGCGGCCATCGCGCTGGTGCTGCGGGACGCGGCGCGCGAGGTGTTCCGGCGGGTGATGGACGCCGTCGACCCCGCACTGGTGGACCGGGCCGAACGGGCGCTGCGGGAGGTCGAGGGCGTGCGGGAGGTGGGCGAACTGCGGCTGCGGTGGATCGGGCACCGGCTGCGGGCCGAGGTCGCGGTCGTGGTGGACGGCGAGGCGACGGTCCGCCAGGCCCACACGATCGCCGTGGAGGCCGAGCACGCCCTGCTGCACGCCGTCCCGAGGCTCACCGCGGCCCTGGTGCACGCGGACCCGGCGCCCGCCCCGGGCGAGGCGGACCCGCACCTGCCCCTGGCCCACCACCTGACGGCCTGAAAGCGGGCTCAGCGCACCGGCGGGACGGAGATGGCCATGACCATCCGCATCGGGACATCGCCGTCGTTGCCGTAGGTGTGCGGGGTGTCGGCCTCGAAGGACGCGCTGGCGCCGGCCGGGACGCGGTGATCGACTCCGTCGACGGTGAGCGTCAGCTCGCCCGCCGTGACATGGACCAGCTCGACCGTGCCGGCGGGGTGCGGGTCGGAGGCGCTGCGCTCGCCGGGCGTCAGATGCCAGTCCCACATCTCCAGCGGACCGGGGGCCTCGGTGCCCGCGAGGAGCCGGTTGTAGCTGCCGGCGTCGGTGTGCCAGAGCCGTACGGCCTGGTCGGCGGGGACGATCCGGACCTTCGGTCCCTGCTCGTAGTCGAGCAGCGTGGTGACGCTGATGCCGAGCGCGTCGCCGATCTTGACGACCGTGCCGAGGCTGGGGTTGGTGCGGGCCTGCTCGATCTGGATGAGCATCCCGCGGCTGACTCCCGCACGGGCGGCCAGAACGTCCAGGGTGAAGCCGCGCTCGCTGCGCCAGCGTTTGACGTTGCGCGCCAGGGACTGGGTCAGCAGGTCGAGGTCCGACACATCACGTCCAAGAGTCACTGCACTACGGTGGGGTGCACCTGATCGTTCACCGAACTGTACTGCGAGGCCGGCCGCGCCAGGGGCCGATGGGCGTGGTCCGTCAGCTCTCCGGCTCCAGCTCGGCGAGCCGGGCCACGTCCTCGTCGTCCAGGTCCGCCAGGGCCAGGAGTTGCTCCGGTGTGACGCCTTCCGGGATCGGCACCGGGGGCGGGGTCCTAAGCGGCGGCTGCCAGCCGTCGGCGGGGGTCCAGCGCCGTACGACGCGGGCGGGGGCGCCCGCCACCACGGCGTGGTCGGGCACGGTCCCGCGGACCACCGCGCCGGCGGCCACCACCACGTTCCGGCCGATCCGCGCGCCCGGCAGGATCACCGCGCCGGTGCCGATCCAGCAGCCGGGGCCGATCTCCACCGGCTCCATCCGCGGCCACTGCCTGCCGATGGGCTCGTGCGGATCGTCGTACGAGTGGTTCGTGGACGTGACGTAGACGTACGGCCCGAAGTAGCAGTCGCTGCCGATCGTGACCGTCGTGTCGGCGATGACATGGCTGCCCCGGCCGAGCACGACTCCGTCGCCGATGCGCAGGATGGGCTCGGGCCCGAGGTCGAGGTCGGGCATGAGACCCGCGGTCAGGGTGACCTGCTCGCCGATGATGCAGTGGGCGCCCAGGTGGATCCAGGGCTCGCCGAAGACCGTGCCCAGCGGGAAGGCCAGCCTGGTGCCGGTGCCCATCGCGCCGAAGCGCAGCCGCCCCGGGTTCTCGGCGGTGACGGAGCCCGTGCGCTGCACCCACGCCCAGCCCGCGTGCACCGCGCGCTGGACGAGGCCGCGCCGCCAGGAGGCGAACGAGAACGTGTTCTTGGGCTTGGGCACCCGCTCACCGTACTCAGCCCGCGGTGCGCCCAAGAGCCCGGATCGCTGTGATCTTCGCCCCACCGGGTGGCGTACGGTGCGGTGAACCGACGACGAGGAGAGGGCGATGACGCACAAGGCGCTGATCGTGGGCATCGGCGGCAGGGAACCGAAGGTCGACCCCGAGGCGTTCGTGGCACCCACGGCCTCCGTGATCGGGGACGTGACGCTGGAGGCGGGCGCGAGCGTCTGGTACGGGGCGGTGGTGCGCGGTGACGTGGAGCGGATCACCGTCCGGGCGAGCGCCAATGTCCAGGACAACGTGACGCTGCACGCCGATCCGGGGTTTCCGGTGACGGTCGGGGAACGGGTCTCCATCGGGCACAACGCCGTGGTGCACGGGGCGACCGTCGAGGACGACTGCCTGATCGGGATGGGGGCGACCGTGCTCAACGGCGCGGTGATCGGGGCGGGATCCCTCGTCGCCGCGCAGGCGCTGGTGCCGCAGGGGATGGTGGTGCCGCCGGGGTCACTGGTGGCGGGGGTGCCGGCGAAGGTCAGGCGTGAGCTGACCGAGGAGGAGCGGCAGGGGGTGACGCTCAACGGCACGATGTATTCCGAGCTGGCGAAGGCGCACCGGGACGTGCACCGGGACTGAGTCCTAGGTCGTGTCCGCAAAGTCCCGTCGTCCGCCCGGAGGGCGGGCCCCGCGGCGGCTGGTGCGTGCTCTCGGCGTGCCGGGCGGAGGCCCTCGTACTGGATGTACTTGGGGCTTCGCCCGGTGCGGCGAGAGTGCGTGCCAGGCGTCGCGGGGCAGGCGGGACTTTGCGGACACGGCCTAGTCGGTGGCGGGTACGGGTTCCTGCTCGGAGTCGGGTTCCCGCCTCTCGGCCGCCGCCTTCTTCGCCTTGCGCTTCAGCACCAGCATCGACGTCACGCCGATCAGTACCGCCACCACCAGGCCCAGGTACGAGAAGCGCTTGAGCCAGTCCTCGGCGACGACTCCGACGTAGTAGATGACGGCGGTCGTGCCGCCGGCCCAGCAGATGCCGCCGAGGACGTTGGCGATGAGGAACTTCCAGTACGGCATGTGCAGGACACCGGCGAGCGGGCCTGCGAAGATGCGGAGCAGGGCGACGAAGCGGCCGAAGAAGACGGCCCACATGCCCCACTTCTCGAAGGACCGCTCGGCGGTGGCGATATGGCCCTCGCCGAAGTGCCTGGGGAACTTCTTGCCCAGCCAGGCGAGCAGTGGCCGGCCCCCCTTGCGGCCGATGGCGTAGCCGATGGAGTCGCCGATGACCGCGCCGGCGGTCGCGCAGACGCCCAGTACGACCGGGTTGACGCCGGAGTGCTGCGAGGACATCAGCGCCGCCGAGACCAGGATGATCTCGCCCGGCAGCGGGATGCCCAGGCTTTCCAGGCCGATCACCAGGCCCACCACGGCGTAGACGGCGGCCGCTGGCACCGAGTCGAGCCATTCCTGGACGTGCACCGCCGGTTCCTCCCGTGTCGTGTCCTCACCGCGCGGACGTCACCCGTCGGGCGCGTCCCCGTGAAGGCTACCGGTTCACCGCCGAAGGGTGACGCCTCTCAGTCACGGCGGGCCACGAGGCGGTAGGCGTTGGACAGGCCGAGGCGGTGGGACAGCGGCCGGATCGCGAAGCGGTCCAGGAGGGTGGCCAGGGCCAGTGCGGGGACGCCCGCGAGGAGGGTGGCGGTGCGCAGCCCGCGGCCGACGGGGCCCGGCGGTTCGGGCAGCCAGGGCGCGTCCTCGCGCGGCGCGGCGTGGTCCAGGGCGAGCCAGACGGCGGCGAGCAGGTCGACCGGATCGTGCGGCTGCGCGTGCTGCTCGGCGACCACGGTGAAGCCCAGCTCCGTCAGCCTTCGGCGCAGGTTGGCGACCGGTACGAGGTGCAGGTGCTGCGGCTGGAGCCAGGGCAGCCACCAGCGGCCGAGCAGGCGGGCGAAGCGGCTCTCGGGGTCGGGGACCTCGATGAGCAGGTGGCCGCCGGGGCGGACGGCCCGGTGGGCGGCGCGCAGTTCGCGGTCGGGGTCGGTGCTGTGTTCCAGGTAGTGGAACATGCTGACCACGTCGTAGCGGGCGGCGAGGTCGGGCGCCAGGTCGGGGAAGGCGCCGCGGTGGCCGTGTTCGACCCGCCCTTCGCGTTCGGCGAGTTCGACGCCGTCGGTGAAGTCGAGCCCGTCGAAGGACGTGGCGGGCAGCACCGCGCGGGCGGCCTCGCAGAAGTGGCCGTGCCCGGTGCCGACGTCGAGCCAGTTCTTGGGGGTGGGGTCGTACGGCAGCATCGACTCCGCGCGGCCCCGGTACGCCTTGGTGCGGCCCCCGAAGGTGCCGCCCATCCTCTGCTCGCCGAGGCCGTCGTAGAAGTCCCGGTAGTAGAACTCCAGGCCCGCCTCGTTCAGCGCCGGGTTCTGGAAGGTGTGCCCGCACTCCTGGCACCGGTCGAGGACGAAGCGGCCGGGTTTGTGCTGGAGCAGGTCGGTGGTGCGCAGCCGGGTGGTCAGCCGGCCGGAGTCGCACCAGGGGCAGGTGGTGCGCCGGGGTGCGAAGAAGCGGTCCACGCCGTCGGCCAGGTCGGCCCGGTAGGCGGGGCGCAGCGCGGCGACCCGGGCGGCGCGGCCGGTGCCCCGGGGTTCGTTGCTCATCGGGTCTCCTCCGGGCGGGCGTCGGCGGCGAGTCGCTCGAGGTGGGTGGCGGCGGCCGGGGCGCCTCCGGCGGCGCGGAAGGCGGTGCGGACGCGTCCCGCGGCTTCGCGGTGGGCGGGTTCGTGCAGGACGGCGTCGAGGGCCGGGCCCAGCCGGGCCGCGGTGACCCGGCCGAACCTCACCCGGATGCCCGCCCCGGCCTCGACGACCTGGGCGGCGATGGTGGGCTGGTCGTCGCGGATGGGGGCGACGACGAGCGGGACGCCGTGCCAGAGGGCCTCGCAGACGGTGTTGTGTCCGGCGTGGCAGACCACCGCGTCGACCCGTTCCAGGAGTGGGAGCTGGGGCACGGCGGGCAGGACGAGTACGTCCTTGTCGTCGCCGGACGCCGGCAGGGTGCCGCCCGGGTCGGCCACCACCGCCTGCACCCGGTCCGCCCGTTCCCGCACCGCGCTCACACACTCGGCGAGGAACCGGCCGCCCGTGTCGGCGTTGGCGGTGCCGAGGCTCACCAGCAGCTTCGCCCGCCCGGGGTCCAGCCACTCCCAGGGGAAGCCGGGCGCGGCCGGGCGGTCGGCGATGGAGGGGCCGACGTAGTGGATGTGGTCGCCCCGGGCGGCCGTCGGCCCGACGAGTTCGGGCGTGCTGAAGGCCAGCACCAGGTGGGGCGAGAACCGCGGGTCGGTGTCGCCCGCCGGGTCTCCGATGCGGGAGCGCAGTTCACCGAGCCGCGCCCGCAGCCAGTCGGCGACCTTGGGGATGCCGTCGTAGGCGCCGGTCAGCTCGGCCGAGGTGGTGGCGGAGGTGGCCCAGGGCAGGCCGAGGCGTTCGGCGACCAGGGCGCCGGCGAACGCCTGCTGGTCGGCGACTACGACATCGGGCCGGAACTTGTCGGCCGCCGCCCGCACCCCGGGCGCCATGGCGTCGGCGAGGGGCAGCAGATAGCCCTCCCACAGGTACTTCAGCGCCTCGGGGCCGCGCAGCTTTGGCGGGCGCGTAGCCAGGGCGAGTCCCGTGCAGGGCAGGACGTCGGCCTCCGCGCCCGCGAGCCGCCGTACCAGCCCGGGGTCGGCGCAGGCCCAGGCCACCCGGTGGCCGCGCGCGGCGAGCCGGGCGGCGACGCCGACGGTCGGGTTGATGTGCCCGACCAGGGGCGGCACCACGAACAGGAACGCGCTCACCGGGCCTCGGCCCCCGCCGCGCTGAGTCCGCTCGCCGAGCGGATCAGGTCCAGGACGTGTTCGCCGACGGCCCCGGCGGCCTCCACCAGCACGGAGTGCTCGTGCCCCGGCAGCACGGCGGACCGGAAGTCCGCGAGCAGCGCCTCCTTCAGCGCCGCGAGCTCCAGCACGTCCGAGTCGCCCCCGTAGACCCCGAGGACAGGGCAGCGTACGGCCCTGATCTCGTCCTCGGTGAGCACCCGGCTGGCGGGGATGTCCCGGCCGATCGTGGTCTCCCGGACGAGCCGTGCCGCGCCTTTGGCGAGGCGGGCGGTGTGGCGGCTGTGGTTCTCGGCGACCCAGGCGATCGCCGCGGCCTCGTCGTGGCTCAGCCCGGTCACCACCCGGTCCATGATCCCGCCCAGTTTCGCCGCCCAGGCCGCGGTCGCCGGTTCGGACTCGATGAGGGCGAGGCTGGCCGCCCGCTCGGGGTGGCGGGCGGCGTAGCCGAAGGCGATCGTGCCGCCGTAGGAGTTGCCGACCAGGTGGACCGGGCCGGTGATCTCCAGCCGGTCGAGCAGCGCCTCCAGGTCGTCGATGTTGTGGTCGAGGGTGTAGCCGGCCGGGGGCCGTTCGCTGCGGCCGTGGCCGCGCAGGTCGTACATGACCACGTCGACGCCCGCCGCCGCGAACCGCGCGGCCACGGTGAAGTAGTAGCTGGCCAGACTGTCGGTGAGCAGGCCGTGCACGAGCACGGCGGTGGCGACCGGGGGGCGGCCGTCCTCGGGGCCCATTCTCTGCACGTGCAGCCGGATGTCGCCGGTGTCGACCATGGCCATCCGTCAGCTCGCCCCCGCGGCCTTGAGGCTCTGCACGATGTGCTCGACGAGCCGGCCGACGGTGAGCTCGATGATCTCCTCGAACTCCATGCCGGCCAGGAACTCGGCGAAGTTGACCCGGTTTCCGTAATGCTCCCTGAGCAGACCGGCCAGGGTCACGAGATCGATGCTCTCCAGCTCCAGGTCGCGGTTGAACGCGGTGGTCATGCCGATCTCGACGTCGTCTTCGCCGTACTCCTCCAGGAGGGTCAGGAGCATGCCCCTGATGTCGGCGAGCACCGCCTCCTCGTCGGCGCACGCGATGGTGGGCTCCGTGGGGTTCATCGTTCCTGCTCCTCTTCGTCTTCGCCCGCCGGGCCCGTCGTCCAGGCCACGACGTAGTCCCGGGTCGGCAGTGCGGGGGGATTGCGGACGGGTGCGCAGTGCACCGTGTAGGCGCGCTCCAGGCGTCCGGAGACCAGCAGCCGGTCGCCGGCCGGTGCCGCGTGGAAGACGGCGAAGTCCCGGGGGCGTCCGCCGAATCCGGTGCCCTCCGCCTTGGCGACTGCCTCCTTGGCGGCCCAGAACCGGGTGAACCACAGCGCCTCGGACGCGCCGCCGTCCGCGCACAGGGCGCGCAGCAGCCGGAGCTCCTGCGTGCCGAGTGCGGCGGCGAGGGCCGCCGGGTCCCGTTCGGTGACCTCCTCGATGTCGATGCCGGGGCCGGGGCCGGGCCGGTGCGGCCGTACGATCGCCACGCCCGCCTCGGCGCGGTGGGCCAGCGAGACGTCCAGCTGGGGCAGGGTGCGGCCGTGCACGCCGGTGACGTACGGGCGGCCCAGGTCGTCGTTGCGCACCCGGAGCTCGGCGGGGAAGACCGGTCCCTCGCCGTGCTCCCAGAGCCATCGCCGTACGGCGTCCTTGACCGCGATCCGGCCGAGCAGCCACTGCCTGCGGCCGCGTGGCGCGTGCTCGGCGTACTCCGCGCGTTCCGGGCCGCCCAGCGAGTTGCGCATTATCAGCTCGCGGGAGGCGAGGTCGGGCCACCGCTCGTGCAGCAGGGACCAGCCGCCGGGCTGCGGCACGGAGAAGGTGTTGCGCTCGGGGAAGCGTTCGACCGGGCGGGTCTGCGGGTCGTTGTCGAAGCGGCGGTCCTGCCAGCCGGTCAGCCGCGCCCACACCCGCCCGGCGACGGTCAGTTCCACGTCCGCCTCCAGGACGGTGTCGGTGAACGAGGTGATCCGCACCAGGCAGCCGACCTCGGTCCCCGGCGCCGGGTCCGGTCCGTGGAAGCGCATGTGGCGCATCTGCACGGGGAACACGGCGGTCCGTTCGGTCCGGGTCGCCATGATCCAGTAGCCGAGGATCTGGCCCACGTTGTCCAGCAGGGCGCCGGGGGCGGTGGGCGTGGTGATGACCCCGCGTACGTGTCTGTCGCCGATCCCCGTGAGTTCGGTGACGCCCTGGAACGCCGGTCCGTGGAACATCCAGCGCTCGGCGTAGATCTGGGCGGCGGTGTGGTCGGGGGTGCGTTCCGGGGTGGGGGGAGCCGTGCGGGTCGTGGGGGGTGCGGGGTGGTGGGCGGCGAGTTCGATCACGGCGCGGGCCGTGGGGCCGAAGGTGACGGCGAGGCGGTGGGGGTCGTCGGGGGTGCGGGTGACCGTGACCGGCACGTCCACGGGTGGGGTCGCGGTGAGCCACCGGTCGAAGCGCGCTCCGTGCACGGCGACCGCGCGGGTGCCGGGGGCCGCCTGTTCCGCCGCGTCCATCATGTGCCGCACGATCGTGGTCGCCGGGACCACCGGCCATCGGTCGGCCACGTCCGGCCAGCCCGGCCGCTGCGGGAAGAAGCAGTGGTCGAGCAGGTGGGGCATCGTGGCCGGGGAGACGTGGACGGTGGTGCGCCAGGTGTCGGGGGCGGGGCGTGGGGTGGCGGGCTCGACGCGGTCGGCGGGTTGCCGGGGAGTGGGGGTGGTGCGGCCGGCGGGCCGGCCGGTGCCCGGGGTGACGGGCACGGCCGCGGGTCTGCGGTCGCCCGCCGCGATCAGCGCGGCCGCCGTCTCCTCGGTGTCCCGCAGGAGCGCGCTCAGTTCGGCGGCGGCCGGGAAGCGCCCGGCGAGGGTGTCGAGGGCGGACGGGGCGGTGGTGCCTGCCGACGCGCCGCTCGTGGGGGACGCGGCGCGCAGTTCGGAGCGCAGCGCGGTGAGGGCCGGGCCGTCGAGGGACACCAGCGCCCCGCCCAGGTCGAGCCGGACCGGTGGACGGTGCGGCCGGGTCGCGGAGGCGGGGGCGTACGGCCGGGGCAGTGCCGGGGCCACCGGGGCTCCCGCCGTCCACAACGCCGTCGCCACGCGCCGGAGTTGGGCGAGTCCCGGCCGGTGGGACGAGTTCGCGGCGACCACCAGGTGGTCGCGGTCGCCGAGGGTGTCGCCGACCAGGGAGGCGAGCTGGCCCGGGCCGGCCTGGACGAAGGCACGGTGACCGGCGCCGTACAGGCCCTCGACGAGTTCGCGGAAGCGGACGGGCTCCAGCAGGTGCCGCACGAACAGCTCGCGCACGGCCGCCTCGTCCTCGGGGAACGGCGTCGCCGTGGTCCCCGACCAGATGGGGACGGTGGGCGGGTGGAGCCGGAACCGGTCCGCGGCCTCCTTGATGGGTGACAGGTAGGGCTCGAGCATCGGCGTGTGGAAGCCGGACCGGAAGGGCAGCACCTGGCACAGCACGCCCCGGGCGCGGAAGGAACGTACGAACTCCGTCACCGCGGCGTCCGGTCCGCACACCATCGACTGGCTGGGCGCGTTGTCGTGCGAGAGCGTTATCCCGGCGTCCGCCCAGCCGTCGGCGATGGCCGCGACGACCTGCGCGGCGGGCGCGCCGATGGCGCCGAAGGCCAGGCCCGGGACGGTCAGGCTGTCCGGGTCGAACCCGGTGGTGAACGCGTCGACCTCGGCGCCGGAGTAGAGCCCCGACACCGCCATGGCGGTCCACTCGCCGATGCTGTGCCCGGCCACCGCGTCCGGGACGACGCCCATGCGGCGCAGTGCCGCGTCGAGGAGCCGGCCCACGCCGACGACGCCGATGCCGTGCCGGCCCACGTCGCCGACCCGCACGTCCTCTCCGGACGGGGTGGCTCCGGGGAGGCGGGGCAGGTCGAAGTGGGCGGCGATGTCGTCGACGCGGGGGGTGAACTCGGCCTCCAGGCCGGGGAAGAGGAAGGCGAGACCGCCCTGCCCGGGGCCGAGCAGCGGTCCGGGCCGGAACCAGACGTCGCTGCGCCCCTGCCAGGCCCGGCCCTTGCCGACCGCCCGCCGGGCCAGCGCCAGCCGCTTGGCGGTCGGGTCGACGACACCGAGACGGGCCGGGCCCGCCTCCGGGTGCGTCCGGCCGGTGTCCAGGCCGGAGCCGAGGACGGCGCTGTCGTCGGCGGCGAGCAGCGCGGCGAGCCCCTCGGGGTGATCGGCGGCCAGCAGGAGCACGCGCTCGGGTTCGGTGACGGTGGCGGGGGTGCGCGGGGCTTGTCCTGCGGCCGTCGCGACGCCCTCCGGTGCGGTGCCCCGGGCGGTGGTCCGGGGGCCGCCTGTGGCGGTTGTCGCGGCAGGCGCCTCCTCCAGCACCACATGGGCGTTGATCCCGCCGAAGCCGAAGGCGTTCACGGCCGCGCGGCGTACCGGGTGGTCCGGGGTGGTCTCCCAGGGGGTCGCCTTCTCCAGCGGGCGGAAGCGGGTGCGGGCGAGGGCGGGGTGGGGGTCGTCGCAGTGCAGGGTGGGCAGGAGTGTGCCGTGGTGGACGGCAAGGGCGGCCTTGACGAGGCCCGCCACTCCGGCGGCGGGCATGGTGTGGCCGATCATCGACTTCACCGACCCGAGCACCGCCCGCTCGTCGCCGTACCGGTCGTCGCCGGGGCCGAACACCTCGGCGAGGGTGGTCAGTTCGGCGGCGTCGCCGGCCGGGGTCGCGGTGCCGTGTGCCTCCAGGAGGCCGATCGCGCCGGGGGCGGCGGGGTCGAGCCCGGCGGCGCGCCAGGCCTGGCGTACGGCGTGGGTCTGGCCGCCGGGGTCGGGGTTGACGAGGCCGGACGTACGGCCGTCGCTGGCCACGCCGGTGCCCCGGATCACGGCGTAGACGCGGTCGCCGTCGCGTTCGGCGTCGGCGAGGCGCTTGAGGACGACGACGCCGGTGCCCTCGCCGATGAGGATGCCGTCGGCGTCCCGGTGGAAGGGGCGGATGCGCTGGCTCGGGGAGAGGGCGCGCAGTTGGGAGAAGACGCTCCAGAGGGTGATGTCGTGGCAGTGGTGCACTCCCCCGGCGAGCATCAGGTCGCAGCGTCCGGCGGCGAGTTCGCCGACCGCCTGGTCGACGGCGACCAGCGAGGAGGCGCAGGCCGCGTCCACGGTGTAGGCGGGGCCGCGCAGGTCGAGCCGGTTGGCGATCCGGGAGGCCGCGAGGTTGGGCACCAGGCCGATCGCGGACTCGGGGCTCTCGGGTCCCAGCCGTTCGGTGAACGCCTCCCGGACGCGGCCGAGCTGGTCCGCTGTCAGGTCGGGCAGCAACTCGCCCAGGGTGCGGACGAGTTGACCCGCCGTGCGGACCCGCTGGTCGAGCCGGACCAGGCCGGGGGTGAGGTAGCCGCCCCGGCCCAGGACGACGCCGACGCGGTGCCGGTCGGGCAGCCGGTCCGCGCCGCCCGCGTCGGAGAGGGCCTCCGCGGCCACCTTCAGCGCGATCAGCTGGTCGGGTTCGGTGCCCGCGACCGAGGACGGCATGATGCCGAACCGGGTCACCTCGACGTCGGCCAGGCCGTCCACGAATCCGCCGCGCCGGCAGTACACCTGGTCGGCGGCCGCGGGGCCCGTCCCGGCGCCGGGACGGTAGTAGTCGGCGTCCCAGCGGCCGTCCGGTACGTCGCCGATCGCGTCCACGCCGTCGCGCAGGTTGCGCCAGTAGGCGTCGAGGCAGGCGGCGCCGGGCAGCAGGACGGCCATCCCCACGATGGCGACCGGGATTTGACGGGCCGTCATGCCGTGGTCCGCCATGTCACCAGCCCGAGGAGGTGTAGACGACCGCGCGGGCCGACTCGTCGCCCCAGGCGAGTTCCCGCAGCAGGGCCGCGGTGCCCTCTTCGGGGTCGATGAGCTTCACACCGCGCCGGGCGTACTCCCGGCCGAGCTCCGGGCTGACCATGCCGGTGTGGCCGCCGGTGGGTGCCCACGGTCCCCAGTGCACGGTCAGCGCGCGGTGGCCGGTGCGGGCGGCCCAGTCGGCGCCGAGGCCCTCCAGGGCGTCGTTGGCGGCGGCGTAGTCGGCCTGGCCCCGGTTGCCGAGGACGGCGGAGATGCTGCCGAACAGCACGGCGAAGCGCGGTCCGGTGGGGAGTTCCTCCAGCGCGGCGAGCAGGGTGGCGGCGCCGGCGGTCTTGGTGCCGTACACCCGCTGGAAGGACTCGGGGCTCTTCTCGGCGATCAGCCGGTCCTCGATCACCCCGGCCGCGAACACCACCCCGTCGAGCCGGCCGTGCTCGGCGTGGATCTCCTTGATCGCCTGGAGTGCCGCGTCCCGGTCGCGGAAGTCCACGGAGCGGTAGCGGACCTCGCTGCCGCGGGCGGTGAGTTCCTCGAGCGTGGCGGTGATCTCCCGTTGCGCGAGCACGAGTTCGGCGGCGCGGTTGACCTCGGCGGGCTTGAGCGGGCCACCGCCCGCGCGGGCGGCGAGTGCCGCTCGCAGTTCGGCCGGGGTGCGGGCGGCGGCGATCGTCGGGTCCTCGGGGCCGGAGGGCGCGGGGGTCCTGCCGATCAGTTCGACGCGGCAGCGGCAGGCCGCGGCGAGGGTGGCCGCGAACTTCGCGGTGATCCCCCGGGCGCCGCCCACCAGCAGCACCACGGAGTCCCGGTCGAGGCCGAGCGCGGCGGCCTCGGCGGCGCCGTCGCCGGCCGGACCGGCGCCGGTGGTGCCGAGCGGGCCGAGGGGCGCCTCGACGAGCTCCATGCCGTGCCGGCCCGCGGCCGTGTGCAGCACGACCGGGGCGGGTTCGGGCGCGAGCAGTTCGGTGAGCAGGGCGTCGGCGACGGCGGAGGGGGCGGTGTCGCCGAGGCCGACGACCCGTGCGACGGTCTCCGGGTACTCGCGGGCGACCGTGCGGAACAGGCCGTTCAGCCCGGCCGCGCGCAGCGCCTCGCCGCCGTCGGCGGGCCGGGCGGCCAGCAGCCAGCGCGGCGCCCGGGCCAGGGCGGCCCGCAGTACGGGGAAGACGTCCGGCAGCACCGGGACGTCGGCGCCGGGCAGCGCGCCGAGGTACAGCACTCCGTCCAGCGGTCCGTCCGCCTCGGGGAGCAGGTCCTCCCGGCCGGTGACCACGTCGGCGCCGTACGCGGCGAGCCGGGACTCGACCTGGGCGGCGGCCCCCGCGCCGTCACCGAGGACGGCGAACCGCTTCCCGGCGAGCACGGCGGCCGGGTCCACCGCGTGGGCGGGCCGGGGCAGGGGCACCGGGCGCAGTTCGAACCGCTTCGGGGCCTCACCGGTGATCTCCCCGGGCTCCTCCGCGGCCTCCTCGGGGGAGACGGCCGGCGCCGGCAGGTCGACGACGGGCGAAACGGTTTCCCCCGCCGTCCGCTCGTCGGCCGCGGCCAGCCGCGCCGCCAGCCACTCGGTGACCGAGGCCGCCGTCCGCGCCTTGGCCAGCTCCTCCAGCTCCGCGTCGTCCAGGGACGCCTGGAGCTCGGCGCCGCCCGCGATGCCCAGCCGCTTGGCGAGTTCGCCCGCGATCTCGGCGCGCTTGATCGAGTCGATGCTCAGGTCCGCCTCCAGGTCGAGGTCGGGCTCGATCATGTCGACGGGGTAGCCGGTGCGTTCGCTGATGATCTCCAGGACGACCCGCTGGACGTCCGTCTCCGAGGGCGTGCCGCCGGCGGCCGGGACGGGCTCGGGTGTGTGCGGCCGGGCAGCCAGGGGCTCGGCGGCCGGGAGCTGGGCGGGCAGCAGTTCGGCGGGCACGGCCTCGGCCCGGGGCAGCGGACCGGGAGCCGCCGGTGCGGGGATCGGGGTGCCCGGTGCGGCGCCGAAGTAGGTGAGGAGGACGTCGCGCTGGGCGGCGATCATCTCCCGGCTGGTGCGCAGGAATTCGGAGATGAGTGCGTCCCGGTCGGCCGGGTCGCCGTGCGGGGAGTTCGTCGTCACAGTCGTCTCCACGACTCGTCGGGCCGGTGCGAGCGCACCGGGGAGGAGGTCTCCGGCGGCGGTGCGGACCAGCTGTCCGTCGACCGTCCACCCGGGCCGCTTCGGCGCCGGTGTCCGGACCGCGTCGACGGCGTCGCGTCCCCTCAGCAGCCACGCGGTGCGCACCGGCTGTCCGGCGACGGCCAGTTGGGCGAGCGCGTCGAGCCAGCCGCGCAGGCCGCCGCCGTCACGGGGCTCGCAGGCGACCGTGCGGTGGGGACGGTCGCCGAGGATCTGCCGGACCAGGCGGGTGAGGACCGTGCCGGGGCCCGCCTCCACGAAGATCCGCGCCCCCGCCTCGTACATCGCCTCGACCTGCCGGACGAAGGCGACCGGGGCGCCGATCTGCGCGGCGAGTTCGGTGCGCACGCCGTCGGGGTCCGGGGCGTAGGGGGCGGCGGTGCGGTTGGCCCACACGGGGAACTCGGGCGGCCGGACGGTCTTGTCCTTCAGCACCTTGGCGAACCGCTCGCCCGCACCGGCCACCACGGGGCTGTGGAAGGCGCACGCCACGGGGATGGCCTTGGCGGTGTGTCCGGCGGCGCGCAGCAGCCGGACGGCGGTGGCGATGTCCTGAGTCGGGCCCGAGATCACCGTCTGCTCGGGCGAGTTGTGGTTGGCGACGACGACCGTGGGGGGCGCGTCGGCGGCGCGCAGGGCCCGTTCGACGTCCTCGGCACCGGCGGCGACGGCGGCCATGGTGCCGGGTTCGTCGCCCGCCGCCGCCAGGATCGCCGCCGCCCGTTCGGTGCTGAGCTCCAGCAGTGTCTCGGGGTCGAGGGCACCGGCCGCGCACAGGGCGGCCAGTTCGCCGTAGCTGTGCCCGGCCGCCATGTCGGGCCGTACGCCCGCGGCGGTGAGCAGGGCGTGGGCGGCGAGGCCGGTGATGCCGAGCGCGGGCTGGGCGGCCCGGGTGTCGGTGAGCGCGGCCCGCTGCCGCGCGCGCCCGGCCTCGTCGAAGGCGGCGGGCGGATACATCCGCTCGGCGTGTTCTCGTCCCAGTTCCAGGAACCGCTGCAGTTCCGGGAAGGCGAGGAACACCTCGGCGAGCATGCCGGGGCGCTGGCTGCCCTGGCCGGGGAAGAGGAAGGCGACCTTGCCCTCGGCGGAGGCCGCCGTCTCCTCCGCGAGGTGGATGCCCGCGGCCGGGTCGTGCTCCCCGGCCAGCGCCCTGCGCAACTGCCCGGTGAGTCCGTCGAGGTCGCTCGCCACGACCGCCGCCCGCACCGGCTCCGAGGTGGCGTCCGCACGCCGGGCCGCGCTCAGCGCGAGGTCGCGCAGCCGCCAGGGACGGCCGTCGGCCTCGGCGGCCGTGAGCAGCTCCGCCATGGCGCGGTGGGCCGCCGCGAGATCCCTGCCACGGAAGAGGAACAGCTCGGCGGGCCAGGCGTCCAGTCCCTGCTCAGGGGGTACGGAGTCCCCGTACGCACCGAGCACCGCATGGAAGTTGGTGCCGCCGAAGCCGAACGCGCTGACCCCGGCGACCCGATCCCCGGCCGGTACCGCCCAGGGCCGGGCCCGGGTGTGGAACGCGAAGGGGCTCTCCCCCTCCCTCCACGCCTCGTTGGGCCGCTCCAGGTGCAGGGTGGGCGGTTTGACGCCGGTGTAGAGGGCGAGCGTGGTCTTGATCAGGCCCGCGAGACCGGCGGCGCACTTGGTGTGCCCGATCTGCGACTTGACCGACCCGAGCGAGCAGTCGCCCGCACCGGCTCCGGCGTCGGCGAACACCTCGCTGAGGATGGTGAGTTCGGTGCGGTCGCCGACGACGGTGCCGGTGCCGTGCGCCTCCACGAGACCGACCTCGGCGGGCGACACGCCGGCGTTGCGGTAGGCCCGTTCCAGGGCGGCCCGCTGCCCTTCCGGCCGGGGTGCGGTCAGGCCGAGGGAGCGGCCGTCGCTGGACGAGCCCAGCCCCTTGATCACACCGTAGATCCGGTCGCCGTCGCGCTCCGCGTCCGCCAGCCGTTTGAGGACGACGCAGGCGACGCCCTCGCCGAGCGCGATGCCGTCGGCCGAGCTGTCGAAGGCCCGCGACCGGCCGGTCGGGGAGAGCGCGTGCACCGAGGAGAACAGCACGTAGTCGTTGATGCCGTTGTGCAGGTCGGCGCCCCCGCACAGCACGACGTCGCTGGTCCGGGCGACCAGTTCCTTGCAGGCCACGTCGACGGCGGCCAGCGAGGACGCACAGGCGGCGTCCACGGTGTAGTTGGCCCCGCCGAGGTCGAGGCGGTTGGCGATCCGGCCCGAGATGACGTTGGCGAGCATGCCGGGGAAGGAGTCCTCGGTGAGCCGGGGCAGCTGCTCCCGCAGCCCTTCGGGCACCGTGCCGAAGTACGAGGGCAGTACGGCGCTCAGGGTGGCGGCGTTGGACAGGTCGCTGCCCGCCTCCGCGCCGAAGACGACGGAGGTGCGGGCGCGGTCGAACTCCCGTCCCGCCTCGCCGTATCCGGCGTCCTCCAGCGCGCGCCGGGCGGCCTCCAGGGACAGCAGCTGGACCGGCTCGATGCTGCCGAGGGAGGCGGGCGGGATGCCGTAGCGCAGCGGGTCGAAGGGGATGCGGGGCAGGAAGCCGCCCCACTTGGACGTCGAACGGCCCTCGGTGTGGTGGACGGCCGGATCCCAGCGCTCGGGCGGGACCTCGGTGACCGCGTCGTGTCCGGCGACGACGTTCGCCCAGAAGGCGGGCAGGTCGGGGGCCTCGGGGAACATGCAGGCCATGCCGATGACAGCGATGTCGAGCGGGGCGGGCGCCGGCTGCCGGACCGCCCGTTTACGGCCCAGCCGTTCGGTCAGCCGTCGCGTGCGGTCGGTGAGGAAGGCGGCGGCGCCGTCGGTCACCGAGTGGTGCAGGGCGTCGAGCGTGGTGGTCGCCGAGCGCAGCACGGCCACGTCTCCGGCCATGAACATGCCTTCGGCGAGCTGGCGTTCCTCGTCGACACGTGCGAGGCCGCCGCCGTCGGCCCGGTCGACTCCCTTGCTGGCGATGCGCAGCCGCCCGACGTTGAGCCGCTCCAGCTCCTCCCAGACCTGCCGGTCGGGGACGCCCCGGCCGCGCAGTTCGCTCTCCCGGTCGCGGTAGTCGTGGGTGAACGGGCTGGGGACGCAGCGGGTGGCATGGCCGGGGGCGGTCTCCAGCAGGGCGGTCGCGGTCGCGGCCATGACCTGCCGCTGGAACAGGGGCTGGATCGCGCCGCGTGCCACCGCCTCCTCGGTGAACAGATAGGCGGTGCCCATGAGGAGGCCGACCGCCGCGCCCCGGGCGGTCAGCGGTGCACCGAGCGCGGCGACCATCGCCGCCGACCGCTCGTCGTGCACACCGCCCGCGAAGAACACCTCGATCCGCCGGGCGGTCTCGTCGTCGGCGCCGGCCAGGAAGTCCTCCAGGACGGCGAGTTGCGCCTCCCACAGCGGGAAGCTGGCCCGCGGTCCCACGTGGCCGCCGCACTCGGAGCCCTCGAACACGAACCGCCGTGCCCCGGCCTCCAGGAACTGCCGCAGCAGGCCCGGCGAGGGCACGTGCAGGAAGGTGCTGATCCCGGCCCGCTCCAGCGCCTCGGCCTGCGCGGGCCGGCCGCCCGCGATGATCGCGTGGCTGGGCCGCAGCTCCCGTACGGCTTCGAGCTGGGCGTTCCTGATCTCCTCGGGCGCGAAGCCGAGCACGCCCACGCCCCAGGGCCGTCCCCGCAGCGCGGCCCGGGTCGCGGTCAGCATCGCCCGCGCCCGCTCACCGTCCGCGAGGGCCAGCGCCAGGAACGGCAGGGCACCCTCGCCGGCCACGGCGGCGGCGAACCCCGCCTGGTCACTGACCCGGGTCATGGGCCCCTGGGCCACGGGCAGCCGTGTCCCGAGGGCCCGGCTCATCGGGGAGCCGGGGAGCAGGGACCGGGCGGCGGAGACCGGCTCGGGGCCGGGCGACGCCGACGCCCCGGCGTCACCGGGCGGCAGGTCGGCGGGCGAGTCCGGTACGGCGGTCTCGGGCCCGGCATCCACCAGGGCCCCGCGCACGGCCGCCGTCAGTCCCCGGACCGTGCCGCCGACATCACGCCAGCGCTCGGCGAATCGGGCCGCGAGGAAGCCGTCCTGTCCCACCGGCAGGAGCTGGTGGCGCGGATCCTGTGCGCCCAGCAGGGGTGCGACCGCCGCCGGGTCGTCGGCCGGCAGGGGCGGGGCGTCGGGGCCGCGGCGGCGCAGCACCCGGTGCCCGCCCACCACGACGGTCTCCGAACCGTCGAGCGAGCGCAGTGCCGCCGCCGTCGCCTCGGGCAGCCCGGACTCGGCCAGCAGGGCGAGTTGGCTGTCGAGGACCACTCCGGCCGCTCCGCCGGCCACGGCCGCCGCCGCCGCGCGGGGCCCGATGCCGCCGCAGGCCCACACGGGGACGTCCAGGTCGCGTGCGGACAGGAGTTGCTGGAGCAGTACGAAGGTGCTGAGTGCGCCGATCCGGCCGCCGCTCTCGCAGCCCCGGGCGATCAGCCCGTGTGCCCCGGCGCGGACCGCCTCCCGGGCCTGGGCCAGGTCCGTGACCTCGGCCAGGACGCGGTGGCGCCCGGCGACCTCGTCGACGCGCCACGGCGCGTCCGGGGCCAGCACCACGCAGTCCGGTCCGCCCGCGCTCCCCTCCCCCGGGCCCGGCGCGCCGGATTCGAGGAGGTCCCGGGGCCGCATCCGGCAGTGGGCCGCCACACGCACCCCGTAGGGCCCGGGGGACATCCGTCTCAGGCGGGCCAGCGCCTCACGGGATCTTCGGTCGCCGGACCCCAGGTCCAGAACCCCGAGTCCGCCGGCCCGGGAAGCCGCCGCGGCGAGCCTGGAATCCGGCTCTCCGAAAGGGGTGACGCAGATGATCAGGTCCAGGGCGCGCACAGCAGACGTCATGATGCTCCGAATAATCGGTGGACCAGCACGGTGGGGGGTGTGCGACGGAACTCGAGGGCCACCGGAAACTAGCGAGCTCCTTACTCGCGGGTCAATATCAGCGCGGTCTTTCCGTATGCCGTCGCATCAATTCAGCCAGCCTCCGAAACTCGCCGCAAGAGCCGAAAATCCGAGCAATTCCCTTAAGGCACGCTACCCCACGGACCACGCCACAGAGGCACCACACCACCGCAAGCCCGTCAAAATGTCCGACGGATTCACCCGGCACTCACCCTTCCGCAACACGCGGGCAGCAAGCGCCGCACTCTGTAAACTCCGCATGTCGTCGGCCCGGTGGCTCGATCGAGGCGCCGCCCGCGGGGAAACCCCTCGCCGGACTAATTCCCGTACGCAAAAGGCGAATCAGGATAATTATCGTAAATCATGGAAATAGCAACGACCGCCGCGCAGTTAGCCGCAGGGGGACCCGACGGTCCGGCCGCCGGTGGCGCCCCAGGTTGCGTGGGGGCCGGGGACACCGTTGTCATCGGACCAGCCCCGGCCCGCGAGGACGGTCACGACCAGCACGAGGGCGACGAGTCCGACGCCGATCGCCAGCGCCTTGCGGCGGCGCCTGCTGTCGGAGGCGGTGCGGTGACGTCCGTCCGCCGTCGGGGGCGAGGCCTCCGTGGGCCGCGGCGGCTCCTGGGCGGGTCCGCGTCCCGGGCGCGAGTCGAGATAGCGGCGGGCACCCCAGCCGAGCACGGTTTCGGCGAGCAGCACGTCCAGTCCGCCCTCGAAATGGCTGAGCTGTTCCGCGGCGTGCCGGCAGTACCGGCACTCCACCAGATGCCGCTGCACATCGGGCAGCAGGATGCCGCTCCGGCGAATGGGGACTTCGAGCAGACGGTTGTAGAAGCGGCATTCCCTGGTGGGCGCGAGTTCGCGGTGGGCGCGTACGCAACCCGCCCGGAATTGCTCGCGGGCCCGTTCCAGAGCGACCGTCGCGGTGGCGGTGTCCACCCCCAGCAGACCGGCGGGTATGTTTATGGGTTCGGCCTCGACCTCCGTGTGCCACAGAAGGCATTGGGAGGCTCCGGGGAGGCCCCGGAAAGCGCGCTCGGCGAGTTGCCGCCTTTCCGGAGTTCCGGGCATCGCCGCGCGTAGACCGCGACCACCGGTGGGCTTGCGCAGTTCCGGCAGCACGATGGGAATCGCGTCATCGGCCGCCCACGCCCTGACCGTCTCCCGCACCGCCACGAGGAGCTGCGGGCGCAGCGCGCCGCCGGCCGCGCCGGCCGCGAGCCGGCCGAGCACCTGATGGAAGGCCGAGGTGGCCACCACCTGTGCCGAACCGGATGCGGACGCGAGGCAGACGACCGCGTAGTCGCAGGTCGCCCGCCAGTGGCGGCCCAGCAGCATGGCGACCGCGTGGTGCTTCTCGTCGCCGGTGGCGCCCAGCCGGGCGACGAGATCGCGGTCGGATTCCACCGGGGCGGATCCGGGGCGGGGCGGGTACGGCGGGCGTGGGGGGCAGGGGTCTTGCACTGGACCTTTTCCTTCCAGGCCGCAGGGCGGCACGGGGAATGCGCGCCCTGTCGGAAAGCAGTGCCTGATTGGTGCGTACCTATAGAGGTTCGGCCTTCCTCCGTGGGCGCGGCCTTACCCCTCCCGCGGGACGCTCACCTTCGCACACGCGCCTCACAGGAAACAAGAAGTTCGAGTGACGTACGTTCAGGGTGAGGGGAATTCATAAGAGTTACCGCCGGTATCCGCACCCGTTTTCGAAACCGGCGGCCGGGTACCGTCAACTCCTGCCCGGTAAAAGCCGAATGACACACCGTCGCTCAGCCACACAGGGTTCTCCCATGTCACTCTCGGCGCTCTCTCAGGCCCGTGCCCCAGCATGGGCCGCATGATCGCCCCCCACTCCGCATCCAGCCCCGCGTCCCCCCGCGCCGTGCGCAAGGCCGTCGTCCCGGCGGCCGGTCTCGGCACCCGGTTCCTGCCCGCGACGAAGGCGACGCCGAAGGAGATGCTGCCGGTCGTCGACAAGCCGGCCATCCAGTACGTCGTCGAGGAGGCCGCCGCGGCCGGTCTCGACGACATCCTCATGGTCACCGGCCGTCACAAGCGCGCCATCGAGGACCATTTCGACCAGGCCTACGAACTGGAGCAGGCGCTCGCCGCGAAGGGTGACACCGTGCGGCTCGACGCGGTGCGCGACCCCGCGCGCCTGGCCGACATCCACCACATCCGCCAGGGCGACCCGCTCGGCCTCGGCCACGCCGTCCTGTGCGCCCGCCAGCACGTCGGCGACCAGCCCTTCGCCGTGCTCCTCGGCGACGACCTGATCGACCCGCGCGAGACCCTGCTCAGCCGCATGCTGGACGTCCGCGACCGGTACGCCGGCAGCGTGGTCGCCCTGATGAAGGTCGACCCCGCGCAGATCCACCTCTACGGCTGCGCGGCCGTGGAGACCACCGGCGAGGACGACGTCGTACGCGTCACCGGCCTGGTGGAGAAGCCGTCCCGGGAGAACGCCCCGAGCCACTACGCGGTCATCGGGCGCTACGTCCTCGACCCGGCCGTCTTCGGCACCCTGGAGCGCACCGCGCCCGGCCGCGGCGGCGAGATCCAGCTGACCGACGCCCTCCAGGAACTCGCCGCGGGCGGCACGGTGCACGGAGTCGTCTTCGACGGACTGCGCTACGACACCGGCGACAAGGCGGACTATCTCCGCACGGTGGTCCGGCTGGCCTGTGACCGCCCGGACCTCGGCCCTGAATTCCGGTCCTGGCTGAAGGAGTTCGTGGCGGGGCTGGAGGGCGACACGGTGGCGGACCGGGAGGAGGGACGGCGGGCCGCCTGAGCGCGGAGCGGCTCGGGGGCGGTACGCCGACGGCGGGGCTCACCGCCTGCGGCCCCGCGCACGCCGAGGCCCCGGCCGCACCCGGCCGGGGCCCGACACGCACCCGGTGTCAGCTGTTGGGCCGCAGGGTCCACACCACCGTCATCTCCGTCGTGACCGCGCCGTCCTCCCGCTGGATGGCGACGGTCACCGGGAACTCGGGACGCTTGCCCTCGTCGAGTTCGGCGACGACCTCCGCGGCCGGACGGCCGAGGGTGGCGGTGGCCTTGACCGGGCCGAGGGCGATCTTCTTGAACGCGATCTCCGCGGTGACCGGAAGCGGCACGGCACGCGAGAGCTGGTCGCCGAAGGCGGCGAGCACGATGGCACCGCTGGCGGACTCGCCGAGGGTGAACATCGCTCCGGCGTGCGGCCCGCCGACGTGGTTGCGGTACTCGCTCTGGTCGGGCAGGGACAGCACCGCCCGCTCCGGAGTGGTCTCGAGGTACTCGAGGTTCAGGGTCCGGACCATCGGCACCGTGGCGGCGAGCAGCTCGCCGATCGACATCTGGTCTGCGCTCATGGCCGCAATGTTACTCACGAGTAGCCGATCCTGGCCAGAGCCCGGCACGATGATCGCTGTATCGTTTCGCCGCATGTGGCCAGGGGAGCAGCAGCCAGGGGGCGGTACGAGTCCGCAGCAGCCCAACCCGTACCAGCAGCCCGGCTACCACCAGCCCAACCCCTACGCCGGACAGCCGCCCGCGGCTCCCGCGCCCTGGGACGCGCCCACCGCCGTACCGTCCGCACCGCGGCCCGGCGGTGGTGGCCGTACCAAGCTGGTCGCGGTCCTCGCGGCGGCGGCCGTCGTCGTCGCGGCCGGGGTGACCGGCTTCCTGGTCCTGGGCGGCGGCACGGACGACGGGGCCGCCCCCGGCCCCACCGCTTCCCCTTCCCCGGCAGCCGCCTCGCCGTCCGCCTCCGGCGCCGCGGACAACCCGCGCGCGGGCGGCGACCAGAAGCCGACCGTCGCCGGCTGGAAGGTCGTGGTCAACCCCGACGTGGGCATCGCCTTCGACGTGCCGTCCGACTGGGCACCGAGGTCCAAGGACTGGATCACGTACGTCACGGACGACGCCGACCCCAAGGACAAGGCGCTGGTCGCCATGAAGGCACCCGCGGTCCTGAAGGAGAAGTGGTGCGGGACCGACGAGGACAAGGACGGCACCACCGACTACACCTCCCTGGCCAACGCGGGCACGCGCGGCAACCCGGACGCCGAGAGCACCGAGCAGATCGCCCGTACGGACTCGGCGAACTGGGTCTACGGCTGGTACGCCCAGCCCGACCGCGAGAAGGTCACGACCGGTCCGGTGACCTCGTACACCACCGCGTCCGGCATCACCGGAAGCCTCGTCACCTCGCGGTCGTCGGGGGTGGCGAAGAAGGGCAAGTGCGACTCGGACGGCAAGGCGACGACCTTCGCCTTCGAGGACGAGTCGGACGGCGCCCTGCTGTCCTGGTCGTTCGTGGGCGCCAAGGGGGTCGGCGACGAGGTCCCGGACGCGACGGTCCGCAAGATCCTGAGCACGGTACGGCTGTACGACACCCATTAGGGTTACTCGCCATGTGGCCAGGACAGCAGCCGCCCGGGGGCGAGCAGAACCCGCAGAACAACCCGTACCAGCAGCCGGGTTACCAGCAGCCGAATCCGTACCAGCAGGCCGGCTATCAGCAGCCCAACCCCTATGCGCAGCAGCCGCAGTGGGGCGCGCCGGCACCCGCGGGCGCACCGCAGCCGCCGCCGGGAGGGGGCGGGAACCGGACGAAGCTGGTCGCGATCGTGGCGGCCACGGCCGTCGTCGTCGCGGCCGGAGTGACCGGGTTCCTGGTCCTGGGCGGCGGCTCGGACGACGACGCGGGCGGGTCGCACGGCAAGGCGAGCAAGTCGCCGACCGTCACCTCCTCGGCCTCCGACGACAACCCGCGCGGCGACGAGACCGAGAAGCCGACCGTCGCGGGCTGGAAGGTCGTGGTCAACACCAAGTGGGGCACGGCCTTCGACGTCCCGGCGGACTGGCAGGTCGAAGCGCCCGGCACCATCTTCAGCTACCCCGACGAGAAGTCGTCCGACGGCGAGCCGCTGGTCACGATGACGTCGACGGCCCAGTACAAGACGAAGTGGTGCACGTCCGACGACGACAAGGACGGCCGGACGTCGGACACCCCGCTGGCCGTGGCGGGCACCAAGGGCGCGAGCGGCGCCAAGAGCCCGGCCGACGCGGCGATCAGGGAAGCGCCCTGGTGGGTGTACGGCGGTTACACCCAGCCGGACAAGAAGAGCATCACGTTCGACAAGAAGGCCACGCCCTACAAGACCGCCTCGGGCATCGAGGGCGCCTACGTCTGGGCGCGTTCGACGAACACCCCGCGCAAGGGCAAGTGCGCCAGCGACGGCAAGGCGCTCACCTTCGGCTTCAAGAACTCCGCCGGTGACCTCGTGTCGTTCGACATCCTCGGCGCGAAGGGCGTGGACGAGGAGCTCGACACCGCGACCATCATGAAGATCCTCAGCACGGTACGGCTGCACGGCGAACCGACGGCGAGCTGACCGTTCAGCCGATGTGACCGTTCAGCCGATGCCGAACGCCCCGTCGGGCGGGGCGGGCGACGGTACGGCGTCCTCGTCCCGCACCGGGGCGGCGGCGCCGGTGAACTCCCGCAGCGCCGTGCCGTGTTCCACCCGGGCCGGGAAGGCGTCGGAGGCGGTGCGCCGTGCCAGGGTGGCCGTGTCGAGGGTGTGGTGCGCCGCCACGAGCACGGCGTTGCCGAACCGGCGGCCGCGCAGCACCCCCGGCTCGGCGATCAGCGCCAGCTCCTCGAAGACGGCCGCGAAGGTGGCGAGTTGGGAGCGCAGGAAGGCGAACGGCGCGGCGTCGGCGAGGTTGGCCAGATAGACCCCGTCGGCACGCAGGACGCGGGCGGCCTCGCGGGCGTAGGCGAGCGAGGTGAGATGCGCGGGGACCCGGGATCCGCCGAAGACGTCGGCGATCAGCACGTCCGCCGAGCCGTCCGGGGCGGCCTCCAGCCAGGCCCGGGCGTCGGCGGTGTGCAGCGTGATGCCCGCGCCGTCCGGCAGCGGCAGGTGCTCGGCGACCAGCTCCAGCAGCCCCCGGTCGGCCTCCACGACGTCCTGCCGGGAGCCCGGCCGGGTCGCCGCGAGGTACCGGGGCAGGGTGAGCGCGCCGCCGCCGAGGTGCAGGACGTCCAGCGGACGCCCCGACTCGGCGACGGCGTCCAGGACGTACCCGAGCCGCCGCGCGTACTCGAACTCCAGATGCGTCGGCGCGTCCAGGTCGACGTACGACTGGGGCGCCCCGTCGACCGTGAGCAGCCACGCCCGCTCCCGGTCGACGTCCGGCATCAGCTTGGCCGTGCCGTGATCGACGACGCGGGAGACGGGTATGGCTTCACTCACCTTCCCATTGTGCCTACTCGACGGCGGTCACGGTGCCCGCCCCGACGGTCCGGCCACCCTCACGGACGGCGAAACCGAGCCCCGGCTCCAACGGCACCTCACGCCCCAGCTCCACGGTCATGGTCACCGTGTCCCCGGGCCGCGCCACCGCCACCTCCCCGAGGTCGACGTCCCCGACCACGTCCGCCGTGCGGATGTAGAACTGCGGCCGGTACCCGGTCGAGACGGGCGTCGTCCGCCCGCCCTCGCGCGCCGACAGCACGTACACCCGCGCCGAGAACCGGCGCCGGGGCAGGACGCTCCCCGGCGCGGCCACCACATGCCCGCGCCGGACGGCGTCCCTCGGCACCCCGCGCAGCAGCAGCGCCACGTTGTCCCCGGCCTGGGCCTCGTCCATCGGCTTGCCGAACGTCTCCAGCCCGGTCACCACGGTCTCCACGGAGGCGCCGAGCACCTCGACCCGGTCGCCGACCCGGATGGTGCCCCGCTCCACCGCACCCGTGACGACGGTCCCCCGCCCGGTGATGGTGAGCACGTTCTCCACCGGCAGCAGGAACGGCGCGTCCAGGTACCGCTCCGGCATGGGCACGTAGGTGTCCACCGCGTCGAGCAGCGCCTCGACGGAGGCCGTCCAGCGGGGGTCGCCCTCCAGCGCCCTGAGACCGGAGACCCGTACGACGGGGGCGGCGTCGCCGCCGTAGCCGTGCGTCGTGAGCAGGTCGCGGACCTCCAGCTCGACCAGGTCGGTGAGCTCCTCGTCGCCCGCGTCGGCCTTGTTGAGGGCGACGACGATGTGGTCCACGCCCACCTGCCGGGCGAGCAGTACGTGTTCGGCGGTCTGCGGCATGATCCCGTCGAGCGCGGAGACGACGAGGATCGCGCCGTCGAGCTGGGCGGCGCCGGTGACCATGTTCTTGACGTAGTCGGCATGGCCCGGCATGTCCACATGCGCGTAGTGCCGGGTGTCGGTCTCGTACTCGACGTGCGCGATGTTGATGGTGATGCCGCGCGCGGCCTCCTCCGGGGCGCGGTCGATGCGGTCGAAGGGCACGAACGTGCCGGTGCCGCGCTCGGCGAGGACCTTGGTGATGGCGGCGGTCAGGGTGGTCTTGCCGTGGTCGACGTGGCCCATCGTGCCGATGTTCAGGTGCGGTTTGGTGCGCACATACGCCGTCTTGGGCATGGCTGAGTACCTCGAAGCCTCTGCGTAGGAGAGATGGGGACCCCGAGGACCGGCCGACCCTCCCCCTGCGGGGTCCGCCGGACAATCCGGAGAGGGTCAGCTTCGGGCGCCGTCGACAGCGGCCAGGAGGATCGGAACGGCAGCCTTCGGGGCATCCGCGACGGCGGATGCTGCGAGAGGGAAGGCGTGCCGGAACATGACGCAGATCATTGCCGACGTGTTGTCCCACGTCGAATGGTTTTTCGTGGTTCGCTCACCGGCGACGGACAGGATCCATACGCCGATCACACACCTTCGTCGGTTACTGTCACCGGATGCTCGATGCCACCAACCGCTCTGGGGGCACCGCCACGGCCTCTCCCCGGGCCGCCGCCACGGAGCTCGCGCTCGCCGTCCCCGCGGCCGCGACCGTCCCGCCCCTTGCCACCGTCCCGTCCGTCCTGCCCGCCGCACCGGGTGGATTCGCCGCCCGCTGCACGCGCGCGCTGCTGTCGCCGTGGTCGCGGCTGTCGCTGCTCCTGGTGCTGCTCGCGGTCGCCGCGACGAGTGTGCTGCTGTTCGAGCCGCAGCGGCTGATCACGCACGGCTGGCCGCCGCAGCTCGGCGGGGCCGGCGCGGCGGCGGTGTTCGCCGCGGCGTACGGACTGTGCACGGTGGCCTTCGTGCCCCGGCCGCTGCTGAACCTGGCGGCGGGCGCCCTGTTCGGCTCCCAGTTGGGCCTCGGGACGGCGCTGACCGGCACCGTGCTCGGGGCCGGCGTCGCCTTCGGTCTGGGCCGGCTGCTCGGTCAGGACGCCCTGCGTCCGCTGCTGCGCGGGCGCTGGCTGAAGGCGGCCGACGGACAGCTCAGCAGGCACGGCTTCCGGTCGATGATGGTGGCGCGGCTCTTCCCGGGCGTGCCGTTCTGGGCGGCGAACTACTGCGCCGCCGTCTCCCGCATGGGCTGGCTGCCGTTCCTGCTGGCGACGGCGCTCGGCTCGGTCCCGAACACCGCCGCGTACGCCGTCGCCGGGGCCCGCGCCTCGTCGCCTACGTCACCCGCCTTCCTGGTGGCGATGGCCTGCATCGCCGCACCGGCCCTGGTGGGCACGGTGGTGGCCTGGCGCAAGCGCCACCACCTGCGCGCCGGGTGACCCGTCAGACGGCTTCCAGGATCATCGCGTTGGCGAGTCCGCCCGCCTCGCACATCGTCTGCAGGGCGTAGCGGGCGCCGCGTTCGCGCATCGCGTGGACGAGGGTCGTGGTGAGGCGGGTGCCGCTCGCGCCCAGCGGGTGGCCGAGGGCGATCGCGCCGCCGTGCACGTTGACCTTGGCGAGGTCGGCGCCGGTCTCCTGCTGCCAGGCCAGGACCACGCTGGAGAAGGCCTCGTTGACCTCGAACAGGTCGATGTCGCCGAGCGTGAGGTGGGCCCTGCGCAGCACCTTCTCGGTGGCCGGGATGACGCCGGTGAGCATCAGCAGCGGGTCGGACCCGGTGACGGCGAAGCTGTGCAGCCGGGCCAGCGGGCGCAGCCCGAGCCGCTGCGCGGTCTCGTCGGAGGTGATCAGCACCGCCGAGGCGCCGTCGTTGATCGGGCTGGCGTTGCCCGCCGTGACGTTCCACTCGATCTGCGGGAAGCGTTCGGCGAATCCGGGGTCGTGGTAGGCGGGCTTGAGTCCCGCGAGGGTCTCGGGGGTGCTGCCGGGCCGTACGCACTCGTCGCGGGAGACGCCGTCCAGGGGCGCGACCTCGGCGTCGAAGAGGCCCTTGTCCCAGGCCGCGGCGGCCTTCGTGTGCGAGGAGACCGCGAAGGCGTCCATCTGTTCGCGCGTGATGGACCACTTGGCGGCGATGAGTTCGGCGCTGATGCCCTGCGGGACGAGGCCCTCGGGATAGCGCTCGGCGACTCCGGGGCCGAAGGGGTCCTTGCCGGGCGGCACGTTCGACCACATCGGCACCCGGCTCATCGACTCCACGCCACAGGCGACGACGAGGTCGTAGGCGCCCGCCATGACGCCCTGGGCGGCGAAGTGCACGGCCTGCTGGGAGGAGCCGCACTGGCGGTCCACCGTGGTCGCCGGGACGGTCTCGGGCAGGCCCGCCGACAGGGCGGCGTAGCGGGTGGTGTTCATGGCCTGCTCGCCGACCTGGTCGACGGTGCCGCCGATGACGTCGTCGATCAGGGCCGGGTCGACACCGGAGCGCTCGACGAGGGTGCGCAGGGTGTGGGCGAGGAGCTCGACGGGGTGGACGTGCGCGAGGGCGCCGTTCGGCTTGCCCTTTCCGATCGGGGTGCGTACGGCTTCGACGATGACTGCGTCACGCATGTGCGGGCCTCCGCGGCTACTGGCGAGTAGGAAATCCAAACTCACCATAACGCCGCAGGTTGGAAAATCAAACCCTCACCTAGACTGGGCGCATGGCCGCCCCCAAAGATCCGCGCCCCTGCTCCATCGCCGACGCCCTGGCACTCGTCGGCGAGAAGTACTCCCTGCTCGTGCTGCGCGAGGTGTGTCTAGGCAACGGCCGCTTCGACCAGATGGTGCGCAACATCGGCGCCCCGCGCGACATCCTGGCCACCCGGCTGCGCCGGCTCGTGGACGCGGGGATCCTGGCCAAGCGCGCCTACAGCGAGCGCCCGCAGCGCTTCGAGTACCGGCCCACACAGGCGGGCCTCGAACTGGAGCCGGTCCTGATGACCCTCATGGCGTGGGGCGACCGCCATCTGCGCAAGAACGACGACCGCCCCATGGTGGTCGAGCACATCTGCGGCAACGAACTGGTCCCGGTCGTCACCTGCCGGGCCTGCGGCGAAGCGGTGCACCACGAGGACCTGACGGCCCACCCCCAGGCCGAGGGCTGGACGGTGTCGGGACCGACGGCGGCCTAGCCAGAACCTGCTGCCGTCAGGCGGGCCCCGGGTACACGTCGAGCCGCCCGCACATCCCGAACCTGCCGTACTCCGAGGGCTGTTCGGCCCGTACGGCGGCACCGGCCAGGTGGGACACGTCCCCGCCCTCCAGCTGGTCGAGCTGCTCCCCCGTCGCCGCGGCGGCGGCCCGCGCACCGCGCCGCCAGCGCTCGCGCCACTCGGCGATCCGGGGCCGTACGAGCGCGGCGGCGGCCCGGTGGAAGGCGGCCAGCGCCTCGGGGCCGGCGGCCTCGCGCAGCGCCCGGTACCCCGCCAGCGCGAGGTCGCGCCGGGCGCGGGCGATCCGCTCCCGCTCCTCCTGCGGCGCGTCGGCCGGAACGGCGGTCGCGGCGGCGTAGGTCTCCGGATCGGTCAGGTACTCCGGGGGCAGCGTGAGCACCGCGTCGCCCGCCTCGGGCAGCCCGCTGTTCTGCATCAGGACGGTGATGCGCAGGTCGTCCTCGTTGACCAGCCGGTGCACGGTGCCCGGCGTGAACCAGGCAACCGTGCCGGGCGCGAGGGGCGTGACCTCGTACCCGGACGTCGTGAGCGTCTGCACCGCGCCCCGCCCGCCGGTGACCACGTACGCCTCCGAACAGGCCAGGTGCAGATGGGGGGTTCCGCCGCGGACGCCGTCGGCGGCGGGCCAGTCGTAGACGCACAGCCGGGAGACGGCGACGCCGCCCGGCAGGCCCGTGAACTCCCCGGCGTTCACCATGGGTGCGCCTCCAGGTACTTGGCGATCTCCTCCCGCTCCCAGGTCCGGTCCGCCACGACGACCCGGTAGCGGCGGCGCAGGGTGTCGCCGGGGGCCAGTTCCAGCTCGTCGAAGAAGGCCCAGGAGGGGGCGACGGCGGCGAACGGCTCGTTGCGCACGAACCAGTGGGCGGGGTGGGCGCCGCCGGCACCGGAGTGGTCGTTCTCGGGGGCGTGCGCGAACACCAGGGTCGCGTGGCCGTCGACGCCGTCGTGCTCACCGGAGAAGGCCAGCCAGGGGGCCTGCTCCCCCATCAGGCCGGGGCCCTCGGCGTCGGGACCGGTGATCCGGCCGTCCCGGAAGGCCCGCGGACCGCGCCAGAACAGGCCGGTGTAGCCCGCCATCTCCCGCCCCGCCGTGGTCGGACTGCCGAAGCGCAGCGGCTCGTCCCGCCGGTTGGTGACGGCGCTGGTCCAGGTCAGCGCCCAGGAGCGCGACTCGGGGTCGACGTCGTGCACCTCGATCCGGCGCTCCTCCTCGGCCCACAGTTCACCGCTGTACGGGTGCCAGGTCAGCCGTTGCGCGATCACGACCCGGTCGTCGTGCGCGGCGACCTCGTCGAAGGCGACGTGCGCCATCGAGCCGACCCGCTCCGGGAGTTCGAGATAGCCCTCGCCGTGGACGTACGAGTTGCCGCCCCACAGGTTGGCACCCGACAGGTGCGAGGCGGTCAACGACAGGCCCTTGTGCCAGCGGTGGTCGTTGGGCCGGTAGTCGGTGACCACCTCCCCCGCCAGGGTCCTCAGCGGATGGAGGTACGGCTTCGGGGCCTCCCACGCGGCCTCGGGCCGGTAGACGTAGGCGAGGAGTTCGACGCCGGTGACGGGCTCGGTGATCGTGACCCGGTCACCGTGGGCGTGGACGACACGCAGTCCGGTCATGCGGACACCTCCTCCGCCACGACGGGTGCCCAGCCGGGCGCGTTCCCGTGCATCGCCGTGTAGAAGGGGTCGCCGGGGCCGATCTCGCCGGCCTTCACCGTGGTGTCCGTGAACGCCGACTTGTACAGCGCGGTGATCAGCTCCAGGCTGTTGCGCCCGTCCGCCCCGCTGCTGCGCGGCCGCTGCCCGGTACGCATGCTCGCGACCAGCTCCCGCAGCTGCTCCAGGTGCGAGCTGGGCACGTCGGGACCGAAGTCCTGCCAGGCCGCCGCCTGATCCGCCGGTACGCCGGGGGCCGCGGTGATGCGCCAGTCGGCGTTGCCGTGGCCGTAGAGGTGGGTGAGCTCGACGGTGGCGCGCTCGCAGTCGACGCGGATGCGGCTGACCTCGTCCGGACTGAGGACGCTGTTCACGACCGTCGCCAGCGCTCCGCTCTCGAAGCGGACCAGTGCCGTCGAGACGTCCTCGGTCTCCACGTCGTGGACCAGCCGTCCGGCCATGGCGCGCACCTCGCTCCACGGGCCGAGCAGGTCGAGGAGCAGGTCCATCTGGTGGATGCCGTGCCCCATGGCGGGGCCGCCGCCCTCGGTGTGCCAGCGGCCCCGCCAGGGCACGGAGTAGTAGGCGGTGTCCCGGTACCAGGTGGTCTGGCAGTGCGCCACCAGCGGGCGCCCCATCGCCCGCTCGGCGAGCAGCCCGCGCACGTGCCGGGCGCCGGAGCCGAAGCGGTGCTGGAAGACGATCGCCGCGTACGGGCCGCCGTCGGCGCCCTCCTCGGCCTCGATCGCGTCGAAGTCGGCGAGCGTGGGCACCGGCGGCTTCTCGCACCACACCCAGGCCCCGGCGCGCAGCGCGGCCACGGTCTGCTCGCGGTGCAGTGTCGGCGGGGTGCAGATGGAGACCAGGTCGGGCCGCTGTTCCTCCAGCATCCGGTCCAGGTCGGTGTAGGCGTGCGGGATGCCGGCCTCGGCGCGCATGGCCTCGACGGCGTCCGCGTCGACGTCGACGGCGGCGACGACCTCCGTCTCGCCCTCCTCGGCGAGCCGCGCCAGTGCGGGCAGGTGCGAACCGCGCCCGATGGCGCCGGCGCCGACGACGGCGGCCCGGATACGCCGGCCGGTGAGCGGGGGTGTGGGGCGGGGCATGGGCGTGATCAGCACTCCTCCGGGTACGGCGGGCGCGCGCAGACAGGTACAGCAAGCGCTTACTCCATCGCCGCAACGTATGCGGCACCCCTGTGACCGGTCAACACCTCCGGCCCCGCGCCCCCTGGTGAACCCCTGTGTCCGGCCTGTCACCGCGGGACGATACGCTGCCCCTCGCGACACAAGATCGCCACCAACCCCCCAGGCCTTCTCAGCACTTGGACGCCATACCTCCATGTCTTGGTTTGAATCCCTCGTCCTCGGACTCGTCCAGGGGCTGACCGAGTTCCTCCCCGTCTCCTCCAGCGCGCATCTGCGGCTGACCGCTGCCTTCTCCGGCTGGGAGGACCCGGGCGCGGCCTTCACGGCGATCACCCAGATCGGCACCGAGGCCGCGGTGCTGATCTACTTCCGCAAGGACATCGGGCGGATCATCTCGTCCTGGTTCCGGTCGCTGGCCGACAAGGAGATGCGCCGGAACCGCGACGCCCAGATGGGCTGGCTGGTGATCGTCGGCTCCATACCCATCGGGGTCCTGGGCGTGACGCTCAAGGACCAGATCGAGGGGCCCTTCCGCGATCTGCGGGTCACCGCGACCATGCTGATCGTCGTCGGCGTGGTCATCGGCATCGCCGACCGGCTGGCGGCGCGCGACGAGACGGGCGGGCGGCACCGGACGCCCAAGCAGCGCAAGACCCTGGAGAACCTCAGCGTCAAGGACGGCCTGATCTTCGGCCTCTGCCAGGCCTGCGCCCTCGTCCCGGGGGTCTCCCGCTCCGGTGCGACGATCAGCGGCGGCCTGTTCATGGGCTACAAGCGCGAGGCTGCCGCCCGGTACTCCTTCCTGCTCGCCATTCCGGCGGTGCTCGCCTCCGGGGCGTTCGAGGTGAAGGACGCGCTGGGCACCGGACACGTGGCGTGGGGGCCGACGCTGTTCGCCACGGTGATCGCCTTCGGGTCGGGGTACGCGGTGATCGCCTGGTTCATGAAGTTCATCTCGTCGAAGAGCTTCATGCCGTTCGTCTGGTACCGCGTCGTCCTCGGCATCGTCATCATCGCCCTGGTCACGGCGGGCGCGCTGAGCCCGCACGCGGCCGAGTCGGCGAGCTGAGACCACGGTCCCGGCCGGGGCCGTGACCAAGCCCATACGGTTTGCGTAGCGATGCGGTAGCGCAGTGTCAGTGCTTGCCCCTAGGCTTGTCCGCGTGTCCCCCCAATCCATGACCCCTGGTTCCGTGCGGTCTGCTGCCGAGGTGAACGAGCAGATCCGCGCGCTGTGGCGGCGTGCGGGCGGGTCCCTCTCGGAGCAGGAGCGGGCGGAGTACGAGCTGTTGGTGATCGAGTGGGCCGAGGCGATCCGGGACGGGATCGCCGAGGCGGCCTGACTACGACCGCAGATGGGCCAGCACGTCGTCGGCCACCGGATACGGCCGCTCCACGGGCAGCAGCCCGGCCGCCCGGTCCAGTTCTCCGGCGCGCACCAGTGAGTGGACCTCCGTGGCGAGCGGTGTCACGTCCTCGATGCCGACGATCCACTCGTCCGCGTACCGCTGCGTCGCCTCCCCGGCGAGCCCCAGTTGCAGCGACCGGTACGGCAGCGGGTTGAGCCGCAGGTCCCGCTCCGGATCCCACTGCACGCGCGCGGGGGCCCGCCTCAGCTCGCGCTTCCAGGCGGCCTGGTCGTCGTGCAGGCCGGGCGCGTAGTGGGACAGGCAGCCGTGACGCAGCGCCCACTCGAAGCCCTCGCGGGTGATCTCGACGGCCAGGACGGTCTCCTGTCCCTCCTTGGTGCCCCAGCCGCAGCGGTACATCATCCACAGGAACGACGGCTTGATCCAGGTCATGCGGTCGCGCTTCCACGAGGAGGGGAAGCGGCCGGTGCGGGCCGCCGGCCGGCCGATCTCCGGGCGGTAGGCCTGGTAGACGGTGAGCGTGGACTCCGTGTGGCGGGCGCGGACGCGGTGTCTCGGTTCCTGTTCGACCGATGGTTCGGCCGACGGTTCGACCGAGGGTTCGGGCGCCGGTCGGTCCGGCTGAGCGTTCAACTGATCGTTCACGGGAACAGCGTCCGTCGTCGACCCGGCCCGGCACCACCGAATATCCCCTCCCGCACGCCTCTTGGCTCCGCCCGCCGCGTGCCCAACACTGTGCCGATGACGCAGCGTGTGGAGCTCGCGACCGTGATGGACCGGCTGGCCGTCGACGGGCTGGTGACCGACTACGCGGTGGCCGTGGACGACGGCGACTGGGCGGCGTACCGGGGGCTGTTCACGGCGGACGGACGGGCCGACTACCGTTCCGCCGGTGGCATCGAGGGGGACGTGGGGCAGGTCGCGGGGTGGCTCGCGGAGAGTCTGGGGCTGTTCTCGATGCGGCAGCATCTGATCGTCAACCGCCGGGTGACGTTCGGCGTCCTGGAGCAGGACACCGGGGACACCGCCCGGGTGGGGGCCGACTACGTCAACCCGATGCGGTTCGCCGGCGGTGACGGCGGTTCCACCGTCCCGGACCTGGTGTGCGGCGGCCGGTACTCCTTCGCGCTGCTGCGCACGCCCGAGGGATGGCGGCTGCGCGAGGTGGTCGTCCAGGAGAAGTGGCGCCACCTGCCGGACCCGAGCCCGGCGCGTGCGACGGGGTGAGCCCGGGCCCGAGCCCCGGCCGGGCCCCGCCGTCGCCGCCGGGGCCGTCCGCGATGCCCTGTCCGGGATCCCGGTGCGGCGCGCACACTGGAACCACTCACCGGGAAATCGGCGTGCACATGCTGGCGCTCGCGGGGTAGAGAGGCGACGTATGAATACGTTCGACCGCTGGCTCGCCTCCCGGTGGCGGCGCTCCGCCGCCGCCGTGCTCGCGGGTGCCCTGCCCGTCTTCGCCTTCCCCGCGCCGTCGCTGTGGTGGTTCGCGTACGTCGCGCTGGTCCCGTGGATCCTGCTCGCCCGCACCGCGCCGACCGCACGGCGGGCGGTGTACGACGGCTGGTGCGGCGGGTTCGGGTTCATGGTGGCGGTGCACCACTGGCTGCTGCCGAGCCTGCACGTGTTCATCTTCCTGCTGGCCGCGCTGCTCGGTGCGCTCTGGGCGCCGTGGGGCCTGCTGGTGCGCCGGTTCCTGGGTGACCGGCCGGCCGGCGGGGGCGCGCCCGGACCGGGCCGGGGCGTGGCGGCGCTGCTGGTGCTGCCGTCGTGCTGGCTGGGGGTGGAGCTGGTCCGCTCCTGGCAGGGGCTGGGCGGCCCCTGGGGCATGCTGGGTGCCACCCAGTGGCAGGTGGCCCCGGCGCTGCGGCTCGCCTCGGTGGGCGGGGTGTGGCTGCTGAGCTTCCTGGTGGTGGCGGTGAACGTGGCGGTCGCCGTGCTGGTGTCGGTGCGCGAGTCCCGGGTGCCCGCCGTGGCCGCGCTGGTCGCCACCGCCGCCGCGACCTCGGCGGCCTGGATGTGGTCACCGCGGCCCGACGTGGACGGCCGGGTCCGGATCGCGGTCGTCCAGCCCGGCGTGATCGCCGGCCCGGACAGGCGCTTCGACCGCGAGGAGGAGCTCACCCGGCGGCTCGCCGGCCAGGGCGTCGACCTGGTGGTGTGGGGCGAGAGCAGTGTCGGCTACGACCTCGACGACCGTCCGGATCTGACCCGTCGGCTGGCGGCGCTGTCCCGCGAGACCGGCGCCGACGTCCTGGTCAACGTGGACGCCCGGCGCGCCGACCGGCCCGGCATCTACAAGAGCTCGGTCCTGATCGGCCCGGACGGGGCGACCGGCGACCGGTACGACAAGATGCGGCTCGTCCCGTTCGGCGAGTACATACCCGCCCGCTCGCTGCTCGGCTGGGTCACCTCGTTCGGCAAGGCGGCGGGCGAGGACCGGCGGCGCGGCAACGGGCAGGTGGTGATGAACGTCGGGCACGGGCTGCGCGTCGGCCCGCTGGTGTGCTTCGAGACCGCGTTCCCCGACATGAGCCGCCATCTCGCCGAGGACGGCGCGGACATCCTGCTCGGCCAGTCGTCGACGTCCTCGTTCCAGGACAGCTGGGCGCCCGCCCAGCACGCCTCGCTGGGCGCGCTGCGGGCCGCCGAGACCGGCCGCCCGATGGTGCACGCGACGCTGACCGGCGTCTCCGCGGTCTACGGCCCGGGCGGGCAGCGCGTCGGCCCGTGGCTGGGCACGGACGCCAGCACTACTCGCGTGTACGACGTACCGCTGGCGCACGGCGTGACCCCGTACGTCCGCTACGGCGACTGGCCGGTGCACGGCGCCCTGCTGGTGCTGGCCGCGCTGTGCGCGAGCGAGGGCGTGCGGGCCGTCAGGCGGCGCCGGACGAGCGCTCCAGAACCGCACGCACCACCCGCTCGCACAGTGCGTGGGTCGCCAGTGCGTCCCGGGCGCTGAGCACCTTGCCCGCGCGCACCGCGTCGAGGAACGCGAGCGCCGCCTGCTCGATGCCGCGCTGCCGGGCGACCGGCACCCAGTCACCGCGCCGCCGCACCGTCGGCTGGCCCTTGTGGTCGATTATCTCGGCGAGGTTGACCACCTGGCGCTTGGTGTCCTGCCCGGAGACCTCGAGGATCTCCTCCGCCGAGCCGCTGAGCCGGTTCATCACGCCGAGCGCGGTGAAGCCGTCCCCGGCGAGTTGCAGGACCACGTGGTGCAGCAGGCCGTTCTCCACCCGGGCCCGCACGGTCACGTCGTCGACCGGACCGGGCGCCAGGAAACGCAGGGTGTCCACGACGTGGATGAAGTCGTCGAGGACCAGCGAGCGCGGTTCCTCCGGCAGCCCGATCCGGTTCTTCTGCATCAGGATCAGCTCGCGCGGGTGGTCGGCGCACTGCGCGTACCCGGGGGCGTACCGCCGGTTGAAGCCGACGGCGAGCGAGACGTTGCGCCGCTCGGCGAGCTTCACCAGCCGTTCGGACTCGGCGAGTTCGTAGGCCAGCGGCTTGTCGACGTACGTCGGCACGCCCGCCTCCAGCAGCCGCGTGACGATCTCGGGGTGCGTGACGGTGGGCGCGTGCACGAAGGCGGCGTCGAGATCCTGGGCGAGCAGCGCGTCCAGGGTGGGGTGCCGGCGGTCGGCCGGGAGATGGAGGCCGTCGGCGACCCGGGCGAGGGTGGCGGGCGTACGCGTGTGCAGGTGGAGGTCGATGCCCGGCCGCGTGCCCAGCACCGGCAGGTAGGCCTTCCGCGCGATGTCACCGAGTCCGATGCAGCCGACCTTCACGTGTGCTCCCCTGGTGGTTGCCCGCCGGTGTCCTTCCCGCAGCATACGGGGGCCGCCAGTCGGCGATCCCGTCGAAGCTGCGCAGGAACAGCGCCGGTCCGGCCTTCGACAGGGCGGCGATCGCGGTGTCGCGTACGGCGACGGCGGCGCGGCTCCCGGTCATGCTCAGGCGGGCGGTCCGGACGGCCTGCCGGGCGATGGCGGTGGTCCGGGGCAGCCGTGCCGCCGTGTAGGCGGGCAGGTCGCCCGCGTGGAAGGCGAGGACGACGGCGTCCTCGACGGCCTGGTTGCCGCCCTGGCCGAGGGTCGGCGGCATGGCGTGCGCGGCGTCGCCCAGGAGGGCGGTCCGGCCGCGGTGGAAGGCGGGCAGTGGCTCGGATAGGTGGTGGACGTCGTGGCGGAGCACGTCCTCGGGGCGGGCGGCGGCGATGACGGCCGGGATCGGGTCGTGCCAGTCGCCGAACCGGCGCAGCAGCTCGGCCCGCTCGTCGTCCCGGGCGCGCTCCCCGGCGGGGGCCGTGCCGGCGGCGTACGCGTACACCCGGCCGTCCTTGAGGGGGTGCGTGCCCCACAGGCCGCCCCGGCCCCAGGTCTCGTGCGAGGCGAACCGGGCGCCGGGTACCGGAATCACGACCCGCCACGTGGTGAACCCGGAGTACACCGGCCCCGGATGCGCGGGGAACAGCAGGCCCCGGGTGCGGGAGCGGACGCCGTCCGCGGCCACCACCAGCTCGGCCTCCATCTCGTCGCCGGAGGTGGTGACGCGGGCCGGACGGTCGCCTTCGCCGGGGTCGGCGAGGGTCGCGGAGGCTTCGGTGCGGACGGCGCCGGGCGGGAGCAGGGCGGCGAGGCTGCTGATCAGGGTGGCCCGGTGCAGCAGTACGAGAGGGCCGCCGAAGCGGGCGGCGGCGGCCTCGGCGCTGGAACGGGAGAGCCAGCGTCCGCGCGGGGTGCGCAGTCCCCCGTGGCCCTGCCAGGCGGCCAGGTCGCGGATCTCCTCCCCGATGCCGAGGACGTCCAGGGCGCGCAGCGCGTTCGGGGCCAGCGAGATGGCCGCGCCGACCGGTTCCAGGGAGCGGGCCCGCTCCAGCACCGTGACCCGCCATCCCCGCTGGTGCAGGGCCGCCGCGGCGGTCAGGCCTCCGATGCCGCCCCCGATGACGACGGCGCGCGACGACTGTGCCATGGCTCCTCCTCAGGCGCGGCGAACCGCGCACTACAACTGTAGTGAAGCAGTGCCTCGACAGTACTACAGACGTAGTTCGGCGGGTAGGTTGTCCCGCATGTCCGTACACACGCCGAGCGCCTCCCGCGCCGACCTCGTCGCCGACACCGCCCTCGCCCTGCTCGCCGAACGCGGCATGCGCGGGCTGACGCACCGGGCCGTCGACGAGGCGGCGGGGCTGCCGCAGGGCTCCACGTCGAACCTGGCGCGCACCCGGCAGGCACTGCTGGAGCTGGCGGTGCGCCGGCACGCCGAACGGGAGGCGCGGGTGCTCGCCCTGGAGGAGATGCCCGACCCGCACGGCGGGACGGACGCGCTCGCGGACGCCCTGGCCCTGGCCACCCACCGCTCGATCACCCGCGACCGCGACCTGCTCGTCGCCCGCTACGAACTGGCCCTGGAGGCGACCCGCCGCCCCGAACTGCGCGCCTTCTACGACCGGACGGGCGCCGTCTTCCGCGACCGGCTCACCGCCATGCTCACCGCCGCGGGCTCGACCGACCCCGCCCGGCACGTGCTGTCGCTGGTCGCCTGGGCGGACGGGCTGATGTTCTCGTGCGTGGCCGGGTCGTTCGGCGCGGCGGTGCCGAGCCTGGACGAGGTGCGGGCGGGAGTGCGGGAGCTGCTGCGCGGGATGCTCGGCGGCTGACCCGCGGCAGCGGAAAACCCCTCGTGGAAAGCGGCGCCCTGGGCGAGGATGCGGGCATGACGATCGAGCGGGAAGAGCCCGCCCAGGACGCCGGTGAACGCACCATGCTGGAGGGCTGGCTGGACTACCACCGCCGGACCCTGGCCTGGAAGTGCGAGGGCCTCACCGACGACCAGCTGCGGACCGCGTCGGTGGAGCCGTCCGAGCTGTCGCTCCTGGGTCTGGTGCGGCACATGGCGGAGGTGGAGCGGTTCTGGTTCCACGAGGTGCTGCTGGGCGAGGATCCCGGCGTGCTCTACTGCACCGAGGAGGACCCGGACGGCGACTTCCACTTCACCGAGGCGGACACCTGGGAGGAGGCGTACGCGGCCTGGCAGGCCGGGATCGAGACGGCCCGGCGGCACACCGCGGACCTCACGCTCGACGACTTCTCCAAGGGCCTGGGCAGGTCCACCGGCCGGCCCTTCAACCTCCGCTGGATCTACACCCACATGATCGAGGAGTACGCCCGCCACAACGGCCATGCCGACCTGCTCCGTGAGCGCGTGGACGGCGCCACCGGCGACTGACGTCACCTCGGGCACGCCCAAGCCCCCCGAACGGGGTGCGAGTTCACCCGTGCGGGGCATGATCCGCTCCGGAGCCGTTTCCAAGGCGAGCGCCGACCAGCAGAGTGATGCGGGTGCATCGAACGACGACCACCGCAGCGCTCCTGGCCACCGTGGCCGTCTCGGCCCTCTCCGGCTGTGTGACGGTCCAGGGCACGCCGACGCCCGGCCCGCCGCCGGATGCGGTGCCGTCGCAGACGTCGCTGCCCCGGCTGGACGGCAGTGCCCGGCCGAGGGCCGTGCAGGCACCGGCCCGGGAGGCGCTGGAGAGGGTGGGCCCGACCCGTCACCCGCGGCACCCCGCGACCCACCACCCGGCGGCCCCACCGGCCCCCCGGCAGCCGCCACCCCCCGCCGCGCGCCCGCACCCCCGCCCGCATCGAGGGCAACCGGAGCAGCCGCGCGTCGACATCCCCGACGTCTCCGCGTCCGTACCGAAGAACCCGGACGTGTGCGCCCTGGGAAAGAAGTACGGCCACTGGCGCCCCGACAGCCCGGAGGCGGTCATCTGCCGGCAGACGTACGGACGCTGACCCGGCCGGGAACCGGCACCGTCACGTCGGCCGCTGCCTCGGCGGGCCCCACGGTTCTCCGCCGGAGGGGCCCTCCTGCCCCAGGCGCAGTTCCAGTCGGCTGATCGCCGCCCGTACGCCGTCCCCGTAGCGGTCGTCGACGAGTGCTCCGGCCGCTCCACGGGCCCAGCGGAGGTGGGTGCGGGCGGCGTCGGAGTGGCCCAGCTTCAGGTAGTCGGCGGCGAGGTTGAGATGCAGGCTGGGGTAGAAGGCGCGGACCGCGGCGGGGCCCTCGTCCCCGTCCGCGCGGTCCTGCGCCAGCTCGTCGGCCGCCGACAACGCCCGCAGATCCCAGGCCAGTTCGTCGGAGGGGTCGTCCTGGGTGTCGGCCAGGTAGTGGGCCAGCGTGCAGCGGTGGAGCGGGTCCCCGTCCTCCCCCAGCTCCGCCCACAGGGCCAGGAACCGGCGCCGGGCCTCCTCGCGGTCCCCGCCGTGATGCAGCATCACGACCTGCCCGATCCGCGTCAGCACGGCGTCCGGCGCCGCCTGCTCCTGTCGCTCCGCCACCGCGTCCTCCGGGCACTAGGGGCCTGTCTGCGACGACGCTAACCGGCGGCACCGGCAATCCCGGTCAGGCGGCCCCGTACGACACGGGACCGCCTGGGGTGGTCAGCCGAGGCTGGGGATCGTCCAGTCGACCGGCGCGTGGCCCTGCGCGGCGACGGCCTCGTTGATCTGGGTGAACGGCCGGGAGCCGAAGAACTTCTTGGCGGACAGCGGAGAGGGGTGCGCGCCCTTGACCACGGCGTGCCGCTCGGCGTCGATCAGCGGGAGCTTCTTCTGCGCGTAGTTGCCCCACAGCACGAAGACCGCCGGGTCGGGCCGGTCGGCCACCGCGCGGATCACCGCGTCGGTGAACCGCTCCCAGCCCCGGCCCTTGTGCGAGTTGGCCTCGCCGCCCCGGACCGTGAGCACCGCGTTCAGCAGCAGGACGCCCTGCTGGGCCCACGGCATCAGATAGCCGTTGTCCGGGATCGGCGTGCCCAGCTCCTCGTGCATCTCCTTGTAGATGTTGCGCAGCGACGGCGGGATCCGCACCCCGGGCCGCACCGAGAAGCACAGGCCGTGACCCTGACCCTCGCCGTGGTACGGGTCCTGCCCCAGGATGAGGACCTTCACCTTGTCGTACGGCGTGGCGTCCAGCGCGGCGAAGACCTCCTCGCGCGGCGGGTGGACGGGGCCCTTCGCCCGCTCCTCCTCGACGAACTCCGTCAGCTCCTTGAAGTAGGGCTGCTGCAGCTCGTCGCCCAGAACCCCGCGCCAGGACTCGGGCAGCATGGCGATGTCGGTCACGTCAACGTCCTCACGATGTGCGGTCACTTGCAGGTCACTGAACCTACAGGCGACCACTGACAACGGGCCCGGGCCTGTGGAAACCGCCCGGCTACCAGCTGGTCTTCCGGTGCAGCTCCCACATCATCATGATCGTCGAGGGGTCCAGCGCCTGTTCGCCGCCGGAGACGTCGTCGGTGGCCGCCACGTACTGGCGGCCCTGCCACAGCGGCAGCAGCCGGACGTCGTTCACCAGGATCTGCTGCGCCTGCTCGAACTCCTTCACCACCTTGGCGCGGTCGCTCTCACCGCGCGACTCGGGCAGCAGCTCCTTGGTGATCTTCGGCGCCGGGTAGGGCGTACCGAGTGCGTTCTGCTCGCCCACGAACGGGGCGATGAAGTTGTCCGCGTCGGGGAAGTCGGGGAACCAGCCGCGGCCGAAGACCGGGTACTCGCCCTTCTGGTAGCCGAGCACGTACGTCTTCCACGGGCGGCTCTTGAGGGTGATCGTGAACAGGCCGGAGTCGTCGAGCTGGCTCTTGAGCTCCTGGAACTCCTTGGCGGTCTCCGAGCCGTAGCGGTCGGTGGTGTACCAGAAGGTGAGCGGGACGCGCTGGGTGATGCCGGCCTTGGAGAGGATGGCGCGGGCCTTGGAGACGCTGGGGTCGCCGTAGTCGTCGAAGAAGCCGGTGGTGTGGCCGGTCAGGCCCTTGGGGACCATGGAGTACAGCGGGTCCACGGTGTCCTTGTACACCTTGTGCGCGATCGCCGCCCGGTCGACGAGCTGCGCGATGGCCTTGCGGACGGCGGGGTTCTTGGCCCAGGGGTCCTTGGGGTTGAACACCAGGTAGCTGATGTCCGTGCCGGCGCCGTCCACCAGCTGGAGGTCGGTGGAGTTGCGGCGCTGCAGGGCGACGATGTCGTCGGCGGCGAGGCCGCGGTAGGTGACGTCGATCTGCCCGTCCTTGAGCGCCTCGACCATGCTCGCGGAGCCCTGGAAGTAGCGGATGGTCACGGCGTCGTTCCGGCGGTCGGCGAAGCCCTGGTAATTGTCGTTGCGGACCAGTACGGCCTTCTTGCCCTCGTCGTACGACTGGAGTTTATAGGGCCCGGACCCGAAGACCTTGCCGTCCTTGCGCAGTGACCTGGCGGGGTAGTCGTCGGGGTCGACGATGGACATGGCGGGCGTGGCGAGCACGAAGGGGAAGGTGGCGTCGGCCTTGTTGAGGTGGAAGACGATTTCGCGGTCGCCCTCGGTCTGCACCTTGTCGAGGCTGCCGAGCAGCCCGGCGGGGCCACTGACCGCGTTGATGGTGCGGATGCGGTCGATGGAGTGCTTGACGGCCTGCGCGGTCAGCGGGTCGCCGTCCGCGAACTTCATGCCGGAGCGCAGCTCGCAGCGGTAGGTGCGGTTCGTCGCGTCGGTGAAGCCGCAGCTCTTCGCGGCGTCGGGCTGCGGGGTGGTGGCGCCGTTGGGATAGGCGAGGAGCGTCTGGTAGATGTTGCGGAACAGCTCCCAGGAGCCGTCCCAGGACGCGGCGGGGTCCAGCGTGCTGGGGGCACTCGTGGTCCCCACGACGATCGGGCCTCCGCTGCTCGAATCACCGTCGGAGAAGACACCGCACCCCGCCACCAGGCCTATGGACGCGACCGCCGCCACTCGACGTAGGCATCGCTTCCGGTTGAACACGCGCACGCTCCTCGATCTGCCATACCAAGGGTCGGCAGACCATACCGCAGCGTCACGCCCCGCGAACCACCCTGGTCACAGGCTGCTTGATCAACTGTGCTATGACGACGTTGTCATTCCGCTGTGCGGATCCCGTACCACGCGAAACGGGCGCCGCTCCCCCCGAGGGAACGGCGCCCGAAGCGCGGTGACAGCCGGTACCGTCAGCCCACGCCGGCGTTCAGGAAGATGCCGCCGTCGACCACGAGCGTCTGCCCGGTGATCCAGTCGGACTGCGTCGAGGTGAGGAACGCGGCGGCGCCGCCGATGTCGGAGGGCACGCCGAGCCGGGCGAGCGGGTAGGAGGCTGCGGCCTCCTCCTCCCGGCCCTCGTACAGGGCCTGCGCGAACTTGGTCTTGACCACGGCGGGGGCGATGGCATTGACCCGGACCTTGGGCGCGAACTCGTGCGCCAGCTGCTGGGTCAGGTTGATCATCGCGGCCTTGCTCACACCGTACGCGCCGATGAACGGCGAGGGCGCCAGGCCCGCGACCGAGGCGATGTTGACGATCGCGCCGCCGTTGTCCTTCTGCCAGGCGTGCCAGGTCTTCTGGGCGAAGCCGAGCGCCGAGATCACGTTGGTCTCGAAGACCTTGCGCGCGACGTCCAGGTCGAGGTCGGCGATGGGGCCGAACACCGGGTTCGTACCGGCGTTGTTGACCAGGAAGTCGACGCGGCCGAAGGCCTCCACGGTGCGCTCGACGGCCTCGGCCTGGTGGGCGAGGTCGTGGGCCTTGCCCGCGACGCCGATGACCCGGTCGGCGCCGAGCTTGTCGACGGCCTCCTTCAGGGCCTCCTCGCTGCGGCCGGTGATGCACACCCGGTCACCGCGGGCGATCAGGGCCTCGGCGACGCCGTAGCCGATGCCGCGGCTGGCGCCCGTGACGAGGGCGACCTTGCCGGAGAGTTCAGGCAGTTCAGTCATGTCCGTGATCCCCAGTGTCCCTAGTTCAGCGGTCCGCCGGCCACGTACAGCACCTGGCCGGAGACGAAGCCGGCGGCCTCGCCGGTGAAGAAGGCGATGGCGTTGGCGATGTCCTCCGGCTCGCCCACGCGCTGCACCGGGATCTGCGTGGCGGCGGCGGCCTTGAACTCCTCGAAGCCCATCTTGACGCGCTCGGCGGTGGCCTTGGTCATCTCGGTGGCGATGAAGCCGGGGGCGACGGCGTTGGCGGTGATGCCGAACTTGCCGAGCTCGAAGGCGAGGGTCTTGGTGAAGCCCTGCAGGCCCGCCTTGGCGGCGGAGTAGTTGGCCTGGCCGCGGTTGCCGAGCGCCGAGGACGAGGACAGGTTGACGATACGGCCGAAGCCCGCGTCCACCATGTGCTTCTGGACGGCCTTGGTCATCAGGAAGGAGCCGCGCAGGTGCACGTTCAGGACGGTGTCCCAGTCGGACACACTCATCTTGAAGAGCAGGTTGTCGCGGAGCACGCCCGCGTTGTTGACCAGGATCGTGGGCGCGCCCAGCTCCTCGACGACGCGCGCGATCGCCGCCTCGACCTGCGCCTCGTCGGAGACGTCGGCGCCGACCGCGATGGCCTTGCCGCCGGCCGCGGTGATCTTCTCCACGGTGTCCTTGCAGGCGGCCTCGTCGAGGTCGATCACGGCGACCGCGCGGCCCTCGGCGGCCAGTCGTACGGCGGTGGCGGCGCCGATGCCCCGCGCCGCGCCGGTGACAACGGCGACCCGCTGCTCAGTGGTGGACATTGCTGATTCTCCTCGCCCTAGAGAAGGTGCGCCCGATGGGTGAGCGACCGCTTAGTACCTTCAGCACACGTGACGCTAGAAGCCCTGGCACCCGGTGTCAACGCCACACCCGGTGCGTGTGATCCATTACCTCACCAGGAGGTCCAGCAACCGCTCCGCCTCCGCCGCCGGATCGATGGTCAGCCCGGTGTGCACGGGGCCGGGCTGCACGACCGTCGAGCGGGGTGCGATCAGCCAGCGGAAGCGCCGCCCGGCGTCGTCCACGGCCGCCTGCCCGGCCGCCGCGCCGCCGGTGCACACGCCCTCGACGGCCCCCAGCGCGGCCCGGACGCCGGCCACGTCCGCGTCGGGGTCCAGGGCCAGCAGCCGGGCCTCGTCGAGGTGGGTGCGGGCGCCGACGTATGCCTTCGCACGGCAGTAGACGATGACGCCCGCGTTGATGCACTCGCCGCGCTCGACCCGGGGTACGACCCTCAGCAGCGCGTACTCGAAGACGTCCCGGTCCCCGCCCTGGCCCGCCCTGGTGATGTGGCGCTCGGTCACTTCTCCCCCTCGATGCCCTCGACGCCGCTGACACGCTGGTGGATGACGGCGGCCCGCGCGAGCAACGGCCGCGCATAGGCCCGCCGCAGGTCGTCCGGGCTGTCGAAGCCGGGCTCCCCGGCCAGCCAGGCGTCGGGGATCTCGGCGGTGACCTCGGCGAGGAGCTCCTCGGTGACCAGGGGCGCCAACTCGGCGGCGGCGTGCGCCACATCCGGCGCGAAGCGCGCGAGGGCGTGGTCCGAGGCGTCGTACGGGCGGGCCGCGGAGGCCTCGGCGGAGGGCCAGTTGTGGTGCCAGATCATGGTGGCGCCGTGGTCGATGAGCCACAGCTCGCCGCGGTGCATCAGCAGGTTGGGGTTGCGCCAGGAGCGGTCGACGTTGTTCACCAGCGCGTCGAACCAGACGATCCGCCCGGCCTCCTCGTGGCTCACCCCGAAGGCGAGCGGGTCGAAGCCGAGGGCGCCGGAGAGGAAGTCCATACCGAGGTTGGTGCCGCCGCTCGACCTGAGCAGTTCCTGCACCTGCTGGTCGGGCTCGCCGAGCCCGAGGACCGGGTCGAGGCCGATCGCCACCAGCCGGGGCATCCGGAAGCCGAGGCGGCGGGCCAGTTCGCCGCAGACGACCTCGGCCACCAGCGTCTTGCGGCCCTGACCAGCGCCGGTGAACTTCATGACGTACGTCCCGAGGTCGTCGGCCTCGACGAGCCCCGGCAGCGAGCCGCCCTCACGCAGGGGCGTGATGTAGCGGGTCGCGATGACTTCCTTGAGCATCGCCCCAGGTTACTTGGGCTGCGACGACGCCCCGACCGACAGCGGATCGACAGCCGTGGCTTACGTGCGCCTCATCTCCCGGAGGACAGGATCTCGGCACCGTCTGAACAGGTGGTGCCCGAAGACCGTACCCCTGGACGGATCACGAATAGCTCCGCGGAAGGGAACCTCATGACCAGCGCATCGCCCACTCCCGCAGCCGGACCGGCCCGCCGTACCGTCGTGGCGGCAGCCGGAGCGGCGGGACTCGCCGCCGCGCTGACCGCCTGCGGGTCGGACGACAAGTCCTCGGACACCTCCAGCGCGGCCGGGTCCGCCGGCTCCACCGCAGGTGCCGGAACCACGGGCTCGACCGGATCCAGCAGCTCGCCCAGCGCCCAGGAGAGCGGCGGCAGCGCCGGCGGCACCGCGCTCGCCAAGACCGCGGACATCCCGGAGGGCGGCGGCAAGGTGTTCAAGGACCAGGGCGTGGTGGTCACGCAGCCGACGGCGGGCACGTACAAGGCGTTCTCGTCCAGGTGCCCGCACGCCGGGTGCGCGGTGGGCAGCGTCGCGGACGGCGTGATCGTGTGCCCGTGCCACAACAGCCACTTCTCCGTCACCGACGGCAGTGTGAAGCAGGGGCCCGCGACCAAGGGGCTGGCCGCCGCGAAGATCAGCGTGTCGGGGGAGGAGATCAAGCTCGCCTGAGCGTCAGATCCGCCGGCGCGGCCGTTCGAGGCAGCCGAGCACCTCGTCCGTGGTGGCGATCGTGGCGACCAGCGCGAGGGTGTTGCGGATCATCGCGGGGGTGTAGTCGCAGGGCACCCCCGCGATGGCGTCACGCGGCACGACGGCGGTGTAGCCGAGGTTCACGGCGTCGAACACGGCGTTGGGGATGGCGATGTTGGCCGAGACACCGGTGACGATCAGCGTGCGGCAGCCCAGGTTGCGCAGCAGCGCGTCGACCTCGGTGCCCTGGACGGGCGACAGCCCGTGCAGCCGTCGTACGACGATGTCCTCCTCGGTGACCTCGATCGGCGCCGCGACACGGACCGCCGTGCTGCCGGACAGCTGCTGGACGGGGAGCCGTTCGGCGGCGCGGAACAGCCGGGCGTTGCGGCCGGCGCCCCGGCCGTCGGGGCGGCGTTCGGCGACCGCGTGGATCACCTGGACGCCGCTGTCGTGCGCGGCGGCGACCAGCCGGGCGATGTTGCCGAGGGCGCCGGAGGAGCGGGCCTGGCCGGCGAGCTCGGGCAGCGCGCTGTCCGGGCCGACGACTCCCTGCTGGCACTCCACGGTCAGCAGGACCGTGCTCGCGGGTTCGAGGAGCTCGCCGAGCCGCTCGTACGACGCCATGACGCCCTCTTTCGCCGGGGTAGCGGGCGGGCGAGACTAACCGGCATTGCGTACGGGGGGAAGACGACTCATTCTTTTCTGACGTGATGTCAGAGGATCCAGGCGCCGGACAGGACCCGGACCGTCTCCTCTGGCACGACGTGGGAGAAGAGGGGGCCGCATGACCGTGACTCAGCGCCGGGGCAGGAAGATCATGATGACACCGGGGGAGGTGGACGAGTTCCTCACCGCCCAGCGCACCTGCCGGGTCGCCACCGTGTCCGCGACCGGTGCTCCGCATGTGAGCGCCCTGTGGTTCGCGTGGGACGGCGTCTCGCTGTGGCTGTACTCGGTGGTGCGCAGCAAGCGCTGGACGGAGCTCAGCCGCGATCCGCGGGTGGCGGTCGTGGTCGACTCCGGTGAGGAGTACGACCAGTTGCGCGGTGTCGAGCTGTCCGGCAGCGTGGAGTTCGTGGGCGAGGTGCCGCGCATCGGGGAGCTGTGCGCCGAACTGGACACCGCCGAGATGCTGTTCGCGCGCAAGAACTTCGGCCTGGAGGAGATGCCCCACGACGGGCGGCACGCCTGGGCGCGACTGACGCCGGAGAAGATCGTCTCCTGGGACTTCCGGAAGCTGGGCCCCGCGTAAGCCGCTCAGCCCACCTGTTCGGCCGCCGTCCGCAGCGCGTCGACCGCCGCGCGGATCGACGGGCGGCGGTCGGCGTCCGCGCGCCAGACGACGTACACATGGCGGCGGACGCGCTGCTTGAGCGGGACCGTCACCACGCCCGGCGGCACCGGGTGGCGGCCCAGCAGGGGCGCGATGCAGACACCCAACCCGGCGGCGACCAGGCCGAGTTGGGTGTGGGTCTCGGCGGCGCGGTGGCCGACGATGGGCTCGACGCCGCGTGAGCGCAGCGTGAACATCAGCCACTCGTGGCAGAACTCGCCCTGGCCCCAGGTGATCCACTCGTCCCCTGCGAACTCGCCGAGGTCCACCTCGTCCCGCTCCGCGAGCGGGTGGCCGACCGGCATCGCCACATCGGCGGGGTCGTCGAGCAGGGGCGCCTTGACCAGGCCGTCGGGCACCGGCATCGGCTTGTTGTACCAGTCGAGGACGACCGCGAGGTCGAGGTCGCCGCGCACCACCCCGGCCACGCCGTTCTCCGGTTCCAGCTCGCAGGAGCGCACCCGCAGCGCCGGGTGCCGGGCGCGCAGGTCGGCGAGGGCGCCGGGGAACAGGCCCCGCGCGGCGGTCGGGAACGCCGAGAGCCGCAGCTCTCCGGCGACCTGTCCCCGGTGCGCCTCCAGGTCGGACTGGGCGAGCTCGACCTGGGAGAGGATGCGCGCCGCGTGCTCGCCGAGCAGCCGGCCCGCGTCGGTGAGCCGGACGCCGCGCCCGTTCTTGGCGAGGAGTTGCTGGCCGACCTCCCGTTCCAGCTTGCCCAGTTGCTGGGAGACGGCGGAGGTGGTGACGTGCAGCGCCTCGGCCGCGCCGCTGACCGAGCCGTGCCGGGCGAGGGCGTCGAGGGTGCGCAGGCGCTCCAGGTTCAACATGTAAGTGATACTACGAGATATCGGGTGGGAAATCTCGATTGTGCTACGAGGTTGCCTCCCTCATCGTGGAGGCCATGAGCACCGTCACCACCACCCGCGCCGAGCCCCGCACCCCCACTCGCCCCCGCCCCCGCCTCGACTGGCGCCTGCGCTTCGGCGCGCTGTCCCTGATCTGGGGCTTCAGCTTCCTGCTGATCAAGGTGGGCACGGAGGGCTACGCGCCCTTCCAGGTCACTCTGGGCCGGCTGGCGTTCGGTACGGCGGTGCTCGCGGCGGCGATGACGGTGAAGCGGGAGCGCCTCCCTCGCGGGGTCCGCCTCTGGGGTCACCTGGCCGTCGCCGCCTTCTTCCTGAACGCCCTGCCGTTCTCGTTGTTCGCCTACTCGGAGCTGACGATCCCGTCCACGCTGGCCGGCATCTGCAACGCCACCTCGCCGCTGTGGGGCATGGCGCTCTCCCTGGTCGCCCTCTCCGAGGACCGCCCGACGCGGGTCCGGGTCGCGGGGCTGGGCCTCGGCTTCCTCGGCGTCCTCACCGTCCTCGGCGCCTGGCAGGGCTTCCACGGCCTCGACCTCACGGGCACGGCGCTCGCCCTGCTGGCCTCGCTCAGCTACCCGGTCGGCTGGATCTACGTCCGTCGCACGCTCGCCGGTTCCGGTCACTCCCACCTGTCGATGACCGGCGCCCAGCTGCTCCTGGCCACCCTCCAGCTGTCCGTCGTGACCCCCCTGTTCACCACCCTCCCCGGCCGCTTCTCCCTCGTGCCGCTGCTCGCCGTCGCCGCACTCGGTACCCTCGGCACCGGCCTCGCCGTCCTCATCCAGTACGGCCTGGTCGCCGAGGTCGGCCCGACGACGGCCCAGATGGTCACCTACTTCATCCCGGTCATCGCCACCGCAGCGGGCGTCGCCATCCTGGGCGAGTCGCTGCGCTGGACCACACCGGTGGGTGCGGTGATCGTCCTCGCCGGGGCGGCACTCACCCAGGTGAGGCCTCGCCGCGGGTGACGCCCGGCGGGGTGCGGTCGGCCATCTCCGGCTAGGCATAGCTTCGCGGCGGTGCCGGGCTCACCGCTGCCGCCACCGCCGCCGCCAGGGGAGCGGCTTCTTCCGGGGCCAGGGTCGAGACGGTGATCCGGATGGCGGGCGGGGCGTTCAGACGGAAGCGGGCGCCCGGGGAGACGGCCCAGCCGGCGTGCAGGAGGCGGGCGACCGTGCCGGTCTCGTCGGGGACGGGCACCCAGACGTTCATTCCGCTGCGGCCGTGGGCGCGGACGCCGCGCTCGGCGAGCGCGTCGATGAGCAGCTCCCGTCGGGCGCGGTAGGCCGCCGCCACCGCCGGTCCGTCGACCGCGTCCTCCGCCCGCAGCCGGACCACGGCCCGTTGCAGCAGCAGGCTCACCCAGCCCGGCCCCAGCCGCTGCCGGCCGCGGACCCGGTCGACGGTGACCGGATCGCCGGTGAGCACCGCGAGCCTGAGGTCGGGGCCGTAGGCCTTGGCGGCGGAGCGGACGAACGCCCAGTGGTGGGTGACGCCCGCGAGGGGGTGCAGCGGCAGGTCGACGATGCCGTGGCCGTGGTCGTCCTCGACGAGGAGGGTCTGCGGGTGGTCGCGGAGGACGGCCCGCAGGGCTCGCGCGCGGGGGGCGCTCACCGAGGCGCCGGTGGGGTTCTGCGCGCGGTCGGTGACGATCAGGGCGCGCGCGCCGGAGCGCAGGGCGGCGCGCAGCTCCTCGGGGCGGGGCCCCTCGTCGTCGACGCCCACCGCGGCCGTGCGCAGCCCGAGCGCGGACAGCAGGTCGAGGGTGCGGCCCCAGCCGGGGTCCTCGACGGCGACGGCGTCCCCCGGCCTGAGGTGGGCGGCAAGGACGCGTTCCACGGCGTCCAGGGCGCCGGAGAGCACCGCGAGGGGGCCCTCGGGCACACCGTCGGCGTCGAAGTCGGCCCGCGCGACCCGGACCAGCTCCGGCTCCACGGGGTCGTCGCCGTAGAGCACCGGTTCCCGGTCCGCCTCCTGGGCGACGGCCGCCAGCGTCGGGGCGAGCGGCGGCAGCAGCGCGGGGTCGGGGTTGCCGCTGGACAGGTCGCGCACCCCGGCCGGCACGTCCACCCGCACCTTCTCCCGTCCGGTGGTGGCGGGCTTGGGCCGGATCCGGCTGCCCCGGCGCCCGGCGGTCTCGATGACCCCGCGCTCGCGCAGGGTGCGGTAGGCGGCCGCGACGGTGTTCGGATTCACGCCCAGTCTTGCGGCCAACTCCCGCATGGGCGGCAGCAGTTGCCCTGGTTCCAGCGCACCGGCACCCACCGCCTGTTCGACGCTCGCCGCGATCTCCGCTGCGCCCCGGCCTTCAATCCGATACTCTCCTAGCACAAAGCCTATTATGCACTAGTGCAATAAATCCGCAAGGGAGACCGCCATGCAGGGCACCCAGCAGACGCCACCGCCGGCCGCCGCGTACCGCCCGACCGACCGCACCGTCCCCACGCGCGCCGCACACAAGGCGTCGTACGACCGGGACCTGGTGCACGCGATACTCGACGAGGGCTACGTCTGCCACCTGGGCTTCGTCCGCGACGGTGCTCCGGTGGTCCTGCCCACCCTGTACGGCCGGGTAGGCGAGCGGCTGTACGTGCACGGCTCCACGGGTTCGCGCCCACTGCGGATGACCGGCGAGGCCGACCCGGGGCTGCCGGTGTGCCTGACGGTCACCCATGTCGACGGCCTGGTGCTGGCCCGCTCCGCCTTCCACCACTCGATCAACTACCGCTCCGTGGTGGTGCACGGCACCGCGTACGAGGTCACCGACCCGGAGGAGCGGCGGCTCGCCCTGGACGCACTGGTCGACCATGTCGTACCGGGCCGCGCCGCCGACTGCCGGCCCGCGAACAAGAAGGAGCTGGCCGCCACCGCCGTGATCCGCCTGGACCTGGACGAGGTCTCCGCCAAGCTCCGCACCGGCGGCGTGAACGACGAGCCCGAGGACCTCGCACTCCCCCACTGGGCCGGCGTGGTCCCGCTGCGCAAGGGGTACGACGCTCCCGTGGCCGAGGCCGACCTGGCCCCCGGCACCGCCCTCCCCGAGTACCTCGCGGGCCTGTGATGCTGATCCACCCCTGGGACGCGCCCCACGACGACACCGAGTGGCAGACCTGGCTGGCCGCCCACGACTTCGGCCAGCTCGCGGTCAACGGCCCGGCCGGCGAGCCGCCGTTCGTCCAGCCGCTGCACTTCGCCTACGACCCCGCCCGAAGCGAGGCCGTCACCCACCTCGCCCGCCCCAATCCGCTGTGGCCGGCGCTGGAGGCGGACCCTCGGGTGCTGCTGAGCGTGGTCGACGACTATGTCTACGTCCCCGGTCCCTGGCAGGCCGCACCGCGGACCCCGCCCGAGCACGGCGTCCCGACGAGCTTCTACGCGGCCGTCCAACTCCGCTGCACGGCCCACGTCGTGGACGACCCGGCGGAGAAGGCCGACCTGCTCAACCGCCAGGTCGGCCACTTCCAGCCGGATGGCGGCTCGGCTCGCGCGACGCCGGGCGAGGCCCCGTACGGCCGCCTCCTGTCCGGTATCCGCGTCCTGCGGCTGGAAGTGACCGGGGTCCGGGCGAAGTTCAAGTACGCGGGCAAGCGGCCTGAGGAGGTGCGGGAGAACATCGCGACCGCCCTGGCCGACCGGGGCGGCCCGCGCGACGCGGCGGCGCTGGAGCACCTGACCCGGCGGAGGGCGTGACCGGCGCGTTCGCCGGGGCCCGGCTCAGGCCGCTTGGCGGGCGGACGCCTCCCGTTCGGCGCCGCCGCCCGCCACCGGCTCCGCGGCCCCCTCGGCCGGGGCCGAGGACTGGGCGATGAACGCGCCGAGCAGCACCACCGCGCCGCCGACGACCTGCGGCGCCGAGAGGTGCTCGCCGAGCAGCACCCAGGCCAGCACGGTCGCGATCACCGCTTCGAGGCAGGCCACGACGCCCGCGACCTGCGGGGAGAGACGGCGCACGGACAGTACGCCGGTGACGTACGCGACGACCGTGGCGACCAGGACGATCCAGGCCAGCAGGGCGACGGCCGGGACCTCGGTGCCATTCATGCGGGCGGTGCCGGACAGCACGGACCAGTCCATGGTCCAGGGGCGGGCGACGAAGGTCAGCACGAGGGCGCCGACGAGCAGGCCGTAGGCGATGACACCGAGCGGGTCCGGCGCCTCCTCGCCGGCCCCGCCGCCCTGGTCGGACAGCACGAAGTAGCCGACCTGACAGCCGGCCGCGCCGAGCGCGAGCAGCAGCCCCAGCGCGTCGAAGCCCAGGCCCGACCAGACCTCCACGACACAGGCGAGGCCGCCGACCGCGAGGACCACCCCGAACGCCGCCGCCCGGGTCACCGGCCGCCGCTGCACGAACCGCACCCAGCCGAGCACCAGGGCGGGCGCGAGGTACTCCACGAGCAGCGCGACCCCCACCGGGATGCGGGAGAGCGCGGCGAAGTAGCAGGCCTGGACGCCGGCGACGGCGAGCAGTCCGAACCCGGCGAGCAGCGCGGGACGGCGGCGCGGCAGGGCGCGGTGGCGCACCGCGAGAGGCAGCATCACGAGAGCGGCGCCCGCCCCCCTGAGCCACACCACGTGCAGCGGGTCGAGCCCCGCCTCGATCAGCGGCTTGGCCGCGACCCCGGATCCCCCGAAGGCGAGCGCGGAAGCGAGCGCCAGGCCGAGCCCGACACCCTTCCCGACGCTGTGGTGACTGCTGTCAGACGTACGCACCGGCACATGATGACAGGCGATGACATGAGCGTCATCCCCGTTGACACCTGTCTCACCGGCTGGACGGGCCGCCGCCGTTCAGCGGACCGCCCCGCCCTCGCCCACGCACTCCGCCGTGGCGCGGTCGATCCGCGCGAGCAGGCCGGGCACCTCGACCCCGGCACGGCGGAGCACCTCGACCGCGCGGGCCTGCGGTTCGGCGGCCAGCGCCGCGAGGAGGTCGGTACCGCGGGCCCGGTCCTCGCCGCGCCGCCCGGCGCGCTCATGTGCGCACCGCATGGCGGTTACGGCGACCGGCGACCAGCCCTCGGCGCCTTGCGGGACGGACAGCGCGCCGGAGTCCTCCACACCGCTCTGCCAGCGCAGGCCGTAGCCGATGCTGCGCTGCACGAGATAGCCGAGCAGGCGGACGACGTGCCGGGGGTCGCCGATGACGGCGCGCACCTCGGCGTCGGTCTCCAGCAGCGAGTGCAGCAGATGGGCGGTGTCGATCTGCCGGTCCCCGTCCCGCACGGCCCTGCGGCGGGCGCGGGCGACCACCGCCGCGAGCTCGGCGCTGAGCCCGGCGTCTTCGTCCGCGCGACGGACGCCCTGGTCAGGCGCGGGCCGGCGGGGAGTACGGGGTTGCACATCCTCTACCTCACCAGCCTCGCGGGCCCAAGTCATCACCGAAGGGAACCATTTCCGCGTCCCACGGAGAGTGGACACCGGCGGCCGGTATCTCCTCCTTGCGGAGGAGATCAGGCCCGTTTTCTCCCCGATGACCCACCGCCCCTGTTCTCCACATCTTCTGACGGTTCATCAGTATTGAATGTTCAGGGCCCTGCGGCTACGTTCCGCGACACCGTAGCCCGACACGAAGGGGTGGTCGCATGGCCGAAGTCAGCGCGGAGGCACACATCCAGGCACCGGCCGAGAAGGTGTGGGCGAAGCTCACGGACTGGCCGGCGTACGGGGAGTGGAACGCGACCCACACCAGCTTCCCCAAGGGCGGTCCCGAGACCCTGGCGGTGGGCGGGACCTTCCAGGAGAACATGAAGCTGATGGGCTTCCCGGCGGAGGTCGAGTGGACCATCGAGGAGCTGGAGCCGGCCCGGCTGCTCGCCATTCGCGGCAAGGGCCCGATGGCGGTGACCGTCGCCACGCGCTACACGCTCACCCCCGACGGCGACGGTACGACGGTGCGCATCGACGGCGAGTTCACCGGCGCGGCCGTCTCGCTGATGGCGGGCAAGCTCAAGGACTCGGCGACGGCGGCCCTGAACGAGTCGCTGCGGAAGCTGGGAGGCCTGGTGGCCTGACCCCGTCGCGCTCACCCCGTACACGAAGGCGCCCCGCGGACCGCTCCGCGGGGCGCCTCACGGCCGTACGGCTGTCAGTCCTCGTCGGCGAGGATCAGGTACAGCTTCTTGCGGGCGTCGTTGATCACGCCCAGCGCCTTCTCGCGCTGCTCCTTGCTGCCGGTCTTCCAGACCTGGCTGAAGGCCTCCATCAGGCCGAACCCGGCCTGGCGGATCTCACCGAGGGCCTCCCAGTCGACCCCGCGGGACGCCTCCTCCCAGGGAGCGTCCGGTCCCCCCTCGGCAGCGCCGCGGCCCTCGTCGGTGAGCGAGAAGAGCTTCTTGCCGCCCTCGCTCGCGCTGGTGATCAGGCCCTCGTCCTCCAGCAGTTGGAGGGTGGGGTAGACCGAGCCGGGGCTGGGCTTCCACGCGCCGCCGCTGCGCTCGGCGATCTCCTGGATCATCTCGTAACCGTGCATCGGCCGGTCCTTCAGCAGGGCCAGGATCGAGGCCCGTACATCACCGCGCCGCGCCCTCCCCCTGGGACCACCGCGCCCTCGTGGCCCCCAGGGCCCCGGCCCGAAACCGGGCCCACCGGGCCCGAACCCCGGGCCGCCCGGCCCGAAGGGCCCGAAGGCCGCACGCCGCCCGTCCCGGCCGCGCCGGGGGCCGTCCTGTCCATGTCCACGCTCGAATCCGTGGGTGCGCATCGCAATCACTCCGTTTCATCGTTGATCTGTCGCGATGCTTCAACGATATATCGGAACCGATCGCATGACAAGACTCTTCGAGGTGAGCGGTGGCTGACCCGACTGACAGGTCTCGTTAGGATCTGCCGATCATGGACGTGATGACGGGGACCGAGATGATCGCCATCCCGCCGGGGCAGGTGACGCTGTCGGACCGGCGGACACAGCGCAGTTGGTCGGTCGAACTTGCGCCCTACCGGCTCGCGGCATCCCCGGTCACCCAGGCGTTGTACACACGGATCACAGGCCGGCGGCCGAGTACCACACCTGGGGACCGGTTGCCCGTCGAGTGCGTCTCCTGGTGGGACGCGGTGCGGTTCTGCAACGCCCTGTCCCAGTGCGCCGGCCTCACACCCGCGTACCACTTCCGTGCCGAGGCCGAAGATATCGAGTGGGACGCGTCCGCCGACGGGTATCGACTGCCGACCGAAGCCGAGTGGGAGCACGCCTGCCGTGCCGGGACGACCGGGCCGCGCTACGGGGAGCTCGACGAGATCGGCTGGTACCGCGGTAACTCGCACGAGCGCATCCACGAGGTGGGCGGCAAACGCCCCAACTCGTGGGGGCTTTACGACATGCTCGGCAACGTCTGGGACTGGTGCTGGGACGTCTACGACGCCGAGGTCTATGGCGCCTACCGGGTGCTCCGTGGCGGTGGTTGGTTCGATGAGCACTGGAGTTGCCGGGCCTCCGCGCGGCGCCGCAGCCACCCGGCTTTCCAGGTCGACGACGTGGGATTCCGCGTCGCGCGTTCCGTCGTGCGCTGATCCACGTCGTGTGCGAAGGCCCGGCCCGGGCGGGGTCGATCTGGCGCTAGCGTGATCCTCGTGACGGCTGAGGACGAGGCGCTGGTCGGCGGGATGGCGAACGCGGGGGCGGTGTTCCGCCGGGGGGAGTTGGTGGAGCGACCGGCACCGCGCAACGCGCGCGCCCTGCATGTCTATCTCCTTGCGCTGAGGGAGCACGGCTTCGACGCGGCGCCGGCCCCTGTCGGTCTCACCGCGGATGGCCGTGAGCAGCTGACTTTCATCCCTGGCGACGTGGCCCTGCCGCCGTTCCCGGACTGGGCGATGACGAGTTCTGCCCTCGAATCGGTGGGGAGCCTGCTGCGGCGTCTGCACGAGACGAGCGCGGCCGTCGCGGTCGACACCCGTGCCGAGTGGCCCCCGGACCTTGCCGACCCGGAGGGGGGAACGATGTTGTGCCACAACGATGTGTGCCCGGACAACGTCGTCTTCCGCGACGGTCGTGCCGCGGCCCTGATCGATTTCGACTTTGCGGCCCCGGGCCGTGCCCTCTGGGACATCGCCATGACCGCTCGCTACTGGGTACCCATGCTCGATCCCGAGTCCGCGGCCGCTCTCCATCCCCCCGGGCTGGATGCGGCCGCACGGCTGCGGATTCTTGCCGACAGCTACGGCCTCCCGGCAGGGGACCGCGCCGAGTTGCCCGGCGTCATCGAGCAGGCCACGGAGGTCTGCCGCGCCTTCGTCGCCCACCGCGTGGCCGTCGGAGACCCGGTCTATCTCCAGGCGTTGGCCGAGCGTGGTGGATGGGAACGCTGGGACCGCATGCAGACCTGGCTGGTGGACCACCGCAAGACGTTCACGGCTGCTCTGCTGAACTAGTGGCCCGCTACGCGGCCTGCGGGGCGAACGGGAGCAGTTCGTCCTCTCCGGGCTGCACGACGCCCCAGGTGCTCTCCGGGACCTCGTGCCAGGCACCGGGCAGGTCACCCAGGGGCTCGGAGACGACGAGGCGGGTGTCGTCGGAGACGCCCCTGAGGAAGGCCACGTCGGGGTGGAGTGCGCGCAGGGTCTCCACCCGGGTGCTGTAGTAGAGCGAGCGCGAGGCACCCTGGCTGGAGTAGCGGAAGGCCCACAGCCGCCGTCCGTCCGTCACGGCGACCGTCATCTGCAGCGGGTTCTCCACCCCATGCCGGTGACCGGTCTCCTCCACCAGGCCCGCCATCCGCGCGACGGCGCCCGGCGGGTCCTTCTCCAGGTCGAGGGTGAGCGCGAGGAAGAACATCATCTCGGAGTCCGTCGAGCCCTCGATGTCCGAGAAGAGCTCCGGGTCGACGGCCAGGGCGAGGTCCCGCCGCATCTCGTGGAAGCCGGTGATCGCCCCGTTGTGCATCCACATCCAGCGGCCATGGCGGAACGGGTGGCAGTTGGTCTGCTGCACCGCGGTACCCGTGGAGGCGCGGATGTGCGCGAAGAACAGCGGGGAGCTGACATGCCCGGCGATCTCCCGCAGGTTGCGGTTGTTCCAGGCCGGGGCGGTGTCCCGGACGACGGCGGGGGTGCCGGCGTCCGCCGTGTACCAGCCGACGCCGAACCCGTCGCCGTTGGTCGTCTCCACGCCCAGCCGGGAGTGCAGGCTCTGGTCGATGATCGAGTGCGCCGGTTTGTAGAGAATGGTGTCGAGCGGGACGGGTGTTCCGGAGTAGGCGAGCCAACGGCACATCGTCGCTGCCACCTTCCTGATGCCTGTTCACGTGTGCGGGCGCTCGTCGAGGGGCCTGGACGGCCCCCGCGGCACCCGCACCCGCGCCGCCCTCGTCAAACCCTGGCGGACTCGTCGCTCCGCGCCACGCACAGAGCCCAGATGATGAACCCCGAGAAAGCGATCATCACCACGGACCAGACCGGGGAGTACGGCAGGGAGAGGAAGTTGGCGATGACGATGAGTCCGGCGATGGTCACGCCCGCGACGCGGGCCCACATCGACGCCTGGAACAGTCCGAGGCTGACGATCACCGCGGCCGCACCGAGAATCAGGTGGACCCAGCCCCAGCCGGTGAGGTCGAACTCGAAGACGTAGTTGCGCGTCGTGACGAAGATGTCGTCCTGGGCGATCGCCGAGATGCCCCGGAACACGTCGAGTATCCCGGCGATCATCAGCATGACGGCGCCGAAGGTGATCAGACCTCCGGCCCACTGCCGCTTGGCCGACGGCGCTTGTGTCTGGTGTGACGCTGTCATCCTGCTGCCTCGATTCGGTGTCGTGCGGTGTGTTCAGCGATGGGAGGTGGGGGTGGCGGGACCGGGACGTCCGCCCGCGCCGGAGCCGCTCAGGACCAGCTGCTTCGCCTTGTTGAACTCGTCCTCCGTTATGTCGCCGCGGGCGCGGATCTCCGACAGCCTGGCGAGTTCGTCGACGCTGCTGCGCGGGCCCTCACCGCCCTGGGCCGTCTGCCGGATGTAGGTGTCGAACGCCTCCTGCTGCGCGCGTGCCTGCGCCACCTCCCGGCGCCCCATGTTCTTGCCGCGGGCGATCAGGTACACGAAGATGCCCAGGAAGGGCAGGAGCAGGACGAGCAGCAGCCAGCCGGTCTTGCCCCAGCCGCTCAGGGTGTCGTCGCGGAAGATGTCGGCGATGACCCGGAAGAGCAGGACGAACCACATGACCCACAGGAAGAACCACAGCATCGTCCAGAAGGCGTTCAGCAGGGGATAGTCGTCCGCGAGGTACGTCTGCGCACTCATGTCCGTCCTCCGTTCCGGGCCCGCGCCCGGCAGCCGTTTCGTGCCGACTTCAGCGTGCCCACGGCAAACGCCGGACGGCCTCACCCGAGGCGGGTGAGCGTGACGGGCGCATCAGACGGTGTCGCCCGGCGGAGCGGGGCGCGACCGGCGGAGCGCGGCTCGCCAGGCGAAGGCGACCCCGACCTCGGCCAGACCGAGCAGCACGAGCCACAGGCCGAGCAGCCGGGTCAGCGCCCGGGCCGACTCGGCCGGCAGGGCGAGCACCACGACGCCCGCGACGATTCCGAGCACCGCGGCGGCGAGCACGAAACCACGGTGGGGCAGGTCCCTGACGGCGACGGCCGTGAAGAGGGTGAGCATGCCGGACACCAGCCAGACGATCCCGACGATCAGCGAGAGCGCGGCGATGGTCTGCAACGGGTGCCTCAGGCACAGCACACCGGCCAGGACGTACACCACCGCCAGCAGCAGCCCGGGCAGCCGTGCGCCGTGCTCCTCCCGGCTGAAGGACTCGACGAACCGGAACACCCCGGTCACCAGCAGATGGAGGCCGACGAGGACGGCCAGCACGTGCAGCGTCTCGTCCGGCCACACCAGTACCAGGACGCCCGGCACGAGCGTGGCGACCGCCGCTCCCAGGATCCAGGTCCACGAGCGCCCGAGCACCGCCAGCGCCTGAGCCGGATCGCCCGTCGGCCCGGGAGTCGTCCCCTCGGGCGTGCGCTGCTCTCCGGCCATGGCTCCTCCTCGCGCGATCGAACGGGCCGCCCTCACTCCGGCAGCTGCCGCATCTCCAGCACCCGCAGTCCCAACGACCGGAAACGGGCCAGCAGCCCATAGAGGTGCGCCTCGTCGACGACGGGCCCGAACAGCACGGTCTGACCGGACATCACCACGTGGTCCAGTTCCGGAAAGACTTTGGCCAACGTCTCCGACATATGTCCGTCGACACGGATCTCGTAGCGCATGAGCTGCTCTTCCCCGGGGTGTCCTGGGACAGGCGGGCCGCGCCCTCTCCCTGCGATCGTCCGTCGCCGCGTACCGCCCGGCCTCACCCCGCACAGGTGATACTCGGCCGGCCCGGACCGTGTCCGCCTCAGTGCTTCAGGAGCAGCTTGAACAGGACGATCAACAGGCCGAGCAGCAGGTTCACCGAGGCGGTGGCGGCCGTCAGCCGCCAGGAGGCGCCGGCCCGCCGGGCCGCGGCCACCGACCAGCCCACCTGCCCGGTCACCGCCACCACGAGCGCGAACCACAGGGTGCCCTGTGTGTCCAGGCCCAGCAGGGGGCTGACGGCCACGGCGGCGGCCGGCGGGACGGCGGCCTTGACGATCGGCCACTCGTCGCGGCACACGTGCAGCACGACCCGGCGGTCCAGGCTCCGCTGCGCCAGACGCGCGCCGAACAGCTGGGCGTGCACATGCGCGATCCAGAACGCCACGCCGGTGAGCACCAGCAGCAGGACCAGCTCAACACGCGGGTAGGAACCCAGCGTTCCGGCACCGATGATCACGGAGGCGGCGAGCATGGATCCGTAGACGCCACCGGTGTAGTCGGCGTGCGCCCGGCGCTCCGCGGTGCGGGCGGCGTGGGGCGAGACGTGCCCGGTGGTGGGCATCGCGGCCTCCCTTCGGGCTCAGCGTGCCGGGCCGGGGGCGGTGGCCGGAGCGCCGGCGCCCGATCGCCTCGTCCGTCCGGTCGGCAGGTGCGGTGTGACCAGGAAGCTGACCAGCGTGATGCCTCCGGTGGCGAGGATCGCCGCCTTCAGGCCGTTCAGTTGCGCGGCCGCGTAGGAGTCCGCGAGGGCGTCGGCCTCGGCGGGCGGCAGTCCGGCCCGTTCGGCGGCCGAGCGCACCTGGTCGGTGGGGACGAAGTTGATCCCGGCCTCCAGGGCCACACTCGTCTGCCGCCTGGTCTCCTCCGACAGCCGCGGGTCGGCCGCCACCTGGGTGGTGAAGGCGTGCGCCAGCGCGCCGATGAGCAGGGATCCGATCAGCGCGGTGCCCAGGGCGGAGCCCAGATTCTGTGCCGTGAACTGCAGCCCTCCGACCTCACTGCGCTCCACCTCCCCCGCGCTGGACTGGACGACGTTGCCCAGCTGCGAGGCGAGCAGGCCCATGCCCACGCCGAGCAGGGCCATGGCGCCGGCGAACTGCGCGTCGTCGATGACCGGGTCGATGGTGGCCAGCAGCCACGCGATGGCCCCGGTGAGGGTCAGCAGGGCCAGCCGGACCACCGTGCGGGGGCCGGCCCGCTTCCCCAGCCGGGCGGCGCCCATGGATGCCGCGAGCATGGTGACGGACACCGGGAGCAGCCGCAGACCGGTCTGGAACGCGTCGAAACCCTGGACCACCTGCAAGTAGAGCGGAATGGTGAAGAACAGTCCCAGCAGGATGAGGTTCTGGCTCAGCAGCGACAGCAGACCGGCTCGGAGCGTCGGCCTGCCGAGCAGGGCCAGGTGCACCAGGGGGTCGGTGCCGTGCGCCTCCCGGCGCCGCTCCCAGTGGACGAACGCGGCCAGTACGGCCGCTCCGGCGCCGATGACGAACAGGGTGGGGGCGAAGCCCAGGACGGTGAAGGGCGGGTTGCGGGGCTGTACCCATCCCCAGGTACTGCTCTGCAGCACCCCGAGCACGCCCAGGGACAGCCCGGCCGCCGAGAGCACGGCGCCGACGCCGTCCAGCCGGGTACGCGGACCGCTCCGGGGGGCCTCCGTGACGGCCCCGCGGAAGCACAGGAGGACCACCACGACCACGACCTCACCGGCGAAGACCAGCCGCCAGGTGAGGTACGTCGTCACCCAGCCGCCCAGCAGCGGGCCGACCGCGATCCCCGCGCCGGCCAGTCCGCCGATGACGCCGTAGGCGACGGCCCGGTCCCGCCCCCGGTAGGACTCGGCGACGAGGGCCGCCATGGCGGGCAGCACCATCGCGGCACCGAGCCCTTCCACGACGGACCAGCCGAGCGCGAGGACCCACAGGGTGGGAGCCACGGCCGTCACGGCCGAACCGGTGGCGTAGACGACCAGGCCGATGAGGAAGAGGCGGCGGCGTCCGAAGATGTCTCCGCATCTGCCACCGACGATCATGAATGCCGCCATGACCAGCGCGTACAGCGTGATGACGGCCTGGATGGCGGTGACCTCGGTGTCGAAGTCGTCGACCAGCCGGCTGATGGACACGTTCATGACGGAGGTGTCCAGGACCATCAGGAACTGCGCGGTACCCAGGACGATCAGAGCACGCCAGTGGGTCACGGTGTCCACCTCGCAGTCGGCCGGGAGAGCCGTCACTCCATCGCAGACGAAGAACTCACCCGGTGCCTCACCCGCCACGGGCGAACGGAGTGCTCCGCGCGGCCCGTGCCGGACCGCCCGGGTCACAGCAGCCGGAGCTCCCGCGCACGGCGCACCGCGTCGCTGCGGCGGTTCACCGCCAGCTTCCGGTAGACGCTCTTGAGGTGGGTCTTCACGGTGTTCACCGACACGTACAGATCGGCGGCGATCTCTTCCGTCGACATCATCTGGCCGAGCCGTCGCAGCACATCGCGCTCGCGCCCGCTCAGTTCCTCGACGACGGGAGGCAGAGGCTGGTCCCCGGGCCGGGGCGGTTCGTCGTGCGGCGGCTGTCCGGGGGTGAGCCAGCCGGCGGCCAGGTCCCGCGGTTCCGCCGTGCGCAGGTAGGGCCGGATCCACGCGCCCGCGTCGAGGAAGGGACGTCGCAGCCGCTCGCCGCGGGCCGCGCGCAGGGCCTGGGCGACGAGGGCGCGCGCGGTGGCGGAGTCCCCGGCCCGGTCCGCGGCCTGCGCTCGCACCAGCGTGGCGCGCACGGTCACCGCGGGACCGGCGTGTTTGTCCGAGCGCACCCCGTCGAGCAGGGCGATCGCCGAGGCGGGCCTGCCCACGGCGAGCTGGACCCGGGCGGCTTCCACGGCGCAGGCCGCCTGGTCCTCGGGCACCGCGGGCAGCAGCCTCGCGGCCGTCTGCGGCCTGCCTTCGGCCAGGTGCACGGCGCAGGCGACCAGTGCCGTGTGTCCCTCGGCCCAGGGTGAGGGCACGTCGGCGGACACGACCGGTAGCGCCGCCTCCAGCGCGGCCTGCGTATGGCCGCGGGCCAGGAGCAGTCGTGCCGTGGTGATGGCCCGGGCGGCTTCCGTCACCGGGTCCCGCGTCGCGGGGGGCGAGTCCGCCGCCGCGTCGAGGAGGGCCCGGGCCTGAGCGAGCTCGTTGCGTTCGACGGCCACGGCGGCCAGGACCAGCCGCCCGATCCCGGATCCGGACGGCTGCGGCAGGCTGTACCGCTCCGTCTCGGTCATCGCCGCCCGGGCCTTGCGCTCCGCCCTGCCGGGCCGGCCGTCCAGGTAGTCGATCAGGGCGAGGCGGCCCAGGCAGTCCTCGCGCGCGAGCGCCGTCGCGGCTCCGCCGCTGCCGCCGACGACCGTCGAGAGGGCGGCGCGTGCGTCGTCGAAGCGCCCGGCCCACAGCCGTGCGGAGCCCAGGTGTGCCAGCAGCAGGGCGGTGAGTTCGGGATGCTTGTCCAAGAGGTGGGCGGGGACCTGCTCCCGCAGGCTCTCGGCCGCCTTCGCGGCGCTCTCCGCCCGTCCCGGCGAACCGGTCAGCCGGGCCGCCAGGGCCTCCAGCAGGGACCAGCTCAGCCGGGCCGCCGCCAGGCCGGCCGCGTCCACCGCCCGGCTCCGCTCTCCCGTCAGACCCCGCTCCGCGTGCCGCAGGTGGGTCAGGCCGTCGTCGAGGTCGTGCCGGGACAGCGCACGGGCCGCCCGGACGAGGTGCGTGGCCGGGCTCGGGGCCCCGGGATCCATCCCGGAGAACAGCTCGGACAGGTCGTCGCGGTTGAGGCCGGTGAAGAGCTGTCCGATGGCGAGGTCGTCGACGAGGGCACCGGCGGTGAACTCCCAGTCCCCGGCGGCGGCACCGTGGCCGACCGTCTCGACGAGGGATCCGCAGCGCCGCAGCCACCGCGCCGCCCGCCGGTGGAGTTCGGGCTCCAGGCCGGGAGCGCGCATCCGCAGATGGGCCCGGAGGATCTCCCCGAACAGCGGGTGCAGGCGGTACCAGGCGTGCCCGAGGTGCTCGACGAACGCGTTCTGGCGGTGCAGGCCGACGAGGATGGACTCGGCGTCGGTGCGCTCCGTGAGCACGTTGGCCAGCTCGGGGCAGAAGCGATCGAGGATGCTGACCCGCAGCAGGAGGTCCTCCGTCTCGGGGGTCTGCCGCTTGAGCACCTCCGCGAGCAGGAAGTCGGCGACCGTGCTGCGGTCGGCCTCGAACTCCTTGAGATACGTCTGCGGGTTCGGGCTCTCCCGCGCGGCCAGGGCGCACAGGCGGAGGCCGGCTGCCCAGCCCCGGGTGCGCTCCATGAGCGCGTCGACCGCGTGGGCGGGCAGGCGCAGCCCGTGCAGCCGCAGGAGCGCGTCCGCCTCCTCGGCGGTGAACGCCAGCTCGGCGTCTCTGATCTCCGTGATGTCGCCGGCCGCCCGGTGACGGTGCAGGGGCAGCAGCGGTTCGGTGCGGGTGACCAGGATCAGGCGCATGCCCTGGCCCGCGTGGTGGAGGACGAACTCCAGTTGTTCGGCGATCTCCGGATCGGTCACCCGGTCGAACTCGTCCAGTGCCACGATCACGGGCCGGTCCCGGGCGCTCAGTTCGGTGGCGAGCCGTGTGAGCAGCGTGTCGTCCACCCGGTTCGCGTCCGCGGGACAGCCCAGCTCGGCGGGCAGCCGCACGCCGGAGACCCGCAGCGCCTGGAGCAGATAGGCCCAGAACATTCCCGGGCGCTGGTCCGCCGCGTCGGTGGTGAGCCAGGCGAGGCACCGCTCCCGCCCCGCGGCCCAGTCCGCGACCAGCAGCGTCTTTCCCGCCCCGGCGGACCCGTCGACCACGGTCAACGGTGTCCCCAGGGCGTGGTCGAGGTGGCTGACCAGGCGCTCCCGCCGCAGGAACGTGGCGGGCAGCGTCGGTATGGCGAACCTCGTACGCAGGAACGGTTCTCCCTGGGGATCCGCACGGGGCGTGATCGGTCCGGAGTCGTTCCCCTTGAATCCGGCCATGGCGTTCACCATCGCTGTCTGTCAGGTCATGGACAGCGCTCTCCTCCAGGATCCCAGTGATGCCGCGCGTGCGCGCGCCACGGTGGCCCGTCCGGGACCGGTCCAGCGTCCCGGAATTGGCCTTGGTCAGGCGGGAACCGCGCCGTCTAGCGTCGGCCCATGCGTATCCGAATCGTCGACGCCTTCACCGACCGCCCCTTCGCAGGCAACCCCGCCGGGGTCCTGCTGCTCGACGCCTTCCCCGACGACGGCCGGCTGCAGCGGGTCGCCATGGAGGTCAACCACGCCGAGACGGCGTTCGCCCACCGCCTGCCCGAGGGCGGGGACGCGGACTGGGCGCTGCGCTGGTTCACGCCCGTCACCGAGGTGGCGATGTGCGGCCACGCCACGCTCGCCACGGCCCATGTCCTCAACACCACCGGCGCCCACGAGGGCCCGGTGCGGTTCGCCACCCGCAGCGGGGTGCTCCGCGCGACGCCCGGCGACGACGGCTCGATCACCCTGGACTTCCCGACCGCCCCGCTCACCCCGGTCGAGGTCCCGGAAGGCGTGGCGGCGGCGCTAGGGGCCGAACCGGTCGCCGCCTTCGACACCGGGCCGAACGTGGGCGACCTGCTGCTGGAGCTCGCCGACGAGAAGACCGTCCTGGGCCTCTCCCCCGACCACAAGGCCCTCGCCGCCTACTCCGCGCGCGGCATCATCGCCACCGCCCGCGCCGAGGACCCGGCGCGGGGCCACGACTTCGTCTCCCGCTGCTTCTTCCCGAACGTCGGCATCGACGAGGACCCGGTCACCGGCAGCGCCCACACCGCCCTGGCCCCCTACTGGTCCGAACGCCTGGGCCGCCCCGACCTCACCGGCCTCCAGGCCTCCCGCCGCACCGGGCTGGTCCGCACCGGTCTGCGCGGCGACCGCACCCTCCTGACCGGCCGCGCGGTCACGGTCATCGAGGGGGAACTGCTCGCCTGACGCCGCGCGCACACCCACATGGGAAAAGGGGCGTACGACAGCCTCGTACGCCCCTTCGCCGGCCGCTCACGCCGTCGGCAGCCACCCCACCTTCCCCGCCAGCAGGGCGTAGCCCACGAACGCCCCGATGTCGAGCAGCGAATGGGCCACCACCAGGGGACCGACCCGGCCCCAGCGCCGGTAGAGGTACACGAACACCACGCCCATGACCATGTTGCCGACGAAACCGCCGATGCCCTGGTACAGGTGGTAGGAGCCGCGCAGTACGGAACTGGCCACCAGCGCGGTCCCCGGGGTCCAGCCCAACTGGCCCAGCCGGCGCAGCAGATAGCCGACGACGATCACCTCTTCGAGGATGGCGTTCTGCATCGCCGAGAGGATCAGCACGGGGTACTTCCACCACACGTCGGGCAGCGCCTCCGGCACCACCGTGAGGTTGAAGCCCAGACCGCGCGCGGCCAGGTAGAAGGCGATGCCGGTGCTGCCGATCACCGCCGCGACCGCCGCCCCGCGCCCGAGGTCGGCCCGGGGCCGGGTCCGGTCGAAGCCGAGGGTGCGCAGGCTCTCGCCCTCGCGCAGCAGGAAGTGCGCGACCAGGGCGACGGGGATCAGTGCCGTGGTGATGCCGAACAGCTGCCAGGCGAGGTCCAGCCAGGGCCGGCCCGGCGCGGCCGAGGCGTTGAGGGTGGCCGCCTGGTCCTTGAGACCGCCGGGTTTCGTGACCGATCCGACGAAGCTGATGAACGCGGATACCCCGCTCGCACCGAGCGAGAGGCCCAGGACGAGCAGCGTCTCGTCCCGGAAGATCCGTCGCGAGGGCCACTCCCGCGTATGGGAATCGGCATCCGAGCCCGCTTCCACCTGCACACCTGCCTCGAGTCGCTCATGGGATGTCACAGCTTGCCCGATCAGTGCGGGGCGGGCTGCGCCGACCCCCGTGACCGTGACCGCGCGACCTGTGTGCGAGAGGAGGATGTTCAGCTGGACCGAGCCACCTCGGCGTGCCTACCCCAGCGGCACCGGCTCCGGCAGACCCACCGGCCAGGTGTGCACCGGCTCTCCGAGTTGCATGAGCTCGCAGTAGCGCCGGGTGGTGGCCGCCAGCGCCGCGTCCCGGGCCAGGCCCTGTTCGAGCGCCCGGTGGAAGGTCGCCGCCTGCCAGGACGCGCCGTTGACCCGGCGCCGGCACCGCTCCTCGATGACCCCGAGGTAGAGGTCCCGGTCGGCGGCCTCGACGCCCCACCCCTGGAGCCCCGCCTCGGCGAGGGGCAGCAGCTCGTCACGGACGAGTGTCACCGCGTCGACCTCGCTCAGACCGCCGTACCGTCCGCGCCGGGGCCAGACCAGGCGTGCGTCGATGCCGTACCGGCACGCGGCGTCGAAGTTGGCGGCAGCCGTCTCGAAGGGCATCCGGGTCCACACGGGCCGCGACTCCTCGGCGAGGGCGCGCACCAGGCCGTAGTAGAAGGCCGCGTTGGCGATCACGTCGGTGATGGTGGGCCCGGCGGGCAGGACGCGGTTCTCCACCCGCAGGTGCGGTCGCCCGTCGGCGACGTCGTACACCGGGCGGTTCCAGCGGTACACCGTGCCGTTGTGCAGGACGAGTTCGGCGAGCTTGGGCGCGCCGCCCGCGTCGATGACCTCCAGCGGGTCCTCGTCGTCGCAGATGGGCAGCAGGGCCGGGAAGAAGCGCAGGTTCTCCTCGAACAGGTCGTACGCCGAGGAGATCCAGCGTTCCCCGAACCAGGTGCGCGGCCGTACGCCCTGGGCCTGCAGCTCGGGCGGGCGGGTGTCGGTGGCCTGGAGGAAGAGCGGGGGGCGGGACTCGCGCCAGAGTTCGTGACCGAAGAGGAACGGCGAGTTGGCGCCGACGGCGATCTGCGGCGCGCAGACCGCCTGGGCCGCGTTCCACACATCGGCGAAACGGCCCGGGGTGACCTGGAGATGGAGTTGCACGGACGTGCAGGCGGCCTCGGGGACGATGGAGCGGGAGGTGCAGGTGAGGTGCTCGACCCCTTCGATGTCCAGGCGGAAGTCCTCGCCGCGGGCGGCCACGATCTGGTCGTTGAGCAGGGTGTAGCGGTCGACCTCGGAGAGGTTGGAGGAGACCAGGTCGTCACGGCCGAGGGTGGGCAGAATACCGATCATCACGATTCCGGCGTCCAGCTCGCCCGCCTTGCGGTCGGCGTACGCCAGCGAGGTGCGGAGTTCCTCGGCGAGCTGGTCGAATACCCGGCCGCCCAGCCGGTGCGGGGCGATGTTGACTTCCAGGTTGAACATGGCGAGTTCTGTTTGGAAATCTCGGCTCGCGATGCGCTCCAGCACCTGCCCATTCAGCATTTTCGGCATGCCGTCGGGACCTACGAGATTCAGTTCTATCTCCACGCCCATGAGGTTCTTCGGGCGGTCGAACCGCTTCTGGGCCAGCAGCCGCTCCAGCCCCGCCAGGCACTTCCGGAGCTTCTCCCGGTAGCGCTGGCGGTCGGACAGGTCGAACGGCCCTGCCACGACCTTCTCCCCCATCGAAGCGTCCCTCCTCGGATGGGCGGGCGGAAGATCCGGCCGCCGGGGTCCAGCGTCAGGTGGGATGATGCCCACCCGACGCGATCGATAACGTCCCGCGCGGACCCCGTCCCCGCTACTCTGGTTGGAAAGTGTCCCGCGGCACATTCACGGGGCATGGGGCAGCACGCACCTTCGTGTGCCCCGATGACCTCGTGAAAAACGCCGACGAGAATGGGCCGACCGCTGCGGCAGCGTATTCCGAGGTCAGGATGGTCCCACCGGCCCGGGAATCGGGATGTTTCTCGCAAATCACCGACCGATTGCAGCCTTGTTCTACTCACCGGAAACGGCTAGACGAAACACCGTCTGAACATATGTCGTATAAACTCCGCGAAGAAGGCAGAAGGTTGGCGCCCACCGTTCTGGTTCCCGCCGTCCAGGCGACGTGCGGCAGGCCGCGTCCGCACCTCTCGTTCACCGCCCCGGGCCCCCGCCTCTCTGACCCCATGAGCTGACAGCGTCGTCCGCCCACGCCCTCGCGCCGTCGCGCCTGTCGAATGAGAGGCGACCCACCATGCCCCTGCACGTTCCCCCTGCCCCCGCGCCCGCCCTGCGCTCGGTGCTCACGGCCCTCGGTTCCCCCACCGCCGTCCGTGAGGCCCGCACCCCCTCCCTGCGCGCCGCGCAGGGGCCCGCCACTCCCGAACTCCCGCTGCCCCTGCACGTGCTGGACCGGGTCACCGCCGAGGGCGTGTCCGCGACCCGGCTGACCGGCTGGCGGTTCCTGATCCGCTGCGCCGACCGCGCGGTGGCCGCGGCCGAGACCAGACTGACCCCCGACGGCTGGGCTTTCTCGCACTTCTTCGAGGGCCCCTACATCGCCTCCACCGAACGCGCCCTGCGCCAGGCCGAGACCATGCCACAGGCATACCAGCCACGCCTGCTGTCCGTGCCGGGCCTGTACATGCTCACGCTGTGGCTGCACGGCGACTGCGCCGCGGACGGCGCCGTGGGCCATCCGGCCGCCACCGATCTGCTCGTCCCACTGGCCCCGGCACCCCCCGGAATCGCCGCCCACCGGCCGCACCGGGTCGCCGAACTGCTCCCTGTGCTGACCCACCGGGTCACTCCGATCCCCCTGCTCGGCTCGCCCGCCTGACGCCTCTGCCCGCTCCGATTCTCCTCGCGTACCCCGCCGCCTCTTCGGTGGCGGGGTACGCGTGTGACTAGCCCCTTCAGGTCACCGAGAACCACCCGAAATGACAGTGCGGTTGAGCTGAACCGACCGCTCGGGTGATGCGTCATCAACCTGTGAGAAGCGGTGCTGCGAAATACCTGCGGATTGACGCCCGGAGGGCAACACTGGGTTCCGACCGACTTATGACCACGGGGGGCGGACATGACCACGACAGAGCGAGAGAACCCACCCATGTGCCAGCACCAGCCACCGTGCCCGACAGCCGAATCCGCCGACCGGGAGTCCGCCCGCCTCGTGGCGCACCACCCGGAGCAGGGATGGAGCCTGCTGTGCAACGGCGTTCTGCTCTTCGAGGACACCGGTGAGCTCCTGCCGGACGGCCAGATCATCGCCCCGCACCGCCCGCTGGACATCAGCCGGGTGATGACGGCCGCCTAGGCCTTACGGCACCACCCCGGGCGACATCTCCTGCCGCCCGGTGACCCAAGGGGCCGGCTCGCACACACTCGGTGCGCACCGGCCCCGACGTATGTCCGACGGCGGCTACTCCTCGTGGCCGACCGCTACCTGAGCGCCTCGCGCAGCGCCTGGTACGCCGGCTTCGGCTTCAGCTGCTCGTCCCACGGCAGGGCGGCGCCCTCGCCCGGGAAGAACGCCGGGATCCACGAGTACTTGTCGGTGTAGTCCCACACCGTCACGCCCACGCAGCGGCGCACCGCGAGGCAGGCCTCGGTCAGGTCCCGGTACCAGGTGGCCTGCTCGGCCAGCTTGGCGTCGGTCGCGGGCAGTTGCATACGGACGTCGACCTCGGTGAGGGCGGTGTCCAGACTCAGCCGGGAGAAACGGCGGAGGTTGTCCTCCAAGGTGGCCGGATAGCCGTACTGGAGGGCCAGGTGAGCTTGGAACCCGACGCCGTCCAGGGGTACGCCCCGCGCCTTGAGGTCCTTGGCCAGCGCGTAGTAGGCGTCGCTCTTCGGGCCGGTCGCCTCGATGTTGTAGTCGTTGAGGTAGAGCTCGGCGTGCGGATCGGCCTGGTGGGCCCAGCGCAGCGCGTCGGCGATGTAGCCGGGGCCGAGGGTCTTGTACCAGAGGGTCTCGCGGTACGTCCCGTCCTCGTTGAAGGCCTCGTTGACGACGTCCCAGGAGTAGGCCTTGCCCCGGTAGTGCCGTACCTCGGCGAAGATGTGCTTCTTCAGTACGGCCCGGAGTTCGGTCGGGGTCCACTCCTTCGACGTCAGCCAGTCGGGCAGCTGGCTGTGCCAGACCAGGGTGTGGGCGCGGACGCGCTGGTGGTTCGCGCGGGCCAGGCCGACGATCTCGTCACCCTGGGACCAGTCGAAGACGCCCTGCTCGGGCTCGGTGGCGTACCACTTCATGCCATTGCCCGGCGTGATCATGTCGAACTCGCGGCCGAGAATCCTCGTATACGGGCCGTCGGTCAGTTCGGGGTTGTCGGTGGCGCTGCCGAAGTAGCGCCCCTGCCGGTGGGCGAGCTCGGCGAGCGTCGGCTGCCGCCCGTGCGCCTCGGCGGCGGGCCCGGTGGCGACGCCCGCGGCCACGAGGACGGCCGCGAGGGCGCCGGCGAGTCTGAGGCGCGTGCTGGTCCTGGGCATGGTGCGACTCCTCACTGTCGGGTGCGGTGGGGTCGTGCGTGCGTCAGCGCGCGTCAGCCCTTCGTCGCGCCGGCGGTCAGGCCACCGACGAGCTGGCGTTCGGCGACCGAGTAGAGGGCGAGGGCGGGGACCATGGCGAGCACCAGGTAGGCGAAGACCCGGGCCGTGTCGGAGACGTACTGGCCCTGGTACTGCTGGACGCCGAGCGGGATGGTCCACCACTTGGGGTCGGTGAGCACCAGCAGCGGCAGCAGGAAGTTGTTCCAGCTGGTGACCACGGCGAGGACGGACACCGTGCCGAGCGCCGGGCGGGCCATCGGCAGCAGCACCCGCCAGAAGAAGCCGAGCGCACCGCAGCCGTCGAGGGTGGCCGCCTCCTCCAGTTCGGCGGGGATCTCCCGGAAGAAGCCGCGCAGGATCACGATGGTCATCGGCAGCCCGAAGGCGGCCTGCGGCAGGATCACACCGAGCGGGTTGTCCAGCAGGTCCATCGAGCGCAGCAGCAGGAACAGGGGCAGGGCCGCCACCGCGAAGGGGAACATCAGCCCCATCGTGAACAGCGTGAACAGCACCTCGCGCCCCCGGAAGGCGAACCGCGCGAAGGAGAACGCGGCGAGCGCGGAGACCACGACCGTCAGCACCGTCGTCGCCACCGCGATCAGCGTGCTGTTGCCGATCAGCTTCCAGAAGTCCTCCGAGCCGAGGATCCCGCCGTAGTTGGAGGTGACCCACGGGTCGGGCAGGCCGATCGGGTTGCGGGAGAGCTGGTCGGTGGACTTGAACGCGGAGAGCACCGCGTACAGCAGGGGCACGGCCATCACCGCGCCGACGGTGACCAGGACCGCGTGCACCGGCAGCGTGCGGCCTTTTCTGCGCACACTCATGTGCCGCCTCCTCGCATGGTCGTGGTGGCTCCCTCCAGGTCGCGGCGGAGCACGAACCGCTGGTAGGCGAGGGCGAAGACGAGGCTGATGCCGAACATGACCACGCTGATCGCGCTGGCGTAGCCCACCTGGTAGCGCTTGAAGCCGTACTGGAACATGGTCACGGCCATGCTCTCGGAGTGGTGGTCGGGACCGCCCGCGGTGATCACCCAGATCAGGTCGAAGAGCTGGATCGACCCGATGACGGACAGGAACACGCTGATCCTGAGGGTCGGTGCGAGCAGCGGCAGCGTGACGCTGCGGAAGCGCTGCCAGGGCCCGGCGCCGTCGACGATCGCGGCCTCGGTCAACTCGGCCGGGATGGACTGGAGTCCGGCCAGGCAGAGCATCATGTGGAAGCCGAAGTACTTCCACGTCATGACCAGGAAGAGGGTGGCCATGACGGTGGACGGGTCGGAGAACCACTTGCCGCCGAGGTCCTCCAGGCCGATGGCGCCCAGGACATGATCGGCGAGACCGTCGTCCGGGGCGAAGAGCAGGCTGAACAGACCGCCGGTGATCACCTCGGACAGCACGTACGGCGCGAAGAACAGCATCCGGTAGAAGGCACGCCCGCGCAGCCTCTGGTTGAGCAGCACGGCCATGGCGAGCGCGAACGGCAGCTGCAGGGCGAGCGACAGCACGACCAGCACCAGGCAGCGCCACAGGTCACCGAGGAAGACGGGGTCCTCGAAGAGGCGGGTGAAGTTGTCCGCGCCGGTGTAGTCCGAGGGCATCCCGAAGCCGCCCCAGCGGAAGAACGAGGCGTACAGCGCGAAGAGGATCGGGAGCAGGACCAGCAGGCCGAACAGGACGAGGGCGGGCAGTTGGAAGGAGACCGCGGTGAGCCAGTGCAGCAGGCGGCGCCTGGAGCGGGCCCGGGCCGCCGGCGGGGGCGGCTGGGGCGCGAGATCGGGACCGGACCGCTTGTCCGGAAGGAAGGTGGAGGTCATCGCGGCCTACTGCTCCTCCTTGGCCGTCTTGGTGATCGACTGCGCGACCTGCTCGGGCGACTTGGACCCGGCGATGAGCGCGGAGACGCTGTCGTTGATCTCCTGGCCGACCGCGGGCGGGTAGGCCTGGTCGAGGTAGAGCTGGAAGCCGGTGGCGCTCTTCAACTGCTCGTTGACGAGCTTGAGGTTGGGGTCGGTGAGGGCGTCCTCGGCGGCCTTGGCCACCGGGATGACCCCGGTCTTTTGCACCAGTTGGCGGTCGGTGGCGGCGGAGGCGAAGAACTTCAGGAACTCGACGGCGGCGTCCGGCGCGCCCCGGCGCAGGGCGAGCCCGCCGCCTCCGCCGAACACCTCGGTCAGGGTGCCCTTTCCGCCCTCGACCGCCGGGAACGGGAAGAACCCCAGGTCGGCGCCGAGGCCCTTGCCCGAGCTCTTCTCCACCTGCGGCGCCCACTGGCCCATCAGCTCCATCGCTGCCTTGCCGTTGCCGACGGCGGCGGCCTGGCCGGTGGGGGTGGAGTAGCCCGCGCCGAGGAACCCCTTCTGGAACGGCTCGAGTTTCACCAGCTCTTGCAGGTGCTTGCCCGCCTCCACGAATCCAGCGCCGGTGAAGTCCTTGCTGTCGGCTGCCTTTTGCAGGGCGTCCAGGCCGGCGGTGCGCATCGCGAGGTAGGCCCAGTAGTACATCTCGGGCCACTTCTCCTTGCCGGCCAGGCCGATCGGGGTGACCCCGGCGGACTTCAGTTTGCGTACGGCGTCGAGGAATCCGGACCAGGTGGTCGGGGGGGTGGTGACGCCCGCCTTCTTGAAGAGCGACTTGTTGTACCAGAAGCCGACCATGCCGATGTCGTCCGGTATGCCGTACACCTTGCCGTCGAGCTTGTACGGCTCCTGCGCCACCGGCAGCAGCGTGCCGGTCCAGGACTTCGTGCGGTCGGTGAGGTCTTCCACGAGGCCGGCGTCGACCTGCTGCTTCAGCACGCCACCGCCCCAGGTGTGGTAGATGTCCGGCAGCTTTCCGGAGGCGGTCAGCGCGGTCATCTTCGACTTGTACGACTCGTTCTCCAGGGTGACGATCTTGATCTTCACCTTGGGATGCTCGGCCTCGAACTGCTTGGCCAGTCCGGCCCAGACGCCCTTGGCCGGTTCGGTCGTGGTGATGTGCCACCACTCGAGCGTGGTCGTCCCCGACGACCCTCCGTCCGAGTCGCCGCCGCAGCCGCTGAGTGCCGTCATGCCCAGACCGGCCGCGGCGGAGGCCGCCAGGAAGCCGCGGCGGGAGAGTGCCGGGTCGCCCATCATGCGCTCCTAGATGATCGAAAGTTTCGGAATCTTCCCGGAAAGCTGCGCCGCACCCTAGGGACAGCTCTCACAGGGTGACAACCCTTCGTACGACACTTCCTGCGCGGGGTCGCGGCTCCTACCCCGACGGAGCCGACGCTGCCCCGGCACGGCGCCGGAGCGAAACATTCGGCGAATTGACCGAACGTTCCGAACGGCGACTCTAGAAAGGCCTTCCAAGAGCGTCAAGGTGTCGCGCATCAGGACGTCGGCCGGAGGAGAGGGTGTCGGGCCCGCTTGCCGGAGCGGGTGCCGAGCGGCCGGTGTCACACTCGGTGTCGGAGTCCGCGACGACACCTCCGCCCGCCCCCGCATGGCCCAACCGCCGGTGGCCGTCGCCGGTCACCGTGTCCTGACTGGCCACCCCCGCTTCCCCCGGACGTTCTTAACGCAAGATTGACGCCCACCGCCCCCTGATCCATGGGCCCACGCGTCACTCTCTGCTTACGCTGGTGCCGCCGTCCGCGTGATGGCCGGAAACATACGGAGCCGCACACCAGGAGCACGGCGATGGCCACGACCGAACACCCTCCCCCCAGTCGCCTGCGCGCCTGGATGCTGGAGGGCCTGTCCGACATGGGCAAGGGCACCGGCCACACGGGACCGCACGCCGAACCGGAGCCGGCGCACCAAGGTCAGCGCTGGTACCGGGTGATGTGCCTGACCGGCGTCGACTACTTCTCCACCCTCGGCTACCAGCCGGGCATCGCCGCGCTGGCGGCCGGACTGCTCTCCCCGATCGCCACCATCGTGCTCGTCGTCGTCACCCTGGCCGGCGCCCTGCCCGTCTACCGGCGAGTGGCCGAGGAGAGCCCCCACGGCGAGGGCTCCATCGCCATGCTGGAGCGGCTGCTGTCCTTCTGGCAGGGCAAACTCTTCGTCCTGACGCTGCTGGGCTTCGCCGCCACCGACTTCCTGATCACCATCACCCTCTCCGCCGCCGACGCCTCCACCCACCTCGTCGAGAACCCCCACCTGACCAGCGTCCTGCACGGCAAGGAAATGCTGATCACCCTGCTGCTGGTGGCCCTGCTCGGCGCTGTCTTCCTCAAGGGCTTCCTGGAGGCGATCGGTGTCGCCGTCGCCCTGGTGGTCACCTATCTCGCGTTGAACGTCGTGGTCGTGTTCGTCGGCCTGTGGCACGTGCTGACCGCCGGCCACGTCGTCACCGACTGGACCAGCGCCCTGACCACCGAGCACGGAAACGTCTTCGCCATGATCGGCGTCTCCCTGCTCGTCTTCCCCAAACTCGCCCTGGGCCTGTCCGGCTTCGAGACCGGCGTCGCCGTCATGCCCCATGTCCAGGGCGACCCGGGCGACACGGAGGAGCACCCCGCCGGGCGCATCCGCGACACGAAGAAGCTGCTGACCGCGGCCGCCCTGATCATGAGCGTCTTCCTGATCGCGACCAGCTTCATCACCACGGTGCTGATCCCGGAGAAGGAGTTCGAGGACGGCGGCCAGGCCAACGGCCGAGCCCTGGCCTACCTCGCCCACGACTACCTCGGCAACGCCTTCGGCACCCTCTACGACCTCTCCACCATCGCCATCCTGTGGTTCGCCGGCGCCTCCGCCATGGCCGGCCTGCTCAATCTGATGCCCCGCTACCTGCCCCGCTACGGCATGGCCCCGCACTGGGCCCGCGCCGTGCGCCCCATGGTCATCGTCTTCACCCTGATCGCCTTCCTGGTCACCTGGATCTTCGACGCCGACGTCGACGCGCAGGGCGGCGCCTACGCCACCGGCGTCCTGGTCCTGATGTCCTCCGCGGCGATCGCGGTCACCATCGCCGCCCGCAAGGCCGCACAACGCGGCTGGACCATCGCCTTCGCCGTGGTCGCCGCGGTCCTGCTCTACGTCACCGTCGCCAACGTCATCGAACGCCCCGACGGCGTCAAGATCGGCGCCTGCTTCATCGCCGGCATCATCCTCGTGTCCCTCCTCTCCCGCCTCGCCCGCGCCTTCGAACTCCGCGTGACGAGCGTGCAGCTCGACCCCATGGCGGAACGGTTCGTCAGGGACATCGCCAGCCGCAAGATCCGGTTCATCGCGAACGAACCCGACCGGCGGGACAAGGCCGAGTACCGCGACAAGATCGAGCAGATCCGGAAGGACAACGACATCCCCGGCCAGGAGGACTTCGTCTTCGTCGAGGTCACCGTCACCGACCCCTCCGAGTTCGAGGCCGGCCTGACCGTCCGCGGCGAGGTCCTGCACGACCGCTACCGCGTGCTGACCCTGGAGTCCTCCTCCATCCCCAACGCCCTCGCCGCGCTCCTCCTCCACGTCCGGGACACGACCAACTGCATCCCGCACATCTACTTCGAGTGGACCGAGGGCAACCCCTTCGCCAACTTCCTGCGCTTCTTCCTCTTCGGCCAGGGCGAGGTCGCCCCCGTCACCCGCGAAGTCCTCCGCGAGGCGGAGCCTCGCCGGCAGCGGCGGCCCCGGGTCCACGTCGGCTGAGCGCAGCCGCCCCGCCGGTCGAAACGGGTGAGCGGCACGCCCTATCGTGACCGGCATGCAGTCCTACACGATCGGCCAGGCGGCGCGGCTGCTCGGCGTGAGCCCGGACACCGCCCGCCGCTGGGCGGACGCGGGCCGGATGGCGACCCACCGCGACGAGGCGGGCCGGCGGCTCATCGACGGCAAGGACCTCGCCGCGTTCTCCGTCGAACTCGCCAAGCCGGGCGCCGGCGACGAGGACGCGGGCGCCTCCTACACCTCGGCCCGCAACGCCTTCCCCGGCATCGTCACCGCGATCAAACTCGGCGACGTCGCCGCCCAGGTGGAGATCCAGGCGGGCCCCCACCGCCTGGTCTCCCTCCTGACCCGGGAGGCCGTCGAGGAACTGGGCCTGGAGGTCGGCATGGAGGCCACCGCCCGCGTGAAGTCGACGAATGTACATATCGACCGGGTCTGAATCCACGACGGTCCTGCGGAGCCCGGGAGCATGACCCGACTCAAACCCACGCATACCCGGCCTGAAGTGACCGTCGTCGTACGTTGGTGCCCATGACCCTGAGCATCCGCAACCAGCTCCCCGGCACCGTCACCGCCGTCCACCCCGGCGAGGTCATGGCCACCGTCAAGATCCGCCTGGACGGGGGCCAGGACCTCACGGCGGCCATCACCTTGGAGGCCGTCGAGCAGCTCACCCTCGCCCCGGGTGTCTCCGTCCGCGCCCTGGTGAAGTCGACGGAGGTCTCCCTGGCCACCGGCCGGGTCGACGGCCTCTCGATCCGCAACCGGCTCCCCGGCACGATCACCCACCTCACGCTCGGCGGCGTCATGGCCTCCGTGCGAGTCACCGTGGACGGTGGCGAGATCACCGCGGCCATCACCAAGGAGGCGGCCACCGACCTCGGCCTCTTCGTGGGCTCCGACGTCGTCGCCCTGATCAAGTCGACCGAGGTGTCGCTGGCGACGGCGTAACACGTGTGAGGGCCCCGTCCGTGCCCGGACGGGGCCCTCACACGCTCACTCAGTCCTCGTAGGCGTCCAGCGGCGGGCAGGAGCAGACCAGGTTCCGGTCGCCGAAGGCCTGGTCGATGCGGCGCACCGGCGGCCAGTACTTGTCGGCCGCCGAGACCCCGGCCGGGAACACCGCCTCCGCGCGGCTGTAGGCGTGCTCCCACTCACCGCCCAGCGCCGCGGCGGTGTGCGGGGCGCCCCGGAGCGGGTTGTCCTCGGCGGGCCACTCCCCCGAGCCGACCTTCTCGATCTCCGCGCGGATCGCGATCATCGCCTCGCAGAACCGGTCCAGCTCGGCCAGGTCCTCCGACTCAGTGGGCTCGATCATCAGCGTGCCGGCCACCGGGAAGGACATCGTCGGCGCGTGGAAGCCGTAGTCGATGAGCCGCTTGGCGACGTCGTCGACGCTCACACCGGTCGCCTTGGTCAGCGGGCGCAGGTCGATGATGCACTCGTGCGCGACCAGGCCGCCGGGGCCGGTGTAGAGCACCGGGTAGTGCGGCTCGAGGCGCTTGGCGATGTAGTTGGCGGAGAGCACGGCCACCTGGGTGGCGCGCCTGAGGCCCTCGCCGCCCATGAGGCGGACGTACGCCCATGAGATCGGCAGTATGCCCGCGGAACCCCACGGAGCCGCCGAGATCGGCCCCACACCGGTCTCGGGACCGGCCGCGGGCTGCAGCGGGTGGTTCGGCAGGTACGGCGCCAGGTGCGCGCGGACGCCGACCGGGCCCACGCCGGGGCCGCCGCCGCCGTGCGGGATGCAGAACGTCTTGTGCAGGTTGAGGTGGGAGACGTCACCGCCGAAGTGGCCGGGCTTGGCGAGGCCGACCAGGGCGTTGAGGTTGGCGCCGTCGACGTACACCTGGCCGCCGGCCTCGTGGACCTGGGCGCAGATGTCGGCGACGTGCTCCTCGAACACGCCGTGCGTGGACGGGTACGTGATCATCAGCACCGCCAGCTCGTCGCGGTACTGCTCGATCTTCGCCCGCAGGTCCGCGACGTCGATCTCGCCGTCCTCGGCGGTCTTCACGACGACGACCTTCATGCCCGCCATCACGGCGCTGGCGGCGTTGGTGCCGTGCGCCGAGGACGGGATGAGGCAGACGGTGCGCTGCTCGTCGCCGTTGGCCCGGTGGTAGCCGCGGACGGCGAGCAGACCGGCGAGCTCGCCCTGCGAACCGGCGTTCGGCTGGAGCGAGACCTTGTCGTAGCCGGTGACCTCGGCGAGACGCTCCTCCAGCTCACGGATGAGCGTGAGGTAGCCCTGCGCCTGCTCGGCGGGCGCGAAGGGGTGCAACTGGCCGAACTCCGGCCAGGTGACCGGCTCCATCTCCGTGGTCGCGTTGAGCTTCATGGTGCAGGAGCCCAGCGGGATCATGCCGCGGTCGAGCGCGTAGTCGCGGTCGGCCAGCCTGCGCAGGTAGCGCAGCATCGCGGTCTCGGAGCGGTGCTGGTGGAAGACCGGGTGGGTGAGGTGGTCGTCGGTGCGCAGCAGGGCCTGGGGCAGCGCGTCCTCGGTCGCCGCGTCCAGGGCCTCGATGTCGGCCCCGACGCCGAACGCCGTCCATACGGCGGCCAGCTGGGCCCGGGTCGTGGTCTCGTCGCAGGCCGCCGAGACGTGGTCGGCGTCGACGAGCCGCAGGTTGACCCCGTTGTGCCGGGCGGCGGCGACGACCTCGGCGGCCCGGCCGGGCACGCGCGCGGTCACCGTGTCGAAGAAGACGCCGTGCACGACCTCGACACCGCCCGCCCGCAGGCCCACGGCCAGGACGGCGGCGTACCGGTGGGTGCGCCGCGCGATGGTCCGCAGGCCCTCGGGGCCGTGGTAGACGGCGTACATCCCGGCCATGACGGCGAGCAGCACCTGCGCGGTGCAGATGTTGCTGGTGGCCTTCTCGCGGCGGATGTGCTGCTCGCGGGTCTGCAGGGCGAGGCGGTAGGCCCTGTTCCCGTCGGCGTCGACGGAGACGCCCACCAGACGGCCGGGCAGGCTGCGGGCGAACTTCTCGTGCACCGCCATGTAGCCGGCGTGCGGCCCGCCGAAGCCCATCGGCACGCCGAAGCGCTGGGTCGTACCGACCGCGATGTCCGCGCCGAGCTCGCCCGGCGAGGTCAGCAGGGTCAGGGCCAGCAGGTCCGCGGAGACGGTGACGAGCGCGCCGAGCTCGTGCGCCCGGTCGATGACGGGCTTGATGTCGCGTACGGCCCCGGAGGCGCCGGGGTACTGAATCAGTACGCCGTTGATCTCACGCTCGGCGACCTCGGCCGGGATGCCCTCGCTGAGGTCGGCGACCACGACCTCCACGCCGGTCGGTTCGGCGCGGGTCTTGATCACGGCGATGGTCTGCGGCAGCGCGTCCGCGTCGACCAGGAAGAGGCCCTTCTTGTTCCGGCCCATGCGCCGGGACAGCGACATCGCCTCGGCCGCCGCCGTGCCCTCGTCGAGCAGCGAGGCCCCGGAGGTGGGCAGCCCGGTGAGCTCGGCGACCATGGTCTGGAAGTTCAGCAGGGCCTCGAGCCGTCCCTGAGAGATCTCCGGCTGGTAGGGCGTGTACGCGGTGTACCAGGCCGGGTTCTCCATGACGTTGCGCAGGATGACGGGCGGCGTGAAGGTCCCGTAGTACCCCAGCCCGATCATGGAACCGAGGACCTGGTTGCGGTCGGCGAGCGAGCGCAGTTCGGCGAGCACCTCGGCCTCGGTACGGGCACCCGGCAGGTCCAGGGCATCGGCGTTCTTGATCACATCCGGCACCGCGGCGGCGGTCAGCTCGTCGAGCGAGCCGTAGCCGACCTGCGCGAGCATCTTGGCCCGCGCCTCCTGGTCGGGCCCGATGTGGCGCTGCTCGAAGGGGATGCCCTGTTCGAGCTCGGAGAGCGGAGTGCGGTGGGCGGTCATTGCGGAGGCCTCCTGGTCTGACGCGACCTTCGAGGGGCACCCCGGCACGGGTACCCCGACGGCCTCCCCCTCTGTCATCTCAACCTGAGAGCTTCACCGGGCTGCCCGAGGGGCCCGGCTTTCACCGTCGGTGAGAGCGGAAGCCGTCGACACCCGCCCTGCTTTCCAGAGTGACCTCGTCCGTGCGGTACGTGGGCCTGAGAGATTCCGGGGAGGATTTGCTCCTTCGGCGCCTCCGATGGTGTCCGGAGGACTCTCCCGCACGGGGTCAGCAGCCGCTTGCCAGCGTACCAGCGAGGTCAACGCCCGGGCCTCGAGTGGCCACCTTCCTGAATGTGCTCTTTTGTAGTGCTTACGGATGAGTTGCGACCAAGAGGAGGGACCGTGCGAACCGACATCGATCCGCGCCACCTGATCGGCCGCAAGGCGTTCGACCGCAACGGCGACAAGCTCGGCACCATCGACGAGGTCTACCTCGACGACGCGACCGGCGAGCCGGAGTGGGCGGCCATACGCACCGGCCTCTTCTCCCGGGACGCCTTCGTCCCACTGGAGCCCAGCGAACTGATCGACGGCGTCCTCCGGGTCCCCTTCGACCGGTCCCTCATCAAGGACGCCCCCGACTTCGGCGTGGGCCGTCACCTCTCCCCCGAGCAGGAGCTCCAGCTCTACCACCACTACGGCCTCGACGTGACCCCGGCACCCGCGCTCCCGGACCACGACTTCGGCAACCTGGCGGGCACGGACGAGACGGCGGGCCCCACGTAGGGGCACCCTCCCCTCCCGGGCCCGCCCTCACCCCGTCGAATCCGTACGCGCCATCCCGGGCGCCCCCCTCTCCTCCTCCACGCCCCCGTCGACCAGCGGCAGCGGATCCGCCGGTTCCAGAGCCGGGTCGTCGATCCGGAAGGTCCGCACGCGGCCGGGTTCCGAGGCCGGCGTCTCGAAGCGCACGGTGACCCGTCCCAGGCCGCTGCCCTGCACCCATCCGTGTCCGTGCTCGGCGTGTCGCACGTCGTGCCCCGCGGGCCAGCGCCGTTCGGCCATCGCGGGCTGTTCCTGGAGGGGCTCGGCCACCGTCTCCTCCGCCGACGCCTCCGTCCGCTCGCCGGCGGCCTGCGCGAACAGGTCCTCCTGCGTGTAGTCGGCGAGCCCGGAGACGCCCACGCCCAGCAGCCGGACGCCGCCGGTCGTGTCCACCGACTCCAGCAGCCGCGCGGCGGCCTCCCGCACCACCGCCGTGTCGTCCGTGGGCCCACGGAGCGTCTCGGACCGGGTCAGCGTGGAGAAGTCGTACCGCCGCACCTTCAGCACGATGGTCCGCCCCGACAGCCCGGCCTCGCGCAGCCGCCGCACGCACCGGTCGGCGAGCCGCTGCACCTCCAGGCCCACCCGGACCCGGTCGTGGATGTCCACGTCATAGGTGTCCTCGACCGACACCGACTTCGTCTCCCGCTCCGCCACCACGGGCCGCTCGTCGCGGGCCAGCGCCATCGCGTACAGCGCGTGCCCATGGGCCTTGCCCAGCAGCCGTACCAGCTCGTCCTCGCCCGCCTCGGCGAGTTCGTCGACCGTGGTGATCCCGGCGCGCCGCAGATGGTCCCCGGTCGCCGGGCCCACCCCGGGCAGGGTCCGCACCGGCATGGGACCCAGCAGCCCCCGCTCGGTCCCGGGGTGGATCAGCACCAGCCCGTCCGGCTTGGCCTGCTCGGAGGCGATCTTCGCCAGCATCTTGGAGGCCGCGAGCCCCACCGACCCCGTGAGCCCCGTGACGGCCCGGATGTCCCCGCGCAGCCTCGCCCCGGCCAGCCGCGCGGACGCCTCGTCCCAGGCCGTCCCCCCGGCCTCCAGGTCCACGAACGCCTCGTCCAGGCTCAGCGGCTCCACGAGTGGGGACAGCGCCCGCAGCAGCCTCATCACCTGCTCGCTGATCGACCGGTACAGGGCGAAGCGCGGCACCAGATACGCCGCGTTCGGAGCGAGCCGGCGCGCCTGGGCCATGGGCATCGCCGAGTGGACCCCGAAGACCCGTGCCTCGTACGACGCGGTGGCGACCACCCCGCGCGGCCCCAGGCCGCCCACGACGACGGCCTTCCCGCGCAGGCTCGGCTTGGACGCCTGCTCCACCGAGGCGAAGAAGGCATCCATGTCGAGATGCAGGATCGTGGGCGCGTTTCTCACATCTCCGATGCTGCACCACGCCACTGACAATGCCCCGGCACAGGGCCGGGCTCGGGGGAAGGCGGTCAGACGGCCCGGTTACGCCGCCGCGCCAGCTCGTCCGTGGGGTTGTGCCCGACGAGGGTCTCACCGGTGTCGATGCGCTCGCCGTGCAGCTGGGAGAGCGCGCTCTCCACGTCCCGCCACACCACGCCCACGGCGATCCCGAAGATCCCCTGACCGCCCTGGAGCAGGGCGTGCACCTCGTCGGGGGACGTGCACTCGTAGACCGTGGCACCGTCGCTCATCAGCGTCATGCGCTCCAGGTCGCGGAAACCGCGCTCCCTCAGGTGCTGGACGGCGGTGCGGATGTTCTGCAGCGACACACCGGTGTCCAGAAACCGCTTCACGATCTTCAGGACGACGACGTCCCGGAAGCTGTAGAGCCGCTGCGTGCCCGACCCGTAGGCGGGCCGCACGCTCGGCTCGACGAGGCCGGTGCGGGCCCAGTAGTCGAGCTGCCGATAGGTGATGCCGGCGGCCGCGCAGGCCGTCGGGCCTCGGTAGCCGATCTCCTCGGACGCCATGGGCGCCGCCCCTCCGCCGCTCGGCACGGCCGTCGGTCGCTGCGGGATGTGATCGGCCGCGCTGCCGTGAAACGGGTACGGACCGCTCGCCCCGAAACCGCGTCCGGGGGCACCCCCAGCCGTACCGTCGCCGCTGCTTCTCACGCCGACCTCCGTCCTTGACCTGCCTTCTCGACGGTAGGCAGTCACCAGGGGTGCGTCAACGATCGCCACACTCGGCACGCCGAGTGATAATCACCCTAAGAGTGGTTTCCCGTGCCCCACCGCGGGGAAAGGCTAGCCGAATGCCCTGGCGGGGAACCGTCGGACGCCCCCACCGGCCGTCGGCAAGCACCACCCCCGGCCTGCGGGAGTCCCCCCTCACTGGCTGCTGGTGCCGAAGTCCTCGGGCGAGATCTGGTCGAGGAACTCGCGGAACTTCTCGACCTCGTCCTCCTGCTCGTCCGGAATCGCGATGCCCGCGTCGTCGAGCACCGTGTCGCTGCCGTAGATCGGCGTTCCGGTGCGCAGGGCCAGCGCTATGGCGTCGGACGGGCGGGCGCTCACCTCCACCCCGCTGGCGAAGACCAGCTCCGCGTAGAAGACGCCCTCACGCAGGTCGGTGATGCGCACTTCGGTGAGCTCCTGGCCAACGGCCTCCAGCACGTCCTTGAACAGGTCGTGGGTCAGCGGTCGTGCGGGGGCCATGCCCTGCTGGGCGAAGGCGATCGCCGTCGCCTCCCCCGGTCCGATCCAGATGGGGAGGTACCGGTCGCCACCCACTTCACGCAGGAGCACGATCGGTTGGTTGGAGGGCATTTCGACCCGGACACCTACGACATCGAGCTCGTTCACACAGCAACCCTAGGCCGTGCCCGGGATGTTTGGGTAGTCGGGCCGGGAACGGGTGCCCGATCCGGCCTCCCGGCACCAGTGCCGTTCAAGGCAGCCGCACCCCGAGCGCGGTCTGCACCAGGGCCGCGTGCAGCCGCACGGTGAGCGCGGCCAGCTCCTTCGCACGGGCCTCGGCGTGGGCCCTGGTCTGCGGATTGCGGTGGCGCCTGAGCGGGGCCACCACCTGGTCCACCAGCCCGGCCTCACGGTCGGCCGCGGCCTTCATCACCCGCAGATGGCGCGGCTCGATCCCGAACCGCCCCAGCTCGGCGACGAGGGAGGCCACGGTGACGGCCTCCGCGTCGTACACCCCGTCCTCCAGGGGAGCGATCAGCCCGTACGACTCCCACTCCCTGAGGTCGTTCTCGTCGATCCCAGCGGCCGCCAGCAGCTCGGACCGCCCGATCCGCGCGGCCATGGGTGCCTCGGCGGGCTCCAGGACGGTCTCACCGTCGCGCTGGCGCCCCACGACCGGCAGCTGCACCGCCTCGCCGCGCTCGATCGCGTCCAGGTGCTCGCGGATCACCTTGAGCGGAAGATAGTGGTCCCGCTGCATCCGCAGAACGTGGCCGAGGCGCTGGACGTCCCCGGCACTGAACTTGCGGTACCCCGAAGGAGTCCGCTGCGGCTCGATCAGCCCCTCCGACTCCAGAAAGCGGATCTTGGAGATCGTGACTTCGGGGAACTCGTCGCGCAGCGCGTTCAGCACCGTGCCGATGCTCATCAGCCCGCTGTCCGTGGCGGCGGTACCGCGCCCGGCACCGCCGCTCGGTGTTCGCAGCATGGACCTTCCCTGGGGGTCCCCCCGGACACGGGGTCCGGGGGAGGGTCAGATGCCCTGCCGGCTCGCGTAGAACACCAGCCGGTACTTGCCGATCTGCACCTCGTCACCGTTCGACAGAGCGACCTGGTCGATCCGCTCACGGTTGACGTACGTGCCGTTCAGGCTGCCCACGTCGGCCACCGTGAAGGAGCCGTCCGCGGCGCGCCGGAACTCCACGTGGCGGCGCGAGACCGTCACGTCGTCCAGGAAGATGTCGCTCTGCGGATGACGCCCTGCCGTGGTCAGCTCGCTGTCCAGCAGGAAGCGGCTGCCCGAGTTCGGCCCACGGCGCACCACCAGCAGCGCCGAGCCCAGCGGCAGCGCGTCGACGGCCGCCTGCGCCTCCGGGGAGAGCATCGGCGTCTGGCCGGTCGCCTCCGCGTCGTAGGCCTCCAGTCCCGAGATGGAGATCGTGGACGTCGTCTCGGACGCACGCTCCGGCACGGCTCCGGGGCGCAGCGGCGCACCGCAGTTCGAGCAGAAGCGGGCGTTCTCCGCGTTGCGGTTACCGCACCTCGTACACACCAGGACCGACATGGACGGATCCTCCTGCCCCGCCGGAGCGTTGGAAGCGTAGGGGCCGGGGGCGAACCCTCCACCCGTACCTGAGGTTGACGGTTGGCCGAAACCTATGCCGCCGGACTGGGCAGGGTCAACAGACGGCGCGCCCTGGCCTCCGGAAACGTCACCGCCCGGACCAGCCACCTGGTCACGGAACAGCGGACGCTGACCTTCTGCGTCAGGCTGTGCGCGATGACGAGCGGTCGCGTTGTCGCTGGCCTCTCGCGCGCTCTTGCCGAACAACTTCGCAAACAACTTCACGGGCGATTCCCCTTGACCGAAACAGACCCGCCCGTGGGGCAGGACGAACCCTGATTGCCTTCACCGGCCGACCCGGACACCCTCACAACGTCCGTAGCCACCAGACAGTTTCCACCACGCACCACCCCTTCGGTGCGCCGACCCCCCGCAACGTCATGCCCCTGCCGGACGTCCCCCATGCACCCCCGGTTCACTGGGAGGACGACCGAGCGTAGTCAGGCCGCTTCGCCGCTCGCAAGGCGTCCACGACGATCTTGGCCGACCGCTCGACGGTCACGGTGGCCTGCTCCTTCTCGAGAGTCTGCACCACGCCTCCGGGAATGTTCAGCGCCGGCTCGAGGTCCTGCGGCTTGCCGATGACCTTGAAACGATAGGGAGCGTTGATCTTGTTCCCGTCGACGCTGACGCTCTTGCCGGAATCCGTGAGGTAGGTGCCGGCGACGACCCGGACACCGTTCACCTGGATCGCCTCGGCACCGGCCGCGCGCAGTTCCTGGATCGCGTCGAGCAGCATGTCCGCCTGGACCGTCCCCTTCGTGTCGTCGATCGTCATCGTGATGCCGGGACCCTCGGCCGCCACGGTGCCCGCGAGGATACCGAGTTGCCTCTCCTTCTCGGCGGTCTGCTTGCGCGCCTCCGCGGCCTGGTCGGAGCTGCTCTGCAGTTCCTGCCGCTGCTTGTCCAGTCCTTGCTTCTCGTCCTCAAGACGCTGAGTGCGGTCGTCGAGTTCATCGAGGATACGGACGAGATCCTCCTGACGGGCGCCGCGCAGGGCGCTGTCGCTGTCGCTGTTCGACGCCACCTGCACGGCCAGCCCGAAGCCGAGACCGAACAGCAGCACCGCGACGATGAGTTGGGCCCGGCTGAACCGGGGTGGCCACAGGCCCTGGACCAGGCGCTGGCGGCCGGTCAGCGCCTGCTGGGGCTGCCGGGGCTCCTCCTCGGCGGCCGGCTCGGGCTCGGGGGCCCTCGGCGTGGGCACCTCGTCGGGCAGTTCCTCGCGCAGCCTGTTCTCCGGCTGCTCGTCCTTGTTGCTCATCGCCGTCACGCCCGGAACACGTGGCGCCGGATGGCCGCGGCGTTGGAGAAGATACGGATGCCGAGGACCACCACCACGCCGGTGGACAACTGCGCGCCCACACCCAGTTTGTCGCCCAGGAACACGATCAGCGCCGCCACGACCACGTTCGACAGGAACGACACCACGAAGACCTTGTCGTCGAAGATGCCGTCCAGCATGGCCCGCAGACCGCCGAACACGGCGTCGAGCGCCGCGACGACGGCGATCGGCAGATAAGGCTCGACGACCGCCGGAACCTCAGGCCGGACCAACAGGCCGGCCACGACTCCCACGACGAGGCCCAGTACGGCGATCACGATGTGCCCTTCTCAGTGCTCGGCTGTGCTGTTCGTACGATCACACTCGGTGCTGCGGGCAGCCGGAGGTCGCTCTCGGTGGAGATGCCGGTCCGGATGCCGTAGTTCTCTTGCAGGGCGTGCAGATACAGGCCGTCGGCGCTGTTCTGGAACCTGGTGCTCACCCTGTCCCCGTCCCCCACCGCCAGCACCGTGTAGGGCGGCACCAGGGGCTTGTTGTCGACCAGTATCGCGTCACCCGCGGCCCTGATCGCCGACAGGGCGGTCAGCCGCTGTCCGTTGATGGAGATGGCCTCGGCGCCGGAGGCCCACAGCCCGTTCACCACGCGCTGCATGTCGCGGTCGCGCACCCGGCCGGTGTCGGAGAACCCCGCGGTCTCACGCGGATCGGCGCCACCGCCGGTGCTGGCTTCCTTGGCGTCGTTCACGACGAGCTTCACACCGGGCCCATGCACGGCCGTGGCGCCCGACAGGACGCCCACCAGGTCCGCCTCGCCGCTGCCGCCGCTCTTCTTCAGCGCCGCCCGCTGGCGCGCGCTGACGTCGTCGCGCAGCTCGTCCACGTCGCCCTCGAGCTTGTCCGCCGCCGCCGTCTCGCGGTCGATGCGGTCGATCAGCTCCTGGCGCTCCTTGGCGATCACGGGCGCCGCCACCCGCGCCTGGGCCGCCCCGACGGTCACCACGAGCGCCGCGAGCACCAGACCGGCGGCAAGCCCCAGCTTGGCCCGGAGAGTCTTCGGCAGACCGCCCTCCCCCTTGTCCTTCCTCCGGGCGGCCTCGGCGTACCCGTCGTCGAGACTGTGGTCCATGACGTTGGTGATCAACGACATGGAGGCATCCGGACGCGGGGGCCGCGAGGGTGTGCTCCGAACGGGGGGTTGCTGCGGCATGCCGCACATCGTCGCACGTCGCGACCAGTACCTCCGAATGGCCCCACCGGCGTGCCGGACAGGCCCCCTTGGGGACACTTGTCCGGCACGCGCGCGTGCGGCCGGTTTTACCGTCCGGCGCTGTCCACCACGGCCGACCACTCGTCGAGCAGGGCCTGCGCGGAGGCGTCGTCCGGCCCCTCCGCCCACAGGTGCGTGACCGCCTCGGCCGGGTCGGGCAGCACCATCACCCAGCGCCCGTCGGTCTCCACGACCCGTACGCCGTCGGTGGTGTCGACGAACCGGTTCCCGGCGGCCTCGACGACCCGCCGCATGACGAGCCCCTTGACCGCCCAGGGAGTCGCCAGATCCCGCTTGAGGACGTGCGCCCGCGGGATACGGGCGTCGATCTGGCTGAGGGTGAGCTGCGTCCGCGCCACCAGCCCGATCAGCCGTACGAAGGCCGCCGTGCCGTCGTAGACGCTGCTGAACTCGGGGACGATGAACCCGCCCTTGCCGTCACCGCCGAAGATGGTCCCTTCCTCGCCGCCCACGCGCGTGAGGTCGTCGGGAGACGTGGTGGTCCACTCGACCTGGGTGCCGTGATAGGCGGCGACCTGCTCGGCGATCCTGGTGGTGGTCACCGGCAGCGCCACACGGCCGCTGCGCCGCTCGGCGGCGACGAGGTCCAGCATCACGAGCAGCGCCCGGTCGTCCTCGATGATCCGGCCCTTCTCGTCGACGAGCGACAGCCGCTCGCCCACGGGGTCGAACCGGACGCCGAACGCCGCGCCCGACGACGCCACGATCTCTCCGAGCCGCACCAGTCCGGAGCGCCGTATGTCGGCGGTCTCCGTCGGCCTGGACTCGTCGAGGCCGGGGTTGATGGTCAGCGAGTCCACGCCGAGCTTGCCGAGCAGGCTGGGCAGCACGAGCCCGGCACTGCCGTTGGAGGCGTCCACGACGACCTTGAGCCCCGACTCGGCGATCCCGGTCGTGTCGACGTTCCGCAGCAGCGACCCGGTGTACGAGTCGAAGACACTCGCCGGGAAGTACAGGTCGCCGATCTCTCCCGGGAAGGCACGCCGGTACTCCTGCCGCGCGAACACCCGGTCCAGCTTCCGCTGGCTGCCCTGCGAGAGGTCCGCCCCGTTCCCGTCGAAGAACATGATGTCGACGGAGTCGGGCACACCCGGCGAGGTCCGGATCATGATCCCGCCGGCGCTGCCCCGAGCGGTCTGCTGCCGGGCCACCGGCAGCGGTACGTTCTCCAGGTCGCGTACGTCGATGGCGCTGGCCTGGAGCGCGGAGATCACCGCCCGTTTCAGCGCACGGGCACCGCGGGAGTGGTCGCGGGCCGTGGTGACGGTGGAGCCCTTCTTGAGGGTGGTCGCGTAGGCGCCGGCCAGCCGCACCGCGAGCTCGGGTGTGATCTCGACGTTCAGGATCCCGGTGACCCCGCGGGCGCCGAAGAGGTGCGCCTGGCCCCTGGACTCCCAGATGACCGAGGTGTTGACGAACGCACCGGCCTCGATGGTCTTGAAGGGGTAGACCCGCACATTGCCCTGAACGATCGATTCTTCGCCGATCAGGCACTCGTCGCCGATGACGGCGCCGTCCTCGATCCGGGCCGCGCGCATGATGTCGGTGTTCTTGCCGACCACACAGCCGCGCAGATTGCTGTGCTGCCCGACGTACACGTTGTCGTGCACGACGGCCCTGTGCAGGAAGGCACCGCTCTTGACGACGACGTTCGATCCCACGACCGTGTGCTCACGCAGCTCCGCGCCGGCCTCGACCTTGGCGTAGTCACCGACGTAGAGCGGGCCCCGGAGCACGGCGTCGGGGTGCACCTCGGCACCCTCGGCCACCCACACGCCCGGGGAGATCTCGAACCCGTCGATGTCGACGTCGACCTTGCCCTCGAGAACGTCCGCCTGCGCCTTCACATAGCTCTCGTGCGTGCCGACGTCCTCCCAGTAGCCCTCGGCGACATAGCCGTAGACCGGCTTGCCCTCCTTCATCAGCTGCGGGAAGACGTCGCCGGACCAGTCGACGGGGACATCGGGATCGACGTAGTCGAAGACCTCGGGCTCCATGACGTAGATGCCCGTGTTCACGGTGTCGGAGAAGACCTGTCCCCAGGTCGGCTTCTCGAGGAAGCGCTCGACCTTGCCCTCCTCGTCGACGATCGTGATGCCGAACTCCAGCGGATTGGGCACACGCGTCAGACAGACGGTGACCAGCGCGCCCTTTTCCTTGTGGAAATTGATCAGCTCGGTGAGGTCGAAGTCCGTCAGGGCATCGCCGGAGATGACAAGGAAGGCATCGTCCTTCAACGCCTCTTCGGCGTTCTTGACGCTTCCGGCGGTACCGAGTGGCTTCTCCTCGTTGGCATAGGTGAGCTCCATTCCGAGCTCCTCGCCGTCACCGAAGTAGTTCTTGACGAGCGATGCCAGGAACTGCACGGTAACGACGGTCTCGGTGAGCCCATGCCTTTTGAGCAGCCGCAGCACGTGCTCCATGATCGGCCGGTTCACCACCGGCAGGAGCGGCTTGGGCATGCTCGAGGTCATGGGGCGAAGGCGAGTGCCTTCACCACCGGCCATCACGACGGCCTTCATGTCGGAAGCGTCCTCCTCTTAAGAGATGACGGTCTAGCCGACTTCACCCGTCCCGATTGTCCCGCACTTTTCCGCAAACGGCCATCGAGGCGCTACGACGTCCGGACAATCGCCGAGCTCAATCGGCCATGGCGTCCGCGCGGACCAGGCGGCGGACTTGTACCACGTAGAGCACTCCTGCCCACCAATAGAGCGTTGTACCCCACCCTGCGAACGCCCATCCGAAAATAGCAGCGAGTGACGAGATCCAACCGGTTCCGTCACTGAGCAACAACAACGGGAAGGCGTACATCAGGTTGAAGGTCGCCGCCTTCCCGAGGAAGTTCACCTGCGGCGGCGGATAGCCGTGCCGTCTGAGGATGCCCACCATCACCAGCAGAACCAGCTCTCGCGCGAGCAGTACTCCCGTCAGCCACAGCGGCAGGATCTCGCGCCAGGTGAGTCCGACCAGCGTCGACAGGATGTAGAGCCGGTCGGCGGCGGGGTCGAGGAGCCGGCCGAGGCTGCTGATCTGGTTCCAGCGCCGCGCGAGCTTGCCGTCCAGATAGTCACTGATCCCGCTCAGCGCCAGCACGAGCAGCGCCCAGGTGTCGCTCTTGGGGCCCCCGAACTCCGGCCGGAGGATCAGCCACAGGAAGACGGGTACGCCGACGAGCCGCGCCATGCTGAGGATGTTCGGGATGGTGAGGACCCGGTCTGTCTGGACGCGGGTCTCCTGGACCTCCACCCGGGGGCCTCCTGTGGGAAACGTGCCAACGATGCCCCCTGACCCTACCTCAACGCAAAAAAGCTCTGGCTCCTGGGCTGATGCCCAAGAGCCAGAGCTATAAAGGGAGTTCGGCGGCGTCCTACTCTCCCACAGGGTCCCCCCTGCAGTACCATCGGCGCTGTGAGGCTTAGCTTCCGGGTTCGGAATGTAACCGGGCGTTT